>NZ_JBIAVU010000019.1:0-199806 GCF_042894695.1 Streptomyces sp. NPDC001513
CGGGGGGTGTGGCCCCGGCCCGGCCGGCCCCCGGGGGGGGGGGGCCCCTCCCCCCCCCCCCCCCGGGGGGCCGGGCCCCCCCCGGGGGGGGGGCCCCCCCCCCCCCGGGGGGGGGGCCCGCCCCCACCGCCGTACGTACCGGCGCCGCCGTGTGGTCCGGCGGTGCCGGTCAGTGCACCGGCACCGGTTCGGGTGCGGCCGCGGAGGCCGCGCCCTTCTTGGCGCCGAGGTGGTTGAAGGCCAGGTTCAGCAGGATGGCCACCACGCAGCCGGTGCTGATGCCGGAGTCGAGGACGACCAGCAGGTCCTTCGGGAAGGCGTGGTAGAAGTCGGGCGCGGCGATCGGGATCAGGCCGATGCCCACGGAGGCTGCGACGATCAGGGCGTTCTCGCCCTTCTCCATGGCCGCGCCGGCCAGGGTCTGGATGCCGCTGGCGGCGACCGACCCGAAGAGGACGATCCCGGCGCCGCCGAGGACCGGCAGCGGGACCACGCCGATGACGGAGGCGGCCATCGGGCACAGGCCCAGCAGGATCAGGATGCCGCCGCCCGCGGCGACCACGAACCGGCTGCGCACCTTGGTCATGGCGACCAGCCCGATGTTCTGGGCGAAGGCGCTGCACATGAAACCGTTGAACAGCGGGCTGAGCGCGCTGCCGAGGGTGTCGGCGCGCAGGCCGCCCTCGATGGTCTTCGCGTCCGCGGGACGTCCGACGATCTTGCCCAGCGCCAGGATGTCGGCGGTGGACTCGGTCATGCAGACGAGCATGACGATGCACATCGAGATGATCGCGGCGACCTGGAACTGCGGGGCGCCGAAGTGGAACGGGGTCGGGAAGCCGACCACGGACGCGTTCCTGACGGCGTCGAAGCTGGTCATGCCGAGCGGCAGGGCGATGAGCGTGCCCGCGACCAGGCCGAGCAGGATGGAGATCTGCTGGAGGAAGCCGCGCAGGAACTTGCGCATCAGCAGGACGATGACGAGGGTGCCGGCGGCCATGCCGATGTTCTTCATCGAGCCGTAGTCGGCGGCGGTGCTGTTCCCGCCCTGCGACCAGTTGAAGGCGACGGGCAGGAGCGAGACGCCGATGAGGGTGATGACCGTGCCCGTCACGACCGGCGGGAAGAAGCGGACGAGTTTCCCGAAGTAGGGGGCGGCGAAGAAGCCGAGGATTCCGGCGACGATGATCGCGCCGAAGATGACGGGGATGGCGTTGTCCCCCTCCCCCTTGCCGATGGCGATCATCGGGGTCACACCGGCGAACGAGACGCCGTTGACGAAGGGGAGTTTGGCGCCGATCTTCCAGAACCCGAGGGTCTGGAGGAGGGTGGCGAGGCCGGCGGTGAAGAGCGAGGCGCCCATCAGGAAGGCGGTCTCGGTGGCGGAAAGCCCCACGGCAGGGCCGACGATCATGGGCGGGGCGACAACACCCGCGTACATCGCGGCCACGTGCTGGAGACCGCTCGTGAACATTTTCAGCGGAGGCAAGGTCTCGTCGACCGGGTGTTTCTCCCCGGAGACCTGCGGTACGGCGACTGCGTCTTTGCGAAACCTGGGCATTGCGGCCACGGCTTCCTCCGGTCGGGTAACACGTCGGCAGGGACGTGGGTGTCTTGGAGGTGGTGCGAAAGGAGTGCGAGTCGAGCCTGTATGGAGTTGTGGGTGGTGCGACTGCGTGTCCCAAGGGGTGCAGAAACGATTCGCCCAAAACCGGTTCCGCGCTGTTCTTCCAGCCGCGGGGGCTGGAGGTGCCGTGGCCATGGCGCGAAGCGCGCGCGGCAGCGCAAGTGGCACGAGTCACCGCCCCCGGGGCGCCTTCGGATTTCCTCAGGCGCTACCCGGGAACGGCTGCCGCGGACCCCGCTCGGGTCCGCGACCGCCGGCCGGGGGCCGTCCCCCCCGGCCGGACTTCTGGGGTGCCCCCCAGCGGTGGCTGGGGAGGGTCAGCCCTGCGCGGAGATCCGCGCCAGGCGCTGGGCCTCTTCCCGGGTGGACACCGCAATGGCGTCCTCGTCGGCGAAGAGAAGGCGGTTGTTCTCGACGATCTGCTTGCCGTTGACGAACGACGCGGTCACCGGGGCGGCCGCACCGAAGACCAGCGCGGTGACCGGGTCGGCGATCGAGGAGTGCAGGAAGGTGCTCAGGTTCCACAGCACCAGGTCGGCGCACTTGCCGACCTCCAGCGAGCCGATGTTGTCGGCGCGGCCGAGGACCTGGGCGCCACCGTACGTACCCAGGCGCAGGGCCTGGCGCGCGTTCAGGGCACGCTCGCGGTGGACCGGGTTCAGGCGGTTGATGAGGAGCGCGTTGCGCAGCTCGGTGTGTAGCTCACCGGACTCGTTGGAGGCGGTGCCGTCCACGCCGAGGCCGACCGGGACGCCGGCGGCGAGCATGTCCGGGACGCGGGCGATGCCGGCGGCCAGACGGGCGTTGGAGGACGGGCAGTGCGCGACACCGGTCTTGGTACGGGCGAACGCGGCGATGTCGGAGTCGTTCATGTGGACGCTGTGCGCCATCCACACGTCCTCGCCGAGCCAGCCGGTCGACTCGAAGTAGTCGGTCGGGCCCATGCCGAACAGTTCCTTGCAGAACTGCTCTTCCTCGACGGTCTCGGAGCCGTGCGTGTGCATGCGCACGCCCAGCCGGCGCGCCAGCTCGGCGCCCTGCTTCAGCAGCTCGGTGGAGACCGAGAAGGGGGAGCACGGTGCCACGGCGACCTGGGTCATCGAGTCGAAGGAGGCGTCGTGGAACTTCTTGACGGTCGCCTCGGTGTCGGCGAGCGCACCTTCGAGGGTCTCGACCGCGTGGTCCGGCGGCAGGCCGCCGTCCTTCTCGCTGCGGTCCATCGAGCCGCGGGCGAGGGTGAAGCGGACGCCCATCTCGGACGCGGCGCGGATGATCGAGCCGGACAGGTCGCCGGAGCCCTTGGGGAAGACGTAGTGGTGGTCCATCGCGGTGGTGACGCCACCCTTGGCCATCGCGGCGAGGGAGCCCTGCGCGGCCGTGTACGTCATCTGCTCGTCGATGCGCGCCCACGTCGGGTACAGCGCGACCAGCCAGTTGAAGAGGTTGTGGTCGGTGGCCAGACCACGCGTGATCCACTGGTAGAAGTGGTGGTGCGTGTTGACCAGACCGGGGGTCACGAGGTGCCCGGTGCCGTCGATGCGACGTACGACGTTCTCGAGGTTCTCGGGGGCCTTGCCCGCGCCGATCGACTCGATCCTGTTGCCGGCGACGACGATGTGCCCCGAGGCGTACTCGGTGTCGTTGGCGTCGACGGTCGCGATCGCACAGTTCTCGATGACGATGCGCTCGACCGCGCTGTCAGGGGCTGCCGATGCTGCCATGGGACTTCCTCGTGCTTTCAGTGGCGGTATGGGCACGGCAAGGCCCAGGAGATTTGAGTGCCGGAGCCGGGGGCCTTGACAGCTGACAGTACTGCCGCCCCGAGTGATGCGTCCGGGTGCCGATTCAGGAAGCTGAAGAGTGTCGCGCGGTCCCGGGGCCACTGCGGAGCCCCGGGACGCGCGTGCCGCATCAGAGGTTGGTCATGTCCACGGGGATACGGGCGTCAACGCCGTCCCGGAGAACAGTGGCCTCGATCAGACCGTACGGGCGGTCCGCGGCGAAGTAGACCTCGTTGTCGTTCTTGAGGCCGAAGGGCTCAAGGTCCACGAGGAAGTGGTGCTTGTTCGGGAGCGAGAAGCGGACCTCGTCGATCTCCGAACGGTGGTTGATGATGCGCGAACCCATCTGGTACAGGGTCTGCTGCAGCGAGAGGGAGTAGGTCTCCGCGAAGGCCTGGAGCATGTGCTTCCGGGTCTCGGCGTAGGACTTCTCCCAGTTGGGCATCCGCTGGTCGTCGTCCGACCAGCTGAAGCGCCAGCGGGCCGACACCTGGGTGGCGAGGATGCGGTCGTACGCTTCCTTCAGGGTCGTGTACTTGTCCTTCACGTAACCCCAGAACTCGGAGTTCGTGGAGTTCATGACGACGAGGTCCTTGAGGCCGGAGATGACCTCCCAGTTCTTGCCGTCGTACGTGATCTGGGTGACCCGGGTCTCGCCGCCGTTGCGGACGAACGAGTGGTTCACCTCGTCGGAGCCGATGAACTTGGAGTTGGCGTCCGAGGTGGCGATCCGGGACCAGGAGTACTCCTCGATCCGGATGCGCGCCTTCTGGATCGGCTCCTGGCTGTTGACGAACCAGCGCGCCAGGTGGATGCCGAACTGCTCGGCGGACTCGATGCCGTACTCCTTGGCGAACGCGTACACCGTGTTCTTGGTGGTGTCCGTCGGCAGGACGTTGGCGTTCGAGCCGGAGTAGTGGACGTCGTCCATGTCGCCGGAGAGGGCGACCGAGACGTTCAGGTCCTTGATGTGGTGCGTGTCGCCGTCCCGCGTGATCTTGACGACGCGGTTCTCTGCTTTGCCGTACTGGTTCTGGCCCAGAATCGTGGCCATGCTAGCTCCCTCGGTAAACGGAGTAGCCGAACGGGTTGAGCAGCAGCGGTACGTGGTAGTGCTCGCCCGGGTTCACCGCGAAGGTGATGGTGACCTCGGGGAAGAACGCACCGCTGTCCCTTACGCGGGGGGCGTCCTGCTGCGCCTCGGCTTGCTTCTTCTCGAAGTACGTCTCGGTCTCGAAATCGAGACGCACGTGGGTGGTGCCCTCCGGCAGCGCCGGCAGGTCCTTGCAGCGCCCGTCCGCATCGGTGGCGGAGCCGCCCAGGGCCGCCCACTCGCCGTCCAGACCCGTACGGGCCGACAGGGAGATGGCGACGCCCTCGGCGGGCTTGCCGATGCTGGTGTCCAGGATGTGCGTGGACACCGACGCGGTGGTCTCGGTGCTCATGATCGGTCTCACTCTCCTTCAACGCGTTCGACGAGGCGGGTCAGGCGGATCTTGTTGATCTTGACGAGCTCGCCGCGGGCGATTTCCCGCTCCCGCTCCGGCGAGTTGTCGATCCGGACCTTGACCGCGTCCCGCATGAACTCACCGGTCGCACCGGTGGCGCAGATGAGGAAGACGTGGCCGAACTTCTCCTGGTACGCCAGGTTCAGTTCGAGGAGCTCGTTCTTGAGCTCCTCCGAGGCGCCGGCCATGCCACGCTGCTCGCGGGCGGAGGTCGGGTCTCCCGGCTTCGGCCGGCCGATCGGCGCGTGGCCTCCCATCGCTTCGCCCAGGTCGTCCGCGGTGAGCTCCGCCATGGCGGATTCGTTCGCGGCGAACAGGGATTCCGCGGTGGTGAAGGGGCGCTGGGCGAGCAGCTTGCTCCCCCACGCCGAGCTGGCGCACACCTCGTGCAGCTCGGCCGCGGCCGCGCTGTCGTCCAAGGCGTTGAACCGGGTGAGACCCGGGGTCGGACTCGAAGTCACGGTAGGCCTCCGTGGCCTGTTGTTGCTTTGACGGGCTGCGCATAGCTAACGCCCTCGACAACACGGCGTCAACACTTTGTTGAAACTTCCCGTACACAAAAGCCGCCGCCCGGGTGAATTGGGCGGCGGCTCGTCACTGCGGGTCAGCAGTCTCTCACTCTTGGCTGCTCTTGGCGCTGCCTTTGGGGCCGGAATCCCGGTTCAGGTAGTTGTAGACCGTGAAGCGGCTTACGCCCAGGGCGCCCGCGACCGTTTCCACCCCGTGCCGCACGGAGAAGGCGCCCCGCGCCTCCAATATCCGCACCACGTCCTGCTTGGACTTCCGGTCGAGCTGCGACAACGGTACGCCGTGCCGGCGCTCCAGGGCCGCCAGGATGTGGTCCAGCGAATCCGAGAGCTGCGGCAGGCGCACGGCCAGCAGGTCCTGGCCCTCCCAGCTGAGCACGACGTCGTCGGGCTGCGCCAGGGCCGGATCCATCAGCTCGCCACCCATGGCGTCCACCAGCGGCTTGACCGCGGTGACGAAGGGGTGGTCACGGGGCTCCGTCATGGGGTGTCCTCCCCGATCACGTTGACCTGGAGCGAGACGCGCGTGGCTCCGGCCTCCAGGGAATCGCGCAGCAGCGCGCCCACGGCAGCCAGTACCTGGTCGGCCTCGCCCTCGGCGGTGTTGCCGAACGGACCGACGTCCACCGCGTCCAGCCGGGCCTTCTGGATGACCTCTCGCGCGGCCACGGCATGGGCAGGAGCCTCTTCGAGGTCGAAGGGCTCGGTCGTGAACTCCACTCTCAATCGCACGCGGTCAAGCTACCCCGCGGTCCGGTTTTTCCGGCAGTCCGTACTTGACATCCGGGACAAGCCCGATGCAGTCTTCCATCAAGCAGAAACTAACTTCCGCAATACGGAAGGAGCGCACACCCCTCATGGGATACACGGACCAGCGCTTCGATGTAAACCTTTCGATCCTCTTCACGGAACTCCCGCTCCTGGAGCGTCCCGCGGCTGCCGCCGCGGCGGGCTTCACGGCGGTCGAGCTGTGGTGGCCCTGGATCGAGACCCCCACCCCCGCACAGGAGGAGCTCGACGCCCTCAAGAAGGCTCTTGAGGACGCCGGCACCCAGCTGGTGGGCCTGAACTTCTACGCCGGCCAACTGCCGGGCCCGGACCGCGGTGCGGTCTCGGTTCCCGGTGCGGAGTCGGAGCGCTTCAACGCCAACATCAACGTGGCCGCGGACTTCGCGGCCTCGGTCGGCTGCAAGGCGCTGAACGCCCTGTACGGCAACCGCGTCGAAGGCGTGGACCCGGCCGTACAGGACGAGCTCGCGCTGAAGAACCTGGTCGTGGCGGCCCGGGCCGCGGACCGCGTCGGCGCGATCCTCCTGATCGAAACCCTCAACAAGCCCGAGTCGCCGCTCTACCCGCTGGTGAGCGCCCCGGCCGGCATCGAGGTCGTGGACAAGGTGAACGAGGCCACCGGCCTCGGCAACGCCAAGTTCCTGCTCGACCTGTACCACCTGGCGATGAACGATGAGGACCTCTCCGAGGTCATCGAAAAGTACGCCGCCAAGACCGGGCACGTCCAGATCGCGGACAAGCCCGGACGAGGTGCCCCCGGCACCGGCGAGCTGCCCCTCGAGGAGCTGCTCGACCAGCTGAAGAAGGCCGGATACGAGGGCTACGTAGGCCTGGAGTACAAGGCCGCCGACGCTGCCGCGTCCTTCGCATGGCTGCCGGCCGAGGCCCGCGCCGCGAAGTAGGCGGACAAAGTCCAGGCGATCAGCCAGGCACGTCACGAACTTTTCGTACAAAGCATTAAGAGAAGGACCCTCATCATGAGCAACCCCGCTGCGCTCCCGTCGATTGCCTGGATCGGTCTCGGCATCATGGGCTCCCCCATGGCCGAGAACCTCCTGAAGGCCGGCTACTCGGTCACCGGCTTCACCCTGGAGCAGGACAAGCTGGACCGCCTGGCCGCCGCCGGCGGCTCCGTGGCCGGCTCGATCGCCGAGGCCGTCAAGGACGCCGACGTCATCATCACGATGGTGCCCGCCTCCCCGCAGGTCGAGGCCATCTCCTACGGTGCGAACGGCATCCTCGAGAACGCGAAGTCCGGCGCGCTGATCATCGACATGTCGTCGATCACCCCGCAGACCTCGGTCGACCTCGCGAAGAACGCCGCCGAGAAGGGCATCCGCGTCATCGACGCCCCGGTGTCCGGCGGCGAGGCCGGCGCCATCGAGGCCGTCCTGTCGATCATGGTGGGTGGCGAGCAGGCCGACTTCGACGCCGCTCTGCCGATCCTCGAGGCGCTCGGCAAGGTCATCGTCCTCTGCGGCCCGCACGGCTCCGGCCAGACGGTGAAGGCCGCCAACCAGCTCATCGTCGCGGTGAACATCCAGGCGTGCGCCGAGGCCGTCGTCTTCCTCGAGAAGTCGGGCGTGAACCTCCAGGCCGCCCTGGACGTCCTCAACGGCGGTCTGGCCGGCTCCACGGTCCTGACCCGCAAGAAGGACAACTTCCTGAACCGCGACTTCAAGCCCGGTTTCCGGATCGACCTGCACCACAAGGACATGGGCATCGTCACCGACGCCGCCCGCAACGTCGGTGCGGCCCTCCCTGTCGGCGCGGTCGTCGCCCAGCTGGTCGCCTCGCTGCGCGCCCAGGGTGACGGCGGCCTGGACCACTCCGCCCTGCTCCGTGCGGTCGAGCGCCTCTCCGGCGCTCAGATCTGAGCACTTCCCCTCTCCCAGGGGATCCGAGTCTCCGGATGGCGCCGGTGCTGACACCTGTCCTGTCGCGCCCAAGCGCCGGCGCCGTCCGGATCACCACTCGTCTTTCAACTTCGTTCAACAAACTGTTGACGTTTAGTTGCCGCCGAAATTAGGCTGTTCCGCATGACGGAAGACGCTTTCCGTCAGCAGTTACCCGTACGGAAGGTCACCATGTCGAAGCGCACGCTGACGACCGAGTCCGGCGCCCCGGTCGCCGACAATCAGAACTCCGCCACCGCCGGCGTCGGTGGCCCGCTCCTGGTCCAGGACCAGCAGCTCCTCGAGAAGCTTGCCCGCTTCAACCGCGAGCGCATCCCGGAGCGCGTGGTGCACGCCCGCGGCTCCGCCGCGTACGGCTACTTCGAGGTGACGGACGACGTCACCGCGTACACCAGCGCCGCGTTCCTGAACACGGTCGGCAAGAAGACCGAGACCTTCCTGCGGTTCTCCACCGTCGCCGACTCGCTCGGCGGCGCGGACGCGGTCCGCGACCCGCGCGGCTTCGCGCTCAAGTTCTACACCGAAGAGGGCAACTACGACCTCGTCGGCAACAACACCCCGGTGTTCTTCATCAAGGACCCGATCAAGTTCCCCGACTTCATCCACTCCCAGAAGCGCGACCCCTTCACGGGCAAGCAGGAGCCGGACAACGTCTGGGACTTCTGGGCGCACGCCCCCGAGGCCACGCACCAGATCACCTGGCTGATGGGTGACCGCGGCATCCCGGCGTCGTACCGTCACATGAACGGCTACGGCTCCCACACGTACCAGTGGACGAACGAGCAGGGCGAGGCCTTCTTCGTCAAGTACCACTTCAAGACGAACCAGGGCATCCGCTCCCTGTCGGGCGAGCAGGCCGCCGAGCTCGTCGGCAAGGACGCGAACTCGCACCAGACCGACCTGCTCCAGGCGATCGAGCGCGGTGTGAACCCGAGCTGGACCCTCTACGTCCAGATCATGCCCGCCGCCGAGGCCGCGGACTACCGCTTCAACCCGTTCGACCTCACCAAGGTGTGGCCGCACAGCGACTACCCGCTGCAGCGCGTGGGCCGTCTGGTCCTCGACCGCAACCCGGACAACGTCTTCGCCGAGGTCGAGCAGTCCGCCTTCTCCCCGAACAACTTCGTCCCGGGCATCACCGCCTCGCCGGACAAGATGCTCCAGGGCCGTCTCTTCGCGTACGCCGACGCCCAGCGCTACCGCCTCGGTGTGAACCACACCCTGCTGCCGGTCAACGCCCCGAAGGCGACGCAGGCCGACAACTACGGCCGCGACGGCGTCATGGCGCTGCGCAACGGCTCGCGCCACGACAAGAACTACGAGCCCAACTCGTACCAGGGTCCGGCCGAGACCGGTCTGGCGCTGGGCGCCCCGAAGGCCGTCTCCGGCTACACGGGCACCCACGAGGCCCCGGCCCACACCAAGGACGACGACTTCTTCCAGGCCGGTGAGCTCTACCGCCTGATGTCGGAGGCCGAGAAGCAGCGTCTGGTGGCGAACATCGCCGGCGGCCTGTCTCAGGTCACCCTCGAGGACGTCATCGAGAAGAACCTGGCTCACTTCCACGCCGCGGACGCCGACTACGGCCGTCGCGTCGAGGAGGCCGTGCGCGCCCTGCGCGACGCCTGAGCCGCACAGCTGTACCGGGGGCCTGACGGGAGGTCAGGCCCCGGGTGCTGAGCCCGACCCGTGGACCCGGATGAGGGGTGGTACGCGGCGAGGGCAGGACGAGGACCGTGGCGGGCGTGCGAGCCAGTGCGGTGGTAATGGGTTCCGAGGCCCGTCTCTTGACCTGAGGGAGACGAAGCCGGAGTTCTCGTCGCCGACCGCCACGGTCCCAGCCAATCCTCTCCGTACAGGGGCTACGCACAGAGCCCCCTGCACGCGGAGGAACCCACCTCCCCAACCCACTCCGCCCGGCGGTGCGAACGTCCTGTCGCGCCAGCCTCGCACCGTCGGGCGGTAACAACCAGAGCGCCGAGTCACGGACGGTCCCGTGACTCGGCGCTTTGTCGTTCCCCCCGCCCGGTCCACTACCCGAGTCGCTGTCCGAGGGGCTCGGTGAGCCGGCCGTACAGCTCGGGGCGACGGGTCTGCAGCAGGCCGAACTCCAGCCAGTCGCGGCGCTGGTCGAGGTCGAGATCGGCGACGAGGACGGCGGGCCGGTCGCGGGGCGCGCGCAGCACGACCCGGCCGTAGGGGTCGGAGATGAACGAGGAGCCGTAGAAGGTGGAGCGGCCCTCGGTGCCGGTGCGGTTGGGCACGATCATGAACAGGGCGTTGGCGAGGCCGTTGGCGCTGATGGCGTGTTCCCACATGGGCCGGGTGTCGAAGTCCGGCAGGCCCACCTCGGAGCCGATGGCGGTGGGGTGGACGAGGATCTCGGCGCCGTTCAGGGCGTAGGCGCGGGCGAGTTCGGGGAACCACTCGTCCCAGCAGGTCGGGAAGCCGAAGCGGGCGCCCTGGTGGGAGACGACCGGGAAGCCGCTGTCGCCGGGGCGGAAGCAGAGGTCCTCGCGGTAGCCGGGGAAGGCGGGGATGTGGTTCTTGCGGGTCCGGGCGATCAGCCTGCCGTCCGCGGCCACGCAGACGGCGGTGTTGTATCCGAGGCCGCCGTCCTCGGCGCGTTCGTAGAGCGAGGCGTGCACGGTGATGCCGAGGTCCGTGGCGAGCTCGGCGGCCAGCCGGACGGTCGGTCCGTCCTCGACGTCTTCGAGGTGGCGCGCCGCGCCCTGCGCCATCGGATCGTCGGTGGTGCAGAAGTACGGGCTGCGGGTGAGCTCGGGGAGGCAGACGACGGTGGCCCCCTCGGCGGCGGCCAGGGCCACGCCCTCCCGGAGCCGGCCGTCGTGCTCGTGCTCGTCGGCGTACCAGCGCATCTGGACGAGGCCGACGCGCAGGGGGACGCGCTCGGCGGGCTCGGTGCGGGCCGGGGAGCCGAGCGGGGAGCCGTAGGAGGTGAGGAGTGCGTAGCTCATGCCGTCAGGTCCTCGCGCCGCGCGGGGAGTTGCTGGGTGATGCAGTGGATCCCGCCGCCGCCGTACGCGAGGACCGGGGTCGGTACGCCGACCACCGTGCGGCCGGGGAGTGCGGAGGCGAGGACGGCGAGGGCGGCCTCGTCCTCCGGGCCCCCGCTGACGGGGACCACGCAACCGCCGTTGGCGAGGTAGAAGTTGAGGTAGCCGACCTCGACGGGGGTCCCCGCGACCTCCCCGTAGGTGGTCTGCGGGAGGACGACGATCTCCAGGGCACGGCCGCGGGCGTCGGTCGAGGCCTCCAGGACGGCGAGGTTGGCGCGCATCCGGGCGTAGTCGGGGTGGGCGGGGTCCTCGGGGAGGGAGACGACCACCTTGGCGGGGGCCACGTAGGCGGCGACCCCGTCCACGTGGCCGTCGGTCTCGGTGTCCTCCAGGCCGCCGTAGGGCAGCCAGATGACCTTCTCGACGCCGAGGCGGCGCTTCAGCTCGTCCTCTATCTCGGTGCGGCTCATGCGGGGGTTGCGGTTGGGGTGCAGCAGGCACTGCTCGGTGGTGATCAGGGTGCCCTGGCCGTCGACGGTGATGGCACCGCCTTCGAGGATCATCGAGGAGTGGACGCGCCGGGTGCCGAGCCGGTCCAGGAGGAGCGAGGCGAGCTTGTCGTCGGCGGTCCAGGGGTAGTGCTTCTCCCCCCAGGCGTTGAAGCGGAAGTCGACGCCGACCCGGTCTCCGTGCTCGTCGTAGGCGAAGATCGGACCGGAGTCGCGGAGCCAGGAGTCGTCGGCCGGCAGCTCCACGACCTCGATGCCGTGGCCGTGGCCGTGACCGTGACCGTGACCGTGACCGTCGGAAGTGTCCGCGGTGTCGGCCGCGGTGGCCGCGGTGGCCGCGCCGCAGATGCTGCGGGCTTCGTCGGCCAGTCCGGGCGCGGCGATCATGATCACGGGCTCGAACGCGGAGATGGCGCGGGCCACCGCGGCGTACTGCTGCTTGGCGGCCTCGAAGGCCGGCCCCCACAAGGACGCGCGGGTCGGCCAGACCATCAGGCAGGCCTCGTGCGCGGCCCATTCGGCGGGCATGCGCTGATTCATGCGGGTGCGCCCTCGGTGCGATGAGGACGATCCGACGACCACTAACGATCTGACTGAAATTTCAGTCAGGATCGAAGAGACTGAAAGGCACGTCAGGATGTCGGGTTGGGGCTATGGTGAGTCCTGACTGAAAGGTCAGTCAAGAGGTATCCGGCAACCAACCGAAAGGTGCGGGCAAGAGTGGCCGACCGCCAGGCGTTGATCTTGGAAGCAGCCGTACGCGTCATCGCGCGCAACGGCGTCAGAGGGCTGCGCGTCGAGGAACTGGCGGCCGAGGCGGGGGTCTCCACCGCGCTGATCTACTACCACTTCAAGGACCGCGCCGGCCTGGTCCAGCGCACGCTCGCCTTCATCAGCGACCGCGCCACCGGCTACACCGAAGAGGCCCTCAAGGACACCGAGGACGCCCGCGAGGTGCTGCTGCAGCTGCTGCTGAGCGAGCTCCAGGACACCCCCCGGGTCCGCGAGAACAGCATCGCCTGGGGCGAGCTCCGGGCCAGCGCCGTCTTCGACACCGACCTGCGCGCGACCCTGGCCGAGTCCACCCGCTCCTGGTCCGAGGACACGGCGGAGGCCATCTCGGACGCCCAGGCGGCCGGCCTCGCCGATCTGCACGTCACGCCGCTGGACGCCGCCGAGCGGCTCACCGCCCTGGTGGAGGGCCTCAGCGAGCGCTGGCTGAGCGGCTCCCTGTCCCTGGACCGGGCCCGCGCGCTGCTGACCGGCGCGGTGGACGCGGAGCTCGGCCCCGTCCCCGCGTAGGCCCTGCCCGGCGGGCAGGTCCCTCCGGATCTGCTCTTGAACGGCCCCCGGACGCGGAACGACCCCCGCTCCTCCTGACGGAGGGGCGGGGGTCGTCGCGTACTGCTCGGGGCGTTCCGATCAGACCTTGAGGGTCTTGATCGCGGTCGGGGCGTGGCCCGGCTCGGTCGCGAGCTCCTCGAACTCGGTGACGTCGCTCATGTCGACCGTCTTGCTCATCGCGATGTTGGTGACGCGCTCCAGGATCGCCTCGACGACGACCGGGACCTGGAACTCCTGGGCCAGCTTCTTGGCCTCCTCGAAGGCCTCGCCCAGCTTGTCCGGGTCGGTGACGCGGATCGCCTTGACGCCCAGGCCCTCGGCGACCTTGACGTGGTCGACACCGTAGACACCCAGCTCGGGGGTGTTGATGTTCTCGAACTCGAGGTTGACCTCGAAGTTGATGCCCAGGCCGCCCTGCGCCTGACGGATCAGACCCAGGTAGGCGTTGTTCACGAGGACGTGGACGTAGGGGACCTTGTGCTGCGCGGCGACCGCGAGCTCCTCGATCATGAACTGGAAGTCGTAGTCGCCCGAGAGCGCGACGATCGGGGTCTCCGGGTCCGCGGTGGCGGCACCGATCGCGGCCGGGATGGTCCAGCCGAGCGGGCCGGCCTGGCCGCAGTTGATCCAGTGGCGCGGGCGGTAGACGTGCAGGAACTGCGCGGCCGCGATCTGGGAGAGACCGATGGTGGTGACGTAGCGGGTCTCCGGGCCGAAGACCTTGTTCATCTCCTCGTAGACGCGCTGCGGCTTCAGGGGGATGTTGTCGAAGTGCGTACGGCGCTGCAGGGTGGCCTTGCGCTCCTGCGCCGAGGCGGCCCAGGCGGAGAAGTCCGGCAGCTTGCCCTCGGCCTTGAGCTCCTTGGCGATCTCGATGAAGAGCTCCAGCGCGACCTTGGCGTCGGAGGCGATGCCGAAGTCCGGGGCGAAGATCTTGCCGAGCTGGGTGGGCTCGATGTCGACGTGGACGAACTTGCGGCCCTTGGTGTACGCGTCGAGGTTGTAACCGGTGTGACGGTTGGCCCAGCGGTTGCCGATGCCGAAGACGAAGTCCGACTCCAGGAACGTCGCGTTGCCGTAACGGTGGGCGGTCTGCACACCGACCATGCCGGCGGCCAGCTCGTGGTCGTCCGGGATGGTGCCCCAGCCCATCAGGGTGGAGATGACCGGGACGCCGGTCAGCTCGGCGAACTCGACCAGCAGGTCGGAGGCGTCGGCGTTGATGATGCCGCCGCCGGCGACGATCAGCGGGCGCTCGGACTCCAGCAGGAACTGCAGGGCCTTGGCGGCCTGGGCGCGGGACGCCTGCGGCTTGTAGACCGGCAGCGGCGTGTAGGTCTCGGGGTCGAACTCGATCTCGGTCAGCTGGACGTCGATCGGCAGGTCGATCAGGACCGGGCCGGGACGGCCGGAGCGCATCAGGTGGAAGGCCTCCTGGAACACGCCGGGAACCTGCGCGGCCTCCAGGACGGTCGTGGCCTTCTTGGTGACGGGCTTGGCGATCGAGGCGATGTCGACGGCCTGGAAGTCCTCCTTGTGGAGCTTCGAGACCGGAGCCTGACCGGTGATGCACAGGATCGGGATCGAGTCCGCGATCGCGGAGTACAGGCCGGTGATCATGTCGGTGCCGGCCGGGCCCGAGGTGCCGATGCAGACACCGATGTTGCCCGCCTTGGCCCGCGTGTAGCCCTCGGCCATGTGCGAGGCGCCCTCGACGTGGCGGGCCAGCGTGTGCGCGATCCCGCCCACGTTCTTGAGCTCGCGGTAGAACGGGTTGATCGCAGCACCGGGCACGCCGAACGCTTGTTCGACACCCTCGAGCTTGAGGATCTCAACTGCAGCGGCGGCGGCTGTCATACGAGGCATCAGGTTCTCCTGCGGGTCTGGCGGTCAGGCTTTTCCGTAATCCGGAAGTTTTGTTCTGCTATACGGAACAAGCTAAGTGGCGGCTCCGTCGGCGTCAAGGCGGTAGGGGACCCCGGAACCCACCAAAAGCCGCGTCTCGCTCGGTGAGTTGTACAAATGACCGATCCGGCGACCCGAATCCCCCGGAAATGGCGTGCGCTCTCGCCCCCGCCGTCGCCGGTGGTGGAGCATGGACCTACGCACAGCGACGAGGGGGTCCAGGTCTCATGGCGGAAGCGGTACCGGTGCGCTGCCCGGCGTGCCTGCGCGACAACGGCTACACCGCGCCGGTCTTCCCCTGCGCCTGCGGAAGCCCGGTCCATCCCCCGCTGGACCTGGCCGCGCCGCCGGTGCCGCTGACGCATCGCACCTGGTCGGACAGCTGGGTGGCGGTGCGGTGCACGGCCTGCGGGCGGGAGAGCGAGTGGCCGCAGCCCGAGCTGGGCTGCGGATCGTGCGGGACGGTGGTGCGGATTCCGGTCCACCCGCTGGAGGGCGTGGACTCCGGAGAAGGGGACGGGGACGGGGACGAGGCCGCTCAGGGGCGGGCCGGCGGCGGGGTACAGAGGGACGGCGCGACTACGGGGCGGGGCGCGGTCCTGGACGGCCCGGACCGCCGCCGGTCCGGCCCCGGGCCGGATCCTCACGACGCGGGGCCCGATCCGCGCGGCGCGGATGGGGCAGGCCGCACCGCCGGCGGCCGGCCGGCCCAGGTGCCACTGCCGCCGACCGCTCCGCTGCCGCGGCCCGCCTTCCGGCCGGTGACCATCCGTACGGCCCGCGACGCGGTGGCCACGGCCGCGCTGTACCTGCGCTGGCTCGGCTTCCAGGACGTACGGCAGCCCGACGCGCGCCCGATCCCCTCCGCGGCCGTCGACCTGCGGGCTCCGGGTCTGGTCGCCCAGGTGGACCCGACCACCGCGCCGGCCGGGCTGCGGGCGGTGGAGTGCGTCTGGCTGAACGGACTCACAGCTTCCGCGACCAGCGTCTACTTCGCCCTCGCCGGGTACACGGAGGACGCCCGCACCCGCGCGGACGATCTCGGCATACCGCTGTTCGTCATGGACCTCACCGGAATGCCGCAGCCGGTCAACGACCCGGCGGACGACCTGGTCGGATCGGGGGCCTAGGACGACGGCCTGGGCGTCGGCATGATCCGCAAGGGGGGCGCTTAAGCTCGTAGGCGTTACTTGCTTACTTTCTTACGCCTGCCGAGGAGAGCCCGATGAGCCTGTACGACATCCCGCTGACCACCCTGTCCGACGAGCCCACGAGCCTCGCGGCGTACAAGGGCAAGGCGATCCTCCTGGTGAACACCGCCTCGCAGTGCGGGCTCACCCCGCAGTATTCGGGACTGGCCCGTCTGCAGTTCAAGTACGAGGAGAAGGGCTTCACCGTCATCGGCGTGCCCTGCAACCAGTTCGGCGAGCAGGAGCCCGGCAACGCCGAGGACATCCAGACCTTCTGCGCGGCCGGCTTCGGCGTCACCTTCCCGATCCTGGAGAAGTCCGAGGTCAACGGCGAGAACCGGCACCCGCTGTACCGGGAGCTGGTGAAGGCCTCGGACGCGGAGGGCGAGGCGGGGGACATCCAGTGGAACTTCGAGAAGTTCCTGATCTCCCCCGCCGGTGAGGTCGTCGCGCGCTTCCGTCCGCGCACCGAGCCCGAGGCCCCCGAGGTCATCGCCGCGATCGAGACACACCTCCCGGCGTAAGGACTCGGCCGCGGTTCCCCCGCGGACGCGGATTCCCGTACGGGCTCGGCTTGCCGCACGGGCTCGGATTCCCGTACGGGAGGCTGTGCGGGCTCGGCTCAGCCCAGGTCGGCCTCGTCGTACTCCCCCTTCGAGCCGGCCGCGGTCAGCTCCCGCAGCTCCACCCGGCGGATCTTGCCGGACACGGTCTTCGGGAGCTCGCCGAACTCGATGCGGCGGATCCTCTTGTACGGGGACAGCACCGCGCGGGAGTGCTCGAACAGCACCCGGGCCGTCTCCGGCCCGGGCTCCCAGCCGCCCGCGAGGGTGACGTACGCCTTCGGGACCGCCAGCCGCAGCTCGTCGGGGGCCGGGACGACGGCGGCCTCGGCGACCGCCTCGTGCTCCAGCAGGGCGCTCTCCAGCTCGAACGGGCTGATCTTGTAGTCGGAGGCCTTGAAGACGTCGTCGGAGCGCCCGACGTAGGTGAGGTACCCGTCGGCGTCGCGCGCGGCGATGTCGCCGGTGCGGTAGAGCCCGTCCGCCATGGCCTCGGCGGTGCGCTCCGGGTCGTCGCGGTAGCCGGTGGTCACCCCGGCGGGCCGGGCGCCCAGGTTCACGCAGAGCTCGCCCTCGTCCGGGGACTCCTTGCCGGTGACGGGGTCCAGCAGCACGATCTCGTAGCCGGGCGCCGGGCGGCCCATGGAGCCGGGCTTGACCGGCACCCCGGGGAAGTTGCCGACCTGGAGGGTGGTCTCGGTCTGGCCGAAGCCGTCGCGGATGGTGATGCCCCAGGCCTCGCGGACCTTGTCGATGACCTCCGGGTTCAGCGGCTCACCGGCGGCGACGGCCTCGCGCGGGGGCCTGGCGAGCCGGGTGAGGTCGGACTGGATCAGCATCCGCCACACGGTGGGCGGGGCGCAGAAGGTGGTCACGCCGTGCCGGTCCATCTCGGCCATCAGCCGCTCGGGGTCGAAGCGGGTGTAGTTGTGGACGAAGACGGTGGCGCCGGCGTTCCAGGGGGCGAAGAGGTTGGACCAGGCGTGCTTGGCCCAGCCGGGCGAGGCGATGTTGAGGTGCACGTCGCCGGGGCGCAGCCCGAGCCAGTACATGGTGGAGAGGTGCCCGATGGGGTACGAGGCGTGCGTGTGCTCGACGAGCTTGGGGCGGTCGGTGGTGCCGGAGGTGAAGTACAGCATCAGCGGGTCGGTGGCGAGGGTCTCCCCTTCGGGGGTGAAGGCGGTGTCCGCGCCCCGCATGTCCGCGAGCCGCCGCCAGCCGGCCGGGATCTGCGGACCGGCGGCGATCCGGGTGTAGCCGCCCGGCACCTCGTCGAACTTGGCCGTGTCCTCGGCGCGCACGATGACGTGGCGCACCTGGCCGCGCTCGACGCGGTCGCGCAGGTCGGCCGGGCCGAGCAGGGGGGTGGCGGGGATGACGACGGCGCGCAGTTTCATCGCGCCGAGCATCACCTCCCACAGCTCGCGCTGGTTGCCGAGCATGACGAGGATCCGGTCGCCGGGCGCGATGCCCTGCTCGCGCAGCCAGTTGGCGGCCGCGCCGGAGCGTGCGGCCAGCTCGGCGAAGGTGAGCGCCTCGCTGGTGCCGTCCTCCTCGACGATGCGCAGGGCGTCGGCGTCGTTGCCGGCGGCGATGTGGTCGAACCAGTCCAGCGCCCAGTTGAAGCGGTGGGGGCGGGGCCAGGTGAATCCGCTGTGGGCGGCCTCGTAGTCACCGCGGCGCTCGAGCAGGAAGTCCCGCGCGGCGAGGAACTCGGCGGTGCCGCTGTTCTGCGTACTTTCGGTCGTCATGGCAGGTATCGTGCCGCGTCCGCCGTACGGACCACCAGTACGACGCCGGGCGCGAGTTGACCGTTGACGAAGATCCGGCCGCAGCCGGCACGAGGGTCAGCCGCGGGACGTCGTTCCGAAGCGTACGGATGCCACGGCAGCGGGCCCGGCCTCGTTGCCGGCCCCGCGCCCGCGACCGCCCCCGCGACCGCCCCCGTTCCCGCCCCTGTCCCCGTCCCGCATGTCGGCGATCACCCGCTCCCCCTCGGCGACGATCTCCTCCTTCTGCGCCTTCGAGGCTCGATCGAACAGCTCTACGGTGAGCACCGCCCCCTCCAGCTTCCACAGCCCGGCGACGAACCCGTCGACGAGCAGGGTGCAGTGGGCCTGGTTCCCGGTCCAGGTACGGCCCTTGATCTCGGGCGCGACCACGCGGGTGCGGTCGGCGTGCGAGAGGAGCAGGTTGTCGAACTCGGGGAGGAAGCGGGGCGGCGCCGGGGTGTCCGGGTCGGGGCGGGGCGCGTCGGGGAGGTCGAAGAGCTCGACGCCGTTCTCGTCGCGGAAGACCGCCAGGTCCGGCCGCAGCCGCTCGAAGGCCTCGCGCAGCCGGGTGAGGCCGGCCCAGATCTGCATGTCCTTGACGGAGGCGGGCCCGAAGGCCGCGAGGTAGCGCAGTACGACGTCGTCCACGGGCTGCGGCGCCCCGGCGGGCCGGCCGAGCCAGTTCTCGGCGGTGGTGAGCCGGACCTGCCCGCTGCTCCCCCACACCCCGCGCGGGGTGACCTGGACCAGCGGCAGCCGGCAGCGCGCGGCGACGGACAGCGACTGCGGGTCGGCCTCGGGCCACTCGCGGAGCAGTTCCTCGCGGATTTCGGCCATGGTGCGCGGCGCGCTGTCGACGAAGGCGCGTGCGCGTTCGGCGAGGCGGTCCAGGTCCACGCCGACGAGCCCCTTGCGGAAGTAGGTGACCTCGCGGTCGCGGGCGGGCTGGACGAGGGGGCGCAGGGTCAGGGCGTCGTGCGCGGTGTGGGTGTGGATGGTGGAGCGCATGGTGACCATCCGGACGACCTCGCGGGACTCCATGAGCCCGGCGAGCTCGGCGGGCCGGAAGCCGGCGAGCCGGGCGTGGAGCTGGAAGTAGGGCGGCTTGACGTTCTGCGCCTGCAGTCCGAGCAGGTGGGTGACGGCGCCCTCGGCGGACATCTCGGCGCGGCTGAGCAGCAGCTGGCGGGCGAGCGTGGCACGGTTCAGAGCGCGGGTGCCGAGTACGGGATGCGTCGTCGTGGAGGCCATGACAACAAGCTAGCCCCCCTTGCGGACAGCCCCGGTCCGCAACTCCATTCCTTGCGCACGTAACGCCCTTTCCCCCCGATACCCTGACCCTGCCCCTTGCCGGAACGAAACCCGCACTGAACGCACCTCGACCGGGAGCTGACCTGCGATGTCGGAGCGCCCAGACCGCCGCACCCCGCCGCCGCCCGCCGCGAAGCGCCCGCCCTGGCGGCGCGGCCCCGCTCCGGCCGCCGCACCCCCGGCGGGGCCGCCGGCCGCCCCGCAGCCCGTACCGCCGGCCGCCGCTCCCACGAACCACCGCAGCGTGATCGACTCGGCCGTCTACCGCGACGGCCGCCGGGTCGCCTCCCCCACCACCCTGGCCGACACCTTCCGGCAGCTGCACGAGCTGCCCGACGGGATGGCCTGGATCGGCCTCCACCGGCCCACCCAGCCCGAACTGCACTCCCTCGCCGCGGAGTTCGACCTCCACGAACTCGCCGTAGAGGACGCCCTGGAGGCCCACCAGCGCCCCAAGCTGGAGCGCTACGGCGACACCCTCTTCGTCGTCCTGCGCGCCGCCCGCTACCTCGACGTCCAGGAGGAGGTCGACTTCAGCGAGCTGCACATCTTCGTCGGCCCGGACTTCCTGATCACGGTCCGCCACGGCGGCGCCCCGGACCTCTCCTCCGTCCGCCACCGCATGGAGGAGAACCCGGAGCTCCTCTCGCTCGGCCCGGAGGCCGCCCTGTACGCCATCCTCGACGCGGTGGTCGACGGGTACGCCCCGGTCGTCGAGGGCGTCCAGACCGACATCGACGAGATCGAGACGGAGGTATTCCGCGGCGACCCGGCGGTCTCCCGCCGCATCTACGAACTCTCGCGCGAGATGGTCGAGTTCCAACGCGCCACCCGCCCGCTGGTCGGCATGCTCCACGCCCTGATGGCCGGCTTCGCGAAGTACGGCACGGACGAGGAACTCCAGCGCTACCTCCGCGACGTCGCCGACCACGTCACGCACACCAGCGAACGCGTCGACGGCTTCCGCCAGGCCCTCACCGAAATCCTGACGGTCAACGCCACCCTGGTCTCCCAACAGCAGAACGCCGAAATGCGCGCCCTGGCCGAAGCCGGCTTCGAACAGAACGAGGAGATCAAGAAGATCTCCTCCTGGGCCGCGATCCTCTTCGCCCCCACCCTGGTCGGCACCATCTACGGCATGAACTTCGAGACCATGCCGGAACTGCACTGGGCGGCGGGCTACCCCTTCGCGATCCTGCTGATGGCGGTGGTCTGCACGAGCCTGTACGTCATCTTCAAGAAGCGCGACTGGCTGTGAGAGTTCGTGGTGCGCCCGTGTCGTGAGGAACGGGGCCAGGAGGCCGATGGGGTCGGCGTCTTGTCGGGGTCATTGGTCGTTTTCGCGGAACGCACCCGGCGGGGTTCAGCGGCACAGGGCGGTGTCCACGGCGCGTTCGAGACTTCTCCGGCCGGCCTCGTCGGTGAGCTGCATGGTGACCGCGACGTTGATGGCACGGCCGTCGTCGGTGGCGCCGCCCCGGGTCTCGTACCCCGGGAAGCTGCCGCCGTGGCCCCAGGAGAGGCCGCCGCACGGCAGCGGCCTGCTGACGAGTCCCAGTCCGTAGCGGGCGGCGGGGCCGAAGGTCGCTTCGGCGGGGACGGTGGAGCGCATCTGGGCGAGCTGGGCCGGGGGCAGGAGTTGGCCCGCCAGGAGTGCGCCGAAGAAGCGGTTGAGGTCGGAGTTGGTGGAGACCATCTGGCCTGCCGCCCAGCCCCAGGAGGGGTCGATCTCCGTGATGTCGCGCAGCGGTCCGTCCGCCGCGTCGCGGAGGTATCCGTGGGGGTGGGGCTCCCGGATGCTCGCGTCACCGGGGGCGGGGAAGTAGGTGTGGCGCAGCCCGATGCGCTTGATGATGCGCCGGTCGATCTCCTCGGCGAGGGGGCGGCCGGTGAGCTTCTGGACGATCAGGCCGGCGAGCACGTAGTTGGTGTTGCTGTACTTCCAGCTCGTCCCGGGGTCGAAGTCGGCCGGGTGCCGGAGGGCTGTGTCGAGCAGTTCGCGGGGGGTGTAGTACCGCACGTCGTCCCCGAGGTAATTGCTGTAGTTGGGGAGTCCGCTGGTCTGCTGGAGGAGGTGGCGGACCTTGATGCGCCGTCCGTCGATCCCCTCCCCGCGGACGAGTCCGGGCAGGTAGGTGTCCACCATCGTGTCGAGGCCGATCTTCCCTTCGCCGACCAGCTGCAGGACGACGACCGCGACGAAGGTCTTGGTGTTGCTGCCGATCCGTACCTGGCCGTCCCTGGGCACCTTCGAGCCGGTGGCCAGGTCGCCGACTCCTGCGGTGTAGGTGCGGGTGCGGCCGTCACGGTCCTGGACGCTCGCCAGCGCGGCGGGCATCCCGTCGTCGCGCACCAGCGCGTTCAGGGCCCGCTGGACGGCGTCCGGCCTGGCAGTGGCAGCGGCGGAGGCGCTGGACGGGGCGAGGACGCCCGTGGTCATGACGCCGATGACCAGCGCGGCCGCGGCCGACAGGGCTCGTCGCCGCCCGCCGCCCTGCTGCTGCCGGGTCGGGGAAGGAAAGCCCTGCCGGGTCTGAGTTCGCATGAGTCAACTCCTGGGGAATCGTTCGGTCGGAGCACGAATCCTGGTTTCCAGGGCCCTCTGAACGCATCGCGGGAAGGCGGGAGAAATCACTCCCCCGATCGGGGGAGGCTGCCGGTGCGCTGCCCGGCGATACTGGCGATCATGATCAGGGGAATTCGGCCGCTGCTGCGCGGCTCCACGTATTCGGGTGCGCTCTTCGCCTATTGCGGCGCTTTGGCGAGCCTTCCGCTGCTGCCTTTCGCCCTGTTGCCGGCGCTGTCGTGGCGATCCGCTCCCGAGAGCGTGCAGATCGTCCTGGTCCTGCTGGTCTGGGCGGTACTGGTCGGCGTGGCCGGACTGGCGCGGCCCGTACGGCGGGCGCTGGTCGTGTCCGCCCGCCGGCTGCTGCGGGTGCCGCTGCCGAATCCGGTGGCCGGTCGCCGGACTTCCGGTTCTCCCGGCCTCGACCGCTGGCGGACCCCGCTCTGGCTGGTGCTGTACGTGGCCGTCGGGTGGGCGGGGGCGCTGGCGAGCGGGGTGCTGTTCCTCATGGGCGTCTCCCTGCCGGGGAACTGGCTCGGCGGAGAGGCGCGGGCGAGTCTGTTCGGCACGTCGGTCCGGGTGTCGGACGGGTGGAGCAGCTGGGTGGTGGCGGCCGTGTGCATCCTGCTGGCGGCGGCCGTCTGCGTACTGGTCACGAAGACCCTGCGGTGGTCGGCGCCACGGCTGTTGGGACCGTCGGCAGCCGAACGGCTCGCGCTGGCCGCCGAACGGGAACTGCTGCTGGCCGAACGCAACCGGATCGCGCACGAGTTGCACGATTCGATCGGGCACACATTGACGGCGGCCACCATCCAGGCGGCGGTGGCCGGCGAGGTGCTCTCCGCCGACCCGGAGGCGGCGCGGGCCGCCATGCGCAGCATCGAGGAGTCGACGCGGGCCGCGCTGGAGGACCTGGACTACGTACTCGGAGTGCTCCGCGAGGAACAGTCTGGGACGGCGCCGACCCGGACCCTGGCCGACCTCCCCGAGCTGCTGGACCGCCTGCGGCACGCGGGGGCGGTGGTGGAACCTGAGCTGTCGGGTCCGCTGGCACAGGTGCAGGGGACGCTCTCCCGGGCGGCGTACCGGATTCTCCAGGAGGGGCTGACGAACGCGCTGCGCCACGGGGCGGGCGGCCCCATCGAGGTCCGGGTGGCGGCCGGACCGGACGGACTGGATCTCACGGTGGTCAACCGGACCGGGGCACGGACGCGACCGGGCCCGGATACCTTCCCGACCTCCGGCCACGGTCTGCCCGGACTGGCCGAGCGCGTCAAACTGCTGCACGGTGAGTTCCGGTCCGGCCCGGACGGGACGCAGCACTGGCGGCTGACCTGCCGGCTGCCGGCACAGGTGTCGGCGTGAACGGATCCGACGCGGGCGACGGCACGGCCCTGCCTTCCGTCACCGGACCTTCCCAAAGCAGCCCTTCCGCCATCAGCCCCTGCGTCACCCTCCTGATCGCGGACGACGACGAGGTCACCCGCAGCGGCCTGCGCCTGCTGCTCGCCGCGCAGCCGGGGATCACGGTGGTCGGCGAGGCCGCCGACGGGGTCGAGGCGGTCGAACGGGCGAGGCTCCTGCGCCCGGACGTGGTCCTGATGGACGTCCGGATGCCGCGTCTCAACGGGATCGAGGCCACCCGCCGGCTCCTTGCCGAAGCGGCCGAACCGCCGAAGGTCGTGGTGATCACCACCTTCGAGAACGACGGCTACGTCACCGCCGCCCTCAGCGCGGGCGCCAGCGGCTTCGTCCTCAAGCGCCTCCCGGTCCGCCGGATCGCCGAGGCGGTCCGGGTGGTGGCGGCGGGCGAAGCGGTGCTCTTCCCGGCCGCACTGGGCCGCATGGTCGCCCCCCGCCCGCTGGGCTCCGCAGAGGCCCTGCCGCGGGCCGCCCTCACCGGCCGGGAGGAGGAGGTGCTGCGCCTGATGGCCACGGGACTCTCCAATCCGGAGATCGCGGAGTCCCTCACGGTGAGCCTGGAGACGGCCAAGACGCACGTCGGGAATGTGCTGACCAAGCTCGGCGCGCAGAACCGGACCCATGCGGTGGTGATCGCCTACGAGTCCGGCCTGGTGGTCCCGGGCTTCGCCGGCTGACCGGCTTCCGTACGGGCCGCCGCGAAGTGGCTCCGCCCTGCCGTGTGCGACACCCTCGGGCCGACCACCACCGCGGGCGGCGCGTGCAGGGAGCTCATCGCCGTAAGCCAGGAACGGATCGCCGTGAACCAGGAACGGCTCGATCACGCCAGAGCCGTCGGCACGGGGATTCTCACGAAGATCTGTTCCATCGGCTGACCGTCGAATGAACCGGAAGGCCGCCCGAGGAGCACCGGCGCCCGTGCGTCGACAGGGGCAAGGCCTTGGCCGGCGTGGTGGCGACCGGCGTGCCGACCGTCTGTACAAGCCTGTACGTCATCGCCAAGAAGCACGACAGGCTGTAGGCGGCTCATCAAAAGCCCATCAACTTCGCCCTTGCGAACGTCAGGACAGCTCGAACCGCCGCCACTCGGATCCCGCGATCCGATCCTCAAGTGATGTCCACACATATGGGCAATACCTCACACACACCCGGCACCCCGTGAACAGGTCTTCGCCAGCCACCGATGAGGCCCGTCCAGGGGGCGGTTGGCGGTCTCCCGGATCGATGTGAGAGATTGCCACTCCTTTCGTGAAGAACTGCTTGACGAATCGTTAGCAAGAGGGGTGGCCGGTAGCAGATGCGGGACTGAAAGGCCTTGTCAACCCGCTGCTGTGACACCCGGGTTGGCCGGATCTGACGCCATAGCAGGCGTCCGAGGGGGCGAAGATCCGGTGATAGCATCCCGACATCTGTGATCTTGATCCAATTTGACGCAGATGCTGATGTGTGATCGGCGCATGCTCTCCGCCTAACAGCGGGCGGGCCGTGCCGATCAGCTGTGTTGCGGGGCCTCGCGAGGTGTATCTGCAGCCGTCCGCATGCCATGCGCCGGGAAAGGTTTCCATGAATCGAGACGCACTTGTGTGGTGCTTGGTTGCGGTGGCGGCGATAGCCGTTGTCGCGGTCGTGGCACTCGTCGCCCGCAACAGAGCGCTGGAGGCGAAGAAGAAGCACAGCGAGGCCGAGCTGAGGCACCAGCTCCTCACGGCAGACGGCCACCTGCGCGCGTCGCACGCCGAGCTGCAGAGGATCCGGTACGAGCAGGACGCCACGCTCCGCGAAGCCAAGGAAGCGGCGGAGGAGAACACCAAGGCCGTCCTCAAGGGTGCCGCCAGCCTCCTGCAGAGCCTCGCGGCCGAGCAGACGACGCTTCTGGACGGCATCCAGCGCAAGTACGGCGGACACGCCGTCCTCAGCGACCTGTTGGACGTCAACCACGCCAACGCCCAGATGGCGCGCAAGGCTCAGGGCATCGCCGTCATGTGCGGTGCGCCGCTCGGCCGCCGCAACAGGCCCGCCAGCGTCTACGACGTGGTGCGCAATGCCCAGGGCCAGATCCGCAACTTCCACCGGGTCGCCGTCATGCAGCAGACCAGTCTCGCCCTGAAGGCGTCCGCGGTCGCGCCCGTCGCCCTCGCCGTGGCCGAGCTGCTGGACAACGCCGCCAGCTTCTCGCAGCACGACGCACCGATCGAAGTGACCTTCCAGCGCGTCCAGAACAACCTGTGCATCGTCATCGACGACGCCGGTGTCAGCATGAACGACGAAGAGCGCCAGCGGGCGACCGCGCTGCTCTCCGGAGAAGTCGCCCCCCGGCTGTCGCAGCTCGGCACTCAGCCGAAGTTCGGCTTCCCGGTCATCGGCCTGATCGCGCGTCAGCACGGCTTCAAGGCCGACGTCACCGGGGTCTCCCGATACGGCGGCGTCAGGGCCGTCGTCCTCTTGCCCGAGGAGCTGTGGACCATGGAGGAGATGCCGCCCGCCCCGGAGGCTCCGGTCAGCGACATCCGGCGCGTCACCGAGAGCAGGCCCCCGAGCGCGACGTCGCGCACGATGCACGGTCTGCCCAAGCGCGGCGCACGCCAGGCGCCCATCGCGAGCGTCCCCGATCCCGACTCCACCTCGCCGGCGCCACGGATCGCGGGAGAGACGGGCCGCGCTTCCGGGCGCAGCCTGGGGGCCTTCCAGCGCGGCACGCTCTCCGGCCGCAATCTTGACCCCACCTCGTCCGAAGGGCCCGAAGAGGCATGACCGCAGACCTGTCGTGGATGCTCGAGGACATCGTGCACAACGTGCCCCATGCACGGCACGCCGTCCTGCTGTCCGCGGACGGCCTTCCTCGCGGCGCGACCGAAGGCCTGGCCGAGAAGGACGTGCGCACCATCTCCGCGGCCATGGCCGGGATGCAGTCGCTCAGCCGGGCGACGGCCCACTTCGCCGGGCCGGAAGACGACCGGCAGTGGAACCAGACCGTCATCGAGTTCTCTCATGGCTGGATCTTCCTGATCGGGGCAGGGCAGGGCTCGTACCTCGCCGCCGCGGCCGCGCCCGATGTGGACATGCAGCAGATCTCCTTCCGCATGCACCGCCTCGTCGCGAGACTGGGCAACAACCTCACCTCGCCGCCGCGGGTGAGCGCCGAGGACGCCGGAGGTCCCCGGGGGAACGCCCCCCGGCAGCAGAGCTCCGGTGACGCGGGGTTCTCCCTGGGCGAGCTGGACCAGGTGATGTCCGAGGTCAAGGGCGCGCGCCACGCCGTGCTGCTGGGCTCGGACGGCCTTCCCCGCGGGGCGACCAACGGGATGAGCCGCGACCTCGCGGACACGGTCTCCGCGGCCATGACGGGCATCCACGCCTACAGCAGGGTCACGTCCCAGTTCGCGGGGGTCGTCGAGGACGCGGAATGGCGTCAGACGGTCATCGAGTTCCAGCACGGCTGGATCTTCCTGATGGCGGCCGGACCCGATGCCTTTCTGGCCGCTGCCGCCGAACACGATTGCGACATAGAACAGTTCACCACGCGTCTGCACGAGGTGGTTCCCGGACTGACCTCGGCGGCGACACCGGGGAAGGCGACTGACCATGCGTGATGGGTTCGAACAGGATGACGAGCTGGAACTGACGTCTCCCTTAGTCCCCCTCTTCGTGATCACGAACGGACGAGCTCTGCCCCCCGACCACGAGTACGAGCACACGACGCTCGTGACGATGGCGGCGGAGAACGAACAGGTCGCGGCGCGCACGCTGTCCCCGGAAGCGGGGCAGGTCATGGACCTGGTCGCGGACGGCTTCCTATCCGTGGCCGAGGTGGCGGGGCACACGCACCTGCCCCTGGGCATCGTCCGCATCCTGCTGGCGCAGTTGGAGGAGGACGGTCTCATCCTCGCGAGGACACCGATCCCGCGCGCCGAACGTGTCGACAGAGAACTGGTCAGCGCCGTGCTCGAGGGCCTGAAGAATCGATTCGGAGCGTAGCGCGTGTACCTGGATCCACACGTCTCCCACGCGGTGAAGATCCTCATAGTGGGGCACTTCGGGGTCGGCAAGACCACCTGCATCGGCAGTCTCTCCGAGATCGAGCCGCTGCGGACCGAGGAGGAGATCACCGAAGCCAGCGTGGGCTTCGACGACCTGTCGGGCACGCCCGACAAGAAGACCACCACCGTCGCCATGGACTTCGGCCGGCTCACCCTGAGCGACACCCTGGTGCTCTACCTCTTCGGAACGCCCGGCCAGGAACGCTTCAAGGAGATGTGGGAGGAGCTCTCCCGGGGCGCTCTGGGCGCACTGGTCCTCGTCGACCCGGAGCGCCTGCACGAGTCCTTCCCCATCCTGGACCTCGTCGAGCGTTTCGGCCTGACCTACGCCATCGCCGTGAACCACTTCGAGGGCACCACGCACTACCCGCTCGACGAGGTGCGCGAGGCCCTGAACCTCACCGCCGAGACCCCCATCGTGGAGTGCGACGTACGGGACGAGACCTCCTCGGCGCAGGCCCTCATCACCCTCGTGCAACACCTCATGTCCCAACTCGGCTAGGAGCGCAGGAATGCAACAGCCACGTGAAACGCAGGAGATACCCCCCGGCTGCCCCGCGCACGGGAACGTCCGGATGTACGGCCCCTCGTTCGGAGCCGACCCCGACAGCCACTACGCACAGCTGCGTTCCTTCGGTCACAGCGCGCCCGTGGACATCGCCCCGGACGTCCAGGCCGAGCTCGTCACGAGCTACGACGCGGCGCTGTACGTCCTGCAGAACCCCGCCTCCTTCGTGCGCGACTCCCGCCGCTGGAACGCCCTCAACGAAGGGCGCGTCCCGGCCGACAGCCCGGCACTGCCCATGATGGGCTACCGCCCCAACGCGCTCTTCAGCGACGGTGCGGCACATGCCCGGCTGCGCCGCGCCGTCACCGACAGTCTCGCCACGGTCAACGAGCACCAGCTCATCCGGCAGACGCAGCAGTCCGCCAACTACCTGATCAGCCAGTTCAGTACCGACGTCCTCGGCCAGGCGGAGCTGATGGCCGAGTACGCCCAGCCGCTGCCCCTGCTGGTCTTCAGCGACCTGTTCGGCTGCCCGCCCGAGATCGGCGACCGCGTGATCGCCGGTATCAGCGGCATCTTCGAGGGAACCCCCGGGGCCGACGAGGTGCTCGGCGGGGCGCTCACCGAGCTGATCGCCCTCAAGCGGCGGCGCCCGACGGACGACCTGACCACGCGTCTGATGGAGCACTCGGCCCAGCTGAGCGACGAGGAGGTGCTGCACCAGCTGGTCACGCTGCTCTCCGGTGGCACCGCGCCGCTGGCCGCGACCATCGGCACCAGCAGCGCCCTGTACCTGGGTGAGGACTGGCAGGTCGGCCTCCCTGTCGAGGAGGCCATCTCCCAGACGCTCTGGAACTACGCGCCGATCGCCAACTACGCGGCGCACTACCCGACTCACGACATCGAGCTCGGCGGCAGGCTGCTTCGGGCCAACGACCCGGTCCTCGTCTCGTTCGCCGCGGCCAACACCGACCCGAAGCTGACCCAACACCGCGAACAGCTCAGCGCCAAGGCGCACTTGGCGTTCGGAGCCGGCCCGCACGCCTGCCCCGCCAAGGACCCGGCCTTCATGATCGCCGTGACGGCCGTCGAGACCCTGCTCAACCAGCTGCCCGACGTCGAGCTGCGCGTCCCGTTCAAGGCCCTCACCTGGGCGCCGAGCCCGTGGAGCCGCTCGCTGGTCACCCTCCCGATCCGCTTCTCCCCGCGGGCCGTTGCCCAGGCAGCCGGGTCGGCCGGGGCGTCCGGATCGTCCGGATCGAACGCGGGTCAGACGCCCCAGCAGCAGACTGCCGCCTCCTCACCCGCCGGCGCCGGACCCTCGCGTGCGAAGGCCGGTTTCACGCCACAGCCCAAGGGCGGCCTGTTCAGCCGCTTCCTGGCCTGGACCAGGGGCGAGTGAGGCAAGTGTGATTCTAATAACCCCGTGAGTACCCAGTGGTAGGGGATGCTCTAATGATCATGCGGGTATGCATGGCGGCTGATTCTCAGAAAGGAGCCGCCGTCATGGGCGTCGCCACAACTCCGTCGTATGACCGCCGGGCGTCCGCCTCCCTCTTCTCCCGTCTGCGGACGGCCGGAGGGCAGGCCGACCCCTTCCCGATCTACGCCGAACTCCTCGCCCGTGGCGAGGTGGTGCCCGCCCCCTGGGGCGGCTTCGCCGTGACGGGCTTCGCTGCCTGCGATCAGGTCCTGCGCAGCCGCCAATGGCTGGAGCCCGACCGGGAATGGCGGGAGCGCCAAGGGCTCGGGACGCGCTGGAACGCGCCCTCCTCACGGGAGATGAGCAACACGCTCGCCGCGCTCAACACCCCCGACCACACCAAGGTGAGACGAGCGGCCGGCACGTTCGACCGTGGCACGGTGGAACGCATCGGCCGCACGGTGAGCCGGTCCGCGGATCAGCTCCTCGACTCCTTCACGGAACGAATACGCACCGGCGAGGCGGACTTCTCGGAGCTTGTCTGCGAGGAGCTGCCGGTCGCCACCATAGGGGAATGGCTGGGTCTGCCGAAGGCCGACTGGCCCAGACTCCGCCAGTTGACGCACGATCAGGTCTTCACCCAGGAGCTGCTGCCGTCGGCCAGCCAACTGGCCCTGTCCGACGAGGCCACGGCGGAACTGCGCACCTACTTCATGGAGCTGGTGCGTGATCGGCGCTCCCACCCCGGCGATGACCCCGTCACCCGGTGGATCCAGACGTGGGACGCGATCGAGCCCGACCAGGACAAGGCCGACGAGGCAGTCTACTTCCTCGTGTTGTTCGTCCTGCTGGCCGCCCTGGAAACCACCGCGACCCTCCTCTCGACGATGACGCTCCGGCTCGTCGAAAGCCCGGAGCGCTGGGACATGGTCGCCGACAACCCGGACCTCGTACCCGGGTTCGTCGAGGAAACGCTTCGCTACGACCCGCCCACCCACGTGATCAGCAGGGTCGCATCGCAGGACTCCGTGCTGGGAGGCATCGAGATCCGGCGCGACGAGATGGTCCACCTCATGATCGGAGCGGCGCACCGGGACCCGGCCCGACACGGCGACCCGGACCGGTTCGACCCCGAACGCACGGCCGCGCACCTCGCGTTCAGTGGCGGCATCCACTACTGCCTCGGCGCGCCGCTGGCGCGCCTCGAGGCCCAGACCCTGCTCCGCCAGCTGATCCGGCGCCTCCCCCGCCTCACCCTCGTACGCCCCCCGTCCATGGCGCCCCGTGTGGCGTTCCGGCGACTGCTGAATCTGGACGTAGCCCTCGCATGACCGAATCGGCCCCCACTCCCGTCCCCGCCGCCCCCGCCCCCGCCCCCGCACGCGCGTGGCCCGCTCCCAAGGCGATACGCACCGAGCAGGACGGCCCCGTGCTCCACGTCCGCCTCAACCCCTGGGGGCAGGACGACACCTTGGACACCGCGGTCCTCGACGACCTCATCGCCCTGCTCGACGACCTCCACGAGAGACCCGACGTCCGGATCCTGACGCTGTCGTCACTGGGTACGGACTTCTGCCTGGGTGCCGACCGCAACGAGTACCAGGAGGCGCTGGCCGCCGATCCGTCCGGAGTGGGCCTGCGGCGCATCGCCGACAAGGCGCACCGGCTGTGCCAGGCCCTGGAGAACACCCACGCGGTCACCATCGCCCGGCTGCACGGGCGGGTCATCGGCGCGGGTCTCGCCCTCGCCTCCTTCTGCGATCTGCGCGCCGGTGCGGACACCAGCCGCTTTCGCATGCCGGAGGTCGGCATCGGGCTACCGCCGGCGTGGGGCGGGGCGATGGGACGCCTGGTCTCCGAGGCCGGCGCCTCCAGGATTCGCGAGCTCATGCTCACCTGCGACGTCTTCGACGCCGACACGGCCCACCGCATCGGCCTGCTCCACCGGACCGCCCCCCTCGCCCAGTTGGACAAGGTGATCGATTCCTGGACGAGGCCTCTCGTGCGACGCTCGCCCGAAGCACTCGTCCTGACCAAGCGCATGCTGGCCGGTTTCGCACGGGCGGACAGGACGGCTGACGTCTCCCTGCTCGACTCCCATCTCCTGGCAGCCACGCTCCACCAGCACGCCAGGGGCTGAACCCTCCCGGGCCGGTACGGGCGCCCGGCCATGCCGCGTCCGGCCCGGGCGTACCGGGATTGCCGAACCATGGCCGCTCCTGACTCGACGTGCCGCTACGGCAGTTCGTCGGCCCGCTCCTCCGCGAAGGCGCGGCCTCCTGCCGACCTCGGTGGGGGTGAACCGGCGCTACGCGGAACCGGTGGTCGTGATGTGGTGGAGGAGTGCTGTGTAGAGGGGGCGTTTGTCGGGGCGGGCGTGGGTGGCGGCGTGTTTGAGGGTGGGGATGGCCGCTGCGCCCAGGGTTTTGAGGGCTTCGGTCGCGGTTGTGCGGATGGTGGGGTGGGGGTGCTCCAGGAGGGCGGCCATCGCCGGGACGGCGGGTGGCCAGGTGGCGTGGCTGAGGGTGCGGATCGCCATGCGGACGAGGTCGGGCTGGGGGTCGTCCAGGAGGAGCGAGGTGTGGTGCAGGTAGGTCTGGCGGTCCAGCAGGGCGCGCGAGGTGCGGTGGGCGTGCAGGCGGATCCCGGGCTTGGGGTGGTGCAGCAACGCGCCGATCAGGTCGCGCAGGGCGGGGTCCTCATGGGGGCCCGGGCCCGTGTGTTCCTCGGTGAGCCGGTTGAGTGCCTGGTGGATCTCAGCCGGGCTGCCGGTACGGGCCAGGGTCAACAGGGCCTGGAGGGAAGGGGGTTGCGAGGGTTCCGGCGGGGTGCGGTCGCGGAGGGCCGTCAGGGCGGCGGCGTCCTGCCGGGCGGCGTCCGGGTGGCGCAGCGGACCGTCCACGAGGAGCAGTCCGTCCGCGAGGTCCTCGCGTCCTTCCGCGCGCAGCCGCCGGCAGGTCCGCGCCAGTGCGGGGGTGCGCAGCAGGGGACGTCCGCAGAGCAGGTCGAGGAAGCCCCAGGCACCGGAGTCGAGGCGGTCGGCGAGGTGTTCCGCCAGGACGTCGGCGGGGACGCTGCGCAGCGCCTGCGCGGCCGCCGCCCTGCCGGACGGCCGGTCGTGCTCCCACCCTTCCAGCAGCAGTGGGACCAGCGGTTCCAGGTCGCACGGGGCCAGCCGCTCCGCCGCGCGGGCCACCCGCTCGTGCAGGACGCCGTCCGCGCGGAGTTCCGTCCCGTCGATGGTGTTCAGGGTGCGGGCCAGGTCGGCACTGGCGGGTATGTCGACGCTGCCTCGCAGAAACGCCCGGAGCACCGGAAGCCGCGCCTCGGGCTCGGGCCACTCCAGGAGCGCCAGGGCCGCGGCGCGCCGACGGTCCGGAGCGGATGCCCGCAGCATGGCCAGCAGGCGCTCCCGCAGGGCGGTCGAGCGGGGCTGGTCGAGGTCGTCCTCGTGCACGGTCCGCGGCCGGGGCGCCGGCATGTGGGCGGTCTCGGTGATGGTCCAGGGTGGTGCGTCGAGGGGCTGGAGGTCCTCCATCCAGTCGACGAGGGCGGCCCGGACCTCAGGGCCGGCGGGAGCGTAGACCTCGATCAGTTCGGTCAGTTGGTCCCTGGAGCCGGGTGCCAGGGGGTGGTGGCGGAAGGCCCGGAGGGTGCTCGGTGTGCGGGTCGCGGCCTCCAGTGCCGTTCGCCACGTCGCGTCCGGATGCGTGGCCGCGGCGGATGGCCGGTCCCCGAACGCGTCCCGTAGCACGGCGGTTTCGGCCTGCCCGGGCTGGGCGTCCAGCCGGGCCGCGGCGAGGGCCTGGTCGAGGTCGGCGCGGACGAGCACCGCGCCGAGGCCGCGGAGCAGCGGCAGGGTGGACCGGTTTCCCGCGGGTACGGCGGGCAGCGCGCGTACCGCGTCGGCGGCGGTCGACCTCTCCACGGCCGGCAGAGTCGGCGCGACCGCTTCGAGTACGGCGATCAGTTCGGCCCGGTCCCCGGCCGCGGCCTCGGCGAGGGCGTCCAGGAGGACCGTGGCGGATCGGGCGAAGGCCGCCAGTTCCTCGGTCGTCCACGGGGCGGGGCACAGCCGGAGCGTGAGTCGCAGTACGCGGCCCCGGGCGGCGGGTTCGGAGCCGGCGAGGCGAAGCCAGTCCGCCAGCATGGGCCGTAGCGCATGCAACCGGGTGGGGTGCGGCAGCTCGTGCCGTTCGGCGATGCGGAGCGCGGCCGCCGGATTCCAGCTCCCGGCCGTCAGCGACCCGAGGTCGCGGTCCGCTCCGGTCCCGGCCGCCGGCCAGGGCACGGCGGGCGTGCTGATCCCGTACGTGGCCATGGCCGTCGACAGGTCCTCGATCGTGCCGGATGCGAGGCCGACCCGGCCGGCCGCGACCAGGGCGAGCAGGGTGGGTGCGACCTGTGGCGCCTGGTCGGCCAGGGCGAGGACCGAGCTCGCCGGCAGGGTGCGGTCGAGGCCTTCCAGGAGCAGTGCGCGGGCGCGGGCGTCTTCGCTGTGTTCGGCGGCGGCGAGGACGGTCGCCAGGTAGGCGCCGCCGAGGATGGTGCGCAGCGCCTCGACGAGCTTGCCGCGCAGGCCCGGATTGTCGTGATGTCCGAGCCAGTGGAGCAGCGTCGGTACGGCCGTGGGCGTGCCCGCGCGGACCAGCACCTCGGCCGCGGTCTTCTTGATGTTCATGTTCGGATGGCCGAGGCACGCGGCGATCGCGGCGGAGGCCCAGCGGGCCCGCGCGTGACCGAGGGCGAGCAGGGCCTGGCGAACGGTCTGGATGTCCTGCGCGGTGGTCAGCGCGATCAGGGTCGCCGACAACGCCTGCGCGTCGTCCCCCGTGGCGTCGCGGGCGAGCAACGCGATCACGTGCTTGCGCACGTGCCGGTCGCGGTGCCGCAGCAGGCAGTGCGTCCGCGCCCGGGTGCTCGGGCAGGGGACACGGAGCAGGAGTTCGAGCAGGATCGCCTGCTCGCCGCTCGACAGTCCGGGCCGGTCCAGCAGATCCAGCGCGAGGGATCCGACGAGTGCGTGTCCGGCCTCCGGTGCGGTCGCCGCGTCGAGCAGGCAGACGGGCCTGATGCGGCCTCGCTCGTGGAGACGACGGCCCAGACCGTGTACGGCGTCCACGACCTCCTGGGGCACCGCGGGCTCCCCGGCCGGCTGCCCGTGCTCGGGGGGCGGGGCGGCCGCGCCCGACTCCCGGGAGGCCGCCAGTTCGGCCACGACGCGCAGGAGCAGGTCGGCGATGGCCGGCAGCGTGGCGGCGCTGCCGTGGGCGGCCAGTCGGCACAGGGCCGCCACCGGGTGGTCCGGGTCGAGGTGGGAACGGAGGAGAGCCAGTTCCCGCTCGTCCGGGCCGCCGAGGTCCGCCGCGATGCGGGCGGGCAGATCGGCGGGGTCGAGACGGACGAGGAGGGCCCGCCGCCGTGCCGGATCGTGGGTGAGGTGCCACAGCAGTTCAAGGGCGGTGTTCCGTACCGCGCGCAGGTGCGGCGCGATCACGCCCGGGGCCGCGCCGACGACCGTGCCCGCGACCGGACCCGTGCCTGCGCCCGCGCCCGTGCCGACATCCTCGGCCGCGCCCGCCTCCGCGGTCAGGCCGAGTCCTTCCCTCAGTGCTTCCGCCGTCCGGTGCCCGCCGATGGCCTCCAGGGCGTCCAGGGCCGCGGCGGGTGCCGAGGGCAGGAGAGCGATCACCGCGTCTTCGGCATCCGTGTGGCGCAGCGTGCGGATCGCGGCGAGAAACGGCCCCGGCGCGGGCGCCGACGGCAGAACCCGTGTGATCGCGTCCCCGATCGGCAGCTCCCCCGTCCCCTGTGCGGCCAGGGCGACCAGCAGGGTGAGCCGGCGCGGCCAGCTCGGGTCGTCGGGGGCCGCGTCCACCAGTGCACGGAACATCGCCTGTCGGCAGGTGAACAGGATCGTCGCGACCTCGTGGGGAGCGATCGTGTGGTCGGCCAGCGCGAGGCCGATGACGGCCGGGACGTGCGCACCGTCCGGGAAGTGCCCGCGCCGGTGGAGCCCTCGCAGGCACGTCACCGCAGGCCCGCCGAACAGCAGGGGGTCCTGTGCGGCGATGGCCGTCAGTGGGCCGATGTCGCCGCGGTCCGCCAGGTCGCCGAGCAGTTCCATCCCGCGCCGGCGAAGTCCGGGCGGCAGGTCCGGATCGTCGATGACCTGCCACAGCAGCCCGCCGTGCCCGTGATGGGCGGCAGCCGTGAGTGCGGCATCGGCTGCCTCGGGCCGTGCGATCACCGACTCGGCGGTGAGGAAGGGGGACAGGAGTCCGGGCCGCGGCGAATCCAACGCCGTCCACGGCTCGGCGAGTTCACCCAGTGTGGCGGCGACCACCTCCGCGCTGCCGGAGCCTGCGCCTGCGCCGAGCAGGCTCATCACGTGTCCGCGTACCAGTGCGGGAGCCAGCAGACCGGCGTGCAGCCCCTGCCGGGCCAGCCGCAGGGCCTCGGCCCGCAACACCGGGTCGCCGCTGGCCACCAGCTCGTTGACGAGGTGCGCGGGCCGGTGCGCGCGGGTGACGGTCGCCTCCCGCACGGCCTGGTACAGCAGTTCGCCCGGCGGCTCCTTCCGGATCACCTTCGGCTCGTTCATGAGCTCGGCGCGCAGCCAGGCGATCCGTACGCGTACCGGTAGCTCGGCCGTACGCCACGCAGGCCGGCGGGACTCCGGGGCGTACGGGCCCAGTCGCTCATGGAGCCGCGCCAGGACGAGCAGCGACTCCGGCGACCCCTCCACCGACACCGGCAGCAGTCCCGCGAGTTCGGCCGTCTCGGACGCGTCGCCCGTCCGGCCCGAGGTGACGCGTTCGTCGAGCAGCACCAACCCCAGGTACCGCAGGCGGGGATCCTCGTGCCGGATGAGCCGTCGGAAGACGGCCGGCGGGCAGAGCCGCGCGTCGAGACGGCCGGACAACCAGCCGACGTCGGCTCGACGCACCGCATCGTCGAAGGGCTGGTCCGTGGGCGTCGTCATCGTCGGATGCTAACCGGGACGTTCCCGGCCCCACCAGCAAGTTTCGCCCCGATACGACCCACCCTCCCGATCCTGAGGACATGCGGCACCGCTGGTCGGTACGCTCAACTCAGACCGCTGGTTGTGTAGTTGCCGTTCGAGCGTGAGGGATTGCGGAGAGCCGGAGCGATGAGGACCCGTTGGGGGGGCGAGGGGAGCCCGGAGGGCCTCCCACGGCCACGCATCATCCTCTTTCGAAAGGCGCTCTATGGAACTGGCAGGTTGGGTGACGGTTGCCGTCACCTCGGTCGCGGGAGGTGTTGCCGTCGTGGGGCATCTCTTCGACCAGGTACCGGCACTGTCTCAGAAGATGATCACGGCGATCCGTTCTCTTCGCGCGGTACGCGACGAGGTCAAGCGGAACGGCGCCAAGTGATCGCACGGCCGCGCCGGGCCGCCCCCTCAAGCCCGGCGCGGCCGTGGTCTTCGGGCCTCAGACGTGCGGCGTCAGGCGTTAAGCGTCAGGCCTCGGTGCGTACCGCCGTGATCGCCACCGTGGCGTAGTGCATGGTGAAGCTGCCACCCATCGCGTCAATGGCGGTACCGGCGCCGTCGAGTACCTCGGCCATCCTGTCCGGGGGGAGCCGGGTGAAGGCGCCCAGTGTGGGCATCTGGTCCAGCCAGGCGTCTCGGGTGTAGGTCCACTCCCAGTCGAAGCGCCACTGCTCCGGCTCCGCGAAGCCGCCGGACTCGCGGATCCCCTCGGCAGCCTTGGCGAAGAAGACCTGGTAGCCGTCCGTGGCGCCGGTCAGCATCGCGCCGAAGTCGAACGGTGCTTCGGGCATCACCCGTCGGCAGACCTCGGCGATGGCGTCCGCCGCCTCGGGCGGGAAGCGGAAGACGTTCCAGAAGGCCGCCAGACGGCCGCCGGGGCGCAGGATCCGCGCGGCCTTGGCCGCGCCCGTGACCGGGTCGACCCAGTGCCAGGCCTGCGCGGCCACCACCGCGTCGTACCGGCGGCCGGCCGGGTCCCACTCCTCGAAGGTCGCCACGTCCACCGCGAGGCCGAACCGGCGGGCCAGTTCGGCGAGTCGCAGGTCGGGCTCGACGCCGGACACCCGGCAGCCGAGCGCCTGGAACTGCCGGGCGGCGATCCCGGTGCCGGTGCCCACGTCGAGCACCTGCTTGCCGGGGCCGCCCGGGCCGCCGCTGCCGGGGCTCCCGGGAGCGCCGGCGGCGATCCGTTCCACCATGGCTTCGGGGTACCGGGGCCGGGCCCGGTCGTAGCGTTCGGCGTCCGCGCCGAAGGACTCCGCGACCTGTCGTTGCCGATGCACTTCACCGTGCGGGCTAGTGGGCATGTGCCCACTCTGAAGGGGCGATCGCCCACTCGTCAACCCCTGCTGCTCACCGGCTACTTCTGCCTCCTGCCGACGGCACGAGCCCGCGGCGGACCGGCGCGGGTACCGTGTACGCGTCACGACCTGCCGCTGCCCGCGGCTCCACGAGGAAGGTGAGGGGGAGGCCCGTATGCCCACCGGGGTGGCGATCCACGACGTGTCCCGGCAGCTGTTCGACGCAGCCGAGCGCGTCCTGCTCCAGTACGGGCCGAACGCGCTGACCAGCCGGGCGGTCACCGCCGAGGCGGGCTGTGCCAAGGGCGTCCTACACCGGCACTTCGCCGACTTCGACGCCTTCCTCGCCGAGCTCGTCCTGGACCGCATCGGCCGGATCCGGGTCCAGGCCGCCGCCCTGTCCGCCTCGGCCGGGACGGGGACGGTCGTGGACAACCTCACCGCCGCCCTGACGGAGCTGTTCAAGTCGGTCGCCGTGGCGATCGTCGGCCTCGTCACCGCCCGGGACGAGCTGCGCGCACGACTGCACCGGGCGGGCTCCACGGGAGTTCCGGTCCTGGCCGAGGCCACCGCGATGATCGCCTCGTACCTCCGCGCCGAGCACGAGCGGGGCCGCCTCGTGGCCGACGCCGGCCTCGACGTCGACACGCTCGCCCTCACCCTGATCGGATCCGGCCACCTGCTGTTCGCGGGCCGCGGGGGCGTCGCGCCCGAGGTCGCCGACGTCCGCAAGGTCGTGCGCTCGGTCGTGAGCCCGGCCCTCGCCGACGCCGCCGCAGGTCAGTAGCGGGCCGGGCGGGCCGTCACCCCGCCCGTACGGGCGCCCACAGACCGATGCTCCACACGTCCCCGTGCCCCACGTGGCAGCCCCGCTCCTCCTCGGCGTCGTCCACGACGATGACGGAGACGTGGGACGCCGCCGCCCGGAATTCGAGGAAGCCGCCCTGGTCGGTGACCTCGAACACCGGGGCTCCGGGGACGCCCGCGAGCGCCTGCCGCAGGTCCGCCCAGGCCGTGTGGCGCGGGAAGGTCACCCCCGTCGCCCGGGCCCACGTCTTCGCCATGGCGTGGCCGGAGGCGAGGCGGTGGAGCTCGACCGACCCGCCCGTCATCACCCACTCCTCGCCGGGGTTGAAGTAGAACTCGACGAATCCGTAGTCGCGGCGCAGCGATTGCCCGCTCTCGTCGACGACGTCGACGAACCGGTGGGGGAAGGCCTGGTCGACCTCGCCGAGGGTGGACCCGATGCCGATCCCGTGCAGGCGTCCGGTCGCCGTGAACGAGGCGAGGTGGTCCATGCCGGTCACGGCCGTCTCTCCGATCCGTCGCTCGCCGTCAGCGGACGGCGATGGTGCGCAGGGCAGGGGGGAGTTCGGCACGATACGGGATCAGCCCGAGGCGGCGCTGTCTGACGGTCGCGGCCACCGTGATGTGGGCCCGTGTCGGGGTGTCGGCCGGGGTCCGGACGATGAGGGCGAGCGATTCGTCGCCGACCAGGGGCGTGCCGGGGGTGGCGGTGAACCTCCACTCCGGGTCGCTGTCGCGCTCGCCCATGCCGACCACGAACAGCTTCTCCTGCCCGCCCTGGTGGGGTGTGTACTCCACGCCCGCGTCGACGAGCATCAGGTTGGCGGTGAGCGTCAGCGAGCCGGAGGGGGTGACGGGGACGGCCCGCTTCTTCGGCGAGATGGACCACGCGATGGGCTGCCGGTCCGCCGGCTCGCCGGGGGCCTCCAGCAGGATGCCGATGCCCGCGTCCGTGAAGGGAGGCCCGTCGGAGACGGGGCGGAACGAACAGACGAGGCTGAGGAGGAGGTAGTCGTACTGGTCGGCCTGCGACTCCAGGAAGGCCCCCCAGTCGCCGTCGCCCTCGGCTGCCTGTACGCCGGTGAGCGGACGGACCACCGGCGCGCCCAGCGAGATCCGCCCGGTCAGCGGGGGCTGTGGGGTGGGTGTCTGCAGGAGGAGCGTCGGCAGCAGGGTGAGGTCGTAGGAGGCCTCTTCCTTCGCTCCCGTCGGCCTGTCGGGAGGGATCATTCGGTGGCTCCGTGTGAGTCGTCGGTGGTCGCGGTGGCGGTGGCGGTCGTGGCGCGCCAGTCCCCGATGAAGCAGAAGGCACCCCAGTCCCGGTAGGCGGGGTGGCGGGCGCGGGTCGTGGACTGGGCCGTACGGAACGCCGTGCGCCGGTCCCGGGTGAGGGCGAGCTGTTCGTAGAGGGTGCCGAAGAACGCGGTGGCCACGTCGGGCGCCACCGGCCAGAGGCAGCCGACGATGGCGGCGGCGCCGGCCTGGAGGAACGCGGCGGGCAGGCCGTGCAGGTTGTCGTTGATGTCGAAGCGGCCGAGCGCCGACTCGCACGCACTCATGGTGACGAGTTCGACCCCGCGCAGATCGGTCCCGAGGACGTCGTGGGCGTAGACCCGGCCGTCGTCGCCCCGCTCCGGGTCCGGCGACAGGAACAGGCACTGGTGCCAGGGCGCCCACTCGTTGTGCGAGCCGTGGGCCGCCACGTGGACGTAGCGGGCCTCCGACAGTGCTTCGAGGAAACGGCGCGGGGTGGCGGCGGCCCCCAGGACCGGTGCGGCGCTGCCCATCGAGGCCGCGATCCGCGCGGTGTGGGCCTCCAGGGTGTGCGTGCCCGCGCTGTCGAAGGCGAAGGCGGCAAGTCCCGTACGGGAAGCGCGCGAAGCACGCGAACCACGCGCAGCCGGGCCGGCGGGGCGGCTGAGGAAGGAGAGGCTGGGCACCTGGGTGACGGTCCAGTCGTCGGCCAGCGGGCGGCCGTCGGCGGTCAGCAGGTGGAAGGGGAGGTAGTGCAGGGGGCCGTTCGGCCAGACGCAGAGGTGGGTCTTGCCCCGGCGCAGCCAGGACGGCAGGGAGTCCGTGAACCCGGCCAGGTAGGAGGCGGAGTCCTCGGCGAGCAACCGCGCGGCCGTGCGCGTGACGTCGCGGTGCAGCGGGTCGGCGGTGAGCTCCTCGCGCACTCCCGCGATCTGCAGTGCGGCGGGCGACACGTTGAGGGTGTGGCCTGCCTTGGAGATCCGGTACAGCGTGCCCTCGTACGTCGGGAAGAGCATGGTGCGGTGGAGCAGGTCCTCGCGCGTCATCGCCATCCCCTGCAGGGCCATGACGGTCTTGCCGGAGGCCTGGTGGTGGACCTGACCGAGGAAGAGGGAGAGCAGCACGGTGTCCGGCGGCAGCAGCGCCCGGACCTCGTCGACCTGCATCAGCGGGAACCACGTCGAGCCGCGTGCCGCGCGCAGTTCCCCGCTGATCCAGCGGTCGGCGGCCCGCTGCAGGTTGCGCACTTCGGCCTCGGCGTCGCCGTCCGGTTCGGACTCGCCCGAGCCGAGGTAGTAGAGCATGGCCGTCTCGGCCCCTCCGGGCAGGTCGAAGTCGGGCAGCGGTCCCGGCAGGGCCGCTTCGGCGCGCCGGGCGCGGTCGAGGATCCCGTGCAGGCCGCGCGAGAACTCCAGTGCTCCCGGGCGCCCTGCCGAGAGGGTGAAGTCCATGCCCTTGGCGGCCTGGTGGATGCCGGACATCAGCGACAGGTTGACGGTGGGGCCGCTCACCTTGAAGGCCAGGGACTGGTAGAGGTCGCGCAGCTTCCAGTCCACCGTCTCGTCGGATCCCTGGCGCAGGAACACGGAGGCCGGGAGCAGCGCGGTGGCCGCCCGCTCGGCCGCCGTCCCCTCGGCCTGGTGCGCGCACCCCAGCCCGGCGTCGAGGGCCGCGAGGGCGAGATCGGTCTGCCGGCACAGCGCGAAGAGGAAGGCGGCGGAGGCGAACCGGCCCGCCGCGGTCTCCGGCTGCCGCTGCTCCTGGGCCCGTACGCCCAGGTCGTGGGCGAGCACGGCGTCGAGGTAGTCGACCGCGTCGGCGTGCTTGCGCACGAGGTCGGGCGCCAGCCGCCGCGCCTCGTCGACGAGTTCGCGGCAGGTATCGCCGTCCCGCGCCGGGTCGGCGTGCGCGGCGAGGTGGAGGAGCGTCGCCGCGCGGTCCGCGGCGGGCCAGGCTCCGGCTTCCGCGGCGGACCGCACCCGGTCGGCGAGCGGGCCCACCGCCATCGGTCCCGGATCGCACATCAGACGGCCTCCGGCGAGGCAGTGCACCTCGCTCGACCAGCGCAGCCGGCGGTGGGCGTCCATCGAGAGGCGCGGCAGGTCACGGTCGGCCGCCGCGAGCATCCCGGCCTGCAGGTCGACGCGGTGGGCCTCCTGGGCGAGGGTGAGCGCTTCGGCGAAGACGCAGGACGCCTCGTGGTCCCCCTGCCGCTCCCTGACGGCCGCCAGGGGTACGGGGAGCAGCCCGGGCAGGTCGGCGGGCAGGGCCAGTTCACCGCACCGGTACAGGATGCGCAGGACGTAGAGCCGGCCCAGCGGGTCGCGTCGAGGATCGAGGACGTCGAACGCCTTCCGGGCGGCGAGGAGGATGTCGCCGTCGTACGACTCCTCCCGCATCCCGGCGAGGAAGGACAGCGCCTCGGCGAGGGCCTTGAGCACCCGGCCCAGCTCGTGCCCCGACGCCAGGCCGGCGGCGTCGACGAGGTACTCGACGGCGGCGTCGGCCGCGTCCGCGGGGGACGGCATGTCGGGGGCCGTGGCGTGAGCGGGATCGTCGGGGTGGAGGGACCGGTACCGCTTCTGGCGTTCCTCCCGGATGCCGAGCGCGCCGGCGAAGTCCAGTCCCGGCTGTTCGCCGAAGTACGGGCTGAGGTGGAGCAGTCCGGCGGCGAAGAGGGTCTCGGCGAGTTCGTGGGCCGCCTCGGCGCCGGGGGACGCGCGCAGTGCGTCGATCTGGGCCCGTACGGTGTCGTGCGCGCGCCGGAACAGCAGTCCGTCGGGGCGCGCGACCAGGCTGAGCCGCGCGGCCTCGACGTAGACGTCGGCCGCGGGCCACCAGGGGCTCTCCGGGCCCGTTCCCCAGCGCGTGGCGGCGGCCTCCAGGACGAGGGTGAGTACGGGCACCGCGTCCTGGGGCGAGCCGGAGCCGACGAGGCGGGCGGCGCCGGTCAGGACGGAGGTGACGGCCTCCGGCGTGAGCGCGAAGTCCGGGTCCACGACCCGCCGGACGGCTTCGGCCTCCGGGAGGATCCGCGCGATGACCTTCGAGCCGAGTGCGGCGAGGTCCCGGGCCTGGCGCAGCACGGTGTCCGGGGACACGGCCGGCGGGGCGGCGGCGACGGCCGCCTCGGCCGCTCCCCCGACCCCGCCCCCGTCCTCGCCCTCACTCTCGGCTCCGTGTTCCGCGTGTTCCGCGTGTTCCTGCTCGGGTGGCGGGGCCGTGCGGTCGAGGAGGAGCCCCATCGCCCTGCGCAGGTTCGCGCGGTCCGGCTCCCGTCCCGAGGCCGTGGCGAGGTCCACGGCCAGGCGCAGCCATGCGACGGCTTCCCGTAACAGGTCGGCGTCCTGCGGGCGGTCGGCCGCCTCGGCGCGCCGGCCGAGGGACATTCCGACGGCCGCCGCCGCGTCGGCCCGCACGCCCGAGCCCTCCGGAGCCTCGGCGAACGCCGTGCGTGCGGCGGATTCCGCCGCGGCGAGGTCGCCCGGCCCGGCCGAGAGCGCGAAGCGCTGGATGTGGGCCGAGGCGAGGGTGACGCGGCGCCGGGCCCGCCGGTCGGGCGACTCCTCGGGGAGCCCGGCCACGCGGGCGTGCAGCTCCACGGCCGCGTCGGCGTCGGCCAGGCGGTCGGCCGCCGGGCGGGCGGGGTCCGCCGCCCGCCCACGGAGGGCGAGGCCGAGGGTGGTGTCGCGGTAGGGGCCGGCGGGCGCACCGTGGAGGAGGTCCACCGCCTCGTCGAGGGCGGCCGGATCGCCGCCTTCCTCCACGTCCATGACGAGGTCGCTCGCGTGGTCCACGGGGTCCTGCCACGGGTCGCGGCCGGTGGCTTCGGTGAGCCGGGGCCACAGCGCGCGGGGCACGCGCCGGTGGTCGGCCAGGAACAGCAGCGCGAAGACGTCCATCGCCCGGGCGTGCTCGGCGGCCGAGAGCGCGGCGTCACCGTGGGCGAGGGACCGTGCCCAGTGGTACGCGGCGACCGTGTGCAGGATGTCGGTGTCCACCGTCCGGGGGTCGCCCCGCTCCAGGCCCGCGAGCCCCAGCAGCTGCGCGGCGGCCCTCGCCCCCGCCTCGTCGAGCACGGCGTCCGGCGCCTCGCCGTCGCCGAAGTCGCGGATCCTGTCGGACAGTTCCCTGAGCAGTGCGTCCCTCACGCCCGTACCCCCCTGAGGTCCCAGCGTAGACCGAAGCCCCTGGCGGAGCCGGGGATCTCGGTCGAGAACCCGTCCCGCCAGGGGCTTCTTCGTACGCTGAGGACCGCGGCCGGAGCCGGGCCGGCTAGCAGATGCGCGGGAGCTGTTCCCCGAGCGGGAGGTCGACGACGCGGGTGCCGCCGAGGGCGGTGCGGGAGACGACCATGCCGGGGTGTGCGTCGACGGCCTCGCCGATCACCGTGGCGTGCCGGCCCAGGGGGTGGGCGCGCATGGCGTCGAGGACGGCGTCGGCGTGTTGGCGCGGGACGAAGGCGACCAGCTTGCCCTCGTTGGCCACGTAGAGCGGGTCGAGGCCGAGGATGGAGCACGCGTTCGCGACGGCCGGCGGGACCGGGACGCGGCTCTCGGTGATCACGACGCCGGTGCCGGAGGCGGCCGCGATCTCGTTGAGCGCGGCCGCCAGGCCCCCGCGGGTGGGGTCGCGCAGGACGTGCAGGTCCGGGGTGACGGCGAGCATGCTCTGCACGAGGCCGCCGAGGGCCGCGCAGTCGCTCTGGATGTCCACGCCGAATTCCAGTCCCTCGCGGACGCTCATGATCGCCACCCCGTGGAGGCCGATCTCGCCGCTGACGATGACGACGTCGCCGGGGACCACGCGCTGCGGGCGCAGGTCCACCCCGTCGGGGATGATCCCGATGCCCGCGGTGTTGATGTAGACGCCGTCCCCGTGGCCCACTTCGACCACCTTGGTGTCGCCCGTGGCCACCTCCACGCCCGCGGCCCGCGCGGCCGCGCCCATGGCCTCGGCCACGCGCGCCACCGCGGACATCTCGACGCCCTCCTCCAGGATGAATCCGCAGGAGAGGTAGGCGGCCCGGGCCCCGCTCATGGCCAGGTCGTTGACCGTGCCGTTGACCGCGAGGTCGCCGATGGTGCCGCCGGGGAAGAAGAGCGGCCGCACCACGTACGAGTCGGTGGAGAAGGCCAGTCGGACTCCCCCGAGGGAGATGGCCGCGGAGTCCCCGAGCTGGGCGAGTGCTTCGCCGCCGAAGGCGGGGGCGAAGAGGTGCTGGACCAGTTCGGCGGAGAGCGCTCCGCCGCCGCCGTGGCCCATCACCACGCGGGGGTGGTCGCGCAGCGGGGCCGGGCAGGTCCAGCCCGTGATGTCGAGTGCGGTGTCAGACAACGGGACTCGCCTCCAGCGGAGCGGTCGGGGCGGCGGGCACCGTCTTCAGTTCCAGCCGCCGGTAGAGGTAGTACGCGGCGCAGGCTCCCTCACTGGAGACCATGGTGGCGCCGAGCGGGCTGCGCGGGGTGCACAGCGTGCCGAAGGCCTCGCACTCGTGCGGCTTGAGCAGCCCCTGGAGCACCTCGCCACTGCGGCACGCCGCGGGCTCGCGGGTGTTGATGCCGGTCACCGAGAAGCGGTGTTCGGCGTCGAAGTCCCGGTAGCGGGCGGACAGCCGCCAGCCGCTGTCGGGGATGACGCCGATGCCGCGCCAGGCCCGGTCGGTGACCTCGAAGACGTCCTCCAGCATGGCGAGGGCCGCCGGGTTGCCCTCCGGGCGGACGGCCCGCGCGTACGCGTTGTCGACGGTGTGCTCGCCGCGCTCCAGCTGCCGCACCGCCCGCCGTACGCCCTCCAGGATGTCCAGCGGCTCGAAGCCCGTGACCACGATCGGCACGCGGTGGCGCGCGGCCAGCGCGGGGTATTCACCGATGCCCATCACACTGCACACGTGCCCGGCGGCGAGGAACCCCTGGACCCGGCAGCTCGGCGACTGCATGATCGCCTCGATCGCCGGGGGCACCCGGACGTGGGACACCAGCAGGCTGAAGTTGCGGATGCCGAGCTTCTTCGCCTGGTGGACCGTCATGGCGTTGGGCGGTGCGGTGGTCTCGAAGCCGATGCCGAAGAACACCACCTGCCGGTCGGGGTTCTCCTGGGCGACCCTCAGGGCGTCGAGCGGGGAGTAGACGACGCGTACGTCGCCGCCCTCGCTCCGCACCCGGAACAGGTCGCGGCCGGTCCCGGGCACCCGGAGCATGTCCCCGAAGGAACAGAAGATCACGTCGGAGCGGGAGGCGATCTCCAGCGCCTTGTCGATGACCTCCAGCGGGGTCACGCACACCGGACAGCCCGGACCGTGGATCAACTCCACCTGATCCGGGAGGAGTTGGTCGATGCCGTGCCGGATGATGGTGTGGGTCTGGCCACCGCACACCTCCATCAGCGCCCAGGGGCGGGTCACGGTGGCGTGGATGTCGTCGAGCAGGCGGCGGGCCAGCTCCGGGTCCTGGAACTCGTCGATGTACTTCACGGCGCGACCTCCCCCTGCGGCGCGGCGACGGCCGGTCCGTCGGCGAAGGGCCAGGGGTCGCCGCCGGCTTCGGCGGCCTGCTCCCAGGGGTCGCCGAACTCCTCCTGGAGCATGCCGAGTTCCGCGAAGAGTTCGAGGGTCTGGCGTGCCGACTCCTCGTCGAGGCGCTGGAGGGCGAAGCCCACGTGGACGATGGCGTACTCGCCCACCTGGAGGTCCGGCAGGTACTCCAGGCACACCTCCTTCTGCACGCCGCCGAAGTCGACGGTAGCCATGCGGGTGCCGTCCTTCTCCCCGATGTCAAGCACTCTGCCGGGTACCGCCAGGCACATGGGCTTCTCCTTGCTGTGGGTGGTGCGCGGTGTCGGTGTCGGTGTCGGCGGCGGCCGCCACCACGAGCTGGCCGAGGGACAGACCGCCGTCGTTCGGGGGGACCCGGCCGTGGCGCAGGACGGTGAAACCGCTCGCGCGCAGACTGCGGGCGCACGCGGACGACAGCAGGGTGTTGGCGAAGACCCCGCCGGTCAGTGCGACGGTGTCCAGTCCGTGCCGCTCGCGCGCGAGGGCGCAGAGCGTGCCGACGAGGGCGCCGACGGCGGTGTGGAAGCGGGCGGCGATCAGCCCCGGGGGCGTGCCCGCACGTACGTCGGCCACCACGGCGGCCAGTACGGGCGCGGGATCGGCGGTGACCGGACCACTGCCGGCCGGACCGGGCGGGCCGGGCGGGAGGCGCAGGCCGAAGGAGTAGCCGGGGCCGGCCGCGCACGCGCCGAGCGCCGCGCCCTCCAGCTCGATCGCGGCCTGCGCCTCGTATCCCGCCCGGTGGCAGACGCCGGCCAGGGAGGAGACGGCGTCGAAGAGCCGGCCCATGCTGGAGGTCGGGACGCAGTTCAGGCCGCGTTCCAACTGGCGTTCCAGGAGTGGCATTTCGTCCGGCGGGCAGGCGGCGGCGCAGGGCAGGTCCGGGCTCCAGTCGATGCCCGCGGCCCGCAGATGGGCCAGCGCCATGCGGTACGGGCGCCGCACGGCCGCGTCCCCGCCCGGGAGCGGGACGTATCCGAGGTGGGCGAAGCGGGTGTACCCGGCGTAGTCGGCGAGGAGGACCTCGCCGCCCCACACGGCCCCGTCGTCGCCGTGGCCGGTGCCGTCGAAGGCGATGCCGATGACCGGACGGCCGCCGTCCAGGCCGTGCTCCGCCATGGCGGAGGCGATGTGCGCGTGGTGGTGCTGGACGCGCACGAGCGGCCGGCCGGCCGCGGCGCGCCCCGCCCAGCGGGTGGAGCGGTAGCCGGGGTGCCGGTCGGCGGCGAGGAGCCGGGGGCCGACGCCGGTGATGGACTCCAGCTGGCGCTCGGCGCGTTCGAAGGCGTACTGGGTGGCGAGGTCGTCCATGTCGCCGACGTGGGCGGACAGCCAGGCCTGGCGCCCCGCCCCGAGGCAGAACGCGTTCTTCAGGTCCCCGCCCACGGCGAGGGTCGGGGGGACGGTCAGCGGCAGGGTCAGCGGGAGCGGGGCGTACCCGCGCGAGCGCCGCAGGGTCAGCGTCTCTCCGTCGCAGACCCGCACCACGGAGTCGTCGCAGGGCACGTGGATGGGGCGGTCGTGCGTGAGCCAGGCGTCGGCGAGGCCGGCGAGCCGGTCCAGGGCCTCGTCGTCGTCGGTGACGATGGGCTCGCCGGCGAGGTTCCCGCTGGTCATGACGAGCAGGCGGGGGCCCGGGGGGTCGCCGGGCAGGCCGAGCAGCAGGTGGTGGACCGGGGTGTACGGGAGCATCACGCCGAGGTCGGGACAGCGCGGGGCCACCCCGTCGGCCAGGGAGCCCGGGGCACCCGGACCCGCCGCGCCGCCGTCGCGCCGGCGCAGCAGCACGATGGGCCGTACGCCTCCCGCCAGCAGCGCGCGCTCCTCGGGGCCGATGTGCGCGAACCGCTCGGCGTCGGAGAGGTCCCGGGCCATCAGGGCGAAGGGCTTGTCACCGCGGTTCTTGCGGCGGCGCAGTTCGGCCACGGCTCCCGGGTGGGTGGCGTCGCACGCCAGGTGGTAGCCGCCCAGGCCCTTCACGGCGAGGATCGCCCCGGCCGCCAGGAGCCGGCGCGCCTCGGCGATCGGATCGACGTCCGGCGTCTCTCGGGGCGGCTGCCCGGTGAGCAGCCGCAGCCGGGGGCCGCAGGCCGGGCAGGCGACCGGCTGGGCGTGGAAACGGCGGTCGGCCGGGTCGCCGTACTCGCGGGCGCAGTCGGCGCACATCGGGAAGCGGGCCATGGTGGTGTGGGCGCGGTCGTACGGCAGCCCGGTGACGATGGTGAACCGCGGCCCGCAGTGGGTGCAGGTGATGAAAGGGTGCCGGTGGCGGCGGTCGGCCGGGTCCGCCAGTTCGGCGAGGCAGTCGGCGCAGGTGGCCGCGTCCGGGGAGACCAGGGTGCGGGCCGGGCCGCCGGTCCGGGAGGCGATGATGGTGAATCCGGCGCCGCCCGAGACCGGGACCTCGCAGTGGTCGACGGCGTCCACGACGGCCAGCGGGGGCGCGTCCGCGGCGAGCCGCTCACAGAAGCGGTGGACGTCGGCCGGGGCGCCCTCGACCTCCGCGACGACGCCCTCGGGGGTGTTGGTGACGTGCCCGGCGAGGCCGAGTCCGGTCGCGCGGGTGTAGACGTAGGGCCGGAAGCCGACGCCCTGGACCACGCCGCGGACGGTGACCCGGCGGCGCTGCACGGCCTCCATCAGCGGGTCTGCGCGGCGGAACGCACGTGCGGGTGCGGGTGCTCGTGGTCGTGCTCGTGCTCGTGACCGTCCCCGTGGACGTGGTCGTCTCCGTGGACGTGCACATGGCCGTCCCCGTGGTCGTGGTCGTGGTCGTGATCGTGGCCGTGCGACTGCGGCAGGCCCGCCATGACCGGGGTGTGCGGTACGGCGCCCTCCCCCGCCGCCAGCGCCCGGTCGAGCAGCAGGCCGAGCCCCTCACCCGCGCGGGCCGAGGTGAGGACCACCTCGACACCGGGATTGACCTGCTCGACATGGGCGCGGAAGGCGGCCTCGTCGAATTCGACGGCCCGCGCGATGTCGGTCTTGGTGACCACCACCAGCTGGGCCAGTCCGAAGGCCGTCGGGTACTTCAGCGGCTTGTCCTCGCCCTCCGTCACCGACGCCAGGACCACGCGCAGCGACTCCCCCAGGTCGTAGGAGGCCGGGCAGACCAGGTTGCCCACGTTCTCCACGAACAGCAGCCGGGTGTCCTCGGGCAGCCAGCCGTCCAGGTGCCGGCCGAGCATCCCGGCCTCCAGGTGGCACAGCCCGTCGGTGAGCACCTGCTTGACCGGTACGCCCGAACGGGCCAGCCGCTGCGCGTCGTTCTCGGTGGCCAGGTCGGCCGTCAGCGCGGCCACGGCCACGCCCCGCTCACGGGCGAGGAGCAGTTCGCGCTCCAGCAGCGCCGTCTTCCCGCTGCCGGGACTGGAGAGCAGGTTGACCACCGTCGTTCCACGGGCGGTGAGTTCGGCGCGCAGGACCTGGGCCGCCATGTCGTTCTTGGCGAGTACCGCCTGCCGCAGATCGACCACTCGGCACATGGTTCAGGCCTCCTCGGGAATCGGTTCGCGGGTACGGGCACCGGCGGGGCCGTCCTCCCAGCGCACGCTGAGGATCTCCAGCTCACGGCCCGACAGCAGTTCCACGTCGGTGGCCCTGCCGCATCCGGGGCAGCACAGTTCGGGGGGCATCCCCACGGCCCAGGTGCCGGGGCAGGAGGCGCAGCGGGCGCGGGCCGGCACGGACTCGGTGACGAGCGACGCGCCGTCGAGGACGGTTCCGGCACAGGCCAGTTCGAAACAGAAGGCGAGTGCGTCGGGCACCACGCCCGCCAGCTCGCCGACCCGCAGCCGTACGGAGGTGACGGCGCGCGCGCCGCCCGCTTGGGCGGCCTCTTCCACCTGGCCCACAACGGCCATGGCGATGGACATCTCGTGCATGGGACTCCGTCCTGCCGGGGCTCATTACACCGGCGGGACGGGGTCGTCACGGTCGGGCACGCCGGTGCGCGGCGCGCCCCGTACGCCATTCGGGCGCGGCAGGGGCAGCGGCGTCACATCCTGCGCATGCGCAGGTAGCGCCTGAGGTCGGGGAGGACCAGGACCAGGACCGCGGCGAGGGCGGCGGCCGCGGCCCCGCCGATGACGGCGTTCTTCATGGGGTTCTCCTCAGTTCGCGGTGGGGGCCGCCGGCTTCGTCGGGGGCCGGGGTGCGGATCAGGTCCAGGGCCATGCGTACGGCTTCCGGGACGGCGGCGGTCACGGCGGCGCTGAGCCCGATGCCCTCGTCGAGGCAGGCCGGTTCGCAGCCGAGGACCAGGGTGCGCCGTGGCGGGGTGGTGCCGGTCCCGGCGCACAGGGTGCCGAGCAGCGCGAGGACGGCGTCGGGGGACATGTGGTGGCCGTCGAGGACGGGGGCGCCGGGCGCCGGGCCCGCGGGGCCCGCGGTGCCGGGATCCCCGCCCCCGTCGGCCTCGATCTCGATCAGGTAGAGCGTGCCCGGCTCGCCGCCGCGTGCGGTGGCGTCGATCAGCAGGAGCGTGTCGTAGCCGTCGAGGAGCTGGTAGGCGAGGTGGACCCCGCGCACGCCGAAGTCCACCGCCTCGACCCCGTCGGGCAGCGGGTGCGCGGACAGCGCCCGTACGGTCTCGACGCCGAAGCCGTCGTCGCCGAGGAAGACGTTGCCGATGCCCGCGATCAGGACCCTGCCGCTCACGCGTCCTCCAGGGGGGTGACCTCGTCGGGCTGGAAGTAGAGGAACCTGCCCTGCTCGCGGCGGATGTCCGCGCCCGGGTCCTCCTCCACGGTGACGGCGAGGTGGACCCCGCCGTCGACGTCGTGCAGGACCGCCTCGACGAGCGCGGCGCGGCCGTGGAGGAAGAGGTCCTGGGCGTCGGTGCGCCGCAGTCCGGGGCGGAGCAGGACCCGGCTGCCGGGGCCGACCGAGGCGCCGGCGATCGTGATCCGGTCACGGGCCGGGTCCGCGGTCTCCGCCCGGGCGGGGTCCCACCAGGGGGTGTCGGGGCTGAACACCGTGTCCTCGGAGGGGAGTTCCGTCAGCAGGGGCGGCTGGTCCGGGCCGGTGATCTCCCGCAGGGCGCGCACCGCGCCGTGCAGCCGGTCCAGTACCTCGGGGGGCATCGAGTCGGCGAGGTCGATCACGGCGGCCGCCCGGGCGTCCGTACCGCGTGCCTCGCGCTTCTCCCGGTCGGTCAGGGCCGCCGTGCGCAGGGCGAGGATCTCGTCGATCTCGGTGGAGTCGTACATCGCGCCCGCGCTCTCGGGGGCGATGGCCGCGTGGTCCTCCAGGATGATCGGGGAGGACAGGACCACGTCGGCGCGGCCGGGTTCGCCCGCGAGCACCGGCCAGGTGTGGCGGTTGACGCACGCCGCCGCCGCCTCCCGGGCCCACTCGGGCGGGTCGGTCATGGACAGGAAGGAGCCGGAGTCGAGGCCCAGCAGGAGGTGGGCGGCGACCAGCGCGTACGGCAGGGCGGCCTCCCGGTCGGCGGAGCCGTTTCCGGACCCGGCCGCGGGGGCCCACGGGCTGGTGTTCTCCACCACCGCCCGGAGCCGGAACACCCGGTAGGCACCGTCGAGTTCGGTGGCACGGAGCCGGACGAGGCCCTCGGTCTCCTCGGTACGCCGCACCAGGCGGCCCACCGTCCGCCCGGCGGCGTCGAGGACGGTCTCGGTCTCGTCGCGGGCCGGGCGGCGGAAGGGGACGGTCACCTCCCCGGCGGCCAGCTCGGCGACGGGGACGGACAGTTCGACCCGCTCCTCGACGCCCTCGTCCCAGGGGACCAGTACGCGGTCTTCCAGGTGCAGCTCGGCCACCTCGGCGAAACGGCCGTCTTCCAGGGCCTGGTGGACCGTACGGCGCTGCGGCCGCAGGAACCGCAGCTCCAGGGCGAGCGTCGCCTCGCCCCGCGGCTCCATCAGGAGCTCGGTCTGCTGGAAGGCGTGCTCGTCGTGCGCGCGGCCCCACGCCGGGGGGACGAGCACGCCGAACTGCCAGCGCAGCCGGTTCTTGGCCGCCGAGGCCCGGTACGGGTAGAGCACGTACCCCTCGAGGAGGACGGCGTCGGCCACCTGCCGGGCGACGGTGAAGCGGGACTCGGCGGCGGTGGTGGTCGTCGTGGTCGGGGAACCGGTCACGGGGCGGTCCTCCCGGTGCGACGGGGCAGGACCGCACCCGGCCGGGGCGCCCCCGGCGGGGGTGGCTGCGGCGGCGGGGCGGCCGCGTCCAGCAGGGCGCGTACGGTCGCCTCCCACGAGGCGAGCGCGTTGCGGGAACGGAAGGCGAGCAGCTCGTCCATCGTGTCGCGGGGCAGCCGGAGCCAGCCGCAGCCGGGGAAGTGCTGCTCGACCATCTCGCGCCACACGGCCACGGGCATCCGGTACGCGGCTTCGCGGTCCCAGGGCACCGGCTCGACCCGGAAGCCGCCGTCACCGGTGAAGGCGGTGCCGGAGAACAGCATCAGCAGCGGTACCTCCCCGTCCGCCAGGGCTTCGAAGTAGCGGGTCGCGGCGATGTCCATGTCGTAGGTGCACGGCACGACCAGGTCGGTCTCGGTCTCCCCGGTGAAGCTCGGGACCATCGCCTGGACCTGGGCGAACTGCACGGGCTTGAGCGTGGTCCCCCACCGGGAGCGCTCCCCGAACAGGTCCGCCAGCCCTTCGGCCTCGGCGGGGCCGTAGCCGCGCCGGGCCGGTTCGATGCGGATCTGGCAGCGCAGGGCGAGGGCGTGGACGCGGGCTCCCCCGGCGGCGGTGATGCGCAGCCGGAAGACGAGGGTGGGGCCGGCGGCGTAGGGGTCGGCCCGCACCCCGGTGCAGGTGAAGCCGAGCTCCGTCATCCCCGCCGTCTCCGTCGTTCCCGTGGTCACCGACGTAATGGGCGTCACCGGCGTCGAAGGCATCGCTGTCATCGGACCCCTTCCTCCGCCAGGACCCTGGCCCGGCTCTCCACCTGTGCGAAGAACGCGCCCAGTGCGGCCCGGGCCTCCGCCCCGCCGTCGAAGCCCTGCCACAGCAGCCGCATCCGCCCCACCAGCTCGTAGCAGATGTCGATGGGCACCAGGTAGCACTCGGTGCGGCCCTCCGAGCGGCGCAGCAGCAGCGCCTCCACGTCCGGTTCGAGCAGCTCGGCGAGCCGGCCCGCGCCCAGTACGGTCTGCCAGGTCTCCGGGGCGAGTTCGCTCTCGGTGGCTCCGGCCGGGCTCGGGTAGAGGGCGACGAGCCGGTCGAGGGCGGCGTTACGGAAGAAGAACGCGACCCCGACCGGGATCTGGAGGAGTTCCCACGCGCCGTCGTCGAGCCGGTGGCCCGGGTCGGTGAGGTAGCGGACGGGGACGGCCCGCAGCCGTCCGGTGGCCGCGCCCGGCCGGTCGAACAGCAGGGCGCAGGGGGTGCAGGCGCAGAGCAGCGTCCGCTTCTCGGTCTCCACCAGGTGGCGGTGGGACTCCCCGGGCACGATCACCCCGCACAGTTCGCAGGTCTCGGGCCGGGGCGGGCGCGGGCCCGCGAACCGGCGCAGCCCGCGCGGGGCGCGCGGGCCGTCCGTACGGATTCCGGGCCCGGTCACGACACCCGCGCCGGGCTGGGGGGCCGGGTGCCGATCTGGAGCAGGGCGGGCGGCGGGGCCGCGGCGGGTTCCATCTCCACGCTCGTCACCTCGGGCGCGAAGCAGGCGAGGGTGTCCTCCAGGGTCCGCCGGGCGGCGTCCTGACCGCCGCTGCCGCAGCCGCAGCCGCCGGAGGCGGCCCCGGGGCGCAGCCGCAGGACGCCGGTGCTCTCGTCGAAGCCGACCAGTTCCACCGGGTCGGCCACGGAGCCCAGGGCGCGGGCGATCCGGGTGGGCGCGTCCTCGGGGTGCAGGCCGTGCAGGGAGAGCAGGCTCGCCACGAGTTCGTCGTCGAGCACCGCGTCGAGCGGGCCCTTGCCCACTCCCCCGACGAGCCGGGCGAGCCCGGCTCCGTAGAAGTCCATGAGGACCCGCACCAGTTCCTCGGCGGCCGCGCAGGCCGCCCGGTCGCCCGTGGCGGCGATGCGGTCGAGCACCTCCTCGACCCTGCGCCCCGCCTGGGCGGCGTCGAGCACCGCGCTCATCCGCCCAGTCCGCTCAGGCCGGTGGGCACGTGCATGGTCTTCACGGTCTTGCCGCCGCCGACGTACATGTGGACGCCGCAGGGCAGGCAGGGGTCGAAGCTGCGCACCGCGCGCATGATGTCGATGCCCTTGAAGTTCTCCGGGGTGTTCTCCTCGAAGATCGGGGTGTTCTGCACGGCGTCCTCGTACGGTCCCGGTGTGCCGTAGCTGTCGCGGACGCTGGCGTTCCAGGGCGTCGGCGGGTACGGGTGGTAGTTGGCGATCTTCCCGTCGCGGATCACCATGTGGTGCGACAGGACGCCGCGTACGGCCTCGGTGAAGCCGACGCCGAGACCCTCGTCCGGGACCTCGAACTTCTCCCAGGTCTGCGTGCGTCCCGCGCGGACCTCGGCGAGGCCCTTCTCGGCGCAGTGCAGGGCGATGGCGGCCGCGTACGCCTGGAAGTAGGTGCGGGCGCGGTTGCGCTCCAGCGCGTTGCTCCACTTCGGGATCTTCCACTCGAAGCGGGTCTCGGGCTTGGTCATCGTGCGCGGCAGGGTGATGACGACGCTGTGCCCGGTGGCCTGGACGTAGTCGGTGTGGACGAGCCCGGACAGGGCGGTGGACCACAGGCGGGCGATGGGGCCGCCGCCGGTGTCGAGCGCGAGGTGGTCCTTGCCGTCGAACCAGCGCGGGGACATCACCCAGCTGTACTTGTCGTCGAAGTTCCGCTTCTGCGGGGCGGGGATGGTGTGCTGGTTCCACGGGTGGCGGGGGTCGACCGGGTTGCCGAGCGGGTCGTGGGTGACGAACTGCTCCTGGCCCTGCCAGTCGTCGTAGTACGAGCTGCCGAGCAGGATGCGGATGCCGAGGTTGATCTCGGTGAGGTCGTTGGTGACCAGTTTGCCGTCGACGACCACGCCCGGGGTGACGAACATCTTCCGTCCCCAGTCGGTCATGTTGGCGTACGTGAAGTCGCAGTACTCGGGGTCGTTGAGGGCGCCCCAGCAGCCGAGCAGGACGCGCCGGCGGCCGACCTCCTCGTAGCCGGGCAGGGCCTCGTAGAAGAAGTCGAAGAGGTCGTCGTGGAGGGGGACGACCTTCTTCATGAACTCGCAGTACCGCATGAGGCGGCTCATGTAGTCCGTGAAGAGCTGGACGGAGGCGATGGTGCCGACGCCGCCCGGGTAGAGCGTGGAGGGGTGCACGTGGCGCCCCTCCATCAGGCAGAACATCTCGCGCGTGTAGCGGCTGACCTGGAGGGCCTCGCGGTAGAACTCGCCCTCGATGGGGTTGAGGGAGCGCATGATGTCGGCGATGGTCTTGTAGCCGTGCTCCCCGGCGTGCGGGGACGGGGTGCGCTCGGCGAGCTCCAGCACACCGGGGTTGGTCTCGCGGACCATCTTCTCGCAGTAGTCGACCCCGACCAGGTTCTCCTGGAAGATGTTGTGGTCGAACATGTACTCCGCCGACTCGCCGAGGTTGATGATCCACTCGGCGAGGTGGGGCGGCTTCACCCCGTAGGCCATGTTCTGCGCGTACACGGAACAGGTGGCGTGGTTGTCACCGCAGATCCCGCAGATGCGGCTGGTGATGAAGTGCGCGTCGCGGGGGTCCTTGCCCCGCATGAAGACGCTGTAGCCGCGGAAGACCGACGAGGTGCTATAGCACTCGGCGACGCGCTTCTGCTTGAAGTCGATCTTCGTGTGGATGCCGAGACTGCCCACGATCCGGGTGATCGGATCCCAGGACATCTCCACCAGACCGCTGCCGTCGCCGGCCGCCTTCGTGTTCGCTGCCATCGTGTCTGCCGTGACCCTTCTTCGATGCGGGGAGCGGGAGTTGCTGCGGTGCGCTTGCGCTGCGGGAGAGGGGACGAGCGGCCGTCACCAGGGCGGGCGGTAGCCCGTGGTCAGGCTGCGGCCGCCGTGCCTCCACTTCGGTTCCTCGTCCACGGTGTGGGCGGTGACCGCCCGGAGCTTGCGGATCAGGGCGCCGTAGGCGCCGCTGGCCTTCGTGGAGACCTTGGCGCCGGGGGGTTCGTCCATGAACGGCATGAACTTGTCGGGGAAGCCGGGCATCGTGCAGGCGATGCAGATGCCGCCGACGTTCGGGCAGCCGCCGATGCCGTTCATCCAGCCGCGCTTGGGGACGTTGCACTTGACGACGGGACCCCAGCAGCCGAGCTTGACCAGGCACTGCGGGGAGTCGTAGGTCTCGGCGAACTGGCCCTGCTCGTAGTAGCCGGCGCGGTCGCAGCCCTCGTGGACGGTGGCTCCGAAGAGCCAGGTCGGGCGCAGCTTGTCGTCGAGGGGGATCATGGGGGCCGAGCCGGCCGCCTGGTAGAGCAGGTAGGTCAGGGTCTCCGAGAAGTTGTCCGGCTGGATCGGGCAGCCCGGTACGCACACGATCGGGATCCCGGCCTTCGAGGTCCAGTCCCAGCCGAGGTAGTCGGGCAGGCCCATGGCGCCCGTCGGGTTGCCCTCCATGGCGTGGATGCCGCCGTACGTGGCGCAGGTGCCGATGGCGACGACCGCGAGGGCCTTGGGGGCCAGCCGGTCGATCCACTCGCTGGTGGTGATGGGCTGTCCGGTCGCCGGATCGTCGCCGAATCCGCACCAGTAGCCCTCGGGCTTGATCTTCTCGTTGGGGATCGACCCCTCGACGACCAGGACGAAGGGGTCGATCTCGCCCCGCTCGCCCTTGAAGAACCACTCGATGAACGTGTCGGCGCCGCCGACCGGTCCGCATTCGAAGTCGATGAGCGGCCAGTGCACGGCGATCTTGGGCAGACCGGGCAGCACGCCGGTCACGATCTCCTCGATGCTCGGCTGCATCGCGGCCGTCAAGGACACGGAGTCGCCGTCGCAGCTCAGTCCCGCGTTGATCCAGAGGATGTGGATCGGGGGGTCTTCGACCGGGTCCTTCGTCACTGCGGCCATGGGATGCCTCCTCGGGGAGGGGGTCGGGAACGGGGGTGCGGAGAGGCGGCCTGTCTCGTCCTCACCCTTCTTGCTAACAGCAGTCCGGCCCGGGCGCCGCGTCTGGTACGGCCAGTCCAGTGACGGGCGGGGGGACGGGCGGGGTGGCGACCGCGCGCTCCTTGGTGGCGACCGCGCGCTCCTTGCGCACGAAGGCGCGGCGCAGGGCGTGGTACGGGGCGTCCGGGTCGAAGAAGGTGCGGCGCATGCGGGCCAGCTCGGCCTCGCGGTAGGCGGCCAGCGGCCGGTCCGCCTCGTCGCGCTCGCGCGCCGCCTTCTTGGCGGCGATCCGGGCCGTGGTGGCGGGCAGGGCGGCGAGGCGGGCCGCGAGGCGTTCCGTCTCGCCGGTGAACTCGGCGGGTGCGCAGGGCACCGTACGGTCGACGAGGCCCAGCCGGTGCGCGGCGGCGGCGCTCAGCGGCTGGGCCTCGGCGGTGAGGCGCTCCGCGACGGCCGGGCCGACGCGGCGGGGCAGGGTGTACGTCCAGTACTCGGAGCCGTACAGCCCCATCAGGCGGTAGTGCGGGTTCAGGACGACGCCCGCGCGGCACCAGACCTCGTCGGCCGCGAGGGCGAGCACGGCCCCTCCGGCGGCGGCGTTGCCGCCCAGCGCGCTCACCACGAGGCGGTCGGTGGTGGTCAGGACCGCCTCGACGAGGTCGTCCATGGCGTTGATGTTGGCCCAGGACTCCTCGGCCGGGTCGGCGGCGGCCTCGATGACGCCCAGGTGGATGCCGTTGGAGAAGAAGTCGCGGCCGCCGCCGAGGACCAGCACGGAGGTGGGGCGGGTGCAGGCGGTCCGGTACGCGTCCAGCAGGCGGCGGCAGTGCGCGGTGCTCATCGCCCCGCCGGGGAAGGAGAAGGTCAGGAAGCCGGCCTGGCCCTCCTCGTGGTAGCCGATGTCGGACCAGGCGCGGCGGTGGGGGCCGGCGTGCGGGGGCGCGGGCACCTCGGGGAGCGGGGGCAGCCGGTCCGCGAGGGCCACGGTCGCGGGCAGTTTGGGCTCGGCCGGCCGGCCGGGCCGGCGGCGGGCGCGCAGTTCGGGGATCCAGACGGCGCCGTCGGCGGTGGCCCGGCAGACCGCGCCGGCGCGGGTGGCCAGCAGGGCGCCGGGGCGGCCGCGCAGGTGCTCCTCGGGGTGCCCTCCGTGCAGGAACCACTCGGCGCCGAGCAGGTCGTCCCGTACGCCGGGCTGCGAGTCGGCGGCGCGCAGCGCGCGCAGGACCTGCTCGGTGCCGTCCGCCTCCCAGTCGATCCGGCGTTCCTCCTGGCGCAGGAGGGGCCGGGCCCGGCCGCCGGTCTGCGGCCGGGGTGTGCAGGTGCCGGAGGCGAAGCGTTCCACCGCGAGGAGGACGGCCTCCAGGGCCGCGTCGGCGATCTCGCCGCGGTAGAGGTCGCTCTTGCCGACGGGCGGCACCGGGCAGTCGACGCTCGCCCAGACGTCGCCGGCGTCCATCTCCGCGTTGGCCTGCAGGACGGTGACCCCCCATCGGGTCTCCCGGTCCTGGATCGCGCGGTCGAGGGAGGAGGGGCCGCGGTCGCCGACCGGTCCCGGGTGGACGATCAGGCAGGTGTGTGCGGACCACACCTCCTCGGGGAGGGCGGTCCGCAGCATCGGGGCGATGACGAGGTCGGGCCGGTGCCCGCGGACGGCTTCGGCCAGGGAGGTGCCGGGCAGGGCGAGTTCGACCGCGACCCGGTGGCCGTGGTCGCGCAGCTCGGCGTGGACTCGCTGCGTGAGGCTGTTGAACGCGCTCGCGACGAGCAGGACGTACACGTGATCTCCCAGCGGCGGCCCGGAGCCGCGGTACGGCGGTGCGTGCCCGGAACATGACCGGCCGCCTGAGATGGTCGAGGACTCCGGGGCGCCCGCGGCCGAAGCTGCGCGGCGATGTCACTCGAAAGCGCCCCTTACGACGGCCGCTCGGCCGATCAGACCCCCGCGCCCCCGCCGTGGCTCCGCCCCGCACCCCGCGCCTCAAACGCCGGCGAGGCTGAATCTGTGCGGCGAGGCTGAAGGATCGGCGCAGCCGGGCCGGTTGGGGCGGGGTCGGGTGTGTGTCGGGGTGATCCCCGCAGGGCGCCGAACGCACTGCCGCCGCAGGCTCCGACCCCTCGACACGTTCGGCGTCCGAGGAGACACCCCGGCGCGCGCCCGGCCCCGGCACAACCGGCCACCCCCACACCCCGCCCGAGCAGCGCAGCCAACCGGCGCCCGACCCCGGCCCAACCGGCCCCCACCCCGGGCCAGGCCCGAGCGGCGCAGCCAACCGGCCCGAGCGGCGCACCCCCGACCCCGCCGAACCGCCGGAGGCTACCGGCGTTCTTCGATGCCGATCGCCTCGCGCAGCTCCTTGTGTGCCTGGCCCGGTGTGCCCTCCTGCTGTTCCAGGAGGGCGGCGGCGATGGCGTTGAGCTTGAGCTGGATGGCGTGTTCGGCCCGGCGCTCGGAGTTCTTGAGCAGGGCCAGGAGCAGCAGGGCGACCGCTCCCATCGCGTCGCCCACCAGGTGCTGCCAGCTCGAGTCCAGGTGCGCCAGGTGGACCGCGAGGAAGGCGGCCACGAGCAGGACGCACAGGAAGGAGAAGAGGGGGGAGCTGGTGAAGTTCGACGCCAGTTCCGCGAGCTTCGCGAAGCGGCTGAGCCGCCCCTTGCCGCCCTGCTCCGCGGGATGCTCCAAGGTCATGCCCCGCGCCTGCCCACGCGCGGCCCCTCGAATCCCCCGGAGACCACTCTTTGTGAAGATATCGCGCCAGACTGGCGAGATCCCCTCCCCACAAGCGGTCATTTTCGCTCAGCGAGTGTCATCTACGGTCATCGGACGCGGATGCCGTCCTCCCCGCTCGGAGCCATGACGGCGCGCGGAACCGACCCTTCGAGGCCATTCGAGAATGGCCTGAAACAAGGGCCCGCCATCGATTCACGGACATCATCCGGCCATTCAATGCGAGTTGACCGGGTAGCGCGGGCCGACCTAAGGTTTGGACCAGTACTGCCCAGTACCCCATATCCGGCTTGACTTCTTCTCTGCTGCACTCCGCCCGGGCGGATCGAAGAACGGGTATTTCGCGCCGACCGCACTCGTGGAGTCGCGTGTCGCTTTCGCCATTTGCCCGCCGGCCCACACCCGGTGCGAGCATCAACTTCCGGCACTGATTGAGGCTGAGAATGCTTGACGAATCATTATCGCCGTTACCCGCTGCCCTGAACGAAATCCCGTACGCCACCGTCGTCGACGCCCTGCACTCCCACGCCGACCGCATTCCGCAGGACGCGCTGTTCACCTTCCTTCCCGACGGCGAGGAGGCGGAACCCTCCCTCACCTTCGCGGCGCTCGACGCCAGGGCCCGCGCCGTCGCCGCGGACCTGCGCGCACAGGTGGAGCCGGGCTCCCGGGCGCTCCTGCTGTTCACTCCCGGCCAGGACTTCGTCGTCGCCTTCTTCGGGTGCCTGTACGCGGGAGTGGTGGCGGTGCCCGCCTACCTCCCGCACCCCGCGCAGCGCGCCCGCGGACTGCTGCGGCTGGCCGGCGTCGCCGAGGACGCCCAGCCCGCCGCCGTGCTGACCACCGCGGACATCCAGGCGGTCATCGAGACGACGGCGCGCACCATTCCGGAAATCCGGGGAACGGCGTGGCTGGCGGTCGACACGATTCCCGAGGAAAACGGAGCGGAATGGTCCGCCGCCGCCCCGGATCCGGATTCCCTCGCATTCCTGCAGTACACCTCGGGTTCCACCGGGCAGCCGAAGGGGGTGATGGTCACCCATCGCAACCTGGCCCACAACATCGACCTCATCCGCACGTCGCTCGGGATGGATGCGTCCACGGTCGTGGTCGGCTGGCTGCCGCCCTATCACGACATGGGACTCATCTCCATGATCATCCTGCCGGTGATGCTGGGGATCCATTCCGTTCTGATGCCCACCGTGGCGTTCCTGCAGAGCCCGGTGCGCTGGCTGCGCGCGATATCGACGTACCGGGGGACGCTTTCGGCGGCCCCCAATTTCGCGTTCGACCTGTGTACGCGAAAAGTGACCGACGAGGACCGCGCGTCGCTGGACCTGTCCTCCTGGGCCGTCGCGACGAACGGCGCCGAGCCGGTGCGCGCGGACTCGATGATCCGCTTCGCCGAGGCCTTCGCCTCCACGGGCTTCCGGCCGGAAACCATCGTTCCGGTGTACGGGCTCGCCGAGAGCACACTGCTGGTGAGCGGTGCGCCGCTCGCACGGCCGTGGACGTTCCGCTCCTTCGACGAGGACGAGCTGGAGCGCGGTTTCGCGGAGACCGTGCCGCAGGACGACCCGAACGCGCGCGTGCTCGTCAGCTGCGGCGTCAGCCGGACCCTGGACGTGGCCGTCGTCGACCCGGACAAGCACATCCGCTGCCTTCCCGGGCAGGTCGGTGAGATCTGGGTCGCGGGCGAGAGCGTCGCCGTCGGCTACTGGCAGCGCCCCGACCTCAGCCGCGAGGCCTTCGAGGCCACGCTGGGCGACAGCGGCGAAGGCCCGTACATGCGCACGGGGGACCTGGGCTTCCAGACGGAGGACGGCCTCTTCGTCTGCGGCCGCATCAAGGACGTCATCATCGTGGGCGGGCGCAACCACCACCCCCACGACATCGAGCGGACCGCCGAGAGCGCGCACCCCGCGGTCCGCCCCGGATGCGTGGCGGCCTTCGGCGTGGAGCGCGACGGGGAAGAGGCGGTGGTGGTCGCGGCCGAGCTCCGCCGGGAGGCGGTCGGCGGCACGGGCGCGGCGGAGCCCGAGGGCGTGGCGAACGCCGTACGGCGCGCCGTGATGCAGGAGCACCGGCTGACCGCGCACGACGTCGTGCTGCTGCCCGCCGGAACCCTTCCCAAGACGTCGAGCGGGAAGTTGCAGCGCAGCGAAACCCGGAAGGAGTACCTGGCCGGCCTCGATCCGTGGAACGCGAAGCGCTGACGTGCACGACGGCAGAACACAGGGGGAAGCACATGACGGACACGGAGCTGGAAACCTGGCTGCGCCGGCGCATCGCCGAGCTGGCCCGCATGGGGTCGGGCGACGACATCTCGGCCCACGAACCGCTGGCCGCGTACGGCCTGTCCTCGATCGACGCGGTCGCGCTCGCCGGTGAGATCGGCACCCGCCTGGGCCGGAAGGTCTCGCCGACGGTCGCGTACGAACATCCCACGCTCAGGGAGATCCTGGACCACCTCCAGGGCACGCGGCCCGAGCGGGCGACCCGCGGCACGCCGCGCCGCGCGGCCTCCGGACAGCGGCCCGGCGAACCGATCGCGATCATCGGCATGGGGTGCAGGTTCCCCGGAGCCGACGGCCCGGAGGCCTTCTGGAACCTCCTCGAAAACGGCGTGGACGCCATCGGACGGATCCCCGACGAGCGGTTCTCCCGCTGGGGCCGCGGGAACAGCGGCACGGACCGCGCCGGCCTCGGCGGCTTCCTCGACCACGTCGGCGGCCTGGACCTCGACTTCTTCGGCATCGGCGAACACGAGGCCGCCAGGATCGACCCGCAGCAGCGGCTCATGCTGGAGGTCGCCTGGGAGGCCGTCGAGGACGCGGGAATCGACCCGTACGGCCTGGCCGGTTCGGCCACGGGCGTCTTCGTCGGCATCTCCAGCTCGGACTACCGTGACGCTCTGTCGAACGCGCCGTCGGCGGACGCCTACTCCCTGCTGGGCGGGGCCTCCAGCGTCGCCGCCAACCGGCTCTCCTACGTACTGGACCTGCGCGGACCGAGCCTGACGGTCGACACGGCCTGCTCCTCGTCCCTCGTCGCCGTCCACCTCGCCTGCGACGCGATCCGGCGCGGTGAGTGCGGCGTGGCCATCGTCGGCGGGGTCAACGTGATCCTGAGCCCGGCGATCACCGAGGCCTTCGACGCCTCGGGCGTCATGGCACCCGACGGGCGCTGCAAGGCCTTCTCCGCGCAGGCCGACGGCTACGTGCGCAGCGAGGGCGCGGGCGTCGTCGTACTGAAGCCGCTGAGCGAGGCACTGCGCGACGGCGACCGCGTCTCGGCGGTGATCCGCGGGTCGGCGGTGACCTCCGACGGGCGGACCAACGGGCTGCTGGCGCCGAGCCGTCAGGCGCAGGAGGACGTCGTACGCCTCGCGCTCGCCCAGGCGGGCGTCGCACCGTCGGAGGTCGGCTACGTCGAGGCCCACGGCACGGGGACGGCCATCGGCGACCAGATCGAGGCCGCCGCGCTCGGCAGCGTACTGGGCCGGGGCCGGGCGGCGGACCGGCCGTGCGCGATCGGTTCGGTGAAGACGAACGTCGGGCACCTGGAGGCGGCGGCCGGCATCGCCGGCCTGATCAAACTGGCCCTGAGCTTCGAGCACCGGGCCCTGCCGGCCTCCCTGCACTGCGAAGAGCCGAACCCGGACATCGACTTCGACGGGCTCGGACTGCGCGTGCAGTCCTCGCTGCGGCGCTGGGAGTCCCCCGACGAGGTCGGCGTGGTCGGGGTGAGCTCCTTCGGCTTCGGCGGCACCAACGCGCACGCGGTCCTCGGCCCCGCCCCGGAGGCGGAGCCGGTGGCTGTCGCGGAGCACCCCGTCGGGCTGCTGGCGCTGTCCGCGGGCACCGAGGCGGCCCTGCGCGCGCAGGCCGCGGACCACGCGGCGTGGGCCGGCGGGCTGAGCGGTGACGAGCTGAGCCGGGAGACGGCCGCGGCGACGCTGCTGCGGGGCCGCGGCGGGCCGCGGGGGCGCGAGTTCCGCGCCGCGTTCGCCTTCGCGGACAAGGACGAACTCCTCGCCCGGTTGCGGGAGGAGTTCACGGCCGGGCGCCACGTGCCGGACGACGCGGGCGTCGTCTTCGTGTTCCCGGGGCAGGGCGCCCAGTGGCTCGGGATGGGCCGGGCCCTGCTCGCCGCCGAGCCCGCCTTCGACCTGGCCGTCTCCCGCTGCGAGCAGGCCTTCGCACCCCACGTCACGTGGTCGCTGCGCGAGGTCCTGACCCGGGAGGACGCCGCCCCGCTGCTGGAGCGGATCGACGTCGTCCAGCCGGCGCTCTTCGCGATGCAGGTGGGTCTGGCGGCGGTCTTCCGGTCCTGGGGCGTCGAGCCCGCCGCGGTCATCGGCCACAGCATGGGCGAGGTCGCGGCGGCCCACGTCTCGGGGGCGCTGCGCCTGGAGGACGCGGCGCGGATCATCTGCCGCCGCAGTGCCCTGATGATGCGTCACCGGGGGCAGGGCGCCATGGCGCTGGTCTCGCTGCCCGTGTCGGACGTGCGCAAGGCCCTGGAGCCGTACGGGGAGCGCCTGTCGCTCGCCGCGCACAACGGTCCGGCCACCACGGTCGTCTCCGGGGAGACCGCGGCCGTCGACGCGTTCGTCGCCGCCATGGACGCCAAGGGCGTCTTCTGCCGCCGGGTCAGGGTGGACGTGGCCTCGCACTGCGCCCTGCTGGAGGACCTGCGGGAGGAGCTCCTCTCGGAGCTCTCCGGGCTGTCGCCGCGCCCTGCGGGCATCGCGTTCCTCTCCTCCCTCACCGGGGAGCGCTTCGAGACGAACGGGCTGACCGCGGAGTACTGGTGGCGCAACCTGCGCGAGCCGGTGCTGTTCGCCGATGCCGTCCGCGGCGCCGGGCTGGCCGGCCACCGCGTGTTCCTGGAACTGAGCCCGCACCCCCTGCTGTCGGTCTCGGTGACCGAGTGCCTGGAGGACGAGGACCGTCCCGTGGCCGCCGTGCCGGCGATGCGGCGCACGGACGACCGGGCCCCCTACGAGTCGGTCGCCGCGCTGTTCGAGGCCGGGTGCGAGATCGACTGGCGGGCCTTCCACGGCAGTGCGCCCCGGGCCGGCACGCGCTTGCCCGCGTACCCCTGGCAGCGCCAGGAGCACTGGATCGAGCCGCCGGTCCCGCAGGCGGACGGGACGCGGGTCACCGGCTCGCTGCCGGTGATCCGCGACCACCGCGTGCAGGAGCGGGCGATCGCGCCCGCCGCGTGGATGCTCGACGCCGCGCTGAAGGAGCTCAACCCCGGCCCGGTGGGCGGGTACGGGCTCGACGACGTCCTGGTGACCAACTCGCTGGCGGTCGCCGAGGGCGAGTCCCGGCACGTACGGGTCTCCCGGCGGATGCGCGCGGGGCACGAGCCGTACCTGTCCGTGGAGAGCCGGGCGGCGGAGGAGCCGGGCGCGGCGTGGGAGGAGCACGTCTCCGCCGGGTGGTCGGCCACCGGACCCGTGCCGCCCGCGGTCGACCTGGCCGCGGTCCGGCGGCGCTGCCCCCGGCCGGTCGAACCGCAGGCCCTGTACGAGCACCTCGCGGCCTCCGGTCTGTCGTACGGGGACAGCATGCGGATGGTGACCGGGATGTGGCTGGGCGAGCAGGAGCTGCTCACCGAGCTGGCACCGCCCTCGTCGCGGACCCTGGGCCGCCCGCTTCCCGCGGACGTCGCGGACGGGGCGATGCAGTCGATCGCCGGGCTCTCCTTCGACGCCGGTGCCAACGGGACCTTCGTCGGGTTCGGCTACCGCCGCGTCGACGTCTTCGCGCCGTGGTCCGGTCCGGCCCTGGCCCACGTACGGCTGCGGGGCGAACTCGACGAGGACGAGGACGCGGACACCTTCGACTGCGACGTCACGGTCCTCGACCCCGGGGGCCGGGTCCTCGCGCAGTTCACGGGGGTGTCGCTGAAGCGGATCCGCACCCGGCACTCCCTGCGGTTCTTCGCCGTGGACGAAAGCCCGCAGGCCCGGCCCGCCGAGCCGGCCGAACGCCCCCGTCAGGTCGTCCTCCTGACCGGGGACCAGGAGCGGTGCGCACCGCTGGTGGAGGAGCTGCGCGGGAGCGGCGCCGACTGCACCGTCCTGCCGCTGCCCGAGGGCGAGGACGGCCTGGCGTTCCTGGAGGCGCAGCCGGCCGCCGCGCGCCTGCTCGTCGTCGAGCCGGAGCGCGAGGCCTTCCTCGCGCTGCTGCGCTGCGCCGCGCGGACCGGTTCCGCGCCGCGCCGCGAACTCGCGCTGGTGAGCAGCGACGTGGCGCTGCCGCCGCTGCTGCGCGCCCTCGAACAGGAGACCGTGACCTGGTCGGGGCGGGCCGTCCGGATCGAGGCCGACGAGCTGGCGACGCGCGAACTAGCCCGTGACATCGCGGCGGAACTGGCCGTGCCGGCGGACGCGTTCCTCGTCCGGTACCGGCACGGGGAGCGCACGCTCCCGTCCCTGACCCCGGTGGAGCCCGGCTCCGTCCCGGCGGACCTGAGGCCCGGCGGCGTCTACTGGATCACCGGCGGCCAGGGCGGGCTGGGTTCGACGCTCGCGGTCACCCTCGCCCGCGAGGCGGGAGCCCGGGTGGTGCTCACCGGCCGCCGGGCGGAGGTCGACCCGCGGCTGGAGGAGGCGGTCGACGCCGCCGGCGGACGGCTGCTCTACCTCCAGGCCGACGTGACCGACGCGGCCGCCGTACGGGACGCCCTGGACCGGACGCTGCGTCACTTCGGGGCCCTGCACGGCGTGATCCACACCGCGGGCATCCTGGACGACGCGCTGATCGAGTCCACGCCGCCCGAGCGCATGCACGCGATCATGCGGCCGAAGGAGCTCGGTGCCCGGATCCTCATCGACGCGGTGGCCGCGGAGGACCTGGACTTCATCGTCCTGTTCTCCTCCATGGCCAGCCTGTTCGTGACGCCGGGCCAGGGTGCCTACGCCGCGGGCAACGCCACGCTGGACGCGCTGACCGGCACCGGGCGCGGCCGGCGCACACCGGTGCGTACGGTCAACTGGGGCCCGTGGGCGGAGCTGGGGATGGTCGCGGATCCCAAGTACCAGCGTCGGCTGATCGAATCGGGCCTGCACCCGATGTCCCCGGACGAGGGGGCGCGTGCGTTCCTGCTCGCCCTCGCCGGCTCCCACCCGCAGCTGGCGGTCCTGGACGTACGCGACGAGGTCGCGGACGGGCTGGTGGCCCGCTTCAACCGCGGCTCCGGCGGGGCCGGGGCGCCGCGGGCCCGGGCCACGGCACGGCCGGAGGGCGCGGCGGGCTCCGCGGCCGGCTTCGTCCGGGCGGAGCTGGCCCGTGCGCTGCGCCGCCCGCCGGGCGAGATCGACACCTCGGTCCGCTTCGACCGCCTGGGGGTCGACTCGCTGCTCGCCGTCTCCCTCACCCGCAGGATCGGGGCCCACTTCGGGCTCGAACTGCCGGCGACGTTCCTGTTCAACCACCGGACGGTGGACGCCGTCGGACTCCATCTGGAAGGGCTGCTCGGGACGGCGGAGTCCCCGGAGGCCTCCCCGGAGGCCTCCCCGGAGGGTTCCGATGGGGAGGCGCGGCCCGAGGCGCCGAGCGCGCAGGAGGTCACGCTGGACGAGGCGGAGCGCCACAGCACCGTCCGCGGGTACACCGTCGTCGCGACCCCGTCCGGGCTCGACATGCGGCTGCAGGACGTGCCCGTGCGCAAGCCCGCGCCGGGGGAGGTCGTCATCGACGTGCACGCGGTCGGCGTCAACTTCATCGACGTCCTGGCCTCCACCGGCTTCCACCCGTTCCTCTCCAGCGCGCCGTTCGTCCCCGGGCACGAGGTGGCGGGTGTCGTGCACGCGGTGGGTGACGCGGTCGAGCACATCCGGCCGGGCGACGCGGTCATCGCGCTCACCCCGCAGGGGGGTTACGCGGCCCGCGTGACGACGGCGGCGTACACGGTGGCTCCACTGCCCGCCGGGGTCTCCTCCACCGACGCGGTGGCCATGCTGATCAGCGGCCTCACCGCCATCGCGTGCCTGGAGCGCGAGGCGCGCGTGGACCCGGGCGACCGGGTGCTCGTCCAGGCGGCGGCCGGGGCGACCGGCACGGCGTGCGTGCAGCTGGCGCTGCACCACGGCGCGACCGTGTTCGGTACGGCGAGCACGGAGGCCAAGCTGGACCACCTGCGGGCACTGGGCGTCCAGCACCCGATCAACTACGCGGAGGCGGACTTCGCCGACGCGGTCCGGGAGATCACGCCCGACCAGGGGCTCGACCTCATCGTCGACTCCCTCTCCGGGGACGCCGTGGGCAAGGGCCTCGCCCTGCTGCGGTCGGGGGGCCGCTTCGTCGAGATCGGGGCGGCGGGCGTGCTCGACCTGGCCGTGAACGGCCGGGACCTGTTCATGAGCAGCCGCTCGTTCTGCACGGTGAACGTCGGCGCGCTGGCGCGTGATCCGTCCCGGCTCCGGCCCCTGATGGACCGCCTCGTCGAGCTGATCGACGCGGGCGTGTTCCGTCCCGCCGTGGGTGGGGTCTTCGCTCTCGAGGACGCCCCGCAGGCGATCACCCGGCTCCGCAACCGGGACAACATCGGCAAGTTCGTCATCACCGTTTCTTAGGATGGTCGTGGAAGAATCGCGCAGTCGATCAGAGTGGAAGCAGATATTCCGCACGTTTGCCGACGAGGTGATGGCACCGCACGTACGCCACTACGACGAGGAGCGGACGTTCCCCGTCCCGATCCACGAACGGGCGGCGGCCGAGGGGATCCTCAACGCCGCCTTCCCCGAGGAACTGGGCGGCGCCGGGCTCTCGTACACGGAGTTCGCCGAGGGCATCGCCGAACTGTCGGCGGTCTGCCCCGGGATGACCTGGACGCTGGTGTTCAACCGCGGCGCCCTGCATCCCGTGGTCGCCGCCGGCACCCCGGAGCAGAAGGAGCTGTTCGTCACCCGGCTCCTGAAGGACAACGGGTACGCGGCGCTCGGGCTCACCGAGCCCGAGAACGGCTCGAACCTGCTGGCGGCCACCACCCGCGCGGTGCGGACCGACGCGGGCTGGCTGCTCAACGGCGGCAAGTGCATGTCCGGCAACGGGACCGTCGCCGACGTGTTCCTCGTCCTGGCCAACACGGTGGTGGACAACCGCAAACGCGGTCTGTCGTTCTTCGCCGTCCCGCGCGATGCTCCTGGTGTGACCGTGAGCGAGGACATCGAGAAGGCGGCCTTCCGCTGCCTTCCCACGCCCTCGGTCACCTTCCGGGACGTGGCCCTGGAGCCGGTCAGCCTGATCGGGCGGGCCGGTGACGGCGAGTTCCTGCTGAACGAGCTCCTCGCGACGATCCGCATCGGCGGGGCCGCGTGCGGCACCGGGCTCGTGGCCGCCATGCTCAAGGACGCGCTGGAGTGGGTGGGCGAGCGCCGGGTATACCCGGACGACCGCATGGACACCCTGAGCCACGTGCAGCTGACCCTGGGGCGGCTGTACGTGGAGCTCTGCGCGGCCCGCAAGCTCCTGGAGGAGGCCACGGACCTCGCCGACCGGGGGCTGCCGTTCGGCAAGGAGAGCTCCATGGCGAAGTACGCGGCGACGGAGCTGGCCGTGCGCGCGTCGAACGAGATCCTGCAGCTGTACGGCTGGCGCGGCATCGCCGCCGACTACGGGGTGGAGAAGCGCTGGCGCGACGCGCGCGCCCTCACGATCTTCGAAGGATCCAGCGAGATCCAGCTGTTGAACGTGTTCCGGGAGATGCGCCGGATGGCCACGAGCGAGGGAGGCCTGTAATTCCGTCCACAGAGATGACCACGGAGACCGTGCGCGCCGACGACGGCGCCACGGCCGAGGTCCGGCTGTACCGCAGGACCGACGATCCGTCGGCTCCCGTGCTGGTGTGCATGCCCGCCATGGGCACCAGGGCCGTCTCCTACACCCCCCTGGCGGAGGCCCTCGCCGCGGCGGGCTTCCAGGTGGCCCTCGGTGAGCTGCGGGGGCAGGGGACGAGCTCGGTCCAGGCGGGGCGGGGGGTGCGCTACGGCTACCACGAGATCGTGGCGTACGACTTCCCCGCGCTGTTCCGCACGGTCGCGGCCGCCTTCCCCGGAGCGCCGCGCCACCTCCTGGGGCACAGCCTCGGGGGGCAGCTCGGCACGCTCTACCTCAGCCAGGAGCCGCACATGGCCGCGGGCGCGGTCCTGGTGGGCGCCCCGTCCTGCCACTACCGCGGCTGGCCGTTCCCGCGGAGCCTGGGGATGCTCGCGGGCTTCCGGCTCGCGGCCGCGTTCTCCTCGGCGTACGGGTACTTCCCCGGCCGGCGCATCGGAGTGCTCGGCAACGACTCCGCTCAGATCCTGCGGGACATGGCCACCCAGGTCCGGACGGGCCGCTACGACGTGCCGTCCTCCCCGGTGGACTTCGAGCCCTGGCTGGCCAAGCTGGACCTGCCGGTGCTCGCGGTGACCGTCAAGGGCGACGGGATGGCCCCGCCCGCAGGGGTGCGGGGGCTCAGCGACAAGCTCACGAGCGCGCGGGTGACGCACTGGGAGCTGGTCCTCGGCGACGGGGTGCCGGGCAGCCGGCACTACGGGTGGATCCGGGACCACGCCTCGCTCGTCGAACGGGTGAGGACCTTCGTGGACCGGGCCTGACCGCCCGGGCCGGCGGGCCCGGGCGCGGGCCCGTCAGCCCAGGAGGGACGGGGAGGAGGCGCCGGAGGTCAGCAGCCTCGGGGCGCCGGTGCCGTCGGCGGGCACGGTCCACAGGTCCGTGCTGTCGGCGGCCCCGTCGGAGGGCAGGGCGTAGGCGAGGGTCCGGTCGTCGAGCCAGGCGGCCTGGTCGTCCACGCTGCGCTTCTCGGCGAGCGCGTGCTCGCGGAGCGTGCCCAGGTCCATGACGTGTTCGCGCCACAGCGTGGCTCCGGGCCGCACCCGCTTCTTGTACGCGATGCGGGTCTCGTCCGGCGACAGGGACGGACATTCGACGTTCTGCGCCAGGGTGGTGACGGTGCGCCGGGAGATCGACCCCTTGACCAGATGGGTCTGGCCGGCGGTGGAGAGGGTGGCGTAGAAGGTGTCGTCGTCCTTGGAGAAGGTGACGCCCCAGAAGTTCACGTCCTGGGCGCGGTAGTCCCGGCCGTCCATGGAGACGGCGAACTCCTCCAGGCTGGATTCGAGCTTCCCCGTGCGCGTGTCCAGGATCGCGGTCCGGGTGGAGAAGAAGGCGGAGCCGTAGGACTCGCCCGAGACGAAGACGGTCCAGGCGGCGAACCGGCCGCTGGGCGAGACGCGGGCGCGGCTCGGAGTGCCCGCGAGCGGCAGGCTGCGCACCGTGCGCAGGTCGGCGTCGACGATCAGGGCCTTGTTGTCCTGGGCGAGGGCGCCCGGCGAGGAGCGCAGGCACACGCCGGTGCCCGCGGCGGCGTGGAAGCGCTGGCAGTTGAGGTCGGAGGCGGTCCGCGCGGACTGCGGCGCACCGGCCGGGACCGAGGCGAGGGCGCCGCGGTGGGGGCCCTGTCCGCTGTTCAGGAAGACCAGTTCGCCCTGCCGGGCGAGGGTGACGCCACCCGCGGCGATGTCCGGGCCGCCGGTCCCCGGCCGCTCGGCGCGGTCGGCGGCGCGCACCACGAGCACGGCGGCGACGCCTCCGAGCAGCAGCACCGCCACGGCGAGGACGAGCAGGCGGCGTGACAACGACAGCGTCATACGGGGGGCCTCACGGGCTTCGGGTCGGGTCGGGAAGGGCGGGTGTGTCGGCGGGGGCCTCGGGGCGCAGGACGAGTCCGGCGACGGCCGCGCAGCACAGCAGCCCCGCCGCCGCGGCGGCGAGTGCCGGGCCGGTGCCCCAGAGGCTCCACGCCCCGCCGAAGGCCAGCGAGCAGCCGAAGCGGGCCAGCGCCTGGCCGGTGCCGACCAGGGCCAGGCCGGTGGCGCGCAGCTGCCCGGGGACGGTGGCGGCCACGGCGGCGGGCAGCACCCCGTCGGTGGCGGCGTAGAACATGCCGTGCAGCGCGAGGACGAGGTAGGGAAGCGGCGGCCAGTCGGGGGCCCACAGCAGCAGCGCGTACCCGGCCAGCAGGAGGCCGTGCCCGGTCAGGAACACGGTGCGCCGGCCGATCCGGTCGGCGAGGCTCCCGGCGGGGACGGCCAGCAGCAGGAACACCGCGGCCGTGCCCAGCGGCAGCAGCGGGAACCACTGGTCGCCGATGCCGGTGCGGCGCTGCAACAGCAGGTAGACGAAGGCGTCGCTGACGGTGGTGAGGCCCAGCAGGACGGCGCAGAGCGCCAGGGCGCGCAGCCGGGGCAGCCGCAGCAGGGCCAGGGCGTCGCGCAGTCGTACGGGGTCCGGGCGGGCCTTGGCGTCGCGGCCGCCGGCCGGCCTGGGCGGGGCCTCGCCGCCGCCCGACGGGACGAACAGCATGAGCACGACGACACCGAGCACCGCGACGCACGCGCTGACGCCGAAGACCGCGTCGTAGCCGTCGACCGCGACGCTCAGGACGAGGAACGCGGCGAGCGGGCCGAGCAGCGCCCCGGTGGTGTCCATGGCCCGGTGCACGCCGAAGGCGCGGCCCTGGGCGTCCGCCGGGGTGGAGAGGGAGATCATGGCGTCGCGCGGCGCGGTGCGCAGACCCTTGCCGGTGCGTTCCAGCGCGAGGATCACGCTGATCGGGCCGAGGCTGTGGGCGAAGAGCAACAGCGGCTTGCACAGGGCGGACAGGCCGTAGCCGATGCCCGCGATCAGCTTGTGGTTGCGGACCCGGTCGGCGAGGTGGCCGCCGGTCAGCTGCACCAGGGCACTGACTCCGTTGTAGAGGCCGTCGAGCGCGCCGAAACCGAGCGGGCTCAGGCCCAGCCCCGCGATCAGGTACAGGGGCAGGACGGCGGTGACCATCTCCGAGGAGACGTCGGTGATGAGGCTGACCGTGCCGAGGGCCAGCACGGCCGAACTGACGGCGGGGGCCCGTAAGCGTCCGCCGTCCGGCGCGGTCTGCGTGTCCGCGGGCGAGGGCGCGGAGCGGTCCGCGAGGTACATGCTCTGGAGCTCCCGGTGCCGACGGACTGAGTCACTCGAACGTGCGAGGGAAACCCTAATGGTTGTACGGGCCAACGGTGGGGCGTACGGCCCGATTCGGCCGGACGCCCCGATCGGCCCGGTCAGCCCTGCCGGCTGCTCTCGTCGCGCAGCCAGGTGGAGAAGTCCTGGTTCCGGATGGCCTTGCGGGACCCCCTGCGGGCGGCGAGCGCGGCCACGACGAAGACCAGCACCCCGGGGAGCAGCCGCGGCTGCGCCCGGAGGAGGGCGCGCAGGTCGGACGTGCCCGTACGGGCGGACGGCGCGGCCGCACCGGCCCGTTGCGAGGCCTGGAAGCGCTCGAACTCGGCGGAGGAGGTCGCCGCGCGGATCCGCCGCCGGACCAGGTCGGACCAGGTGCGCGGGGGGTGCACGACGACCCGGGCCGTCTCGACCACCCGCCGCTCCCCCGGCCCGAAGGCGAGGGACGCGGCCAGGTCGTCGGCCATCAGCGGGGGCAGCGCGGCGATCCGCGCGTGCCCCGGCTCGGTCACCGCGATGACCCCCCGCCCGAACAGGCCCTCGCGGACGGCCGGAAGCCGCTGCCACACCCGGTAGTACGCCCGGACCGGCCAGGCGCAGCCGGCCAGCGGGATGTCGCGGCCGGGGGCGGCGGCGAGCAGGCCGGGGCTCCCGGCGAGCACGCCCGTCAGGGCCCGTACGTCGGCGGCGCCGACGACGACGTCGGCGTCCACGTAGAGGCGGGGGAAGCCCCGCGCGTGCTCGTCCCCGACCCGGAGTGCCGTGTGTTTGGAGGGAGTCGGGATCTCCACGACCCGCACCCGGGGGCCGCGGGCGGCCGCCACCCGGGCGGTGTCGTCCGTACAGCCGTTGCACACCACGACGATGTCGGGGCCGTGGGGGTCGGTGAGGGTGTCGGAATCGGCGTCGGCCAGGAGCGCGTCCAGGAGCCGGCCGATGACCCGGCCCTCGTTGTGGGCCGGTATCACGATGCTGGTCACCCGGGCAGTATGCACCGTCGAACACCCGCGCCAGGGGATTCCGCCAACTCTGCCCGGGGGTACGCCCGGTGGACTAGATTGAGCGGCGCCGAGCGGTTTCGGCAAGAGGTACGGGTTCGGCTGCCTGGGGGAACATGCAGCCGGCCGGGGGGTAGTACGCGGAACACGCACAGCATCGGTTGTGGGGGGCCATCACCGTTGAGCAGGTCAGGCATGGGTCGCGCAGGCGTCCGGCCTGCCCTCGACGGCTCACCCCTCCATCCCACGCGCCCCGGCCACGAGTTGTCGGCACGCCGGTCGGCGTGCGCGGAAGGAAGGGGAACGCTGTGAAGCCCAACACTGTGAAGGACACCGGCGCGAAGGCCGCCGGTCGGGCGGAGCCGTTAGGCGTCGCCGTGGTCGGTGCGGGCTACTGGGGCCCCAATCTCGTGCGCAACTTCCAGTCCAGTCCGCAGTTCCGGCTGCGCTGGCTGTGTGATCTGAACGTCGACCGGGCGCGGCAGGTGCTCGGCGGCTACTCCACCGTCCAGGCGACCTCGGACTACGCGGCGGTCCTCGCCGATCCGGCCGTCGACGCGGTCGCCGTGGCCACCCCGGCCGGAACCCACCTCGACGTGGCGCTCGCCGCCCTGCGCGCCGGCAAGCACGTCCTGGTAGAGAAGCCCCTCGCGGCCACGTACGAGGACGGGCTGCGGCTCGTCAACGAGGCCGAGGAACGGGGTCTCACGCTGATGTGCGACCACACGTACTGCTACACCCCGGCCGTGGGCCGCATCCGGGAGATGGTCCGCTCCGGCGAACTCGGCGAGATCCACTTCGTCGACTCGGTACGGATCAACCTGGGGCTCGTCCAGAAGGACATCGACGTCCTGTGGGACCTGGCCCCGCACGACCTGTCGGTCCTCGACTTCATCCTCCCGGACCACGTCCAGCCGGTCGCCGTCGCCGCGCACGGAGCCGACCCGATCGGGGCCGGACAGTCCTGCGTGGCCTATCTGACGCTCCAGCTGAGCACCGGCGCCATCGCGCACGTGCACGTCAACTGGCTGTCCCCGACGAAGGTGCGCACCACCATGGTCGGCGGGTCCAAGCGCACCCTGGTGTGGGACGACCTCAACCCCTCCCAGCGCGTGGCCGTGTTCGACCGCGGAGTGGAGCTGAGCACCCCGCAGGAGATCGGCGCGGACGAGCGCCGCGACATGCTCGTCTCCTACCGGACCGGCGACATGGTGGCGCCCGCGATCGGTGAGAAGGAGGCGCTGCGCAGCATGGTCGAGGAGTTCGCCGCGGCGATCGGCTCGGGTCGGCCCGCGCTGACCGACGGGCGTGCGGGCCTGAAGGTGCTGGACATCCTGGAAGCGGCCTCCCGGAGCCTGGAGTTCAAGGGCGCGGTCGTCGGACTGCGCACCGGCCGCTGACCGTTCGCCGGTCAGTGACACGTAAGACGATGAACGACTCAGTGGGGGCAGGGCGTTGAGCAGCGTACGAGGCAAGAGGATTCTGGTCACCGGCGGAGCGGGCACGATCGGCTCGCACCTGGTGGACCTGCTGGTGGACAACGGGGCACGCGAGGTCGTGGTGCTCGACAACTTCGTGCGGGGGCGGACGGCCAACCTGGCCCGCGCCCTGCCGAGCGGCGTGGTGGAGGTCGTCGAGGGGGACATCCGCGACCTGGCCGCGGTGCGCAAGGTGACGGAGGGCGCCGAGCTGGTGTTCCACCTGGCGGCCATCCGGATCACCCAGTGCGCGGAGGAGCCGCGGCTGGCGAACGAGGTGATGGTGGACGGCACGTTCAACGTGCTGGAGGCGGCGGCCGCCGCCGGAGTGGGCAAGGTGATCGCCTCGTCCTCGGCCTCGGTCTACGGGCTGGCCGAGCAGTTCCCGACCAGCGAGCGCCACCACCCGTACAACAACGACACCTTCTACGGCGCCGCGAAGGCGTTCAACGAGGGGATGCTGCGCAGCTTCCACTCCATGTACGGGCTGGACTACGTCGCCCTGCGCTACTTCAACGTGTACGGCCCGCGGATGGACATCCACGGGCTCTACACCGAGGTGCTGATCCGCTGGATGGAGCGCATCGCCTCGGGCGAGCCGCCGCTGATCCTCGGCGACGGCCTCCAGACCATGGACTTCGTCGACGTCCGGGACATCGCGCGCGCCAACCTGCTGGCCGCCGAATCGGACCTGACCGACGAGGTGTTCAACATCGCGAGCGGGACCGAGACCAGCCTGCTGGAGCTGGCGAACGGCCTGCTGGAGGCGATGGGCGCGGACGGCCTGGTGCCGGAGCACGGTCCGGCCCGCGCCGTGAACGGCGTGACCCGCCGGCTCGCGGACACCGCGCAGGCCGCGGAGCGGCTCGGCTTCACCGCCGGGATCGACCTGCGCAGCGGGCTGCGGGACCTGGTCGGCTGGTGGCGGGCCGAGCGCGCCGCCGACGCCGCGACGGCAGCGGCGGCGGCTGCGGCCGACACCGCGGCCGGGGAGGCCGGCCGATGAGCGCGCAGGATCCCGTACCGCCCGCCCGCATCCCGGTCATGGTGCCGTGGCTGGGCGAGGAGGAGGCGAAGGCCGCGGCCGACGCCGTCCTGTCGGGCTGGGTGGCCCAGGGCCCGCGGGTCGCCGAGTTCGAGCGGGCCTTCGCGGAGCGGGTGGGCGCCGAGCACGGCATCGCGGTGAGTTCCTGCACCACCGCCCTGCACCTGGCCCTCGTCGCGCTGGACCTGGGCCCGGGCGACGAGGTGATCGTCCCCTCGCTGTCCTTCATCGCCACGGCCAACGCGGTCCGCTACGTGGGCGCGCGGCCGGTGTTCGCGGACGTCGAGGAGGCCACCGGCAACCTCACCCCGGCCACCGTGGACGCGGTCCGCACGCCCCGTACGAAGGCGGTGCTCGCCGTCCACCAGGGCGGGGTGCCCGCGGACGTGCACGCGCTGCGCGCGGCGTGCGCCGACTGGGACGTGGCCCTGGTGGAGGACGCCGCCTGCGGCATCGGCGCGACGGTCGGCGGCAAGTCGGTGGGCCACGGCGCGCTGCTCGCCGCCTGGTCCTTCCACCCCCGCAAGGTGATCACCACCGGCGAGGGCGGCATGCTGACCACGGACGACGCGCAGTGGGCGGAGCGGCTGCGCCGGCTGCGCGAGCACGGGATGAACGTGTCCGCGGCGCAGCGGCACGCGAGCAGCAAGCCGATCGTCGAGAGCTACCTGGAGGTCGGCTACAACTACCGGATGACCGACATCCAGGCCGCGGTCGGCCTGGTGCAGCTCGGCAGGCTGGACGAGATCGTCGCCCGGCGCCGGTCACTGGCCGCCCGGTACGAGGAGCTGCTGCGCGAGGTGCCCGGGCTCACCCCGGTCCGGGACCCCGCTCACGGCCAGGGCAACTTCCAGTCGTACTGGGTGCTGCCGGCCGAGGACTTCCCGGTCGGCCGCGACGAGCTGCTCGCGGCGCTGTCCGAGGCGGGGATCTCGGCCCGCCGCGGGATCATGGCCTCGCACCTGGAGCCGGCGTACGCCGGGCACGGGGCGGCGCCGCTGCCGGTGACCGAGCGGATCAGCCGCGATTCGCTGATCCTGCCGCTGTTCCACACCATGACCGACGCCGAGCAGGTCCGGGTGGTGACGGTGCTGCGGGAACAGGCCGGCGGATGAACGGGCCGCGGCACACCGAGGACCTGCTGATCGTCGGCGCGGGCGGGTTCGCCCGGGAGACCGCCCAGGCGGTCCGGGACGTGGCCGCCGCCGACGTGGCGCGGGGCCTCCCGCCGCGGTGGCGGCTCGCCGGGCACCTCGACGACGACCCGGCGCTGGAGGGCCGGGACGTGGACGGGGTGCCGGTGCTGGGCGGCAGCGACCGGGTGCACGAGCTGTGGGCCGCGCGGGTGGTGGTCTGCGTGGGCAGCCCGCGCGACTACGCCGTACGCGCCCGCCTCGTGCGGCGGCTGGGGCTGCCCGTGAACCGCTACGCGACGGTGGTCCACCCCACGGCGGTGGTGTCGGGGTCCTCGGTGCTCGGCGCGGGCTCGGTGCTGCTCGCGCACTGCGTGCTGACGGCCGCCGTCCGCGTGGGGTCGCACGTGGCGGTGATGCCGCAGGTGGTCCTCACCCACGACGACGCGGTCGGGGACTTCGCCACGCTCGCCTCGGGGGTGCGCCTCGGGGGTGGGGTGCGGCTGGGGCGGGGGGCCTATGTGGGGGCGGGCTCGCTGGTCCGCGAGTACACGACGGTCGGCGCCTGGTCGCTGACCGGTATGGGAAGCACGGTCCTGGCCGATGTGCCGCCCGGCGAGGTGTGGGCCGGGAGCCCGGCCCGCCGGCTGCGCGCCGCCGACGCTCCGGCGCTCGACGAGCTGCGGACCGATGGGGAGATGACCGGCCGCCGGCCGGGTACACGGATGGAGAGCCCAGTCGCATGAACCAGATACCGCTCGTGGACCTGAAGGCGGCGCACGCCGAGGTGGCCGGGGAATTACAGGCCGGCTTCGACCGTGTCCTCGCGAACACCGCCTTCATCGGCGGTGAGGAGGTCCGCGCGTTCGAGCGCGAGTACGCCGAGTTCGCCGGCGTGGAGCACTGCGTGGGCGTGGCCAACGGCACCGACGCCCTCGAACTGGCGCTGCGGGCCAGTGGGGTGGGGGTGGGCGACGAGGTGGTGCTGCCCGCCAACACCTTCATCGCGACCGCCGGCGCCGTCGCCCGGATCGGCGCCCGGCCGGTGCTGGTCGACTGCCTCCCCGACACGCTGCTGATGGACCCGGAAGCCGCGCTGGACGCGGTCGGGAAGGCCACCCGCGCGGTGGTCCCGGTCCACCTGTACGGGCAGTGCGCCGCGACCGCGGAGCTGACCTCGCGGTTGCCGGCGCACGTGCGGATCGTCGAGGACGCCGCGCAGAGCCAGGGCGCGACCCGCGACGGCCGCTCCCCCGGCAGCGGCGGGATCGCCGCGACCAGCTTCTACCCGGGCAAGAACCTGGGCGCGTACGGCGACGCGGGCGCGGTGGTGACCGACGACGAGGAGAGCGCGGACCTGGTCCGGGCCCTGGCCAACCACGGCGGCGTCGCCAAGTACCGGCACGACGTGGCCGGTTTCAACAGCCGGCTGGACGGCCTGCAGGCTGTGGTGCTGCGGGCGAAGCTGGCCCGGCTGGCGGAGGGCAACGCGGCCCGCCGGGCCGCGGCCGCCCGCTACGACGGCCTCCTCGGCGAGCTCGCGGCGGCCGGCCGGGTCACCCTGCCGGTCACGGCGGAGGGCAACGTCCACGTGTGGCACCTGTACGTCGTACGGGTCGCCGGAGCGGACCGCGACGCCGTCGTCGGCAAGCTCAACGCGGAGGGCATCGGCGCGGGCGTGCACTATCCGGCCCCGGTCCACCTCACCCCGGCCTTCGCCCACCTCGGGCACGGCCGCGGCGCCTTCCCGCACGCCGAGGAGGCCGCGGACCGGATGCTCTCCCTCCCCCTCTTCCCGCAGATCACCGCCGACCAGCAGCGGCGGGTCGTGGACGCGCTCAGCGGCGCCCTGCGCTGACGCCTCCCGGTTCACGCAAACAAATGAGGTACAGATGAACAAGCGGAGAAGGCTGCTCCGGTTCCGGTACGGTCTTTTCACCGTGGTCGCCGCCCTGGTGGCCACGGTTCTCTCACCGGCCTCGGTGGCCGGTGCCGCCGATCCCTGCGGTCCGACGTCGAACGCCGTCGTCTGCGAGAACTCCAAGCCGGGCACCCCGATGTCGGAGTGGTTCGCGCCCAGCGCCTGGGGCGACATCAAGGGCTTCAGCGCCCAGATGAGCGTCCAGGCCGGCGACACGGTGCAGTTCAAGGTCCAGTCCCCCTCCCCGTACCGCGTCTCGGTCTACCGGCTGGGCTACTACGCGGGCGACGGCGCCCGGCTGCTGTCGACGGAGGCCCAGGCCGCCCAGACCTACCCGGCCAACTTCTCCCAGGGCGGCAACCCGAAGTCCTGCACGACCAAGGCGTCGACCGGCCTGGTCGACTGCGGCAACTGGCCCGTGACGGCGACGTGGAGCGTGCCGTCCAACGCCGCCTCCGGCCTGTACATCGCCAACTTCGACCAGGCGGACGGCAACGGCCTGATGCCGTACCCGTTCGTCGTCCGCAACGACTCCAGCCACTCCGACATCCTGGTGCAGACGAGCGACCAGACCTGGCAGGCGTACAACAACTACGGCGGCCAGGACCTCTACGACGGCGGCGGTCCCGCACCGGACGGGCGCGCGTACGAGGTGAGTTACAACCGGCCGATGGACATCGGCGGGGAGAACGGGATCTACGGATCCGAGTACCAGATGATCTCGTGGCTGGAGCGCAACGGCTACGACCTCAGCTACATGTCCGGGATCGACATGTCGGTGCGCGGCGCCTCCCTGATGCAGAACCACAAGGTGTTCCTGTCCTCCGGGCACGACGAGTACTGGACGCAGGAGCAGTTCACCAACGCCCTGAACGCCCGGCGCGCCGGGCAGCACCAGACGTACTTCGCCGGGAACGAGATCTTCTGGAAGACCCGGCTGGCGCCGAGCATCGACGGCGCCAACACCGCCAACCGGACCCTGGTCTGCTACAAGGAGACCAAGCTGTCCTTCCCGGTGCCCAACGGCGTTCCCGACCCGAGCGGCACCTGGACGGGCACCTTCATGGACCCGGCCAGCGCCACCAACGGGCGTCCGTACCAGCCCCAGAACCAGCTGACCGGCACCCTGTTCACGGTGAACGGCTACCGGTCGGACGCGATCACCGTGCCGGGTGCGTACGCCAAGATGCGGCTGTGGCGCAACACCACCGTCGCGAACCTGACCCCCTCGCAGACCGCGACCTTCCCGACCGGAACGCTCGGCTACGAGTGGGACTCCGACATCGAGGACGCGGCGCGGCCGCCGGGCCAGATCAAGATGTCCTCCACCACCGTGGACATCGAGGACGGCAAGTACCGGCTGGACTACGGCAACACCTACGGGAACGGCACCGCGACGCACAGCCTGGTGGCCTTCCGCGACCAGATCTCGCACGCGCTGGTCTTCGGCACGGGCACGGTCCAGTGGTCGTGGGGCCTGACCAACATGCCGACGGGCAACCCGGACGACACGGTGGTCACCGAGGACAAGCGGATGCAGCAGGCCACCGTCAACGTCTTCGCGGACATGGGGGTGCAGCCCAAGAGCCTGCAGGGCAATCTGGTCCCGGCCACCGCGTCCACCGACGCCACCGGGCCCACCGTCAACGTGACCAGCCCCGCGTCCGGCGCGACCGTGCCGGCCCTGCGGCCCGTCACCGTCACCGGCACGGCGGCCGACAGCGGCGGCGGCGTGGTGGCCCGCGTGGAGGTCTCCACGGACGGCGGAACCACCTGGAAGGCGACCACCGGCGTCGGTTCCTGGAGCTACACCTGGACGCCGACCGCGCCCGGCTCCGTGCAGATCAAGGTCCGCGCGGTGGACGACAGCGTCAACATCGGCGCCGTCACCACGGTGCCGCTGACCGTCGGCCCCCAGCAGTGCCCCTGCACCGTCTGGCCCGCGGCCGCGGTACCGGGCACCGTCAACGCCGGTGACGGCAGTGCGGTCGAGCTCGGCGTGAAGATCCGCACCACGGCGGCCGGTTCGATCACGGGAGTCCGCTTCTACAAGTCCCCGGCCAACACGGGCCCGCACACCGGCAGCCTGTGGAGCTCCACCGGTCAGCGCCTGGCCACGGGCACCTTCACCAACGAGACGGCCTCGGGCTGGCAGCAGCTGAACTTCGCCACTCCGGTGCCGGTCAAGGCCAACACCACGTACATCGCCTCCTACTTCGCCCCGCACGGCGGGTACTCCTTCGACAACACCTTCGCCGCCGGCTCCGCGGGGCTCGCCCCGCTGACCGCGCTGGCGAGCGGAACCGACGGCGGCAACGGCGTCTACCGCTACAGCGGGACGGGCGGCTTCCCGAACACGGCGGCGAGCGGCAGCAATTACTGGGTCGACGCCGTCCTGGACACCTCCGCCGCGAGCACCACACCGCCCACCGTCACCTCCACCTCGCCGCAGTCCGCGGCGACCGGCACCCAGATCACGGCCGCCGCGACGGCGACCTTCTCCACGGCAATCGACTCCGAGACCCTGGCGTTCACCCTGAAGGACTCCGGGGGAGCCAACATCCCAGGCACGAAGGTGATGGGCGCGGCCAACAGCGCGACCTTCACACCGTCCAGCGAACTCGCCCTGAACTCGACGTACACCCTGTCGGTCCAGGCGAGCGACCTGTGGGGCAACGCGATGACCGCGCCGGTCACGTGGAACTTCACCACCAGTCCCAACCCGCCCACCGTCAACTGCCCGTGCGGCCTGTGGCCGAACACCGCCACGCCGAGCACCGCCAACGTGGTGGACGACGCCAACTCCGTGGAACTGGGCACCCGTTTCCAGTCCGCGGTGAACGGCTACGTCACCGGTGTCACCTTCTACAAGGGTCCCGGCAACACCGGCAGCCACACCGGCAGCCTCTGGGCCGCCGACGGCACCCTGCTCGCCACCGGAACCTTCGGCAGCGAGACCCTGACCGGCTGGCAGCAGCTCAAGTTCGCCACCCCGGTGCCCGTCACCGCCGGCACCTCGTACGTGGCCTCCTACCACGCGCCGAACGGCAACTACTCGGTGGACGGCGGCTACTTCACCGGGGCGCACCGCTCCTACCCGCTGGTCGCACCGGCCGACGGAACGGGCGGCGCCAACGGCCTCTACAAGTACGGCGCGACCACCACCTTCCCCACGAACACCTTCGGCTCCGTGAACTACTGGGTGGGCCCGGTCTTCTCCACCACCCTGCCGAACGGCCTCCAGTCGGACGGGTCCACGGAGGTGGCCGGCCAGTGAGCACGGTCAGCGTGGTGATCCCCTGCTACAAGTACGGCCACTTCCTGGCCGACTGCGTCAAGAGCGTCCTGGACGAGCAGGAGGGCGTCGACGTCCGGGTGCTGATCATCGACGACGCGTCCCCCGACGACTCCGCGGACGTCGCGCGCGCCCTCGCGGCCGCCGACCCGCGGATCGAGGTCCGGGTCCACGAGCAGAACCGGGGTCACATTGCCACCTACAACGAGGGCCTGCTGGAGTGGGCCGACGGGGACTACGTGGCCCTGCTGTCGGCGGACGACCGGCTGGTCCCCGGGGCGCTGGTGCGCGCCGCCGCCCTGCTCGACGCGCATCCGGAGGCCGGTTTCGCCTACGGCCGGCCGCTGCGCTTCCTGCACGGCGGCCCGTTGCCCGCGGCCCGCACCCACAGCACGGGGTCGGTCGTCTACCCCGGCCGGTGGTGGCTGGACCGGCGGTTCCGGGAGGGCACCGGATGCATCACCTCGCCCGAGGTGGTCGTCCGCACCAGTCTCCAGCGCAAGGTCGGCGGCTACGATCCCGAGCTGCCGCACGCCGGTGACATCGAGATGTGGATGCGGCTCGCGGCGCACGCCGACGTGGGTTACGTCCAGGGGGCCGACCAGGCCTTCTACCGGGTCCACGGCAACAACATGTCCACCACGGACTTCGGCGGACAGCTCGACGACCTGCGCCAGCGCCTGGTCGCCTTCGACTCGGTGCTCGACAAGTGCGCCGACCTGCTGCCGGGCGCCGACCGGCTGGCGCTGGCGGCGCGCACCCGGCTCGCCCGGTACGCGCTGCGGCGCGCCTACCGGGCGTACGACCGGGGGCGCACGGCGGTGGTGCCGGTGGACGAGCTCGTGGAGTTCGCCGCCGAGTGCCTGCCCGGCCGCCACACCTCGCTGGCCGAGTACCGGGCGCTGCGCAGGCGCCGGCGCATCGGGGCGGGTGTCATGCCCTACCTTCAGCCCCTGGTGCTGTCGGCCGTGGCCGACAGGGGGCGCGAGTGGCTGTGGTGGCGGTCATGGAAGCGCCGAGGGATCTGATGCCCCGTCTCCACCGGTTCACCCGGCGGGTCCTGCGGACCGGCGTCGGCGCGCTCGCGCCGGCGCCGGTTCCGGCGTGTCAGGAGCTGGTCGGTCCACAGGGTCGCCACCACGCCGCCGACGGCGGCCAGCAGGGCCACTCCGGCCAGGGCGCGCACCCGGTCGCCGGTCCGCGCGACCGCGTGCGGCTGCACGAGGAGGTCCACGCTCATCCGTGCCCCGGCCGGGATCCCCTGCTGCGTCTGGAGATCGTTCAGGTGCCGGGTGTAGACCTCGATGATCTTGCGTACGGAGGCGTCGGCCGCCGCCGGGTCGGAGTGCTCCACCTGGATCTGCAGCGAGGGGATCAGGTGCCGCGGGGTGACGCTGGTGCCGCTGTTGCGCGGTGTCATCCGGTAGGTGCCGGTGACCCCCGCGGCCGTGAGCTCGGCCGCTCCGGCGGGCGAGCTCAGCTGCTGCACCACCCCGTACGAGACGGCGGCGAGCGGCGGCTGGAGGTTCGCGAGCTGGTTCGGCTGGGTGCTGGTCACCGGCGGTTTGAGCACCACGATCGCCGAGCTGAGAAAGACCGGTTCGGGCCGCAGCACCATCGCCGCTCCCGCGGCCGCCAGCAGCACCGCCACGACCAGGACGTACCAGCGCCGACGCAGCGCACGGACCAACTCACCAGGCGACACGGGGATCCTTTCCTTCATGACCGATCTTTGCAGGACCCGGGTAGGTCCGCCATCAAATCCGCTACCCGGCAGGGGTGTTCGTGAGCATTCATGAAATGGGCGCGGTGCTGCGCCGGCGCTGGTACGTGATCGTGCCGGCGATCCTGCTCAGCATCCTGGCGGCGCTCCACCTGTACCGGTCGGTGCCGGTGGCGTACCAGTCGCAGAGCTCGGTGGCGCTGCTCGACTCCAACGCGGCCTCGCAGCTGCCGCCCGCCTTCGGCAATCCCATATCCAATGCGGGCGGCACCCTGGTCGTGACGGCGGACGTGCTGATCAGGACGCTGTCCGGGGCCGACGCCGCCCGCGACCTGCACAGCCTGGGCGTGACCGATCCGTACACGGTCGGCTTCGCCGCGAACACCTCGGGCCCGCTGCTGACGATGACGGTCACGGGCACCGACCGGGGAAGGGTACTGGAGGAGACCAACACGCTGACGGCTTTCGCCGGTGAGCAGCTCAACGCGCTCCAGGCGGCCGCCAAGGTGCAGCCCGCGTACATGGTGCAGACCGCGCCGGTGGTGCTGCCGCAGACCCCGGTGCCGCAGCTCAAGAGCCGCTACCAGCAGGTGCTGGGGGTCCTCATCCTCGGCGCAGGCGGCGGGTTCACCCTCTCCTTCGTCGCGGACGCCCTGCTGACGGCCCGCCGCCGCAGGCGCGAGAGCGCGGCCGACGCCGCCGCGCGCGGGAAGGCCGGCCGCCGCCGGTCCCGGGGCCGCCACGTGGACGCCACCGCGCTCCTCACCGGGTACATGGCACTGGCCTTCTTCATCCCGTCGAACCTGACGCTGCCGGGCCTGGGCGGGGTGGGCACCCCGGCCAACGTGTTCGCCCTGCTGGCCCTGTTCTGGTACCTGGCGACCTGGCTCACCGGCCGGATCCGGCCGGCTCCCGGGACCCGGCTGCCGCGGGTGGCCATGTGGCTGCTGACCGTCTCGGTGCTGGCCTCCTACGTCGCGAACGCGGGCCGCGGGAGCGTGCGCAAGGAGCTGCTCGGCGCGGACCGCGGCCTGATCGCCCTGCTGGTGTGGGTGTCGCTGGTGGTGCTGGTCTCCGCCGGCATCCAGGACCGCGCGCGCCTGGACGTGCTGCTGCGCCGGGCGGTGGTGATGGGGACGATCGTGGCCGCCGTCGGGTTCTACGACTTCTTCACCGCGACCAACATCGCCGACAGCATCAGCATCCCCGGGCTGCAGTCGAGCGTCCCGCAGATCGCGACCCTGGACCGCGGGGCGTTCACCCGGCCCCGGTCCACCACGGCGCAGCCGCTGGAGTTCGGCGGGATGCTGGCGCTGCTGCTGCCCTTCGCCGTGCAGCAGGCCTTCGATCCGGTACGGAGGCACCTGCGGGCGTGGCGCCGCTGGGGGCCGGTGGTGCTGATGGGCGGGGCGCTGCCGCTGACCGTGTCGCGCACCTCGATCATCGGGGCGCTGCTCGTGATCCTGGTGATGGTGCCGCGCTGGAAGCCGCAGCGCAGGTGGAGCGCGATCGGTGTGCTGCTGGGCGCGGTGGCCTGCTTCAAGGTCATCATCCCCGGGCTGATCGGCACCATCACCGCGCTGTTCGCGTCCTTCCTGACGAACTCCGACAGCAGTACCCAGGCCCGTACGGTCAAGTACAGCGCGATCGTCCCCTACCTGGACGAGCGCCCGTTCGTCGGACGGGGCCTGGGCACCTTCATTCCCGAGCTGTACTTCTTCACCGACAACCAGTACATGCTGACCCTCGCCGAGATGGGCTTCCTGGGGCTGTTCGCGCTCCTGTTCCTCTTCTTCACCGGCATCCACCAGGGCGGGGCGATCCGCCGGCTGGCCGTCGGCGAGTCCGACCGGGAGCTCGGGCAGGCGTTCTTCGCCTCCGCCGTCGTCGCCCTGGTCGTCAGCGCCACTTTCGACGCACTCAGCTTCCCGATGTTCGCCGGGATGTTCTTCCTGACGATCGCCGCCGGAGGCAGCTACCTCGGCTTCATCCGGCGCGCGGCGCCGAAGCCCCGATCCGTGGAGTTCCCATGTCTTCCCGCCGCCCCGTCTTCCCTCGGCCCCTCCCCGGCCCCGACGCCGGCTCCGGCTCCGACACCGGCTCCGGTCCGGTAGCCGTCGTCGTCGTCACCTGGAACAGCGCCGCGGTGCTGCCGGAGTTCCTCGCCTCACTGCCGGAGGGCATGGCCGGGCTCGACTGGCGCCTGGTCGTCGCCGACAACGACTCGGCCGACGACACCGTGGACCTGATCGGCTCCCTGCTCCCGGAGGCGACGGTCGTCCAGACCGGCCGCAACGCCGGGTACGCGGCCGGGGTGAACGCCGCCCTCGGGGCCGCCGCCGCATGGGAGGGCGGCTTCCGGGCGGCCCTGGTGTGCAACCCGGACGTCCGGATGCGCCGGGGCTGCGCCGCGCTGCTCCTGGACGCGCTCGGCGCCCCGGCGCACGGCGGCGGCCGGGTCGGGATCAGCGTCCCGCTGCTGTACGAGGAGGACGGCCGCACGCTGCTGCACTCGCTGCGCCGCGAGTCACGCGTGACCCGGGCGCTCGGCGAGGCGGTGATGGGCAACCGCCGGGCGGGGCGGTTCCCGCGCTGGAGCGAGCTGGTCACCGACCCGGCCGCGTACGAGCGGGCGACGGTCGCGGACTGGGCCACCGGCGCGCTGATGGCCTTGTCCCGGGAGTGCCTGGACGCCTGCGGGGCCTGGGACGAGTCCTTCTTCCTGTACTCGGAGGAGACCGAGTACTGCCTGCGGGCCCGGGACCGCGGTTACGTCACGCGGCTGGAGCCGGCGGCCTCGGCCACACATCTCGGCGGGGACTCGCAGGTCTCGCCGCGCCTGTGGACCCTGCTGACGCTCAACCGGGTGAGGCTCTACGGGCGCCGGCACGGGGCCGCGGCGACGGCCGCCTTCCGGGCGGCGGTCCTGCTGCGGGAGTCCTCGCGGGCGGTCCTCGGCCGCCCCGCCAGCCTGGCGGCCGCCCGCGCCCTGGCCAGCCCGTCCGCGCTGCGCGCCACCCCCGGCCCCTAAGGGGTCTGGCCGTCCCAGGCGGTGTAGAAGCTGTCCGGGTTGACGAGGTAGCGGACCGTGGGGCGGGGCAGGTGGCGCACCTCGTGGCGGCGGGCGTAGCGGCGGACGAGCTCCCAGTCCTCGCGGGGCAGCACCTCGGGGGTGCGCCGCAGCCGGCTGAAGTACAGGGACCGGGTGCGGCGCGCCACGAAGGCGTTGGTGTCCAGGAAGGCCTCGTGGGCGGCGCGGCGGCGGTCGAAGGGCACCGACAGGACGTCCCGTTCGGTGCCGTCGGGCAGCACCCTGCGCAGCGCCGTGTAGACGGCGTCGGGGCCGCCGGCGGGTTCCAGTACCGCGAGGGCCTGCTCCAGGTGGTCGGGCTCCCACAGGTTGTCGTCGTCGAGGAAGGCCACGTAGCGCGAGCCGGTCAGCCGGATCCCCACGTTGCGCACGACTCCGGCGGTCGCCGTGTTGCGCGCCAGCGACACCGCGAACAGCCGCGGATCCGCGGGGAGTTCGGGCAGGCCGGCGCCGTCGTCGACGACGATGACCACCTGGTCGGTGACGGTCTGCCCGAGCGCCGAGCGGACCGCCGCGCGCAGCGCCTCGGGGCGCCGGTGGGTGGCGATCACCGTGGCGACCAGGGCGGCCGGGGGGCGGCCCAGGACGGCGGCGAGGCGGATGGTCTCGGCGTCCTCGAAACGCCGCAGCCGCAGGGCGGAGGGGGCCAGCAGGAGCTTGTTCCTGGCCTCGAAGAGCACCAGCCAGCCGAAGGCCCGCTTGAGCAGTTCCCAGGGGGCCCGCGCGATGCGGCGCATCATGAACTCTCCGTCCTCAGCCGGTTGGTTCGGGGGTGACGGGCCGGCCGTCGGACATGCGGTTGCCCTTCCACACGTTGCCGGCACCGCCCGCGTTCCAGGCGGCGACCGGGCCGTAGGCTCCGGCGGCCGGGTGGTACTGGGTGGAGAAGACGTTGTCGGTGACCTGGATGCCGGTGGCGCCCGGGCCGCCGCCGTAGAGCGCGTACGCTCCCCCGGCCAGCCAGTTGCCGTCGACGACGACGGAGGAGACGACCCCGGTGTCGGCGAACAGGCCGACGGCCGCGGTGGCTCCGCGGTCCACCGGGGTGGAGTTCAGCAGGGTGTTGTGGCGCAGGATCAGCCGGCCCTTGTTGCCGCCGCCGCTGATGACGGCGTCGGTGTGCTGCCATTCGCCGCCCTGGTTGCGGAAGGCGACGAGGTCGTGCACGTAGTTGTCGTGCAGGTCGCCCTGTCCCATGGACAGGGCGTTGCCGAAGACCGAGATGTCGCACCAGCCGACCTCGATGGAGCTGCCGCCCATGTTGGAGACGGCGTAGTTCACACCGCCGTTGTCGGGGCCCTTGCCCGGCACGGCGGTGATGGTGGTGTGCAGGACCTTCAGTCCGCTGAAGCCGGGGCGCAGGTTGATCCCCCACCAGTTGGTGGAGGTGATCCTGCTGTCGATGACGGTGACGTCGTTGGCGTAGATGTCGAGCGAGCCGCGGATGTCCCAGCCCTTGATGACCGTGCCGTCCTTCTTCACCGACATGTTGCCCGTGTCGTGCCGTTCCAGTGCGATGCGCGGGCCGGTGTTGTTCTCGTCGGGGAATCCGCAGGCTCCGGGCGAGGTACAGGAGGCGGCGGGGCCGGAGGGCGAGGGTTCGGCCGTCCCCGGTGAGGGCGTCGGGGAGGGGGTGGCCGAGGGGCTCGGCGTGATGGTGGGTGCCGGGGTGGCCGTACCGGAGGGTGCGGCGGTCGGTGTGGCGGGCGGCGGCGCGGCCGCGGGATCGCTCACGCCGGTGCGGTCCGCCTGGTAGAGGGTCAGTACGACGGCCAGTACGACCCCGGCGAGCAGCCAGGCCCCCAGACGCCTTCGGTGCTGTGTCACGCCGCATGCCCCCGCAGTAACGAACGGCTGGGCAGGACGCACAGACCGTAGACGAGCGTGGCGGCGAGCGAAGTCGCCAGGAGTGCGAGCACACCGGAGCCGAGGTACCGCTCCAGGCCGAGGACCACCGCCGCCATCACCACCCCGCCGAGGAACGGCCAGGCACAGGCGCGGACGATGCCGGCGAACGGGATGCCGCCGCGGTGCAGGGCGACCAGGTACACCGGCACCACGACGACCGCGGCGACCAGGACCTGGCCCTGCGCCACCCCCGCGATCCCCCCGGTGCGGGCGCCCGCCACGAGGACCGGGATCAGGAGGAGGAGCCATATGCCCTGGACGGCGATCAGCGAGCGGCGCCGGCCGATGGCCACCAGGCAGTCGTAGGCGAGTTCGCAGCCGATGCGGATCAGGCCGAGTGCCATCAGCCAGGGCAGTGCGCGGGCGGCGGGCCCCCAGCGTTCGCCGTAGACGAGCTCGACGATCGGTCCGGCGAGGCCGGCCAGCAGCACGCAGAGCGGGACGGTGACCGTCACCAGGACGGCGAGGGCGCGGCCGAATCCGTCGGCCAGCGCCTTCGGGGACTCGGCCAGCCGGGAGAAGCCGGCGAAGGAGACCCGGCGGGCCGCCTCGGAGACGATCCGTACGGGCCAGCCGGAGATGTTGAACGCGAGCACGTAGAAGCCGAGGGCCAGCTGGTCCAGGGTCGAACCCACCACCATGGGCGGCACGTTGGCGACACCGAGGGCGAGCAGGCTGGCCCCGGCGAGCGGCAGCCCGAAGCGGAGCAGGGCCCGGGCCTGTTCCCCGTCCCAGCCGAACCGCAGGGTGCCGGGGGCCGCGAGGCAGCAGCCGATGAGCGCGCCCGCGCTGCCGACGACAGCGCCCCAGGCGAAGCTCATCGCGCCCCAGCCCTGGACGGCCAGCAGCAGGGTCACCGTGGTGCTGAGCACGAAGTTGACGGCGTCGACGGCCATCCGCCGGCCCTGTGCGAACGCCCGGGTGAGGAAGCCCGCGGGCACCTGGGAGAGGCCGTCGAGAACCACGACCAGGCACATGACCCGCAGCACGCCGGAGGCCTCGGGCGAGCCGAGTACGCCGGCCACCGCGGGGGCCACCGCGAACAGCACCACGTACAGCAGGCCGCTGGACAGGGCGCTCAGGGTGAGGACGGTCGGGGCGAAGCGGCGCGGGTCGTCCTCCCAGCGGATGATCGCGAGCGAGACGCCGAGCTCGTTCGCGGAGAGCAGGACCAGCAGCACCGTCTGCGCGATCCCGTACACGCCCCAGGCCTCGGGCCCGAGGAAGAAGCGGGCCAGGATGATCCCGGTCGCGAAGTTGCCGAGGCGCATGACCACGGTGTTGATCAGGCTCCACCGGGCGGCGGAGCCCACCTTGCGCCCGAGCGACGGTGCCGCCGGGGCGGTCTCGGTGTCCGTTCCGGCGGCGGTCACGGCGAGCCGCCCGTACGGGAGCCGGTCGCGCCGGAGCCGGCCGGGTGGGCGACGGTCATGCGCAGGGTGGCCGTCGGGTCACCGGCGTCCTCCGCGGCCGGTGCGCCGGGCTCGCCGCCGTCGCCGGGGGCGGGCCGGTGCCTGCCGGGCGACGACCGCTGCCGCTTGCGGGCCTCCACGAAGAAGGTGGCCACCAGGCTGAGTACGAATCCCAGCGCGCCTGCCATGACCAGGAACTGGAGCCTTGCCTTGGTCTGTGCCTCCGGCTTCTGGGGAGGCACGATCGTCGACATCCGGATCATGGCGTCGGGAGCCACCGACTGCTGGCTCTGGAACTCCAGCAGCCGCTTCTCCGCGTAGGTGGTGAGGATCTCGTCCGACTTCAGCACGGCGGCCGGGTCGGTCCCGACGACGCTCAGCCACATGTAGGGGCCGAGCGCGTTGTCGGCGATCTTCGCCTCGTGCACCCCGGTGACGCCCAGGGACTTCAGGTCGGCCTTGGCGCCGTCGGAGTTGAGGTTGCGGGCCAGGCCGTCGGCCATCCCGGTGAGCGAGGCCTGGGTGCTCAGGAAGGGGTTGCCGTCGAAGGCCACCGTGGCCTTCTTCGAGTTCAGCAGCGTCACCGTGCTCTGCGAGCGGTACTCCACCGGGACCAGCAGGTACACGGCGGCGGTGAGCGCCGCCGTGATCAGCAGTCCGGGCAGCAGCACGTACCAGCGTCTGCGCATGACCCGCCAGATCTCCGCGAGATCCATGGTCTTCCCCTTCGAATTGCGTTTACAGCACGTGCTGTCGATCGGTGGCCGCCCCGCGCGGTACGAGGTCGGTCGGGCGCGGCCGGGTGTGCGCGGGCGGGCCGTCGAGCAGGACCGCGGCGATGCGCTCGCTCGCCCGGCCGTCCCAGAGTGCGGGGCAGCGCGGTGCGGGCGGGTGGTCGAGCACCCGGTGCACGGTGGCCGTGATGCGGTCCGGATCCGTGCCCGCGAGCACGTTGGTGCCCTCCTCGACGGTGATGGGGCGCTCGGTGTTCTCCCGGAGGGTCACACAGGGCACGCCCAGGGCGGTGGTCTCCTCCTGGACGCCACCGGAGTCGGTGAGCACCAGGCGGGCGGAGTCCTGCAGGGCGATGAAGTCGAGGTATCCGGCGGCCGGTACGAGCCGGATGCCGCCGGGCACGCCCAGTTCGGCGAGCCGCTCCGCGGCCCGCGGGTGCACGGGCAGCAGCAGCGGACAGCGGTCGGCGATCTCGCCCAGGGCCTTGAGCAGGCCGCGCAGGGCGCCGGGGTCGTCGACGTTGGCCGGCCGGTGCAGGGTGACCAGGCCGTATCCGCCGCGGGTGAGTCCGTACCGGTCCAGGACGTCCGAGGTCCTGGCGCGGTCCAGATTGGCGAGGAGGGTGTCGATCATGACGTTGCCGACGACGTGGATCTGGTCCTCCCGGTAGCCCTCCGCCCGCAGGTTCGCGGCCGCGTCGGGCGAGGGGGCCAGCAGGTAGTCGCTGAGCCGGTCGGTGGCGACCCGGTTGACCTCCTCCGGCATGCTCCAGTCCCGGCTGCGCAGCCCGGACTCCACGTGGGCCAGCAGCGGGCCGGCCTTCGCGGTGACCAGGGCGCAGGCGAGGGTGGAGTTGATGTCGCCGACCACCACGACGGCGTCCGGGGCCAGTTCGTCGAGCAGCGGCTCGAAGGCGGCCATCACCCGCCCGGTCTGCTGGGCGTGGGTGCCGGATCCGGCGCCCAGGTAGCGGTCGGGCGGGCGGATGCCGAGGTCGCGGAAGAACACGTCGTTCATGGACTCGTCGTAGTGCTGTCCGGTGTGGACGAGGATCACCTCGGCGCCGCGGCGCTCCAGTGCGTCCATCACCGGTTTGATCTTCATGTAGTTGGGCCGGGCACCGGCCACGCAGACGATCCTGGTCATGGGTTCAGAGCACCTCCACCGTGGGTCCGGAGACCCGGTTGCGGCAGTCGAGGACGAAGGAGGCGTGCTCGGTCACCATCGTGTAGTCGAAGGAGTCGTGGTCGGTGAGCAGGACGACCACGTCGGCGGCGGCCAGCTCCTTGCGGGTCGGTTCGACGCGCACGAGCCGGGCGTCGACCTTGATGCTCTCCACCACGTGGGGGTCGGCCGCGCGGACCTTGGCCCCCATGTCGAGGAGCAGCTGGGCGATGCGGACGGCGGGCGACTCCCGGGCGTCGCCGGTGTTCTTCTTGTACGCGAGGCCCAGCAGCAGGATCTTGGAGCCGTTGACCGAGCGGCGTTTGGCGTTGAGGGCGTCGATCACCCGGCGCGTCACGTACTCGGGCATGTGGTTGTTGATGTCGTTGGCGAGTTCGACGAAGCGGAAGTTCTGGCCGAGTTCGCGCTGCACCCGCCAGTTCAGGTAGGACGGGTCGATGGGCAGGCAGTGGCCGCCGACGCCCGGGCCGGGGGTGAACTTCATGAAGCCGAAGGGCTTGCTGGAGGCCGCCTCGATGGCCTGCCAGACGTCGATGTCGAGGTGGCGGGCGAACATCGCTATCTCGTTGACCAGCGCAATGTTCACGTGCCGGAAGGTGTTCTCCAGCAGTTTCGCCAGCTCGGCCTCCTTGGGCGAGCGGACCGGGACCGTGGTGTCGACGAGGTCCCCGTAGAAGGCCTCGACGGCCTTGAGGGACCGGGCGTCGACTCCGGAGACCACCTTGGGGGTCTGCTGGAAGCCCCAGACGGTGTTGCCCGGGTCGATGCGCTCGGGGCTGTAGCCGAGGTGGAAGTCCTCGCCGGCGGTGAGTCCGGAGCCGTCCTCCAGGATCGGCGCGAACAGCTCCTCGGTGGTGCCCGGGTAGGTGGTGGACTCCAGGACGACGGTCGCGCCCGGCCTAAGGAAGCGGGCCAGGGTGTGGGCCGACTCCTCGATGTAGCGCAGGTCGGGGGCCCCGTCCTGTAAGGGGGTGGGCACGGTGACGACGGCGACGTCGAAGCCGCCGCAGTCCCGGGCCAGTTCGCTCGGGCGGTAGGTGCCGTTGGCCAGCGCCCGGGCCAGCCGTTCGGAGGAGACGTCCTCCACGTACGATTCGCCGGCGGCGAGGCTCTTGACCCGCCGCGCGTCCACGTCGTACCCGATCACCTGGTGTCCGACCTCGGCGGCCCGGATGGCCAGCGGCAGTCCGACGTATCCCTGTCCCACGACGACGACGCGCATCAGTGACTCCTGTTCGCGGAACCGGCAGACGGTGTGCGGTGGATGAGTTCCCGGACCGTCATGGCCAGGAAGGCGGCATTGGTGGTGAGGTAGCGCTTGCCGAGACGGCGCGGCTCCTGGAGGGTGCGGTAGAACCATTCGAGTCCCATCCGCTGCCAGACCAGGGGGGCCCGCTTGGTGATCCCGGCGAGGATGTCGAAGGAGCCGCCGACCCCGTGGACCACGTGGGCGCCGGTGCGCTTTCCGTAGCCCGCGGTGAAGATCTCCTTCTTGGGCGAGGTCATCCCGAGGAACAGCATCCGGGCGCCGCTGTCCGCGACGGCGTCGGCGATCGGCTCCTGGTCGGAGTCGTCGAAGTAGCCGTTGCGGCTTCCGGCGACCCGCAGGCGCGGGAAGCGTTCGGAGATCTGCCCGAGCATCTTCTCCAGCACGGACTGTTCGGCGCCGAGCAGGTAGACGGGGATGTCCGCCACCTCGGCCGCCGCGAGCAGCCGCATGAACAGGTCGATGCCCGCGACGCGTTCGGGCAGCCGGACGCCCAGGACGCGGCCGGCCCAGACCACCGCCTGGCCGTCGGCCAGGACGAGGTCGCAGCCGCCGACCGCCGCGGCGAGGCGGGGGTCGCGCCGCATGTTGACCAGCTTGGCGGCGTTGACCATGCCGATCTCGATCTGTTCACCGCGCCGCACCGCGTCGAGGCAGCGCTGCACGGTCTCGTCCATGGTCAGGGGATCGAGTGCGATCCCGAAGAGGGCGGGTCGCCGGGTCATCTCGGCAGCTCCCCGAGCCAGGCGAAGAGCATCCAGCCGAACTCGTACGGGCGGCACTCGCGGTCGACCGCGAGGGGCCGGAAGATCCGGTCCAGCGGGGCGAGGCGCGCGCCCGGCACGACCCGGGTGGTGAGCCCGCGGGCGGCACGGACGGCCTTCTTCGGGTCGCCGCGGTAGACCTTGCGCCAGGTGACGCCGTAGTCCTCGCGGATCATCGGCTCCCGCGGGCTCCCGGTGGGGCCGGCGAGTTCGGGCACGTCGGTCATCCAGCGCAGTCCCTTGCGGACGGCGGCACCGAAGTCGGTGCCGCCCGCCTCGGTCAGGTCGAGCAGCGCGGTCGGGGCCATGGCGTGCTGGTGCACGCTGTAGACCGGGTAGCCCTCGATGACGTCGCCGCGGCGGGCGTCGTAGTGCCACCACCACTGGCCGCCGTCGCCCTGCAGGGCACAGATGCGGGCGGCGCAGGCGTCGGCGGCCGCGAGGGCGGCCGGGTCGTCGCCGCTCGCGTGCAGCCGGGCCAGGGCCTGGAGCGGATAGGTCTGGTCGGCGAAGCAGGCCACGTGGGAGCGGTATCCGGGGACCAGCCCCGGCCCGGTGGCGTGCGGGAAGAGCGGGCTGTCGCCCGTCCTGGCCGCCAGCAGGCGGGTGCGGGCGGCCGCGAGGCGGTCCTCCACGTCCACCGTGCCGCGCGCGGCGGCGAGGGCGGAGAGCACCCAGGCCGCCTCGACCGTGTACTGCGGCCGCCCGGGCACGTCCAGCTCCGCCACCCGGTCGAGGGCGTCGGACAGCTTCGGGTGGCCGGTCTCGGCGGCGGCCCAGGCGACGAGTGCCGCGTCGCCGAGGTTCACCACCCCCGGCAGCCGCTCCACGAGCAGGCCGGCGAACGCTCCGGCGGAGCGCCCGCCGAACAGGGCGCGCTGGCGGTCCTCGGGCAGGAACCGGGCGCCCAGCGCGGTGATGGCCGCGTACCGGGTGCTGGTCCCCCGCTGTTCCAGGCGGCGGGTGCCGTCGGGCGAGACCGTTCCCGCCCTGGTGAAGACGAAGGTGTCGGCGCCCGGCAGGTACATCGCGGGAAGTCCCGCCTCGGCCAGCGCGAGCAGCCGTTCGGCGAGTGTGTGCAGCGGCAGGTCCTCGCCGGCCAGTGCTGCTAATCGTGTGCTGGTCATCGGGTCCCCACCCCGATTCCCCGGGTGCTCCGCGCACTCCGTATGTCCGAGCCGTACGGCATCAAGACACCTACCCCCTCTGATCGCTCCTCGGAGGGGGATTGCGCGTGACGGCGACACCCGTGCCGCCGGTGTCGTCCCACCGGTGGCACGAGCCGTCCCGAGGCTGCGTCTGGACCCCCCAGCGATGCCTCGGACTGGAGCATGCGTGATCGACAGTGCAGCCGGGCGCGTGGTGTGCGCGCCCGCCGTCACACTGCCGGCGATGCCCTCGTCGTGTTACAACCCCCCACTGAGCACAGTCTGTTGCGTGCTCAGATCCCGTATACAGGGACAAGGTATGCCCACGGATGTTCGTTGATTGCGGTTTTGAGGAAATGCCGGTGACGCAGTTTGCCGACGTTCCGTCAGGTTCGCTCCAGGAGCATGCCGTCCTTCTCGTCGTGCAGCGCGCCGGTGCGCGGGCACTCCCACACGCCGGGCTCGCCCTCGCGCTCCACGAGCCGGACCCCCGCCCGGCCCACCCAGCCGATCCGCCGCGCCGGCACACCCGCCACGAGCGCGAAGTCCGGTACGTCCTTCGACACCACGGCGCCGGCCGCCACCAGTGCCCAGCGCCCGACCCGCACCCCGGCCACGCACACCGAACGGGCCCCCAGCGAGGCCCCCTCGGCGACCACGACCCCGGCGGGCTCCCAGTCGCCGTCGCGCTTGAGCCGGCCGTCGGGCTCGACCGCGCGCGGGTAGAAGTCGTTGGTGAGGACGGCGGCCGGGCCGATGAACACCCCGTCGCCGAGTTCGGCGGGCTCGTACACGAGCGCGTAGTTCTGGAGCTTCACGTGGTCCCCGATGCGTACGCCGGGCCCGACGTACGCCCCGCGCCCCACGATGCACCCGCGCCCGAGCCGGGCCTCCTCCCGTATCTGCGCCAGATCCCAGATCGTGGTCCCCTCACCGAGCTCGGCGCTCTCGTCGACCTGGGAGGAGGGTTGGATGCGGACACTCACGGCGCGGTCCCCTTACGGTTCGCGAGGCATACGGAGGCATGCGGGCATACGGACGTACGGACGCACGCCCGTACGAGCCGAGCATATGCGCCGACGGGACACCCCGCGGGTGGATCAACCAACCGCCTCTGCACAGGATTTGGCCGGATTCACACCCTGCGCACCGGACGGTCAGAGGAGGCGTTCGGGGACGGAGCCGGCCGGGACGGTGCGCGTGTGGAGGCGGCCGTCGGGGGCCAGGAACTCCACGTCGCCCATCGGGTCGGCCGTGACCTCGCCGACGACGGCGGCCTGCCGGCCGTGGGGGTGGGCGCGCAGCGCCGTCAGGACCCGGCCGGTGTGCTCCGGCGGGACGAACAGGCACAGGCAGCCCGCGCAGGCCGCGTCCAGGGGAGCCAGGCCGCGGGCGCCGAGGGCCACCCGGGCCTCGTACCGTACGGGCAGGGCGGCCTCCTCGACGCACAGCGTCAGGCCGCGGCCCGCGGCGCACTGGCGCAGCACCTCCGCCAGACCTCCCGCGACCACCGTGCGGGCGTGGTGGATGTCGGCGCCCACCGCCCGCAGCATGCCGCCGAGCGGGGCGCAGTCGCTGGGGACGTGGTGCTCGTAGCCGAGGCCGTCGCGCAGGGAGACCAGGTGGGCGGCGTGGCTGCCGAGCGGCCCGGTCACCACGATGCGGTCGCCCGGCCGGACCGAGTCGAGGTCCAGGGCCGGTGCGCCGGGGCCCAGCACCCCGAACGCGGTCGCGGTGACGAAGACCCGGTCGGCCTCGCCGGCGCGGACGACCTGGGTGTCGACGGCGGCGATCGTGACCCCGGCCTCGGTGGCGGCGGAGCGCACCGAGGCGGTCAGCCTGCGCACCAGCTCCAGCGGGAGCCCGGCCTCCAGCACGATGCCGAGGGCGATGTGCCGGGGTTCGGCGCCGGTGACGGCCAGTTCGTTGACGGCGCCGCAGACGGCGACCCGCCCGATGTCGCCGTTGCCGAAGAAGGGCGGGTCGACGACGTACGTGCCGGTCCGGACGACGACGCTCCGGTCCGGCAGCAGCTCGTCCTCGATCAGGGCCCGTACCCCCGGACCGAAACCGACCTGGGCCGCGTCCCACCCCTGTGTGTACGTCACGCCATCCCCCGATGCCCGCGAGTCATGATCGCCCCATCATCCTGCGCGTACGGGGCCCCGCATACCCGTTTCGGCCGTACGGCGACGGATGAGGGGTCAGTAGGGGCGGCGGCCGGGACGTTCGTAGCCGCGCAGCAGGACGACGGCGCCGGCGGTGGCCAGGGCCGGGAGCAGCGCGAAGCCGGCCAGCATGCCGAGTTCGGCGGTCGCGCTCTGCTCGGCGGCGCGGCCGGTGCCGGAGGAGACGTAGCCGGACGCCTGGAGCACGAGGCCGTAGAGGAAGGGGCCGAGGGCGACGCCCAGCCCCTCGGCCGTGGCGAACAGGCCGGACAGGACGCCCGCCTGGCGGCGCTCGGTGCGGGCGGAGTCCCGGGCGATGCAGTCCGGCAGCATCGCGTACAGGAAGAGCAGCTGGCCCGCGTGGCCGGTGCCCGCGAGCGCCATGGTGGCGAGCACCGCCGCCGGGGGCAGCAGCGGGGCGGCGAGGAAGAGCAGGCAGCCGGTGGCGAAGAGGGCGGAGGCGAGGGCGTAGCCGCGGCGGCCGCGCAGCCGTGACCAGAGCGGGAGGGTCAGCAGATTGGGGGCGACGAACGCGGCCACCATGGGGCCGACGTCGGCGGAGTCGTGCAGGACGTGGTCGGCGAAGTACGGCGCGCCCGCGAGGAGGACCCCGGTCGCGACGGACTGGACGACCGCGCACCGCAGCAGCGCCGTGAAGGAGGGGTTGCCGCGGGCGGCCGCGAACTGGCGGCGCAGGCTGGGCTCGCTCTCCAGGACGGGGCCGGACGGACCGCCGCGGGAGGTGCCGGCGAACACCCAGAGCGTACCCAGGGCGATGACCGCCGCGCCGAACACGCCGACCCAGCGGTGCCCGGCGAGACCACCGCCACCGGCGTCGACGAGGGCGGGCGCGGCGGCGCCGGTGACGAGGGCCGCCACCCCGATGACCGCGACCCGCCCGCCGACCAGCCGCATCCGGTCCTGGTCGCGGTCGGCGAGCTCGGCGGGCATGGCGACGTACGGCACCTGGAAGAAGGCGAACGCGGTGGCGGTGAGCAGGTAGCCGGCCGCGGTGAACCAGGCACCGGCGGTGCCCGGCAGCGGGCCCGCGAAGGTCAGCGCGAAGGCCAGGGCCATCACGAGGCCGCCGCCGAGGACGTACGGACGGCGGGCGCCCCAGCGGGTACGGGTGCGGTCGCTGGCCCGCCCGACCAGCGGGTTGAGCAGCGCGTCCCACGCCTTGGGGACGAAGACGATCGCCCCGGCCAGCGCGGCGCCCACGCCCAGGGTGTCCGTGAGGTACGGGAGCAGGAGCAGGCCCGGGAGGGTGGTGAAGGTACCGGTGACGAGGGAACCGGAGGCGTAGCCGAACCGAAGCCGGGCGGGCAGCCCGGCCGCCGGCCGGCCCGGCGATCCCGAGGGGGCGGGCGGGGCGTCCGGCACGGCGCGGGGGGTGCGCGCGGACCTCGTGGTGGCCATCGGGGGGCTCCCTTCCGGGATCGGGGAGAGCGACGGTACGAAGGCCCCGCCCGAAGGGGTGGGGGATGTCCCGGAGGGCGGGGCCTCGGGACGAACAGTGCATCCCGCCGCATGGAGGCCACTAAAACCCCGGGGCCCGCAGGGGCCCGCGGAGCGGGACGAGTTCCTGCCATGCACCTTGCTGACACCGGCGCCGGGTGGCTGCCCGCTCCACCGCCGCTCCACCATGGCTGCAGAGAAGGAGAGGGACATGACAGTCGACAACGGCACGACCTCGCCCCCCACCATCCATGGACATGCGACCGCGGGCACCCAGCACCTGATCCACCGTCCGCCCACCCGGGCGTACTACGCCCTGGACGCACCCAGCCTGGGTGAGGAGCACTTCACCCTCGTCGGCGCGACTCCCGTCACTCACCCGCTCTTCAACGACGGCCCGGGGCACTTCCACGACCTGCAGATCGCCACCGAGACGGTGCGCGAGATCGGCGAGTTCGTCGGGCACCGCTACTTCGGCGTGCCGGACGACCGGCCCGGACTCTTCTACCGCTTCACCCTCGACTTCACCGACCTCTCCGCCTGGCGCACGGACGCGGGCGCCGCCGGCCCCGTCCCGCTGGCCACCCACATCACGGCCCGCCCGGCGAACGTGGTGGCCGAGGTCCCGCGCGGTCTCGACTTCCACCTCCAGGTCACCATCGACGGCCGCCCGTGCGCGACGGGCGCGGCCGGCCTGGTCTTCCTCATGCCGAAGCTGTACCGCAAGCACGTGGAGCACTCCCGGCAGGCCCTGCAGGCCGCGCCCGAGCTCGACGACGCCCCGGACGGCCCGCTGCGCCCGGTCGACTCCGCCGAGGCGGGCCGCTACGCCCCCGAGAACATCGTGATCAGCGAGCCGACCGACGTCTCGCGCGGCCGGCTCAGCACCTGGCTGCTCTCCACCCGGGTCAGCCCCGTGTTCACCGGCGAGGACGGCCAGTACTCCGGTCTGCACCTGATGGAGGCACTGCGCCAGACCTCGCTGCTCGCCTCGGGCCGCGCGCACGGCCTCAACCCGGCGCGCAGCACGCTGGGCGCCTGCCAGGTGCACTTCCGCGGGCCGGCGGAGCGCGATCTGCCGCTGCGCTGCGTGGCGGTGGCCGGGCCGCTGGGACGGGACGACGAGGGGCGGCCGACCGTCCCCGTCACGCTCACCCTGACGCAGCGCCGCCGGGCCGTCGCCGAGGCCCGTACCTCCGTGGTGCAGGACTACTGAGCATCATGCGCTTCGGGATTCTGGGCCCGCTGGAGGTCGCCGGCGGTACGGGCCCCACGGACACCGGCCAGTCGGCCTCGTACGCCCCGCAGGCCGCCAAACTGCGGGTCGTCCTCGGCACGTTGCTGGTCCGGGCGAACGAGGTCGTGTCGGTGGAGAGCCTCATCGACGAGCTCTGGCCGGACGCGCCGCCGCGCACCGCGACGACGACGCTCCAGGTGTACGTCTCCCACCTGCGCAAGACCCTGCAGAGCGCCGATCCGGAGAACGGCCGGGAGGCGCTGGTCACCCGGCGCCCGGGCTATCTGCTGCGGGTCGGGCCGGAAGCGGTCGACAGCACGGCCTTCGAGGAGCTGTCCCGGCGCGGCCACCAGGCCCTGCAGGCGGCCGACTTCGCCGCCGCGGCCGAGCTGCAGCGGCGGGCGCTCGCGCTGTGGCGCGGGCCGATGCTGTCGGACACCCCGCACGGTCCCGTACTGGAGGGCGCGGCCGTGCGCCTGGCGGAGGCGCGCACGACGGCGCTCGACGAGCGCATCCGGGCCGAGCTCCACCTCGGGCTGCACCGTGAACTCGTCGCCGAACTCCAGGAGCTGGTGGCCGAACACCGGATGCACGAGGAGTTCCACACCCATCTGATGGTGGCGCTGTACCGGTGCGGGCGGCAGGCCGAGGCCTTACGGGTGTTCGCGCTGCTGCGCGAGACCCTGGTCGAGGAGCTCGGGATCGAGCCGGGTCCGGCGTCGAGCCGGCTCCAGCGGCGCATCCTGGAGGGCGACCCCGCGCTGTCGCGGTCGGGGGCCGGGACGAGGGCCAGGACGAGGGCCAGGACGGCGGCCGGGACGGGGACTGGCACGGGGACCGGTGCGGGGACGAAGGAGGCGGGCGCCGGACCGGCCCTGGCCGCGTCCCACGATGCCGCGGCCGGGGCCGAAGTCGCTTACGGCGAGCGGGCGTCGGGCAGCGGCGCGGGGGACGCCGCGGGCGGCCTGCCCGCGGCGTCCGGCGCGCCGCTGCCCGCCGCCGACCCCTGTTTCACCGCCCGGGCCGACGAACTCACCGCACTGGAGCGGATGCTGCGCAGCGCCCCGGCGGGCGGCTGCGTCGCCGTCACGGGCATGCCGGGCGCCGGCAAGACGGCCCTCGCCGTCGAGGCCGCGCACCGGGTGGCGGACGCCTTCCCCGACGGGCGGATCTTCGTGGACCTGCGGGACGGCGCCGACACCCCGGCGGACGGGCCGCCGGCGGACCGGGCGCAGACCCTGGACCGGCTGCTGCGCGGCTCCGGCGGGCCCGCCGGCCCGGCGGACGGCTCCTCGGCGGCCCCCCGGGTGCTGGTGGTCCTGGACGGCGTCACCTCCGAGGCCCAGGTGCGGCCCCTGCTGCCCGCGCTGCGGGGCGCCGTGGTGCTGCTCACCGCGCGCCGCGTGCCCGCCGGGCTGCCCGGACTGCGGTCGGTGGTGCTCGGACCGTGGCGGCCCGAGGAGGCCAGGCGGCTCGTCGGGCTGTTCACCGGGCGCGCCGGGACCCGCGCGGTGACGCGTGGCGGCACTCCCGTCCTCGATCCCGGTCCCGCCCCCGATCCGGGCACGGTCGCCGAGATCGCCGAACTGTGCGGGCGGCTGCCGCTCGCCGTGCGATCCGCGGCCGCGCAGCTCGCGGCCCGGCCGCACTGGTCGGCCGCCACCCTGGCGGAGCGGCTGCGGGAGGAGAGCGGCCGCCTGGACGCGCTGCGCAGCGGCGACGTCGACGTACGGGCCCGCCTGCTGGAGGCGTACGCGGCGTGCCCCGAAGAGCAGCGGCGGGCCTTCCGGCTGCTGTCCCTGCTGCCCCCCGGCCGGTTCGGCGCCGTGCAGGCCGCCGCCGCGCTGGACCTGACCGGGCCGCAGGCCTCGGCGGCCCTGGAGGCCCTGGCCGACGGGCGGCTGGTGGCGGTGGACCGGGAGGGCTGGCACCTTCCGGAGCTGCTGCGGCTGCTGGCGGTGGAACGGCTGGCCCTGGAGGAGGAGCCCGGGGCGGTGCGCGCGGGGGCCGAGCGGGTGTGCCGGGCGTACGTCGCCGCCGCGGAGCCCGGTCACGCGGCGGACTCCGGTGCGCGCGGGCTCGTACGCCTGGCCAGGACCGCGTACGAGGCCGGACTGTGGGCGCTGACGGTGCAGCTGACGGACGCCCTGGCCGGCGCGGGGGTGCAGGACGAGGGCGAAGCCGCCTACACGCTGGCCCTGGACGCCGCCGAGCGGTGCGCGGACCGGCCGGCCCAGGCGCGGATGCTGCGCTCGCTCGGCGATCTCGCCTGGCAGTACCGGCGGGTGGAGCGGGCCCACGAGCTGTTCTCCGGGGCGCTGGCCCTGGCCCGGGCCGCGGACGACGAGGAGGAGGCGGCGCGCGCCCTGGTGGGACTGGCCGAACTGCGCCTGGACGCCGGGGAGTCGGCGGAGGCCGCCGCCCTGCTGGAGCCCGCCCTCACCGCCCTGTCGGCGCCCGGCCGCACGCGGGGCCGGTACGAGGCGAGCCGCGCGCGGGCGCTGCTGGCGCTGGCGCAGGACGGGCCGGAGACCGCCCGGGCCTGGTTCGGCGAGTGCCTGGAGCTGGCGGGCGCGCTGCGCGACCACCGGCTGGAGGTGTACGCGTTGCGCTCGCTGCGCGCGCTGAGCAGCCCGTCCGGGCCGGGGGCGGACTCCGGCTCCGGTTCCGGTTTCGGCTCCGGCTCCGGTTTCGGCCCTGCGGCGACGCGTGCCGTGGAGATCCGTCCGGGGCTCTGGCGGATCCATCCGGCCGGGGTCCGCACATGAACGGGTGGCAGGGGTCGACCGGACGCCCCCCGGGTCCGGTGCCGGAGCTCGTCGGCCGCGCACTCGAAGTCGCCGCCCTGCGCGAGCGGTTGCGGGACCCGGCGGTGCGGCTGGTGACGGTGACCGGGCGGGCCGGCGTGGGCAAGAGCCGGCTGGCCCTGGAGGTCGTACGGGAGATCGGCACGGAGATCGGCGGGGGGTTCGGCGGGGAGACCGACCGGGAGTTCGGCGGGGAGTCCGGCCGGGCGTTCGCCCGGGTGGAGCACCTGGACCCCGCGGTCGCGCGCCCGTACCTGCCGGAGCCGCACGACCCGGTCGGCCCGCACGACCCGGCCGGCCGGATCCTGGTGGTGCTCGACGGCTGCGACCACGAGGCGCGCCCGGCCGCCGCCGCGGCCGCGGAGGCCCTCGCCGACGATCCGCGCGTGGTGGTGCTGGCCACCGCCGTGGAGCCGCTCGGGGTGTACGGGGAGCAGCTGCTGCCGCTGGCGCCGCTGCCCGTACCGGGGCCCCGGCGGGGACCGGCCGGCGGCGCCGCCGATCCGCCCGAGGTGCAGGAGGCGGCCTCGGTCGCGCTGTTCGTGCGCCGGGCCCGGGACGCCGACCCCTCCTTCGCCCTCACCCTGGAGAACGCCGGGGCCGTCGCCGAGATCTGCACGCTGCTGGGCGGCCTGCCGCTGGCCGTCGAACTCGCCGCGCGGCGGCTGCGGCTGTTCCCCGCGCACCTGCTGCCCGGGCGGCTGCGCGGCCGTACGACCATCCTGTCCGGCGGGCCGGCGAACGCGCCCGAACGGCACCGCTCGCTCGCCGCGCTCGCCGAGTGGAGCTGCCGCGGCCTGGACGAGGGCGCCCGCGCGCTGCTGGGCCGGCTCTCGGTGTACGAGCCGGGCTTCGGCCTGTCGGCGGCCGGGCTGTCGGCCGAGGCGGCCGTCGAGACCCTGCTGGACCGCGGGCTGCTCGCCGTGGTGGGCGAGGAGCAGGGGGAACTGCGGCTGGCCGTGCCCGAGCCCGTACGGTCCCACTGCCGGACCGAGCTGGTGGATTCGGGCCGCGAGGGTGCGGCGCTGGACGCGCACGCGGAGCGCTACCGGCTGCTGGTCACCGCCGCGCAGCCGGGCCTGCTGGGTACCGAACAGGACCGATTGCTGCGGGAGTTGGCGGCCGAGGGCGCCAATGTGTGCGGCGCCCTGCGCCGGCTGCGGGAGCGCGGCGACAGCGAGACGGCGGCCGCCCTGGTGCTCGGCTGCCGCCTCCCGTGGCTGGCGCAGGGGCGGCTGCGGGAGGGACTGGAGTGGTGCGACGACACCGCCGAGGCGGGCGGGCCGGCGCTGCCGGAGGCCGTACGGGCCCGGCTCGCCGACACCTCCGGCGTGTTCGCGCTCGCCCTGGGCGATCCGCAGGAGGCCGTCCGCCGCCACCGGCACGCGCTGGCCCTGGGCAAGGGCGTCGGCGACCGTCGGCAGAACGCGCTCGTCTCCGCCCGGCTCGGCGCGGCCCTGCTGCGGGCCGGCGATCCGGCGGGCGCGCGGGCCGTCCTGGTGACCGCCCTCAACGCGCTGGAGTCGATGGGCGTCACCGGGGGCGCGGCCGAGGCGGCGGGCTCGCTCGCCGCCGTCCTGCGTGCCGAGGGCGACCGGCGCAAGGCGCGGGAGCTGCTGGACCGGTCGGTGGAGACGTTCCGGCGGATCCGCGACGGGCGGGGGCTCGCGGGCGCCCTGCGGACCGCGGCCGCGCTCGCCCTGGAGGGCGACGAGGCGGACGCGGCGGACCGGGCGCTGCGGGAGAGCCTGCGGCTGTACGGGGCCTTCGGCGAGCGGACCGAACTGCCGGGCGTGCTGGAGGAGTTCTCCCTGGCGCTGCTCCGCACCGCGCCCGCCCAGCAGCCGCGTGCGGTACGGCTGCTGGCGGCGGCCGACACCCTGCGCGGCGAGACGGGCGCGCAGGTGCCGGACGAGTGGCGGTCCGCGGCCGAGCGCGCCCGGACGGAGCTGAGCGCGCGCCTCGGCTGGACCGACTTCGCCGTGGCCTGGGCGGAGGGGGTCCGGATGCCCGTGCCCGCGGCGGTGGCAGAGGCCCTTTCGGCGCCCGCGCCCTCGCGGCGCGCCGCGGCCGGGACGGCCCCCGAGGCGCAGTCGCTCACCCCGCGGCAGGTCCAGGTGGCCCTGCTGGTCTCCGAAGGCATGACGAATCGTCAGATAGCAGCCAAGCTGGACATCTCCGAGTGGACCGTGGTCAATCATGTCCGGCACGTGATGCGCCGCCTCGGGTGCAGTTCGCGCGTGCAGGTGGCCGGGGCGGTGGGCCGATGGGCCTGACCGGCCCCGCCGCGGGCGGCACGGCGGGCACGCGCCCCGGGCCCAGCCCGGCGCGCCCGCTGGACCTGGTCCCGCCCGCCGAGGTCGCGGAGCGGTTCCGGGCCGCGGGCTGGTGGCGCCCGCAGACCTTCCTCGACGACCTGTACCGTACGGCCGCCCGCGCGCCCGGGCGCCCCGCCATCGTCTCGGACCGCGCCCACCGGCCCGCCGGCCTGCGCCGGGTCACCCTCGACTACGCCCAGCTCGCCCGGTACGTCGACCGGTTCGCCGGCGCCCTGACCTCGCTCGGCGTCGTCCCGGGCGATCCGGTCGCCTTCCAGCTGCCCGACTGGTGGGAGACCGCGGCCCTCACCCTCGCCTGTCTGCGGGTCGGCGCGGTCGCCGTGCCTGTACTGCCGACGGTACGGGCCCACGGGCTCCACCGGATCCTGGACGGCACCCGGGCCCGGATCTGCGTGGTGCCGGACGTCTGGGAGGGCTTCGCGCACGCCGAGGCCCTCGCGGACCTCGCCGGGCGCCTGCCGTGGCTGCGCCACCGGGTCGTCCTCGGGGACGCGGCGGCGACCGGAGCGGTCGATTTCACCGCGTACTTCCAGCGCACCGCCCACGAGCGCACCGAGGCGGGCCTGCGCAGCCGGCCGCGCGGCGGGCAGGCCGACCGGCCCGCGCTGCTGATCAGCGTCATGGGCCTGCGGGACGCGTACACCTCGGTACTGCACTCCCCCAACACCCTGTACGCCAACATCTCGGCCCAGAGCGGACCCGACGGCCCGGGGCGGCGGCCCGGCGAGGTCTTCCTCAGCACGCTGCCGCTCACCTCGCTGGCCTCACTGCTCTACACCGTGTGCTGGCCTCTGGCGGTCGGCGGCACGGGGGTCCTCCAGGACGTGTGGGATCCGGGCCGGTGCCTGGACCTGATGGCCGAGGCCGGCGTCGACCAGGTCTACGCGGAGCCGGCCTACCTGTCCGAGCTGGTCACCGCGCAGCGCCGGCGCCGCCGGGAGACGGACCGGCTGCGGCTGGTGCTGTCGGGGGGCCGCACCAGCACCCCGGCGCCGCTCGCCGCCGAGCTCCGCGAGGTGTTCGGCGTACCGGTGCTCTCCGTGTGGGGGGCGCCCGAACTCGGCATGGGCGCGCTCTCCGACACCGCGCGGGGTGGTGACGGCGCGCTCCCGCTGCGGGGGCTGGAGGTGTCGGCGGCGGACGCGGCTTCGCCGCTGGAGGTGCGGGGCCCGTCGGTCTGCCTGGCCACCTGGCGGCACGGCGCGCCGGCGCCGGTGGCCACCTGGGAGCGGCGGGACGGCTGGCTCGACACGGGTGACCTGGCGACGGCGGACCGGCACGGCGGGATACGGGTCCTGGCCCGGGCCGGCACGCGGACCGGCGCCATCTTCATGGTCCCGGTCGCCGAGGTGGAGGAGGGGCTGCTGGCCCACCCCCGGGTGCGCGAGGCGGCGGTCGTCGCCTACACCGACCCCGAGCACGGGGAGCTGCCGTGCGCCGTCGTGGTCCCGACCGCCCTGGACCGGCCGCCGGGGCCGGCCGAACTGCGCGAGCACCTCGTCTCGCTGGGCGTCGCGGAGGCGTTCCTGCCCACGCGGCTGGAGATCGTCGGCGCCCTGCCGCGCGACGAGGGAGGCCGGATCCGACGCGGCCCCCTCCGCACCTGGCTGACCCGCCTCCACCCGGGCACACCACGGCTATCCCCACCCTGACCACTGGGACCGCCGGACCGTACGGGTCCGGCCGGCTGCGCCGCTCGGGCGGGGTGGGGTGGGGGCCGGTTGTGCCGGGGCCGGGCGCGCGCCGGGGCGTCTCCTCGGACGCCGAACGTGTCGAGGGGTCGGAGTGCGGAGGCTTGTTGTGTTCGGCGCCCTGCGGGGATCACCCCGACACACACCCGACCCCGGCCCAACCGGCCCGGTTCGATCCCAACCCTGGCGACCCTTCGGCTACGCCGCACAAATTCAGCCCCTCCGGCGTTTGAGGAGCGGGTCCGGGCAGAGCCCCGATCTTTGAGCCGCGCGATCCAGCCTCGCCGCACAATCCAGCCCCGCCGGCGATTGAGGCGCGGGTTCGGGCGGAGCCCGGCGACGGGCTAGCCGGCGAGTTCGCGGGCGAGGGCGCCGAGTTCGGTGCGCCAGGCGCGGGGGATCCGGGCCCCGGCCAGGGCTTCGTCCGCGCGGCGCACAAGGCCGGCGATCGTCTCCTCCGCCCTGTCCCGCGCCTGCGCGTCGAAGAACACGTCGCGCAGGAACTGCGCGTCGCCGTCGAAGCCCGGGCCGCCGCTCAGGAATCCGCGGATCCGCCAGGCCCCGTGCACGGCCCGCGCGTACGCCTCGTAGGCCTCGGCCAGGTCCTCGCGGCCCGCGAGCCCGGCGCCCATCAGCAGCGCGTGCCGCAGCCCGTACCAGCCCGCGCCGCAGCCGCTGCCGCAGACCTCCAGGCACTGCCCCGGCCAGGCGTCGTCGAGGTACTCGGTCGCCGCGGCGGCCTCCATGTGCGCGCCGATGGCCCGTTCGGCGCGCAGGTCGTCCCACAACCGCCGCGCCTCGTGGGGCAGTCCGACCGCCAGCCGGTCCCCGTAGGCGAGGGCCAGGTCGCCCGCGAGGACGGCGGTGCCCTCCCCGAACCGGCGCGGTTCGCCCCGCCAGCCGTTGCGCTCGTGTTCGGCGGCATGGCTGATGTGCAGCGTGGGGATGCCCCGGCGCAGCGGTGCGTTGTCCCGTACGTCGGCCCGTATCACCAGGCAGGTGTCGAGCAGTTCGAGCGCGGCGGCCGCGGTGACCGCCTCCTCCCCCGCCGGGTCGCCGCCGGCGGCGAGGTACCCGGTGAGGCAGATCGCGGGGCGGGCCCGCTCCCCGCCGGCCTGGACGAGCTCGGCCACGCCCATCACCAGGACGGCGCTGCGCGGGTCGGACGTACGCCGGGTGCGGTGCTCCTCGGCGAGCAGTCCGGCGAGTCGTTCCTCGACCCGGTCGATCATGGCGTCACGCACCTGTCCGGGCGGCGCGGTGCGCCACGGCTGGTCGTGTGTCGGTGTGGTCATGGTGCCCTCCCTGCGGGCTACGTCCTCATGACCGACTTTCCCGTACACCGGGCGCGGAAGCCACCGAAGAGCGCACACAGGCAGGTTCCGGCGTGCGCGGCGGGGCCGGGAGCCCCTGATGTCTGCCACGCCCGGGCGGGGAGGGATTGGCTTGCCATCACCTTGCCATACCGGGTCCCCGCCGCCTCAGACGAGCTCCGCGACGCCCGGCTGGAGGTCGGCCGGAAGGGCCTGCCGGCCGGGAATGTTCAGTTTGCGGTAGACCCGGGTCAGGTGCTGTTCCACCGTGCTCACGGTGATGAAGAGCTTCTTCGCGATCTCCCGGTTCGTGTGGCCGTGCACCGCGAGCAGGGCCACCCGCCGTTCCGACTCGCTCAGGCTCGCCACCAGTCCGGCGTCCGGCGCCTCGGCCGTCTCCTGCGCCTCGTCCTCCTCACCGGTGTGGCCGGGCAGGATCTTCACGCACAGCGCCTCGGCCCCGCTCGCCTTGGCCAGGTGCCAGGCCCTGCGTTCGACCATGGCCGCCCGGGCCGGTTCGCCCACTTCGCGCAGCACCTGGCCGAAATCGCCCATGGCGCGCGCCAGTTCGTACTGGTCCCCGGACCGCTGGAGTTCGTCGACGGCCCGGGCGAGCATCGCCTGCCGTTCCCTCGGCTCGCGCAGGGTCGCGCGCAGCCGCAGCGACATGCCGCGCACCCAGGGGTCGGCGGCGTCCCGCGTGGTGAGCTGGTCCGCGAGGAACCGCTCCGCCTGGTGGGTCTCGCCGAGCCGGAGCAGGGCCTCGGCCGCGTCCGTGCGCCAGGGCAGGACCCGGGGCCGGTCCAGTCCCCACCGCTTCATGTGGCGGCCGATGTCCAGGAAGTCGCCGAGGGCCGCGTGGAACCGGCTCGTCGCCAGCGCGTACTGGCCCCGGGCGCGCAGGTGGCCCAGTACGTGGACGCTGCCCGCCAGTTCGGCGGGGACGGGCCGGCTCAGGGCGGCCGCCGCCTCCTCGGGCCGGCCCATGGCGAGGCGGGCCCGGGCCAGCGTCCCCGCCGCCGCGCTCAGCAGGATGCTGCCGCGCCGACCCTGGGCCGAGCGCAGGACCTCCTCGGCGGTGTCCGCGGCGCCCGTCAGGTCGCCGGTGCGCAGCCGGGCTTCGGCGAGCAGGGCGGCGAACACGGCCCGCCAGCCGGTGGCTCCGCGCCGCGTCGCCTGCCGGACGAACTCCTCGCACCAGGGCAGCGCGCGGGCCGGGCCGTCGAGGTACAGCAGGGTGCGCAGGGCCTGCGCCACCGGTTCCACCGTGCCCTCGGCGAGGGTGGCCCCGCGCAGGAACAGTTCGGCGGCGCGGACGGCCGTGCCCTCCTCCGTCTCCCCCGGCAGGGTCCACAGGGCCGCCGGGTGGACGGCGGTGCGGGCGGGACGGACCGCCGGGTGCGGACCGGCCTCGGTGTTCCCGCGGCGGGCGGAGGCGGCCCACTGGGGGAACGCCGAGAGGCCGTCCAGCGGGTCCTCGCCCGGGGCGCCGGCGCGGCGTCCGTCGGCGGGCGCGAGCCGTTCCAGTACGTCGACCGCCGCGTCGATGCGGCCCTGGGCGGCGAGCGCCCGGGCCAGCGAGCCGAGCGCGTGCGGGTCCAGCCGGCCCCCGCCCACGGCGGCGAGCGGGGCCGCGAGGTGGTGTTCGGCGGCGGCCGGGTCGGTGCGTCCGGCGACGGTGCTGAGCCGGACGCTCACCTCGGCGCGCAGCGTGTCGTCCGGGCAGGCCTCGTGGGCGAGCTTCAGCAGGGCCACGGCCCGGTCGAGGTTCCCGTCCGCGACGTGCTGGTCGGCGGCGGAGCGCAGGACGGACAGGGCCCATTCCGTACGGGTGTGCCGTGCGGCGAGGAGCTGCGCGGCGGTCGCGGTGTCGGGGGCTCCCGATGCGCGGGCCAACAGGGCGGCTTCGCGGTGCAGGGCCGTCCGGGCGGCCGTGTCCATCCGGTCGAGTACGGCGGCCCGTGCGGCCGGGTGGCGGAACCGGCCTTCGGGGGCGAGCAGGCCCGCGGCCTCCAGTGCGGTGAGCGCCCGGGCCGCGGTGGCCTCGGCGGCGCCGGTCAGCCGTGCGAGGTGGGCGGGGGTCGCCAGGTCGTCGAGTACGGCGATCGGCTCGGCCAGGCCGGCCGTGGCGGGGCCGCTGTGGTGCAGGCACGCGAGGACGGCCTCGGCGTAGCAGTCGCCGGGCAGGGCCCGCGGGTCCTGGAGCAGGGCCCGCAGCAGCAGCGGGTTTCCGCCGCTGGCCTCGTACAGCCGGCCGGCCTCCGCCTCGGTCCGGTCCGCCAGCATCGCGCGGACCGCCTCGGGTGCGAGCCGCTCCAGGCGCAGCCTCGCGAAGTGGGGCAGCCGGATCAGCTCGGTGCGCAGCAGCGGGTCGTCGCCGTGTTCGTGCGCGGACTCGGCGAGCACCAGCAGGACCGCGGCCTGCCGGGTCCCTCGGGCGAGGTGCAGCAGGTAGCGGCGGGACAGCTCGTCGGCGTGGTGGAGGTCGTCGACGCAGACGACCACCGGGGCGGCGCGGCTCAGTTCGCGGACGGCCGCGGCGAAGGCCCGCATGGACTCGACCCGTTCCGCTTCGTCCGGTGACGCCGGCGGCGGGGGGAGCGCACCGGCCGGGGCGTCGGCGGTCAGCTGGCGCAGGACGCCCAGCGGGTGACCCTGTTCGGCCGCGGTGCCGATGGCCCGCAGAACGGCTGCGCCGCGGATCTCCGCCTGTCCGGCGGCCGTTTCGAGGAATTCACTCTTTCCGCAGCCGACGGCACCCTCGACGAGCAGCAGTCCGGAATTCCCGGCCGCACAGCCGGAAAGCAGTGCATCTAACAGGGCAATTTCCTCGGCGCGCCGGAACAAAAGCATAAGAGTCCCCCAGTGCCCCTGTTCCGCACATTCGGCAGGAAAGCGCGAGCACGGAATGGGACTGTTCGAGCGTGGAGCGTGCAGGAATTCACGGTCAGTCTAGGCGGGGAGGGCGCCGCCCACACTGTCCGGAAGTTGCCACGCATCAATTCCCGCGGCCGGCGACGGGGAAGATCCGGCGCGGGATGTCGCGCGGGTGGCCGGGCCGCTGCCACTCCCGCGGATAACCCACGGAGACCTCCTCGAAGCGCACTCCGTCGTACCAGGTGGTGCGCGGGATGTGCAGGTGGCCGTAGACGACGGCGGCGGCCCGGAACCGCGTGTGCCAGTCGGCGGTGAGCTCGGTGCCGCACCACTGGGCGAACTCGGGGTGCCGCAGGATCCGGGTGGGGGTGCGCACGAGCGGGAAGTGGTTGACGAGCACGGTGCGCAGGTCGGGGTCGCAGGCGGCCAGCCGCTCTTCGGTGACGGCGACCCGGGCCCGGCACCACGCCTCCCGGGAGGCGTAGGGGTCGGGGTGCAGCATGAACTCGTCCGTGCAGACCACCCCCGCCTCGTACGCCTGCTCCAGGGCTTCTTCCCTGGTGGCGGCCGTGGGAGTGCGGAAGCTGTAGTCGTACAGGAGGAAGAGGGGGGCCACGATGAGCGGTCCGCCCGGCCCCGACCAGACGGGGTAGGGGTCCTCGGGCGTGTGCACGCCGAAGGAGCGGCAGATCTCGACCAGCCGCCGGTAGCGCGCCTCGCCGCGCAGGGGGTGCGGGTCGTCTCGTACGGTCCACAGTTCGTGGTTCCCGGGCGCCCACACCACGGTGGCGTAGCGCCGGGTGAGCAGGTCGAGCACCCATCGGAGATCGTCGAGCGACTCGCTCACGTCGCCGGCCACGATGAGCCAGTCGGCGGGACTGTCGGGATAGAGCTCCTCGACGATCCGGCGGTTCTCCGGGAATCCGACATGGAGGTCGCTGATACCCATGAGGTTTCCGTGCGGCATTCCGTGAGTGTGCACGGTCGGAGACGGGATGAACACCCCTTCCCTACCCCTCAATTGACGGCAACGAACCCCTGTTCGGGCACATGGCAGGGAGATGGCAATGCCCGTCCGGTCACCCGGCAGTGCCCCCGCAGGCAACGGTTCCGCGGCCCGGTGGATGGCAGCAGCCTGGGAGAGAACCGGGGTTACTCCGGGTCAGTCCGGTTGACCTGGGACTTCGTTCCTGGTCGTGGCGGGGCGGCGGCGCGAGCGTGGGAGCTGTCAGACCGAAACAGCGACCCGAGGGAATGCCGTGCTCACAAAGCTCCTGCCCGCGAACGTCGCGACCGCCGAAGCCACCACCGACCCTGCCGACGTCTTCCTCTACCCGGAGGAGGAGCGCCTGATCCGCAACGCCGTACCCAAGCGGCGGCTGGAGTTCGGCACCGTCAGGTGGTGCGCCCGTCGCGCCATGGGACAGCTGGGCCTGCCGCCCGCTCCCGTGGTGCCGGGCCGGCGCGGTGTCCCGCAGTGGGCGCCTTCGGTCGTGGGATCCATGACCCACTGCGTCGGTTTCCGGGGTGTGGCACTCGCCCGCAGCGCCGAGTTCGCCTCCGTGGGAGTCGACGCGGAGCCCAACGCCCCCATGCCGGAAGGAGTCCTCGACTCGATCGCCCTGCCCGATGAGCTCCGTCTCGTACGGGAGCTGGGGCGGGCGGTGCCCGAAGTGGCGTGGGACCGGCTGCTCTTCAGCATCAAGGAGGCCGTCTACAAGACCTGGTTCCCGCTCACGGGCCAGGAACTCGACTTCACCGACGCCCTGGTGAGCGTGGATCCCGGACAGGAGACCTTCCACGCCCGGCTGTTGCCGGATCCCTCCACACTCTCCCCGGCCGGGCCGACCGCGTTCAGCGGCCGCTGGTCGGCGGAGAACGGCGTACTGCTGAGTGCCATAGCGGTGCCGGCTGTCCGGCTCGCCGCCGTGGGCGCTCCGGTACGGAGAAGCGCTCCCCGCATCTGCCGTGCGGGGAGCGCTTTCTGAACCGCTAGCCGTGGAGGTCGGTCAGCCCCATCGGTCGTCGTCCGGTACGACACCGAAGTCCGGGGTGTCCCCATCGGGCGCGACGGCGGCCACGAACTCGGCGGACGTGTTCGGCACCGCCTGTCCCGCCATGGCCTGAACTCCCAGCGCTAATACCACACTCGTCACTACAGTCAAGTAAATCGAAGATACCTTAACGGAAATAGTTCTCACGACTTCCCCCAGTCGAAGATCGAGTTCCACTCCACCCGCACCGCCGGACACTTCCGACTCGGTGGCTCCGGGTGATGCGAACAGACTGCTTGATCTCGATCAGCCACGCCAAGGGCGGTACGTTGGCGTAAAGTTACGTGGCAGCAATTACACCGATCAGCGGGGGCTGGCATGTTTACTGGGGAGGGCTCGGATTCGGGGTTCGCCGAGCTGGACGACATCAGCGCCGCCGCGTACGGTCTCGCGGTCGAGCGCGGCCGCTTCGTACCTGATCAGATCGCCCAGCAGCTGTCACTGATGCCCGAAGAGGTCGTGCGGGTGGAACAGGTGCTGACCGGGGTGCGCCTGTTGCAGTCCATGCCGGGGAACACCAACGAACTCACCCCCGTCACACCCGATGTCGCGGCCGCCTCCCTGGTGGGGCCCGCCGAACGGCACATACGCGACCTGCAGCAGGCGGTCACCGACGTCCGGGCCAAGCTGCTGTCCCTGACACCCCTGTACTTCGAGGGGCGCCGCCTGCGCAACCGGCTGGAGGCCTTCGACGTCATCACCGACGTCTCCCGGATCCAGGCGATGCTCGACCACCTGAGTCAGAACTGCAAGAGCGAGCTGCTCACCGTCCAGCCCGGCGGCGCACGCCCGGCGGATCTGCTCGCGCAGGCCAGGGACTCGGCCCTGTCCACCCTCTCCCGCGGTGTCCGGATCCGCACCATCTACCAGCACACCGCCCGCAATGACCTGCCCACCCGCTCCTACGTCCGCGAGGTCAGCGAACAGGGCGCGGAGATCCGCACCGCGGACGAAGTCATCGACCGGCTGATCATCTACGACCGGGAGGTCGTCTTCCTGCCGGAACGCACCCATGGCAACAGCGCGCCCGGGGCGGCCATCGTCCGCGAGCCCACGCTCGTGGCCTTCCTGTGTTCCGTCTTCGAGTACCTGTGGGACGGCGCGTCCCCCTACGTCGTCGACTCCCAACGCTCCCCGGCCTCCTCGGACGAGCTCAAGTGGTCGATCATCCGGCTGATGACCAAGGGGTACAAGGACGAGATGGTGGCGCGCCGGCTCGGCATGTCCGTGCGCACCTGCCGCCGCCACATCGCCGAGATCACCGAGGAGCTGGAGGCCACCAGCCGTTTCCAGGCGGGCTACAACGCGGCCCGCCAGGAGATGCTCTCCGGAGGGTCGGTCCCCTCCCTGTCGTGATCCCGGCGACGTGGTCTCAGCGGCCGCCGACCTCGCCGTACGCCCCCTCCTCGTGCTCCGTCTCGTCGAGCGCCTCCGTGATCGCGTCCACGCAGTCCTGGTCGAGCATGGTGGTGACGTGGGCGTCCTGGAGCCGGCCGAAGCCCGCGTCGTACACCGCGGCACTGACGACGTAGCCGTCGGCGACCGGGAACGTACGGAAGATCCACTCGTCCCCGGTCCCCGCGGTCCCGTCCGGCCGCTGGACCCGCACGGCCCTGCCGTCCGGACCGAATCCGAACTCCGTGAACCGGAACTGCATGCCCTGGCCGATGGCCTTGCTGTAGGCCTCCTTGAGGGTCCACAGGCGCACGAGCGCGTCGTTGCGCTCGGCCTCCGGCATCCCGGACAGCAGCACCGACTCGTACGGCGTGCAGATGTGCCGGCCCAGCCCGCCGGCGTGCATCTCGCGGTCGGCCCGCTCCGCGTCCACCCCGATGAGGCCGGTGGTGGTCAGACCGACGAGCAGCAGGTCCTCGGTGTGGCTGAGGCTGATGTCGATCTGGTCGCAGCCGCGCAGGTACGGGCGTCCGGTCGGCCCGTAGGCCAGTTCCAGGTCTGCGGGATCGCTGTCGAGCACCGCGCCCGCCGCGTACTTCAGGAGCATCCGGGAGGCGGTGTAGCGGCCGCGGACGTCGGCGTGCGTCAGGTCGAGGTAGCGCGTCCAGTCCCGGCCGAGCAGCTCGCGCAGCCCGTCGCCGGACGGCACGCCGGGCTCCAGGTCCCTCAGCCACGCGTAGACCAGCGCCGTCCCGTGGGTGGCGAGGTCCTCCCGTACCCGGTCCCACGAGTCGCCGCCCGGCACCACGGCGACGGGCTCACCGAGCGGGGGGCCGAGGGAGGGGCTGCCCGGGGCAGTCATGCGTACTCCTTCACGAGGGTGTGGATCTCCCGGAGGCGGTGCGCCTCCAGCAGACGGTGTACGGGTACCCGGTGGCCGGACTCCTCCAGGAGCGCCACCAGGCGAAGCAGGTTCAGTGAGTCCCAGCCGGGCAGGTCCACCAGTGCGGTGTCCGCGCCCTCGGGAATCGCGATGTCCAGGCCGAGGTCGTCACGGACCGTCCGCAGGAACTCGTCGAGGCTATCGAGGCTCATCGGTCCGCCTTCCCCGCGGGGTTTCGGTGATGCGCACGTGCGCGGGTACGTCCGGTACCCGCTCCAGGTCGTGGTGGAACGCGACCGCGGCGTCCGCCGGCCCGCCGGTCCCCGCCCGTGTGAAACCGCAGGACGGGTAGAAGTCGCGGGCGCGGTGGTTGCGCGCGGTGGGGACGTACCGGGCGGTCACCCCGGACAGTCCGAGCGCGCGGGCCCGGTCCAACACCACGGCGAGGCAGGCCTGTTCGACCCCGCGGGCGAGCACCCGGCAGCTGAGCCACATGTTGTCCAGCTGCAGCACCCCCTCCGTGACGGTCCCGAGCACCGCTCCGACCAGGCCGTTGTCGCCGAACCGGTCCGCACTGCGGGCCGCGAGCAGCAGCCGCGCCGGGTCGGCGGCCAAGGCGGCCAGCTCGGACTCCGGGTGGCCCCCGCCGGCCAGGTTGAACTGGTTGGTGCGCAGGGTCAGCTGGGACATCCGGGCGAACTCGTGGGGGCGGGGCGGGCCGAGACCGACCCGGACCTCCAGCGCCCGCAGGAACTCCTCGTGCGAGCCCGAACCGGCGTGCAGCGCCCGGCGTTCGCGCTGCCGGTGGTACTCGCCGGTCCGGGCCCGGTCCTCGTCGGTCAGCCGCAGGGTGTCGAACCAGCCGTCGGCCAGCAGCCGGGTCATGTGCAGCGCGGGTTCCTCGTCGAGCGCCACGACGGCCACCCCGGGCGCCCCCTGCCGTACCTGGGCGCGCTCGGCCGGTGAGTCGTCGGCGAAGACGAGGGCGTCGGTGCCGAGGTCCAGTTCCCGGGCGATGTCGGCCAGATTGGCGTCCTTGGGCTCCCAATTGGCGTTGATCCGTACGAAGTCGCCCTCGCGCAGCACCAGATCGGGGTGGGTGCTCAGCGCCCGCAGGACCGGGCCCTCGTCGTTCTTGCTGCTGACCGCGAGGAGCACACCTTGGGAGCCGAGCTGTTTGACGCACTTCTGGAAGGCCCCGAAGGCCTCCCCGCGCAGGGTGCCGGCCGCCGCGATGCCCTCGGGCCCCTCCTCGCCGAGCACCCCGTCCCACAGGGTGTTGTCGAGGTCGAGCACCAGGCACTTGCGGACCCGGCCGGCCAACGCGCGGGCGAGGTGCCCGACCTCGCGGGCGTAGGCGGCGAGGAGTTCCGCACCGAGCCGGACCTTGGCATGGCCGGCCAGCCGCGGGTCGGTGACCGGCCCGCCCTCGCCGATCAGCGGGTCCAGGTCGATCACCACGAGCCGGCCGTCGGGATCGGACTCGGTGAGCCGCAGCAGCCGGGCGTTGAACTCCCGCCACACCGCGCCCAGGAGGGCCCGCGAGCGGTGGTCGATCAGCTGGTGGCTGTGGTCGCGCGGCAGCGGGACCGTGTTGAGCACCAGGGTCCCGGGGGCCCCTTCGGCCAGCGCGGCGCACCGGTCCAGCACCTCCTCGGCGGCGCGTTCCACGTCCTCGGGCCGCCACACCGCGGGGACCTGCGCGAAGACGGTCTCGGCGTCCAGCAGGCACACGGTGAGGTCCGGCCGGGCCGTCCACAGCTCGCTGCCGGGGTCGGTCAGGTCGCGCAGGTACGTGCCGTGCTCGCCGAGCACCGGCTTCAGCAGCAGTCCGTGGCGGGCCAGTTCGCCCCGGAGCGGGTCGATGACGTGGCCGACGGTGGACTGGCCGGTGACCGCCACGGTCACGACGGGGGTCCTCGGGTGGTGGGCCAGCACGGCGTCGGCGTCGAGTCCGCCGAGCAGCCGGCCGGCCGCCGCCGCGGACACCGCCCCTCCGGTCGTCCCGGACCCGGCCCCGGGGGCGCCCGGCCCGCTCTCCTGCGCGAGCAGCCCGGGTACCTGGTCGTACGCCTTCTCCAGCACACCCTGCGCGCGCAGTTCGCGCAGCCGGTCCATTCCTGTCGTCATCGACGCCTCACACCTTCTCCAGGGCGAACCCGGCCCGGATCCACCTGCTGGACTCCACGCACAGGGCCAGCGCCCGGTCCCCGACGTCGAACTGCGGGAGCAGCCGCTCGAGTTGCAGGAAGGGCAGGGCGTTGCCCGTGTTGCCGGTCTCGGACACGCAGGAGACCTCCCGGGCGGGGCCGGCCGGCAGCCGCTCGACGATGCGCGCGGTCATCCGCTCGGACAGCTGGGGCGGCAGCAGGAAGCCGACGTCGTCGAGGTTCCATCCAAGCTGCCCGAGGAGCTCCCAGAGGATCTCCACGGAGATCTTCGGCACGTGCTCCTCGATCGCCTTGTAGTCCTCGGCCAGCATCCGCCGCTCCGAGTCGCGGTCGGTGGTGCCGTACCAGTCCAGGAGCTGGCCGGGCGGACGGCCCCGCCCGGTCCAGGAGTTCAGCACGGCCCGTACGGCGACCCGCTCGCCCTCGGGCTCGTCCGTGAGGACGGCGGCGCCGGCCCCGTCCCCGAAGAGGACGTAGTTGACCAGTTCCTCGGTGGGCATCCGGGCGGTGTCCCGCCGCGGCGACAGGAAGCGGTGCGTGACGTCCCCGCCGAGGACCAGGCCGGCCCGGCGGCCGCCGAGGATCAGGGTGCGGCCCAGGTCGAGGGCCTGGACGGCGCCGGAGCAGCCCGCCTGGAGCTGGTAGACCGGCAGGTGGTCGAGGCCCAGCCGGTCGGCGACCTCGGTCGCGGTCGTGGGCAGGAGCAGGTCGGGGGTCGCGGTCGCGAGCACCACGAACTCGATGTCGGCGGGGCCCAGTCCCGCGGCGCTCATGGCCTGGGCGCCGGCCTCGGCGCACAGGTCGGCGAGCGAGCCGCGGACCTCTCCGGTGACCGGGTCCCAGCCGAAGTGCCGGGTGCGGGTGCCGACGAAGAGGTCGATCCACTCCTCGCTCACGCCCAGCAGTGCACCGAGCGCGGTGTTGTCCACGGGGTCGCCGGGCAGCGCCGTGCCGGTCGCCGCGAGGTAGACCGTGCGACAGTGCGCCGCGTCCGTAGCGTCCGCCGCGTTCGTCTGCCCTGTCATGCCGACCTCGCCAGGAGCATGTCGTCGAGGAAGGCGGCCAGCGAGCCGACCGAGCGCAGCGCGGGCAGCATCTGCTGGACGGAGACCTCGCCGACCCGTGGCAGCCTGGCCTCCACCTGGTTCTTCAGCTGCATGATCATCACCGAGTCGAAGCCGAGGTCCTCGTAGAAGCGGGCCTCGCGCACGACGCGTTCCGGGGGGTAGCCGCCGACCTCGGTGACGGCCTGGACGACCGCGAGCAGCACCGGATCGTCGGCGTGGGCCCCGGCCCCCGGCGGCTCGGCGACCGGCGGGACGGCGACGGGCCCGGCGGGCTGGGGCGGTGCGGGCTGGGGCTGCGTGGTGTGTACGAGTGCCTGGCGGTCCCAGTGGCGCTGCGCCGACGAGAAGACGTACGGGCTCAGCGCTTCGACGACCCGGTGCCCCGGTGCGTACAGCTCCTCCCAGAGCGGGTCCAGCCCGCCCCGGTACAGGGCGGCGACGGTCTCCGCGAGCTCCCTCGCCGTGGCCCCGGCACCCGGCGCGGGGTGCAGGAGCTCCGCCGCGGCCGCACGCCCGCCGCGGGCGGCGATCTGCAGGAGCGTGCCGCGCGGGCCGATCTCGATCAGGTGGGTGGGGGCGACGTCGGCGACGAGCGCGCCGAGCGCGGTGTCCATGAGCACGGGCTCCTCGATCTGGTCGGCCCAGTAGCCGGCGTCCATGAGCTCGTGGCGCAGCATCCGGCCGTGCCGGGTCGAGGCCACCGGTACGGCGGGCGGCTCGCAGCGCACCGGCTCGGTGCGCAGCCCGGCGGCGGCGGGGGCCATCAGGGGCGAGTGGAACGCGTGGGAGACGGGCAGCTGCCTGACCCGTACGCCGCGGTCCGCGAGCGCCCGCCCGATCCGCTCCAGCGCCTCCAGCGGTCCGGAGACCACGGTGTCCGCGGGGCCGTTGAGCGCCGCCAGGACCGTCCCCGGCTCCCCCGCCAGCAGCTCGGCGAGTTCTTCGGGGCCGGTGGCGGCGGCCAGCATGCCGCCGCCCGCGGGCAGTTCGCCCATCAGCGCGCCGCGCCGGACCACCAGGCGGGCGGCCTCGTCGAGGGAGAGGGCCCCGGCGATCACGGCCGCGGCGTACTCGCCCAGGCTGTGGCCGAGGACGGCGGCCGGGGTGATCCCGAGCGAGGTGAGGGTACGGGCCAGCGCGTAGCCGACGGCGAACAGCGCCGGCTGCGCGAACTCGGGCCGGTGCACCCGTTCGTCGCCGCCGAGGATCAGCTCGCGCACCGACGTGCCGAGGTGCGGGGCGAGCGCCTCGTCGGCCTCGGCGAGGTGGCGCCGGTAGGCCGGGGAGTCGCGGTGGAGCCCGGCCGTCATGCCGGGGAACTCGCTGCCCTGGCCGGTGAAGAGGAAGGCCACGACCGGCCTGCCCCAGGGGCGTCCGCCGCTCCCGGCCGCGTCCTGCGGGCCCGCCGCGCGGCGCAGTGCGGCCACGAGCTCGTCGGTGTCGCGCACGGGGACCGCGAACCGGTGCGGCAGGCCGGTCTTGATCCGGTTGCTGCTCCAGCACAGGGCCGCCGCGCCGCCGCGGGGCCGCCCGGCCACCGCCTCGGCCTGCGCGGCGAGGTTGCGGCGCAGCGCCTCGGGGGTGTCGCCGCTGACGGTGAAGACGCCGACGGCGTCGCGTGCCGCGCCCGTACGGGCTCCTGCGGCGACCGGGGTCCGGGGCGCCGAGCCGAGCACGGCGTGGGCGTTGGTGCCGCCCATGCCGAAGCTGCTGACGCCGGCGAGGCTCTCCCCGCGCGGCAGCCGCATCGGGGACTTCAGCAGCCGCATGCCGCGTTCGCCGAGGCGCAGCCGCGGGTTCTCGCGGTCGGCGAACAGGCTGGCGGGGACGATCCGGTGGTGCAGGGCCAGCACGGTCTTGATGAGCCCGGCGATGCCGGCCGCGCCTTCGGTGTGGCCCAGGTTGCCCTTGACGGAGCCGATCGCGCAGGGGGTCTCGCGCGGGACCCCGTGGACCGCGCCGAGCGCCGCGCACTCGATGGCGTCGCCGAGTACGGTCCCGGTGCCGTGCGCCTCCACGAAGGCGACCCTGTCGGGGGTGACCCCGGCGCGCCGGTACGCGGAGTCCAGCACCCGCTGCTGGGACCAGCGGTTGGGGGCGATCACCCCGTTGCTGCGGCCGTCCTGGTTGACGGCGCTGCCGCGCAGGACGGCGTAGATCCGCTGTCCGTCGGCGAGGGCGTCGTCGAGGCGGCGCAGCACCACCAGGCCCACGCCGTCGCTGCGTCCGATCCCGTCGGCGTCGGCGCTGAAGGGCTTGCAGCGTCCGTCGGCGGCGGCCAGGCCCAGCTGGCCGTAGACCATGCCCAGGGAGGGCGAGAGCACGATGTTGACCCCGCCGGCCAGCGCGGTGTCGCACTCCCCGGTCAGCAGGGAGCCCGCGGCAAGGTGGACGGCGACGAGCGAGGACGAGCAGGCCGTGTCGACGGCGAGGCTCGGTCCGGTGAAGTTGAAGTGGTAGGAGATCCGGTTGGCGGCCATGCCGGCGCTGCTGCCGGCGCCGAGCAGCGGGGTGACGCGGGCGAGGTCGCTCATGGTGAGGCGGCCCCATTCGCCGCCCATCACGCCGACGAACACCCCGGTCTCGGTGCCCGCGAGGTCGCCGGGGGCGCGGCCCGAGTCCTCCAGCGCCCGCCAGGCGCAGGGCAGCAGCAGCCGGTGGTGCGGGTCCATCGCGGCGGCCTCGCGCGGGGTGACGGAGAAGAAGTCGCTGTCGAAGACATCGGCGTCGTCGATGAAACCGCCGCTGCCGCCGACGGCGGGAAAGTCGCCGGCCTCCCAGCGCTGCGCGGGGACGGGGCCGATGCCGTCGCCGCCGCGCATCAGCAGGTCCCAGTACGCCTGCACGCCCGCCGCCCCGGGGAACGCGCAGTCGATGCCGACGACGGCGATGTCCCCCATCAGTGCCGGCCCTGCGCGTCCGGCGAGCCGGCCGGGAGGACCGTCGACAGGTAGCCGACCAGGCTGGTCACGGTCGGGTGGTCCCAGAGCAGGGTGGGCTCCACCTCCAGGCCGAACTCGTCCTCCAGGTCGCCGCACAGGCTCAGTGCCGCCACCGAGTCCATGCCGTACTCGGCGAGCGGCACGCTCGGGTCGATGGTCTCGGGTGCGCGCCGCAGGTAGAGCGAGAGCCGGGCGTACAGCCACTCGTGCGGCAGCACGCCGTCGATGGCCGCGTCGGGCCGAGCGGTGGGAACGGTCATCGTGGGACTCCTTCAGTGCGTACGGCGCGTCCGCCGGCCGGCCGGGGGTGACCGGTCAGCCGGGGATGGGCGTGGAATAGAGGTCGTAGCTGATCTGGGTGCTGAAGCGGAGCTGGACCTCGTGCCGGATCCGGGTCTCGCACTCCGCCGGCAGGTCGGCGACGCGCGTGCCGAGCCGCCGGGCGATGCGGTGGAGTGCGGCGGCGGCCCAGGACGGGTCGGCGAGGAACGGGTCGGGGCCGTAGCGGCCCTGGTCCCACAGCCCCAGCACGGCGGCCGCGGCGAGCAGCAGCGCGTACCGGTCCATGAGGGCGAACCTCGCGGGCTGGGCGGTGGCCGCCGCGCCGGCCGCGTCCAGGCGCAGCACCCGGGCGCGTACGTCGCGGAACTCCTCGACGAGCTGTCCGGCGAGCGTGCGCAGGGCGCTCTCGACGGGGCCGGTGCCGTCGATGCCCGCGCTGACGGCGAGCATGGTCGCGCTGAGGGAGTCCCGGCCGCAGGCGAGGCTGAGCCGGTCGGTCCGCAGTGGCGGCAGGTCGCCCTGGAGCCGGAACAGCCCGGCGGGCGCCTCGTCCTCGACGAACCAGGAGGCCCGCGCGAGCCGCGGCATCTGCGGGATGACGGTGGCCTGGCAGGCGACGGTCCCGGCGTGGCCGAGGCTGAGCACCGGCACGTCACGGACGTGCTTCTGGAAGATGCCGAGGGTGCCCTCGCGGGTGTAGAAGCCGGAGCCGAGCACGATGGACAGGTCGTACATGGTCTCGGTGAGCACGCGGGGCAGCAGGTACTTGAGCGCCGCCGAGTAGACGCTGGTCTCGGCGGGCAGCAGGTGCAGGGCCCGGGTGGCGACGACGGCGAGGGCGTCGTACAGCAGCAGGTTGACGAAGGCGTTGGTGAGCGCCGCACCGGTGCGGCCGCCGTCGCCGCGGCCGCCCGCCTGCCAGCCGCCGGAGCGCTCCCGGTCGAAGCGGACGGCGGTGCGCAGGCTGGTGTCGAGGGCCGCGACGGCCGTCGCGGCGATCACGGTCCGGCTGATCTGGAAGGACCGCAGGGCGGTCGTGATGCCGCTGCCCTCCGGGCCGAGCAGGGCGGACCCGGGCACCGGACAGTCGTCGAACTCGACTCCGGCGAACCGGCAGCCGCGCAGCCCGACGGGGGTCCGGCGGGCCGTCACCGCGGCCCGTGCGTCGGTCAGCTGTCCGGGTTCCAGCAGGAGCACCGAGTGGCTGCGGCTGCCGGGGGCCGGGTCGGTACGGCAGAACAGCACCAGCGCCCCGGCCCGCTCCAGGTCGTTGACCATGGGCTTGCCGCCGCTGATCAGATAGCCGTCGCCGCTGCGGCGGGCGGTGACCTGGCTGCGTACGTAGTCGTTGCTGTGGGCGGTCTCGTGCTGGGCGATGGCCGCCTTGCCGCCGTCGCGCAGCAGCCCGGCGAGCCAGTGCCGCTGCCGGGAGCTCCCGGCGGTCCAGACGTCGGAGGCCGCCATGAAGGTGGTCATGCCGTGGCCCATGGCCAGGCCCACGTCCCGGCGGAAGACCGGGCGCATGATCCTGACCAGGGTGTCCATCCCGTCGAGCCGCCCGCCCAGGGCGCGCGGTATGTACTCGTCGGTGATGCCGAACCCGTCGAGCAGCGCCTCGCCGGCGGCGAAGGGCACCGCGGCCCGGTCGGCCTCCAGCAGCGCGGTGTAGCCGACCGGGTTGGCCGGGTCCGAGGGGTCGCCGAACAGCGACTCCAGCTCGGCCACCCGGGCCCGGACGGTCTTCTCGCGCTGCTGGGCCACTGCCTGGTCGCCGAGGAGCGACGTCACCACCGTCTTCCTCCGTCGGCTCCTTCCGGCCGCAGCAGGTCCTCCCCGAACAGCACGTCCTCGGCGCGGGCCAGCGCGTGCACGTCCGGGGTCAGCACCTCGTACTCGCCGCGCAGGACCCCGTCGAGGAACAGCTTGCGCATCAGGGTGCGCTGGACCTTGCCGCTGCTGGTGCGGCGTACGGTGCCGGGGCGCACCAGGAGCACGTTGCCGGCCGGGATATCGAACTCCTTGCCGATCAGGGCCTGCATGCGCTGTGCGACGGTGCGCAGTTCGGCGCTGCCGGCCCCGCGCACCTCCTGGACGAGGACGAGCTGTTCGCCGCCGGCGTCCACGGAGAACGCGGCGCCGGCGCCGAAGGTCAGCGCGGGGCTGACGGTCCGGGCGGCCCATTCGATGTCCTGCGGGTACACGTTGCGGCCGTTGATGATGACGACTTCCTTGAGCCGCCCGGTGACGAACAGTTCGCCCTCTTCGAGCATGCCCAGGTCGCCGGTGCGCAGGAAGTTGCTCTCCTCGCCGTTGAGGCTGGCGAGGAAGGTGTGGGCGGTCTCGGTGGGCCGCCGCCAGTAGCCGCGGGCCACGCTGTAGCCGCGCAGCCAGATCTCGCCGACGGCGCCGGCCGGCAGTTCGCGGTGGGTCAGCGGGTCGACGATGCGGACCTCCATGTCGACCGGGGTGCCGCAGCCGATCAGGGTCTTGACGTTCTGTCCGGATCCGGCGCGGAGCACCTGGTCGCACTGGAGGGCGGTCCGGTCGAAGTCCCTGCGGACGTGCGGGGTGCCGGGGACCCCGCCGGAGACGACGAGGGTCGCCTCGGCCAGTCCGTAGCAGGGGTAGAGGGCCTCGGGGCGGAAGCCGGCCGGGGCGAACCGCTCGGCGAACTCGTCGAGGCTCTCGGGGCGTACGGGTTCGGCGCCGTTGAGGGCCAGCCGCCAGCGGGACAGGTCGAGCGCCGCGATCTGCTCGTCCTTCACGCGGCGTACGCACAGGTCGTAGGAGAAGTTGGGGCCGCCGCCGACGGTGACTCCGTACTCGTCGATGGCCTGGAGCCAGCGCAGCGGGCGCTTGACGAAGGACAGCGGGGTGACCTGGACGCTGTGGCTGCCGAGCCACACCGGGTGCAGGAGGTGGGCGACGAGTCCCATGTCGTGGAAGTAGGGCAGCCAGCTTCCGAAGACGTCCTCGCGGGTGGTCCGCAGCACCTTCTGCAGGGCGGCCTGGTTGGCCAGCAGGTTGCGGTGCGAGACGGTCACGCCGCGCGGTTCGGAGACGGAGCCCGAGGTGTACTGGAGGAACACCAGGTCGTCGGGGCGGGCGTTGACGGGCCGGAAGGCGTCGGCGTCGCCGATGCCGGGCACGTCGCTGACCACGCACACCGCGTCGGGGCCGGCGTTGCGGGCGAGCCACAGCGCGACCTCGGGGGCGGCGGCCGTCTCGGTGAGGACCACCTTCGCGGCGGTGTCCTTGAGTACGGCGGTGGTGCGGTTGAGCCGCTTGTCGCGGCCGGCTTCGCCCGGCATGGGTACGGGGACCGCGATGGCGCCGGCGTAGAGGCAGCCGGTGAACGCCTTGAGGAACTCGACGGTGGAGGAGTAGACCAGCAGCACCGGCTGCCCTGTCGCCCCGTGTTCCCGCAGGCAGGCGCCGATCCGTCTGCCCTCGCGGTCCAGTTCGCCGTAGGTGAGGTGCTCGGCCTCCACGCCGCCGGCCGTGTCGCGGAGGAAGACGTGTACGTCCTCGTCGGCGAGTTCAGCCGCCCGAACCCGGAGGAGTTCGGTGAAGGTGGCGAAGCGTGACGGTGACATCCGCGGCATCCCCTCGGGTCAGCGGGCCCGTGGAATGGCGGACCTCGATACCCCCGGATCCTGCGCGCACGTCCTTAAGGGGCGCTTGCGCCCGTCGCCCGCGCGGCCCGCGGCGGCCCGCCCGCCCGCTCCGGGACGCGCGGACGGCACCCCTATCCCGGTCAGGGGGGTGGTCGCTGTTCTCCGCGCGCCCCCCGGCCGCCTTCAATGGCGGGCACTGCCCAGGGCCGCCATCGGCGCGCCCCGACGGCCGAGGAAACGGGTGGAGCATGACAGTTGCCGATGTCGGTGTCCGAGTGGCCGAACTAGGAGCGATCAAGGAGTCCGCCGAGCTGGGCCCGTCCCCGAGCGCCTCCGAGGCGCAGCACGCCCGCGGCAAGCTGACCGTGCGCGAGCGGCTGGACCTGCTCTTCGACCCGGGCACCTTCCGCGAGATCGAGCAGTTGCGCCGGCACCGGGCCACCGGTTTCGGGCTGGAGGACCGCAGGCCGCACACCGACGGCGTGGTGACCGGGTGGGGCAAGGTCGGGGGCCGCCGGGTGTTCGTGTACGCGCACGACTTCCGGATCTTCGGCGGCTCGCTCGGCGAGGCCCACGCGCAGAAGATCCACAAGGTGATGGACCTCGCGCTGGCGGCCGGCGCCCCGCTGGTGTCGCTCAGCGACGGCGCGGGGGCCCGGATCCAGGAGGGGGTCACCGCGCTCGCCGGGTACGGCGGCATCTTCCGCCGCAACGTGGCGGCGTCCGGGGTGATTCCGCAGATCAGCGTGATGCTCGGGCCGTGCGCGGGCGGGGCGGCGTACTCCCCCGCGCTGACGGACTACGTGTTCATGGTGCGCGACATCGCGCAGATGTACATCACCGGCCCCGACGTGGTGCAGGCGGTGACCGGCGAGCGGATCAGCCACGACGATCTCGGCGGCGCGCAGGTCCACTCCTGCGTCTCGGGCGCGAGCGGCTTCCTCTACGACACCGAGGAGGAGTGCCTGGAGGAGGTACGGCACCTGCTGTCGCTGCTGCCCTCCAACAACCGTGAGATGCCGCCCGCCGTGCCCGCCGGCGACCCGGCCGACCGCCGGACCGGGGCGCTGTCCGAGCTGGTCCCGGCCGACCCGGCGCGCTCGTACGACATGCGCGCGGTGATCGAGGAGATCGTCGACGACGGTGATCTCTTCGAGGTCCACGCCCACTGGGCGACCAACATCGTCTGCGGGCTGGCCCGGCTGGACGGCCACGTGGTGGGGATCGTCGCCAACCAGCCCGCCTCGCTCGCCGGGGTGCTGGACATCCACGCCTCGGAGAAGGCCGCCCGATTCGTGCAGACCTGCGACGCCTTCAGCATCCCGCTGGTGACGCTGGTGGACGTGCCGGGCTTCCTGCCGGGCAGCGACCAGGAGCACGGCGGGGTCATCCGGCACGGCGCGAAACTGCTGTACGCGTACTGCGCGGCCACGGTGCCCCGGGTGCAGGTGATCCTGCGCAAGGCGTACGGCGGTGCCTACATCGTCATGGACTCCCGCTCGATCGGCGCGGACCTGTCCTTCGCGTGGCCGACGAACGAGATCGCCGTCATGGGCGCCGAGGGCGCGGCCAATGTCGTCTTCCGCCGGGAGATCGCCGCCTCGGACGACCCGGAGGCGACGCGCGCGCAGCGCGTCAAGCAGTACCGGCAGGAACTCATGCATCCCTACTACGCCGCCGAGCGCGGTCTCGTCGACGACGTCATCGACCCGGCCGCCACCCGGCAGGTGCTGGCGGACGCGCTGGAGGTCCTGCGGGCGAAGCACGTGCCGCTGCCCGAACGCAAGCACGGCAACCCGCCGTTCTGAGCCCGATGAGCGAGCGGGCCGAACCAGACGTGAAGATCGTGCGCGGCGCACCGGACGGCACCGAACTGGCCGCCGTCCTCCTCGCGCTGCTCGCCGCAGCCCGGCAGCCGGGCGACGGCGGTGCACAGGCCCCGCCCCCGCCGGCCCGGGCCGACTGGGGTCCCGCCCGCGGCTGGCGTCCGCCGGGCGCCTGGACCGCGCGTGCGCCGGACCGCGCCGAGCGCCGGACCGACCGTGAACGGGACCGACCGTGAGCCGGCAGACCCGTGAACCGGCCGGTCCCGTGAGCCGACCAGACCTCCCCCGAAAGGACACCGACCCACGATGACCCGTACGACCCTGACCCCTTCGACCCTGACGGCGACCAGCGCCTGGCTGCGCCGTTTCCACCCCTCCGAGGACGCCCCCGTACGGCTGTTCTGCTTCCCGCACGCGGGCGGCTCGGCGAGCTACTGGTTCCCGGTGTCGCGGGCCCTGTCCCCGGACGCCGACGTGGTGGCCGTGCAGTATCCGGGCCGCCAGGACCGCCGCCACGAGCGGTGCGTCGACGATCTGCACGAGCTCGCGGACCGGGTCGTCGCGGAGCTGCGGCCGTGGTGCGACCGCCCGGTGGCGCTGTTCGGGCACAGCCTGGGCGCGTCCCTGGCCTTCGAGGTGGCGCGGCGGATGGAGGCGGCCGGTGATCCCGCGCCGGTGGCACTGTTCGCCTCGGGGCGCCGGGCCCCCTCGCGGCCGCGCGCGAACCAGCTGGTCCACCTCGCCCCCGACGCCGAGCTGCTCGCCAGGATCAAGGGGATGAACGGCACGGACCCGGCGGTCCTGGCCGACCACGAACTGCTGCGCTCGGTGCTCCCGGCGCTCCGCGGCGACTACAAGGCCGCCGAGACCTACCGCCACCGCCCCGGCCCCGCCCTGACCTCCCCGATCACGGTGCTCACCGGGGACAGCGACCCCGAGGTGACCGCCGAGGAGGCCGCGGCCTGGGCCGACCACACGGACGGCCCCTTCTCGCTGTACCGCTTCCCCGGCGGCCACTTCTACCTCAACGAGCACGCCGCCGAGGTGATCGCCCTGCTCCGGCGCGGGCTGGTGTAGCCCTTCCGGGACCGGATCGGCGGACAACCCGCACGAGTCGGCGCGTTGGCGTACGCAAAATGATGAAACCCGATCGGCTGTGGGGCGTTAGAGAGGTGGGCCGCCGTTCGTCCGCGGTGCAGACGAGAGTACGAGGAGCACGATGAGAGACCCGAAGCCGGCCGGACGCGGCCGGATGAAGCTGGCAGCCCGATGCCGGGTGGCCACGGAGGCCCCCGCCTTCGGGTTGGTCGTCTTCTGCGTGATCCTGCTCAACGCCGCTCTGATGGGCGTGGAGACGTACAGCGGGCTCGCCGCGGACCACCGGCAGGTGCTGGAGGCCGCGGAGAACTGCTGCCTCGCCCTGTTCAGCCTGGAGATGCTGCTGCGCATCGGCGCGTGCGCGGACCGGCCGAAAGCATTCTTCCGCGACCCGTGGAACCTCTTCGACCTCGCGGTCGTGGCCTCCGCCTTCGTCCCGCTCGTACGGGAGAACACCACCCTGCTGCGGATGCTGCGGCTGGCCCGCGTCCTGCGCACGGCGCGCTTCCTGCCGCACCTGCGCATCCTGCTGATCGCCGTCGGCCGCAGCCTGCCGGGGACCGCCAGCTTCCTGTTCGTCGGCGCGCTGGTGCTGTACGTGTACGCCATGGTCGGCTGGGTCTGCTTCGCCGACTCCGACCCGCAGCACTACGGTTCGGTGGGCCGCGCGATGCTCACGCTGTTCCTGCTGACCACCCTCGACGGCCTGACCGACGCCGTCCGGGCGGGGCTGCAGATCTCCCGGCTCAGCATCATCTACTACGCCTCCTACGCGCTGCTCGCCTCCTTCGTGCTGGTGAACGTCCTCATCGGGGTCGTCCTCAACTCCCTCGACGAGGCGCGCGAGATCGAGGACGCGGCCAACCGCGACCTGAAGCAGCCGGGGCCGCCGCCGACCGACGCGGACGTACGGGACCGCATCGCGACGGCCCGCCGCGCCCTCGACGAGATCGAGGCGACCCTCACCACGGCGGACGGCCGCCCGCCGCGGCAGCTGGAGGCCTCGCACAGCGGCCCCTGACCGGCCGGGGATCACTTCTCCCCGACGTCGAGCAGACGGATGTCCCACATGCCGTCCGGACGCCGGCGGACCGCCCACCGCTCGGGCTGGTCGGTGAAGGGGCGCGCGGCGTCGTCCGGGTCCGCTTCGAAGCGCACGCCATCGAAGCGGACCCGGCCCCGGAAGGCGGCGTCCGCGAAGTCGACCGGTCCGTGGAACACGACGCCGCTGGAGACCAGCCCGCGTTCCCACGTGGCGGACGAGAAGGAGACCGGTCCGGCGAAGTCGGCACCGCTCAGCCCGGCCGGACCGGCGAAGACGGTGCGGGAGAAGTCCGCCGTCCCGGTCACCCGCATCCCGTTCAGGTCGGCCGGGGCCTCCAGCACGGCCCGGCCGAAGGAGACCCCTTCGACGAACTCGGTGTCCGTGAACTCCGCCGAGCCGCGGAAGACCGTACGGCGGAACGTACCCCCGCGCTGGAAGAGGCTCCGGTCGAAGACGGCGACGCCGTGGAAGGCCGCGCCGGTGAAGGAGGCCCGCCCCGCGATCGCGGTCCGTACGAACACGGCCCGGCCCGCGAACACCGCCCGGGAGAAGGAGGCGCGGCCCGAGAACTCGGCGTCCACCGTGTTCCAGTCGTCCACGAAGTGCGCCCGGTCGAAATCGGCCGGGCCGAGCCTCACGCGCCGCGAACTCGGCTGCCGCAACGCCTCCAGGACCTCCTGGAGCAGGCCGCCCTCGAAGGTGGTGCCCCGCAGGTCCAGGGGCGACCCCGGTTCGAGCGTCCCGAGGTAGGCCCGCTGCTCCGCGCTCTCCAGATGGGCCAGGCACCGCTCGTACCCGGGCAGCCGGATCCCCGTGCACGGCGTGGGGAGGGACCGCACGGAGCGGCGGCCGCAGACCGGCCAGTCGATGCCCTCGCCCTGGAGCTCACCGGCCTCCGTCAGGGCGAGGCCCAGCTCGACGGGGTCGCCGGTGCACAGCCAGCCCTCCGCCCCGCCGCCGATCGGCACGAGGGTGCGCAGCGCGGTGGGACCGACCAGCTCGGCGAGTTCCTCGTACACGGAGTGGGACAGGGCCACGGCGAGGGGCCCCGCCGTCGACCCGGTCCGGTCCACCTGCCGGAGGACCCGGACGGCCTCGGACACGGTCGGCGAGCTGCTGACGCGGCTCCCCGCCCGAAGGGCCTGCGTGGGCCCCGCGGCCACGGCCACGCGGAGGGAGAAGGGTCCGCCATCCGTCCTGCGGCCCGCGAACAGGGCCATGGCCCCGGGAAGTTCGGACAGCAGCCGGCCGGCCTTGCCGAGGGCTCCCGGCGCGTCCAGCAGCACGAGCCTCGGCGTGCCCTCCCCGGAGCCGACCAGCCGGAGGGTGACGTCCGCGTCCCCCATGAGCTGCAGCATGAGGTCTCTCACCTCCTCGTCCGGCGAGCTTCCGACCGGGTACACGCCGTCGTCACCGGGCAGCACCGCGACGCACACAGCGGAGTCCTCCGCCGCGCGCGGCTGCCCGTGCTCGGCCATGACCTCCCGGAAGCCGGGCAGTTCCCGCAGGGCGCGGCCCGACAGGAAGACCATGCGGTCCGGCCAGACCCCGTGCACGACGCCGACCAGCTCGCCGGCGTGGGAGACCGGGCCGCCGCGGTAGTGCGTCCAGCTCTCGGGCTCTGCGGAGAGCCGGACGAGCTCGCCGTTGCGGGCGCCGTCGTTCGGGACCACCTCGCCCGTCAGCGCGACGGACTCCCCCCGGTCCGTACGGCCGTCGACGCGGACCCGCGCGGTCCCCGTGTCCGCCTCCGCCCAGGGCAGCGGCTCCGGCCGGTCGGCCCGGTCCGCCAGGTCCTCGTCGGCCAGCAGCAGCGAGACCCGGGGCAGGGCGTCGTCCCACCACACCGGGCGGCAGGAGACCTCGCGGGCGCCAGCCCGTACCCAGGCGACCGCGCCCCGGGAGAGCGGGACGTCGCCGACCGTGAGCACCAGCCGCGGCGTCAGCAGGGTGCCGACCTCCTGGGGCTCCGGCATGGCGTCGTAGCGGACGCGTACGACCCGGTCCGGCAGGCCCGGCTGCTGCGGCGGCCCGGCCGCGAAGGGCAGGGCCTCGTCCGCCACCGCGCGGCGGCCCGTGCCTCCCGGGGTGACCCGGACGGCGGTGAAGTCCGGTGCGAACCGCCGGCTGCGGGACATGAACTCCCAGACGCGGCGGCGCACCAGCTCCCGTACGGCGGCCACGTCCCCGCGCAGCTGCGAGCCGAGCAGGGCCTCGCGCACCCCGGGCAGGAACTCGAACTCCACCTCATCGGCGGCCTGTTCGGTCGCCTGTTCGGTGTCCCAGGGGGCGAAGAGCCCGCCGAGGGCGACCTCCGCGAGGTGACCGTGCTCCGAGTTCCGCAGCAGGGAGCGCCGCACCAGCGTCATCACCGGCAGGGTCAGCGGTACGGCGGCCAGGTGGGCGGCGAGCTGCTGCGCGGTCGGGGAGGCGCTCGCCCGGAACCGTTCCACCACCTCCAGCGCGCTGCGCGCGGCGGCGGGGGCGGGATCCTCCGGGGTGCCCGTGGACCCCGGCTCGGCATCCAGCCGCAGGCAGGCCAGCCGCCGCCACCGGCCGTCGCCGGAGACCACGCGCACCAGCCGGGCCAGGCTGCCGGAGGCGATGCCGACCACCGGTACGACGGCCGCGGCGGCGGCCGCGCGGCGGCGGCCGGCGCCGGACCGCCGGCTGGCCGGGACCTGCTGCCAGGAGCGGGTGGCGGCCGCGGGCCGGTCCGCGCGGACGGCGAAGGGGACGGGCCGGACGGCGCCGCGCGTCCAGAGCCGTTCGGGCAGGACGTTCAGGACGGCCACGGCGTTGTGCGCGCACCAGTGCCGGAGCACGCCCTGCACGGGGGCCTCCCGCCAGCCGCCCGCCACGGTGTCGGAGAGTACGAGGATCAGCCGGCGGCCCGCGGGGTCGGCCAGTTCCAGCGGGTTGCGGGGCGGGCCGCCGCGGCCGCGCGTGAGCATCGGGGTGGCGCCGGGTCCGGTGCCGGTCAGCTGCCAGGTGCGTACGTCGCGGAAGACCCCGCTGCGGGTCAGGACGCCGCGGAGTTCGTCCACGAGGTCCGACCACAGCAGCATCGAGTGGTGCGTGTCGACGACCAGCGCCAGGTCCAGCCAGCGGCTCTCGGCGGGCCGCAGGACCGGGGTCGGCACCATCCGCTCGATGCTGCGCTCGACGGTGAGCTGCTCGTCCAGTTCCTCCCCGGGGCCCCCGATGGAGCGCCGGCCGACGGGGCGCAGGGAGCGCATCAGGGCGAGCGGATCGTCGAGGGAGGCGGCGCGGGGCAGCCGTACGGGCGAGCCCCGGCGGCCCCCCGCGGTGTCGGCCGGCTTTCCGTCGGGGTCGGGCGGGGAGGCCGGGAAGAGCCGGACGGCGGGCGGGCCCTCGTCCGGGCGGTCGGGCTCGGGGGGCGCGAGGGCGTCGGGGCCGGCCTCGGGTGCGGCCGGTTCGGGGACCGGCGGCTGCTCGCCCGTCGGGCCGGCGGCGGGCGCGCCGGGCGGGCGGGCCCCGGCGGGGTCCACCCGGGCCGCCAGCCACAGGATGTCGGCGATCTCCTCGACGCCGACGCCGGTGCGCGGGCCGCCGTCGTCGGCTCCCTCGGCGAAGGCGGCGAGCAGCCTCTCGATCACGCCGTGGGCCCGGTCAGGTGCTGCATCACGGTGGCGAGGAAGCGGTCGCGGTCCCCGGGGGCGGACCAGGCTCCGGCGAGGCGCAGTTGGATGGCGTTGAGGAGCTGGTCGGTGGCGAGGTCCCCGTCCTCGCCGCGGTCGAGGAAGCTCTGGACGAGCTCCTGGTACTCCTCGCCCTCCTCGATGTCGACGCCCAGTCGGCGGCGCACGATGCGGGCGAGCTTCTCCGGCCCGGGCGGCTCCAGGTGGAGGCGGACGCAGCGCCGCAGGAAGGCGGGCGGGAAATCGCGTTCGCCGTTGCTGGTGAGGACGACGACGGGGAAGTACCGGCACTGGACGTGGCCCTGGGTGATCCGCACGGCGGCTTCGGGGTCGTCGTCGGTGCCGATGGCGACGGTGGGGTCCTCCTGGGCCAGGCGGGCGAGTTCGGGGATGAGGAAGCCGCCGTCCTCGAAGACGGTGAGGAGGTCGCCGGGCAGGTCGATGTCGCTCTTGTCGATCTCGTCGACGAGCAGGACGCGGGGCCGGTCCTGCGGCAGCAGTGCGGTGCCGAGCGGTCCGAGGCGCAGGTAGCGGGAGATCGACGGGGCGGCGGCGGGGACGGCGGCCGGGGCGAGGGCCGGGTCCGGTGGCGGCGGTACGTCGGCGGCGGAGGCGGCGGCCGCGGGGTGCGCGCCCGGCGTGCGCAGCTGCTCCAGCCCGGCCTCCTGGAGGCGCCCGATGGCGTCGTACAGGTACAGCCCGTCCCGCAGCACGGTCCGGCTGGTGATCGGCCAGTGCAGTACGGGGCCGAGGCCCAGGTCCGTGGCGATGCTGGAGGCGAGCGTGGACTTGCCGACGCCCGGCTTCCCGGTGATGAGCAGCGGCCGGCGCAGGTACAGGGCCGTGTTGACCACGTCCTTCTCCGCCTCGCCGGGCACGTAGCCCGCGCCGCGCCGCCAGGTCCGCTCCCAGGCCGGCCCCTCGCAGCCGGGCGGCTCGTATCCCGGGTCGGGGGTGCCGGTGAAGTCCCGCCAGGGTGGCGGGGATCCGGCCTCCAGCCGGGCGCGCCGGTCCCCGCCGGGGCCGCTCCCGTGGTACAGCCACCAGTCCTTCGCCACTTCCTCTGCCTCCATCGTCCGTGTCGCGGTCTGTCGGTGGTCGGTGGTCGGGTGTCAGGCCAGGGACCGGTGGCCCGGCACGTCGTCGGGATCGTCCCACAGGAGCACCAACTGGTCTCCCCCTGGCGGTGGTTGACGGGCGCTCGCGGCTCCCGCGGCCGCGCCCGGGGCGCGCGCGGCGGCCTTCGCGGCCGCCCGGCGCACGGCCCACACGCGTGCGGGCAGGTCCAGTACGTCGAGCGCGCCGGGGTCGGGCCGGCCGTCCGGCCCGGCCGGCGCGAGCAGGTCGAGGAGCGCGGGCGCCGGTACGCCGCCCCCGCGCCGCCACACGGCCACCGGGACGCCCCCTTCGAGTACGGCTTCCAGCAGGCCGGTGTGCGGCGCCGCCGTCGTGTGCGCCAGGACGCAGGCGGGCGCCGGCCCGTCGGCCAGTTCCAGCCCGAGCGCGTCCGTGACCTCGGTGTCCGCCACCACCCGGACGGCGTCGCGGTGCCGGCCGCCCTGGGCGCACAGCCACCGCCAGGAGGTGTGCCATGCGGCCCGGGTGTCCGCCCGCTCCTGCGGGCAGCGCACCACCACCTGGTGGAGCTGGCCGAGGGCGCGGGCCCGGCCGGCCGGGCCGTGGGGCACCGGCCACTGGTCGAAGTCGGCGTCCAGCAGCTCGTACGGCACGTGGAACTCGATGCGGTCCACCGCGCCGTACGTCCGCCGGCCGGCCTCCCCGCCGCCGCCCGACGTCGCCCCGATGAGGGCCAGTTGCCGTACGAGTTCCTCCCGTACGGTGTCCAGCCGGACCGGCGCCTCCTCGGACTCCCATATGTGCTCGGTCCGTTCGCCGTGCAGCCACATCCGGGCGAGGTGGCCGGGGCCGCCGCCCGGCGGCGCCTCCAGCCGGACGTGCACGACCGTCGTGCGCGGCGGGGGCGGGGGCATGGGCACCGCGGGCAGGCCGAGTCGCTCGCGGGTGGCGTGCACCCAGTCCGTCAGCCGGGCCGCCCAGGCCGCGTCGCCCGCCTTGGCGGCCCGGTCCGCGAGGAACCGTACGAAGGGCACGGCCAGCGGCATCCCGCCGCGCCCGCCCTGGCGCTCGTCCAGGTCCTGGACCACTTCGAGGAGGCTGTCCCCCGGCAGGCCGCCGCGCACCGGGGTGGTGCAGCCGGCCACCTTGAACGCCCAGGCGTAGGCCTCGTGCGCGCCGCGCGGCAGTTCGCGGCCCTCGAAGAGCTCGCCGAGCCCGTCCCAGGCGCGCTGGTCGAGCCGGGCGGCCCGGGGCAGCCGGGGCCCGGGCAGCTCGTCGTCGAGGAAGGAGCAGGCGTCCCAGTCCCGGTCCACCACGAACTGCGGCAGCTGCCAGCCCTCGCCGCGCTCGCGCAGCTCCTGGAAGGCGCGGTGGATGCTGAGGGCGGCGCCGGGCAGTCCGTTGACGCCGTCCCGTAAGGACCGGTGTCCGATCTCGCCGAGCAGGGCCTCGGTGAAGCGGCCGGCGCCGCGCTCGGCGTCGTTCTGGGCGGCCTCGCCCTCCCGGGAGGCGTAGAGCCGGAACTGGCGGCGGCCCGGCACCGAACTGCCGCCTCCGTAGTCGGTGGTGCCGAAGTTCCACCGGGCGTCGCGGGGCGCGTCGACCCGGCAGGAGTCCACGAGTGCGGCCTGGAGCGGGAAGCGGCGCGGTTTGACCAGGTCGGTCCGCCACCAGCGCAGCGCCGAGTCGAGGTTGAGGTGTCTGATCTGGCCGCGGCTGGCGTCGGCGCAGGGCAGCATCAGCTCCTGGCGCGGGCCGAGGTAGCCGTGTCCGGCCCAGAAGATCCACAGCAGGTCGCCGTCGCACTGCGGGAGTTCGTCGAGCAGCACCGCTTTCACGTTCTCCTCGGTCGCCGGGCGGTGCGCGGTCCGCAGCGCGGCCATGGCCGGCGTGTCCGTCCAGTCGAGGTCGTCGGGCGCGTCGAGCGGGGACAACAGCAGCCGGATGTTGCCGGCCGGCACTTCGGCGGGACCGGTCAGCCAGCGGGCGAAGCGCAGGGCGTCGCGGGCCGGACCGCGCAGGTTCCAGTGGTGGCTGACCTCGTAGCGCTCGACCCCGGCGACGAGCGCGAAGGTGCGCCGCGGCCCGAGGGCCGGGGGCAGGAAGTCGGCGGGCGTCACCCGATCTCCGCCTCGGCCACCGCCTGTTCGATCCGCTCGTAGAGGGAGTCCTGTTTCCAGTAGGCGCTGTGGCAGGCCGGGAACGGCTGGCGGCTGCCGACCTCGTGGTCGGTGACGCGCGGGTCGCCGGGGAAGACCGGGCCGGCGAGGTAGGAGAGCACGTCCTGGCGGTCGTAGACGTTGAGCCAGCGCGGGAAGCCGTACGGGAGCTTCGCGCCGGGTTCGAGCGCGGTGAGCGCGCCGAGCTCGTAGAGGAAGGGGGCCTGGGAGCCGACGGTGACGAGCAGTTCCGCCCCGGGAACGGCCTCGCCGCGGGCGGCGGCGAGGGCGAGGAGGTCCACCAGGGCGATCCCGCCGAGGCTGTGGCCGATGAGTACGGTCGGTGCCGGGTCGGCGGCGATCCGGGCGTGCAGGAACGTGCGCAGGTCGTGGCCGCGGGCCTGGTAGCGCAGGATGTCGCCGAGCGCGGGCGTGGCGCCGACGGTGAGCGAGCCGCGCCAGGCATTGAGCAGGGGCTGGGTGGTGACCCGCAGGGCGAGCCGGCCCAGGACGGCGGCCGCGCGGGCGCCGGGCACCCGGGCGTCGCCGCCGAGGCGGGTGGTGAGCAGTTCGACGAGGCGGTCCCGTTCGGCGCCGGTGCAGTCGGCCTCGGCTCCGGCGTGGGCCAGAGCGGCGGCGGTCACGGACCGGGCGAGGGCGGTGGCGAGCTCCCGTGCCTGCGGTTCGTCGGCGGCGCGTTCCCCGGCCCGGACCGCCTCGGCGGAGCGGGCGGTGGTCTCCAGGGCGGTGGCGAAGCCCGCGGCGAGCCCGGTGCCGTGCAGCAGCGCGCCGAGTTCGTCCCCGGCCCGGGGCGGTGCGGGCGGTAACGCGGTCAGCAGTGCGAGCACCCGGGCCCCGGCGGACCGGACGCCGGGCATCGCGAAGCCGTCGTCCTCGGCGCCCTCGGCGTCGTCGCCGTCCCGGCTCTCCCAGCCGGCCTCGGCGAGGACGCGCAGCTCGCACAGCGGGTCGGCGAGGAGGAGCGCCCACTCGGCCGTCTCGGCGTCCACGGGGTCGGGCTCGGCGTCCGGACCCGGCCGGCGCAGTCCGGGGACGGACCGGCCGCCTGCGCCGAGGGTCGCGCCGAAGCGGTCGCCCCAGTAGCAGGATTCGACGGCCGCGTCGCGGAATCTCGCCGTCAGCCGCTCCCGGACCAGGGCGAAGAGCCGGTCGTGCCGCTCGCGCCGTACCCCCGTGCCGTGGACAAACAGAAAACGCATCGCCGCCCCGCCCCCTCGTACAGTCGCCCCCGCCCGCACCATAGCGCCGCGCGGGTGACAAGGGGCGGGGAACCGGGAGTTCGGGCTCCCGGGGCTCCGGGGGCCCGGGGGGCTCAGCGGCCGCGCGCCGCATCGGCCGGCGCCGTGCCGAGCACGAGGGCCACGGGCCGCCAGTCCGGCGGTCACCGCGCCCGCCATCCGGTTCCGCAATCTCATACCCTGGCTCCTGCCGGTCAAGGTGGGGGTGCCCAAGTCGCCTGGAGCGCAGGGCGGTCGGGTGACCGACGGCAGACAAATGCGTGACGCGTGCACGACAGTACGGTCGGCTGTGAGCTCGGCCACGTCCGGTTCGCGGAACCCGCGCCGCCATCCCCCCATCGAACGAGGCGTCGGACGTGTCGGCGGGGTGGGAGCAGCAGATGGCCAGCAGGGTTCACGAGCGGAAGCGGAGACGGGAACGGGGGCGGGAGCGGGGACGGCAGCGGAGCACATGGGGCTCCCTGCTCCTCGGCCTGCTCTGCACCCTGGTCCTCGCGGGCCTCGGGTACGCCGCCTGGGAGCTGCGCGGCATCGCCGCCACCCGTGCCGACGGGGATCCCGCCCGGGGCACCTACCAGCAGGACCCCGAACGCGCCGACAAGACCGCGGGCGCCGTGCTGGACGGGATCGTCCGGGAGGCCCCGGAGGCCGCGGCGGACGGCAAGGTCTTCGCCGGGGGCAGCGCCCCGGCGAACTGGCGGACCACCGGCTGGCAGCCCTCCGATCCGCTGGAGGCCCGGCCCGCCCCCGCCGAACCGGCGATCGGCGCGCTCTTCTCCCCCGGCTCCGACGGCGACCCCGACCACCACTGCTCGGCGGTCGTGGTCCACTCCCCCGGCGGCGACCTCATCGCCACCGCCGCGCACTGCGTGCACGGCGGCGGCTTCCGCACCAACCTCGCCTTCGCCCCCGGCTACCGCGACGGCGTGGCCCCGTACGGCGTCTGGGTGCCCACCCGGATCGACGTGGACCCACGCTGGACCGAGGACCAGGACCCCGACCACGACATCGCCTTCCTGCGGCTGCGCCGGCCCGGCTACCCGGGGCAGCGGCTGGAGGACGTCACCGGGGCCGCGACCATCGCCTTCGGGCCCGAACTGCCCGCGCCCGCCCGCCTCGTGGGCTACCCCAACGACTCCGAGCAGCCGCTGGAGTGCCGCAACACCGCCCGCGCCGCCGGCCCGACGCAGCTGCGGCTGGACTGTGCGGGCGTGCCCAACGGAACGAGCGGCGGCCCGGTGCTGACCGACGGCCGCACGCTGATCGGGGTGATCGGCGGCCGGGACGGGGGCGGCGACGACCAGACCTCGTACAGCGTCTACTTCGGTGACGACACCCGGGCGCTGTACGAGCGCTCGACCCGGCCGTGACCCCTGCCGCCGCGAGAAATCACGAAGGATCTTTCTAGAAAGGTCTTCCAGTTCCGCGATCTTGCTAGGCTCGGTGGCGCAGATTCCGGACAGCACCACGCACACCGACGGGACCGCAGCATGACTCCCAAGCAACAACGCGGCGAAGCCACCGTCGACCTGCTCCTGACCACCGCGCTGCGGGTGTTCGCCGAATCCGGGCAGCAGGGCTTCACGGTGAACGCCGTCGTCTCGGCCAGCGGAGTCAGCCTCGGCAGCCTCTACCACCACTTCGGCAGCTTCGACGGCCTCGCCGCCGCGCTCTACATCCGGTGCATGGACATGCTGTGCGACGACATGGTCGCCGCGCTCACCCGCTGCCGCACCGCCCGCACCGGGGTGCGCTCCTGGGTCACGGCCTATCTGGCCTTCACCCAGGAGCACCGGGACGTCGCGCTGTTCCTGCACGCCTCCGCCTACTCCGGCTACCTGGTGGCCCACGCCGAGGAGATCGGCGCGGCCAAGGCGGAGAAGTTCGCGGCCATCATGCAGTGGATGGGGGTCCGCATGGAGCGCGGCGAGATCGCCCCGCTGCCGGCCCCCGTGATCGAGGTCCTGGTCATGGGCCCGCTCGCCGAGGCCGCCCGCCGCTGGCTGTCCAGCACCTACGAGATCGACCTCACCGAAGCCGCCCGCCACCTCCCCGAGCACATCTGGCGCTCCCTGCGCCCCGAACCGGCCTGACCGTCCCCTGACCGTCCCCGAGGACCACCGCGTGGTCGTGGGCTTCTGGGTGGTTGTCCGTATCGTCGTCGCTCATGCCGCCGAGTCTCCAGCGCGGGGGGCGCCCGGGTCAGGCCCGAGCCGGGGCGCCCGGAGGCGTCCCGGGGGCGGACGGACTCACAGCGGGCGCCCGCGCGGGAGCGTGCCGGGAATTCGTACGGGCACCCCTGTTCGGGAAGGCCGGCCCCGCGGGGGTCAGCGCGGCAGGGATGCGTACGAGACTCCCGTGAGCTTCTCGGAGGCGGCCCAGAGCAGTTCGCCGGACGTGTCGTCGAGGGTCCACTTCGCCCGCCAGGACGGCGCCGGCGCTCCGCGCCAGCCGAACCGCGGCCCGATGAACGCGTCCTGGCGGACCCCGGGCGCGGTCGCCGCGTACAGGGTGGGCAGGGCGCCCGAGGAGGTGGGCTGGGCGAGGACCGCGTTGCCGAAGGCCGCCACGCGCGAGTTGAGGGTCGGGCCCTCCACCTTCGAGGCTCCGGAGTGCAGGTTGCTGGAGGCGTAGCCGGGGTGGGCCGCGGCGGCGGTGATCGTGGAGCCGGCGGCGGTGAAGCGGCGGGACAGTTCGTGCGTGAAGAGCAGGTTGGCGGTCTTGGAGCGGCCGTAGGCGACCCAGCGGCGGTAGCCGTGCTCGTCGGAGAGCGCGTCCAGGCCGCCGCCCTCGGTGTCGATCCTTCCCAGGACGTGGAAGCCGCTGGAGACGTTGACGATCCGGGCCCCGGGGGCGGCCGCCCGGAGCCTGGGCAGCAGCAGCCCGGTGAGGGCGAAGTGCCCGAGGTGGTTGACCCCGAACTGGGTCTCGAACCCGTCGGCGGTGCGCCCGTACGGGAGCGCCATCACGCCGGCGTTGTTGACCAGCAGGTCCAGGGAGGCGTGCCGCTGCCCGTAGGCGGCGGCGAACTCCCTCGTGGAGGCCAGGTCGGCGAGGTCCAGCTCCATGAACTCCGCCTCGGCTACCGGTACTTCCGCGCGCAGCCGGACCAGTGCCGCCCGCCCGCGCGCCGCGCTGCGGCAGGCCAGCACGACCGAGGCGCCGTGCCGCGCGAGCTCGCGGGCGGTGACGTAGCCGATCCCGCTGTTGGCCCCGGTGACGACGGCGGTCCGGCCGCTCTGGTCGGGGATCTTGCCGGTGTTCCAGCCGGGCATGGCGGCTCCCTCGTGTCGCGGTGGGTTACCGAGGGTAGCTCCTGGCATCGCGGACGTGCCGCGAGGGTGGGCGCGGGCCCCGGATCCGCAGGCCAGTAGGCTGCGGGTCCGCCGTCTTTCCCCCTCCCGTCCCCGAGGTACCGCGCAGTGAGCTCCGCACCGCCCCCCAGAACCGTGACGGTCGTCGGCCTCGGCGCCGACGGCTGGGCCGGGCTCACCACCGCCGCGCGGTCCGCGCTGTCCTCGGCGCAGGTCCTGATCGGCGGGCCGCGCCAGCTGGACCTGCTGCCGGCCGGGGAGTGCGCCGGTGAGCGGGTGGCCTGGCCGAGCCCGCTGCGGCCGGCCGTGCCGAAGCTGATGGCCGAGCACGCGGGCCGCCGGATCGCGGTGCTGGCCAGCGGCGATCCGATGTTCTACGGGATCGGCCGGGCCCTCGCCGAGGAGCTCGGGCCGGACTCCCTGCGGATCCACCCGCACCCGTCGTCCGTGTCGTACGCCTGCGCCCGCCTGGGCTGGCCGGTGGAGGACACCGAGGTGATCACGGTCGTCGGCCGCCCGGTGGCCCGGCTCGCGGCCGCGCTGCACGACGGGCGCCGGGTGCTGGTGCTCAGCGCCGGAGCGGCGACCCCGAACGAGATCGCCGCTCTGCTTCGAGAGCGGGGCTTCGGCCCGAGCCGGATGCGGGTGCTGGAGCAGCTCGGTTCCGAGCGCGAGGACGCGTACGAGGGCCGCGCCGACAGCTGGGACCACGCGCCCGGCGACCCCCTGAACGTCGTGGCCCTCGACTGCCGCCGCGACCCGGCCCACGCCGCACCGCGCCTCGGCGCGACCCCCGGCCTGCCGGACGCCGCGTACGAACACGACGGGCAGCTCACCAAGCGCCACGTCCGGGCCGCGACCCTGTGCGCGCTGGCCCCGGCCCCCGGCGAGCTGCTGTGGGACATCGGCGGCGGCTCCGGCTCCATCGGCATCGAGTGGATGCGCACCCACCCCTCGTGCCGGGCGGTGGCGGTGGAGCGCGTACCGGAGCGGGCCGCACGGATCACCCGTAACGCGGCGGCGCTCGGCGTACCGGGCCTGCGCGTGGTCGTCGGCGCCGCACCGCAGGCCCTCGACGGACTCCCGGCCCCCGACGCGGTGTTCATCGGCGGCGGGCTCACCGCACCGGGCCTGCTGGACGCGGCCTGGGCGGCGCTGGCCCCGGGCGGCCGCCTCGTCGTCAACACCGTCACCCTCGAATCGGAGGCGGTCCTCACCGACCGCTACCGCCGCCACGGCGGCGAACTGGTGAAGCTCGCGGTCGCGCACGCCGTGCCGGTCGGCGGGTTCACGGGCTGGCGGCAGGCGATGCCGGTCACCCAGTGGTCGGTGACGAAGCCTGCCGAGCCGGCCACCGCATCCAAGGAGAAGGATCGAACATGACCGTGTACTTCATCGGTGCGGGCCCCGGCGCCGCCGACCTGATCACGGTGCGCGGTGCCCGGACCCTGGCCGCCGCCCCGGTCTGCCTCTACGCGGGCAGCCTCGTACCGCGCGAGCTGCTCGCCGAGTGCCCGGCGGACGCCCGCCTCGTCGACACCTCGCAGCTGAACCTCGACGAGATCATCGCCGAGTGCGTACGGGCCCACGCGGCGGGCCGGGACGTGGCGCGGCTGCACTCCGGCGACCCGTCCATCTTCAGCGCCGTCGCGGAGCAGATGCGCCGGCTCGACGCGGCCGGCATCCCCTACGAGGTCGTCCCTGGCGTACCGGCCTTCGCCGCGGCGGCCGCCGCCCTCAAGCGGGAACTGACGGTGCCCACCGTCGGCCAGACGGTGATCCTGACCCGCATCGCCCAGCAGGCCACCCCGATGCCGCCCGGCGAGGACCTGGCCACCCTCGGCCGCAGCGGCGCCCTGCTGGTCCTTCACCTGGCCACCCGCTACGTGGACCGGGTCGTCGACGAGCTGCTGCCGCACTACGGGGCCGCGTGCCCGGTGGCGGTCGTGGCGATGGCCAGCCGCCCCGACGAACTGATCCTGCGCGGGACCCTGGCCGACATCGCCGCCCAAGTGAAGGAGGCGGGCCTGGTCCGCACCGCCGTCATCATGGTGGGCCGCACCCTGGGGGCGGAGCAGTTCCGGGACAGCCACCTGTACTCCCCCGAGCGCGACCGCCATGTCTGCTGAACCGCACTCCCTCCCGGCCCACCACGTGCTGATCCTCGGCGGTACGACGGAGGCCAGGCAGCTCGCGGAGGCGCTGGAATCCGACCCCTCGGTCCATGTGACCACCTCGCTCGCGGGCCGGGTCGCCGCGCCGGCGCTCCCGCCCGGCGACACCCGGATCGGCGGCTTCGGCGGCATCGCGGGCCTCGCGGCGTGGATCATCGTCAACGACGTCACGCGCGTCGTCGACGCCACCCACCCGTTCGCGGAGCAGATGAGTTTCCACGCCTCCGAGGCGGAGGCGCTCACGGGCGTCCCGCTGCTGGCCCTGCGGCGCCCCGGCTGGACGCCGCAGCCCGCCGACGACTGGACCTTCGTGGACTCCCTCGCCGACGCGGCCGCGCTGCTGCCCGGCTTCGGCACCCGCGCCTTCCTCACCACCGGCCGCATGGGCCTGCACACCTTCGCGCACCTCACCGACACCTGGTTCCTGGTGCGTTCGGTGGATCCGCCGGACGGTCCCGTGCCGCCGCGCCTCGAAGTGCTGCTGGACCGGGGCCCGTTCACCCTGGCCGGCGAGCGGGAACTGCTCGCCCGCCACCGGATCGACGTACTCGTCACCAAGGACAGCGGCGGCTCGGCCACCGCCCCCAAACTGGCCGCCGCCCGCGAGGCGGACATCCCGGTCCTGGTCGTACGCCGCCCCGCGGTGCCGCAGGGCGTGGCGGAGGCGGATTCGGTGGCCGCGGCCCTGCGGTGGATCGGGTCGGTGGACTGAAACAGCCCGGGCCCGGAGGCGGTTCGCGCTCCGGGCCCGGTCATGCGTACGGGGCCGCCCTCACGGGTAGCGGCGCGGGGTCCACGTGATCCGCGACCCGTCGGGCCGCTCGGTGATCTGCGTCTGCGAGGAGCCGATCAGCAGGATCGTGCGCATGTCGACCTCGGACGGCTCCAGTTCGGCGAGCGTGACGATCCGCACCGACTGCTCCGGCCCGCCCACGTCGCGGGCGACGACCACCGGGGTCCCGGGAGCGCGCAGTTCCAGCAGCAGCTCGCGCGCCTGCGCCACCTGCCATGTGCGGCTGCGCGAACCGGGGTTGTAGAGGGCGAGCACCAGGTCGGCCGCGGCGGCCGCGCGCAGCCGCTCCGCGATGACCTCCCACGGCTTGAGCCGGTCCGAGAGGGAGACGGTGGCGTAGTCGTGGCCGAGCGGGGCGCCGGCCGCGGCGGCCGCCGCGTTGGCCGCGGTCACGCCCGGCAGGACCCGTACGGGCACGTCCTCGTACTCCGGCTGCCCGGCCACCTCCAGGACCGCCGTGGCCATGGCGAAGACACCGGGGTCGCCGCCCGAGACCACCGCCACCCGCTGCCCGCGCCGGGCCAGGTCGAGGGCGAACTCGGCGCGCTCCGACTCCACCTTGTTGTCGGAGCCGTGCCGGATCTGCCCCGGCTTCACGGGCACCCGGTCCAGGTACGTCGTGTAGCCGACCAGCACCTCGGCGTCGGCCAGCGCGCGCCGGGTCTGCGGGGTGAGCCACAGCGGGCCCGCCGGGCCGGTGCCGACCACCACGACCTCGCCGGGGCCGGACGGCACGCTGCCCGGGTTGCCGATGCGGCTGGGCACCACGGCGACGGCGAAGTACGGCACGCTCGCCGGATCGGTGTCGGCGAGCCGGCCGGTCCGCTCCCCGTCCATGGTGGCGCGCTCGACGTAGCGGGCCTCGGCGAGCCGGCCGCTGTTCTCCATCGCGCTCCGCACGGCGGGGAAGGTGCGGCCGAGCTTCATCACGACCGCCGAGTCGGTGGCGGCGAGCCGGGCGGTGAGCTCCTCCTCGGGCAGGGTGCCGGGGAGGATGGTCAGGACCTCCTCGCCCTCCACGAGCGGGGTGCCGAGCCGGGCGGCGGCCGCGCTCACCGAGGTGACACCGGGGATGACCTCGGTCTCGTACCGGTCCGCAAGCCGCTTGTGCATGTGCATGTACGAGCTGTAGAAGAGCGGGTCGCCTTCCGCGAGCACGGCGACGGTCCGGCCGGCGTCCAGGTGCGCGGCGAGGCGGGCGGCGGCGGACTCGTAGAACTCCTCCATCGCGCCCTGGTAGCCGCCGGGGTGGTCGGTGGTCTCGGTGGTGACCGGGTAGACCAGCGGCTCCTCGATGTGCGTGTCGCGCAGGTGCGCCGCGGCGATCGAGCGGGCGATGGAGCGCCCGTGCCGGGCGCTGTGATAGGCGACGACATCGGCCTCGCCGATCACCTGGACGGCCCGCAGCGTCATCAGGTTCGGATCGCCGGGCCCGAGCCCGACCCCGTACAGGCGCCCCCGGAGGGCCTGGCCGGCGCTCATTCGGCCACGCTCGCGATGGCGTTGACGGCGGCCGCGGCGATGGCGCTGCCGCCCCGCCGGCCGCGCACGATCAGGTGGTCGAGTCCCGAGGGATGGGCGGCGAGGGCGTCCTTGGACTCGGCGGCGCCGATGAAGCCGACGGGAACGCCGATGACGGCGGCCGGGCGCGGGGCGCCCTCCTCGATCATCTCCAGCAGCCGGAACAGCGCGGTCGGGGCGTTGCCGACCGCGATCACCGAGCCCCCCAACAGGCCGCGGTCGCGCCAGACTTCGAGGGCGGCGGCGCTCCGCGTGGTGCCCATCTTCGCGGCGAGGTCCGGCACCGCCGGGTCGGAGAGGGTGCAGATCACCTCATTGTCGGCGGGCAGCCGCTTGCGGGTGACCCCGCTGGCGACCATCTGGACGTCACACAGGATCGGCGCGCCGGCCTCCAGTGCGGCGCGGGCGCGCAGCACCACCTCGGGGGTGTACCCGAGGTCCTGCGGGAGGTCGGTCATTCCGCAGGCGTGAATCATGCGCACCGCGACCTGGGCGACCGAGGCCGGCAGGCCGGCGAGGTCCGCCTCGGCGCGGATCGTGGCAAAGGACTGGCGGTAGATCGCGGCGCCGTCCTTCTCGTACTCGAACACGGTGTACTCGCTCATTTCTGCACTGAGTCGGGGAGGTTGTCACGTACGGGAGCTGCGTGGCGGGCGTCCGCGAGGGCGGGGGCGAGCTCGCGCCGCGGTACGCCGCGTCGCGGTGCGCGGCCTTCGAGGTGGAGGTCGTATCCGGCGGGGGTGGCGACCAGGTCCACCCAGGCGGCGCCGCGCGGATGCCCGCAGCGGCGCTCACAGCCGGACCAGTGCACGGGCAGCGGCCCCCGGGCGCGTTCCACGACGGCCCGCGCGTCGGCGCGTACGTCGGCCAGCGATTTCGCGCAACCGGGCCTGCCGGTACAGGCGGTGACGGACCGCCAGGGACTGTCGGGGGCCGTGACCAGCCCCGCGTCCGCGAGGCCGGCGAGCGCGGTGGCGGCCGTCGCCGTCGCCCTGTCGGGCGGACCCGGGAGCCCCGGAACGACGACCCCGCGCCAGGGGGTCAGCCGGACCCGGCCCGTGAGGTCGGCGAGCCGACGCCACTGCGCGGTGTCGAGCCGCCCGAGCGGCGCGAGAACGGAGAGCGAGGCGGCGCCGTCGGGCCCGGGCACGACGCCGGGCTCGGGCGGCGGGCCCGACCGGACGGACAGGTCCGGCGTCGCCACGACGGCTCCTACACCGGCATCGGCCAGCCGCCCCACCAACCGGGCACCGGACAAGGCGTGTTCGGGGGCCAGCTCGGCGACCCGCCAGACCCGGGTACCGGCCTCGCGCACGGCGTCGAGGAAGTACTCGGCGGCCACCAGCGCGGCCCGCGGCGCGTCACCCGAAGAGACGCGCACGGCTCCGAGCCGGTCCCCCATCCACAGCAGGGCGCTCCCCCCACCGCACGGGACGAGATTCACGTCCGCGTCGAGCGAGGTCACATCACCCCGGCCGTCGTCGAGGGCGAAGAGGAACCGCCCGGACAGCCCGGCCGCCGCTTCGCTCGCGCACAGCAGCGCGTCCAGCTCCGCCACCCAGGGGGACACATCGGGCAGGCCCAGCAGGTCGAGGCCGGTGAGCGGCGAGCAGACGATGTTGCGGACCCGCTCGTGCGTGGGCGCGGGCAGCAGCCCGGCGGCCACCAGCAGCTCGGCCAGTTCCCCGCCGCAGCTCTCGCCGAGGCCGCGCAGCTGCACGTTGCCGCGCGAGGTGAGGTCGACGTGCCCGTCGCCGAGCCGGTCGGCGGCATCGGCCAGCAGCCGCGCCGCGGCGCCGCCGAGCAACCCGCCGGGAATCCGCACCCGCGCCAGGAACCCGTCGTCCGCCGCGTGCAGCCGCAGCGCACCGGGGCAGGCGTCACCACGGTCCCGTATGGCGGGTTCGTCCCGCGATGCGGCGGAAGGTGGCTGGGGCATGGCGGCGAGCATACCCACGATTCCCCTCCCCCGACCTGTGTCCGTCACCACCCCCACCAGCCCCGACACCCTCCGACCCACCCCATCCACGGGCCCCGCCACATCCAGCCCCGCCGGCGTTTGAGGCGCGGGGGCCCGGGGGCAGAGCCCCGCAGCGGCGCCGCACCGGCCAATCCATCCCGGCCCCGCCACATCCAGCCCCGCCGGCGTTTGAGGCGCGGGGGCCCGGGGGCAGAGCCCCCGCAACGGCGCCGCACCGACCAGCACCCGCCCCAGCGCAGCGCAGCGCCCCGGCAGAGCCCCCGCAACCGCGCCGCACCCACCCAGCCCCCACCCCAGCGCAGCGACCCACTCACCCCTAAGATGACCTTCCGGCGGACCACACGGCCCGCCGTCGCCGAGGACGGCGACATGGGAGGAAGCCCGGTGCGATTCCGGCGCGGTCCCGCCACTGTGAACCCGGCAGCGCCACACCGCCGGGCAAGTCAGGAACTCCCGCTGTCCTCACTGCCCGGGGCGCGGAAACCCCGAGGAAGGCCTGCCGCCGCATGATTCTGCTGCTGTCGACGTCCGACACCGATCTGCTCAGCGCCCGCGCAGCGAACACGGCGGACGGCCTCGTCCCGTACCGGTTCGCGAACCCCTCCCGCCTTCCCCTCGACGACCTCCCCGGGCTCCTCGACGGCGTCGACTTGGTCGTCGTACGCCTCCTCGGCGGCCTCCGCGCCTGGCAGGACGGCCTCGACCTGCTCCTCGCCCCCGGCCAGACCCGCCCGGTCGTGGTCCTGACCGGCGAACAGGCCCCGGACGCCCAGCTGATGGAGGCCTCCACGGTCCCGATCGGCATCGCGGCCGAGGCCCACGGCTACCTCGCGCACGGCGGTCCCGCCAACCTCGACCAGCTGGCCCGGTTCCTCTCCGACACGGTCCTGCTCACCGGCCACGGCTTCGAGCCGCCCGCCGCCGCCCCCACCTGGGGCCCCCTGGAGCGCGACGCGCAGCACACAGGCAAGGCGGCCTCCGAGACGGCCCCGAAGGTCGCCGTGCTCTACTACCGCGCCCACCAGATGAGCGGCAACACCGCCTTCGTCCACACCCTCTGCGAGGCCATCGAGGCGAAGGGCGCCCAGCCCCTCCCCCTCTACGTCTCCTCCCTGCGCACGCCCGAGCCGGAGCTCCTCCGGGCCCTGGAGTCCGTGGACGCGATCGTCACCACCGTCCTCGCGGCCGGCGGCACCCGCCCCGCCACCGCCTCCGCCGGCGGTGACGACGAGTCCTGGGACGCCGGCGCCCTCGCCTCACTCGGCGTGCCGATCCTCCAGGCCCTGTGCCTGACCGGTTCGCGTTCCGCCTGGGAGGAGAGCGACGAGGGCCTGTCGCCCCTCGACGCCGCCACCCAGGTCGCCGTGCCGGAGTTCGACGGCCGCCTGATCACCGTCCCGTTCTCCTTCAAGGAGCTCGACGAGGACGGCCTGCCCGCCTACGTGGCCGACCCCGAGCGGGCCGCCCGGGTCGCGGGGATCGCCGTACGCCACGCCCGTCTGCGCCACATCGACCGCCGCGACAAGAAGGTCGCTCTGGTCCTGTCCGCGTACCCCACCAAGCACTCCCGCATCGGCAACGCGGTCGGGCTCGACACCCCGGCCAGCGCCGTCGAGCTGCTGCGCACGCTGATCGCCGGCGGCTACGACTTCGGCCCCACCCAGGACATCCCGGGTCTGGTGTCCGGTGACGGCGACGAGCTGATCCGCGCCCTGATCGAGGCCGGCGGCCACGACCAGGACTGGCTGACCGAGGAGCAGCTGGCCCGCAACCCGGTCCGCATCCCGGCCGCCGACTACCGGCGCTGGTTCGCCGAGCTGCCGGCCGAGCTCCGCGAGAGCGTCGAGCAGCACTGGGGCGAGGCCCCGGGCAACATGTTCGTGGACCGCTCGGCGAACCCCGAGGGCGACATCGTCCTGGCGGCCCTGCGCCGCGGGAACCTCCTCATTCTCATCCAGCCGCCGCGCGGCTTCGGCGAGAACCCGATCGCGATCTACCACGACCCGGACCTGCCGCCCTCGCACCACTACCTGGCCGCGTACCGCTGGATCCAGGCGCGCGCGGAGGACGGCGGCTTCGGCGCCGACGCGATGATCCACCTGGGCAAGCACGGCAACCTGGAGTGGCTGCCGGGCAAGAACGCCGGCCTGTCCGCGGCCTGCGCGCCGGACGCCGCGCTCGGTGACCTCCCGCTCATCTACCCCTTCCTGGTCAACGACCCGGGCGAGGGCACCCAGGCCAAGCGGCGCGTGCACGCGACCCTGGTCGACCACCTCGTCCCGCCGATGGCCCGGGCCGAGTCCTACGGCGACATCGCCCGCCTCGAACAGCACCTGGACGAGTACGCCCAGATCTCCGCGATGGACCCGGCGAAGCTGCCGGCGATCCGGGCCCAGATCTGGACCCTGATCCAGGCCGCGAAGCTCCACCACGACCTGGGCCTCGAAGAGCGCCCGGACGACGAGGGCTTCGACGACTTCCTGCTGCACGTCGACGGCTGGCTGTGCGAGGTCAAGGACGCCCAGATCCGCGACGGCCTGCACGTGCTCGGCGGCGCCCCGACCGGTGAGGCCCGGGTCAACCTGGTCCTCGCCATCCTGCGCGCCCGGCAGATCTGGGGCGGTACGACGGCCCTCCCGGGCCTGCGCGAGGCGCTCGGCCTCGACGAGTCCAAGGCCACCCGTACCTCGGCGGACGCCGTGGAGGCGCAGGCCCGCGCCCTGGTCCAGGCGATGGAGGACGCGGACTGGTCCCTCGACGCGGTGTCCTCGGTCGCGGCGGACCAGGCGCCGGAGGTCGCGGCGGTCCTGTCCTTCGCGGCCCGCGAGGTGGTCCCGCGGCTGGCCGGCACCACGGACGAGATCGCGCACGTCGTCGCGGCCCTCGACGGCCGCTTCATCCCGGCGGGCCCCTCGGGTTCCCCGCTCCGCGGCCTGGTCAACGTCCTGCCGACGGGCCGCAACTTCTACTCGGTCGACCCGAAGGCCGTCCCGTCGCGCCTCGCGTGGGAGACGGGCCAGGCCCTGGCCGAGTCCCTCCTGACCCGCTACCGCACGGACAACGGCGAGTGGCCCGCCTCCGTCGGCCTGTCCCTCTGGGGCACGAGCGCGATGCGCACCTCGGGCGACGACGTGGCGGAGGCCCTGTCCCTCCTCGGCGTCCGCCCGGTCTGGGACGAGGCCTCGCGCCGCGTCACGGGCCTGGAGCCGATCCCGCTCGACGAGCTCGGCCGCCCCCGCATCGACGTGACCCTGCGCATCTCGGGCTTCTTCCGCGACGCGTTCCCGCACGTCATCGGCCTGCTGGACGACGCGGTCCGGCTCGCGGCCTCCCTGGAGGAGCCGGCGGAGTCGAACTTCATCCGCGCCCACGCCCAGGCGGACCTCGCCGTCCACGGCGACGAGCGCAAGGCCACGACCCGTATCTTCGGCTCGCGCCCGGGTACGTACGGAGCCGGCATCCTCCAGCTGATCGACTCCCGCGACTGGCGTACGGACGCCGACCTCGCGGAGGTCTACACGGTGTGGGGCGGCTACGCGTACGGCCGCGGCCTGGAGGGCCGTCCGGCGCGCGACGAGATGGAGACGGCCTACAAGCGCATCACGGTCGCCGCCAAGAACACGGACACGCGCGAGCACGACATCGCGGACTCGGACGACTACTTCCAGTACCACGGCGGCATGGTGGCCACCGTCCGCGCCCTGCGCGGCACGGCCCCGGAGGCGTACATCGGCGACTCCACGCGTCCCGAGACCGTGAAGACCCGCACCCTGGTCGAGGAGACGTCGCGCGTCTTCCGCGCCCGCGTGGTCAACCCCAAGTGGATCGAGGCGATGCGCCGCCACGGCTACAAGGGCGCCTTCGAGCTCGCGGCGACGGTCGACTACCTCTTCGGCTACGACGCGACGACGGGCGTGGTCGCGGACTGGATGTACGACAAGCTCACCGAGACGTACGTCCTGGACCCGACCAACCGGGCCTTCCTGGAGGAGGCCAACCCCTGGGCCCTGCACGGCATCGCGGAGCGCCTCCTCGAAGCCGAGTCCCGCGGCATGTGGGAGAAGCCGGACGCCGGCATCCTCGAAGCCCTCCGCCAGGTCTACCTGGACACCGAGGGCAACCTCGAAGGCGAAACCGAGTAGAACCACAAAAGAGGCCGTCCTCTCCCCCCTTCCAGGGCGGAGAGGACGGCCTCTTCCATTACCCGACTACCCGACTACGCGCCTAGGCCTTGACGGTCTGGTTCAGCGCGACGAGCGCCTGCGCCCACCGCACGTACTTCAGCTGCCCGAAGTCGGCGACGGTCTTGACCCCGAACGCCTCGTGCAGCAGCTCGCCGTCCTTGTCGCTGACGCCCTTGAGCGCGGCCACGGGAGCCGCGAGCACCTCGGCGAGCGGCTTGTCGGCCCACGCCTTGTCGAGCACCTTGTCCAGATCAATAGCCACGAGTGTCCCTCCCGGAACGCCGAAACCAAATACCGCAACAAACCTAACCGAACCAGACATTCCCCCCAAGCTCCGACACCCCCACCACCCACGCAGACGACTTTGCGTAGCCCCCGGCAGGGCGCCGCGGAGGGGAACCGTGGGGGTGTCACCTGAAGCGGTGAAAAGTCACTTGTCCGAGGGGCGCCACGGGTAGGGCACTGCTGATCTCGTGCAGGGGCCCGGGACGACCGGCTCCCGCACCCTTGGACGAAAGGCCCACCCCGTCGTGACGCAGCCGTTTCAACTGCCGGATTTCTATGTGCCTTATCCGGCGCGACTGAACCCCCATCTGGAGGTCGCGCGGGTCCACACCAAGCGGTGGGCGCGCGACCTCGGGATGCTGGAGGGTTCCGGCGTCTGGGAGGAGAGCGACCTCGACTCGCACGACTACGCGCTGCTCTGCTCGTACACCCACCCCGACTGCGGCGCCGAGGCGCTGTCCCTGGTCACCGACTGGTACGTGTGGGTGTTCTTCTTCGACGACCACTTCCTGGAGACGTTCAAGCGCTCGCAGGACCGGGCCGGCGCCAAGGAGTACCTCGACAGGCTGGCCGCCTTCATGCCGATGGACCTGGCCGCCGGCTTCCCCGCGCCGACCAACCCGGTCGAGGCGGGCCTCGCGGACCTCTGGGCGCGGACCGTGCCCGCGATGTCCGCGGACTGGCGGGAACGGTTCTCCTTGTCCACGAAGAACCTCCTCGACGAGTCGATGTGGGAGCTCGCCAACATCGACATCGGGCGGGTGGCGAACCCCCTCGAATACATCGAGATGCGCCGCAAGGTGGGCGGCGCCCCCTGGTCGGCCGGCCTGGTCGAATACGTTGCCGCCGAAGTCCCGGCGCGCGTCGCGCACTCGCGCCCGCTCGGTGTCCTGCGCGACGCCTTCTCCGACGCCGTGCACATCCGCAACGACCTGTTCTCCTATCAGCGCGAGGTCACCGACGAAGGCGAACTGTCCAACGCCGTCCTGGTGTTGGAGACCTTCCTCGGCTGCACCACCCAGGAGGCCGCCGAGGTCTCCAACGACCTGCTCACCTCCCGCCTGCACCAGTTCGAGCAGACCGCCCTCGCCGAACTCCCCCAGCTCTTCGCCGACCACGCGATGAACCCGGCGGAGATCGCGGCCGTCCTCGCCTACGCCAAGGGCCTGCAGGACTGGCAGTCCGGCGGCCACGAGTGGCACATGGTCTCCAGCCGCTACATGAACAAGGAGGCCAGGGCCAAGGCCACAGCCCCGCTCACCCTGCCGTTCCTGCCCTCCGGGCTCGGCACCACCGCGCTCGACCTGAAGTCCGTCTTCACGCAGCGCTCGGCGGACCTGCGCCGCCGCTCCTTCACCCACGTCCCCTTCGAGCGCACCGGACCGTCCGTGATCCCGGAGGTCTACATGCCGTTCGCGCTTTCCCTCAGCCCGCACCTGGACCACGCGCGCGAGGGATCGGTCGACTGGGCCCGGCGCATGGGCCTGCTCCAGGCCCACCCCGGCGACCCCGGTTCCGCCATCTGGACCGAACAGAAGCTGCGCGGCTACGACTTCGCGCTCTGCTCGGCCGGCATCGACCCGGACGCCACGCCCGACGCACTGCTCCTCAACGCCTGCTGGCTGACCTGGGGAACGTACGGGGACGACTACTACCCGGTGGCCTTCGGCCAGTCCAAGAACCTCCCGGCCGCCAAGGCGGCGACCGCGCGGCTGATCGCGATGATCCCGGTCGACCACGCCGAACAGCCGCAGCCGCTCACGGCGATGGAGCGCGCGCTCGCCGACCTGTGGGTCCGTACGAGCCGGGGCATGACCCGGGGCGTCCGCGCCGAATTCCGGGCGACCCTCGTCAGCATGCTGGAGAGCTGGGTGTGGGAGATGGACAACCAGATCCGGAACCGCATCCCGGACCCGGTGGACTACGCCGAGATGCGCCGGCACACCTTCGGCTCGAACCTCACCATGTACCTGTGCCGGCTCGGCCAGGCGGGCCGCGGCATCCCCGACGAGATCTACGCCTCCGGGACCATCCGGTCCCTGGAGAACGCGGCGGCCGACACCGCGTGCCTGCTGAACGACATCTTCTCCTACCAGAAGGAGGTGGAGTTCGAGGGCGAGGTCCACAATCACGTCCTGGTCACCCGGAACTTCTTCGACATCGGCTATCCGGAGGCCCTGCACATCTGCCACTCGCTGATGACCCAGCGCACGGAGGAGTTCGAGCACATCGTTGCGACCCAACTGCCGCTGCTCTACGACGACTGGAAGCTGTGCGCCGAAGCCCGGGCCGGGCTCGACGCGTACGTCGGCGAGCTCAGGGACTGGCTCGCCGGGATCCTCAACTGGCACCGGAAGTGCCGCCGTTACCGCGAGGAGGATCTGCACCGGCTCGACTCGGGCCTGGCCACCGGCGTCCGGAGCTCCGCCTTCGGCATGTCGGCGGCCCGGATCTCCCTGCCGGCCTGACCGGCCCGGCGGGGCTGGGGTCGGGGCCGGGCACGGGGGCGGTCCGCTCGCCCGCCCCCGCCGCGCTCCGGCCCGTACGCCCCCCGCCCGCCCTCAGAACTCGTCGCCCGTGTGCGGCAGTACGGGCGTGCGCAGGGCCGCGTCCAGCGCCGCGGCCGCGCCCGGGGTGTGCTCCCGTACCAGCCCGGCCGCGACCAGCTCGGCGACCCGCGTCCCGCCCAGGTAGCAGGCGGCCAGCTCGCGTACGTCCAGGGCCAGGTCGGCGGCGGATTCCGCGGGCTCGTACGCCGCCCCGTCCGGCCCCGCGTCGAGCCGGAACCGCCCGGTGTTGGCGGGCAGCCGTACGTCGTGCACCTCCAGCACCACGTCCACCGGCGCGGCCCACGACCGCGCCGTCAGCGCCGCGCGTACGTCGACCAGGCGCAGCCAGAGCGCCGGGTACTGGGCGGTGACCCGCACCTGGTCCCGGTCGACGGCGAAGTGCAGCAGCGGGTCGTCGGCCGGGCGGCCCCAGGCGCGGACCCGGCCGGTGAGGTCGAGGGCGGCCAGGCACTGCCACAGGGCGGCGGCGACGGCCGGGGTGTCGGCCTCCAGTTCCTCGACCCGGACCAGGCCATGGGGTGCGCGGGCGGGCCCGCCGTCGGCCTCGGGCTTCGTGCGGTAGAGCACGTAGCCCGCGATCGGCTCGCCCGGCTCCCCGAGGACGATGATCCGCGGCGGGCTCAGTTCCTCGTCCTGCTCGTCCTGTTCGGTCAGCCACTCGTCGCGCCAGCGCGGTGCGCTGCGGGTGGGGCGGCCGGCCCGCCGGGCGCGGGCGGACTCGTGGAAGGGCCCGATCACGGCGAGCGCCTCCTGCGGGTCGACGAGCCGCAGCGGGCGCCGGTCCGGGTCGATGCGCAGGGCCAGCGGCCGGGTGGAGTCGATCTCGATGGTGACGCCGGTGGTCGCGCCGCCGTAGCCGAAGCGGCCGTAGATGGCGGCTTCGGAGGCCCACAGGGCGGCGAGCGGGCTGCCGGTGGCGGCGGCGCGCTCCAGCATCTCGGTCATCAGCCCGGTGAGCACGCCGCGGCGGCGGTGGGTGGGGGCGACGCAGACGAAGGTGAGCCCGGGGCAGGGCAGGTCCGCCCCGGGCACCGAGAGCCGGAAGTCGTGCGCGGCCATGAAGCCGACCAGGGCGTCCCCGTCGTAGGCGCCGATCCGCAGGCACCGCTCCAGCAGCGCGTGGTGTCTGGCGCGGGCCTCCTTGTCGGGCCGGTCGTGGAAGACGAGGTACGCGAGTTCCAGGGCGCGGTCGATGTCGGCCTCGGGCACGTCGTGGATGTCCACCATGATCGCGAGACTAATCGGTCATCGAGGACCGGTCATCCCATAAGGGTCGGATAAGGGTCGGGAAATCCGTGGCCGCCATGATCATCCGCGGGTACGGTGTGCCGTCGGCCGTCACGGGGAGAGGATCAGGACGTGATCGAGGGAGAGCGCGTCGCGCTGCGCGCACTGCGCGCGGAGGACGCGGAACACCACCTGCGCTGGCGCAACGACCCCGAGGTGGTCCGTTGGGCGACCGCCGGGGACCCGTGCTTCGGCCCGGTCACACGGGAGGCGCTGACGGTGTTCTTCGAGCGGATGCTGATGCTCTCGCCCCGGGAGTCGGCGGTGTTCACGGTGGAGACCCTGCCGGACCGCCGGGTGATCGGCATGGCCGACTACCGCGATCTGGACCCCTGGGCCGGAGCGGCCACGCTCGGGATCACCATCGGCGAGCGGGAGTTCTGGGGCCGCGGGCACGGCTCCGAGGCGATGCGTCTGCTGGTCGACCACCTCTTCGGCACCTTCCCGCTCACCCGGCTCCAGCTCGACACCTGGAGCGGGAACGAGCGGGCGGTCCGGGCGTTCACCCGGCTCGGCTTCCGTGAGGAGGGGCGGCGGCGGGCCGCCGTGCTGCTGGCGGGTGAGCGGTACGACGAGGTGCTGTTCGGGATGCTCCGGGAGGAGTGGCGGGCCTGACCCCGCCCGGCCGCCGCGACGGACGTACGATCCACGTCGACGCCCGGCACCGCCCGGCACCGCCCGGCGCCGCCGCTTGCATGCCCCGGACACCCGCGCCGCCCAGTCCCGTACCCGAGAGACGGAGTAGCCGCCATGGCCCGACTGCACTCCTACACCACCCGCGTCACCTGGACCGGGAACCTCGGTACCGGCACCAGCCACTACCGTGCCTACTCGCGGGCGCACGAGGTGGCCGCCGGAGAGCTGCCGGTGATCCTCGGCAGCTCCGACCCGACCTTCCGCGGCGATGCCTCCCGCTGGAACCCCGAGCAGCTGCTGCTGGCGGCACTGTCCCAGTGCCACATGCTGTCCTACCTGCACTTCTGTACGGTCGGCGGCGTGGTGGTCACCTCGTACGTCGACGAGGCGACGGGGACGATGGCCACCGCCGGGGACAGCGGGCAGTTCACGGAGGCCGTGGTGCGTCCTCGGATCACCGTCGGCGAGGAGTCGATGGTGGCCGCGGCGATCGCACTGCACAAGGAGGCCCGCCGGGCCTGCTTCATCGCCAACTCGGTGAACTTCCCCGTCCGGCACGAGCCGACCGTGACGGTGGGCTGAGCCTCCGGGCGGGCCGGGGCATCCCATTGCCCCGCGCCCGGAGCTCGCCCGGACAGGCCTAGCGGCCGGCGGGGCCGGTCCAGGCGGCCGGGACGTGGCCGATCCGGACGCGCTGGGGGTGGTCGCCGACGGGGACGGAGACTCGTTTGGCGCCGGTGGCGAAGTCGATGGCCGTGACCCGGTCGGCGCCGCTCTCGGAGATCACGCAGGCCGTCCCGTCGCCGTCGACCGTGGCCCAGTACGGCTTGGCGGCGGGCACGAGCGGCCCCTCGGCGAGGGTGGCGCGGTCCACGACGGTCGCGTAGTCGTCCATGGTGCCCGCGATGCACAGCTTGGCCCCGTCGGGGCTCATGGACATGCCGTGGTGGCGGGAGTCGTTGACCCAGGTGGTGCGGTCGGTGCTGGTGGCGGGGTTCTGGGGGAGGGTCTTGAGGCGGGTGATCCGGTCGGTGGCCACGTCGTACTCCAGGAAGCCGTTGAAGAACGACACCTGGAAGTAGAGCTTCGACTCGTCGGGGCTGAAGGACACGGGGCGCACGGCGTCGGACAGGTCGCGGCGGCCGAAGGCGTCCAGCCGCTCCCGCATGTCGATCACCCGGACGGTCCGGAAGGTCTGCGCGTCGACCACGGTGATCTTCCGGTCGCCCTTCGTCCAGTCCAGCCAGGGCGCGTCGAGTGCGGTGTTCACCTCGCCGATGGAGCTGTTCCACAGGAAGCGGCCGTCGCGGGTGAAGGTGTTCTCGTGCGGCTTGTCCCCGGTGCCGAAGGAGCCGACCTGGCGTCCGGTGGCGATGTCCAGGACGTGCACGGTGTTGGAGGTGGAGGCCGAGACGGCGATGCGGGTGCCGTCCGGGGAGACCGCCATGTGGTCGGAGCGGTAGCCGGAGACGGGGAAGCGCCAGTTGATCCGCCCCGAGGTCACGTCGATGGACACGACGTCGGCGAAGCTGGGGCGGGAGACGACGACCGCGGAGCCGTCCGGGGTGGTGAACATGTCGTCGACGAACTGGTCGTGTCCCTCGCCTGCGCTCTCCCGGATGCCGAGGAAGAAGGCGAGCTTCACGGGGTTGAGGTGGATCTCCCGGAGCCGCTCCGCCTTGTCGGGGATCACGTTGATCCGGCCGACCTTGGCGAGGTCGCCGGTGGAGGCGAGGACGTCGGCGGTCCCCTCCCAGTTGTTCCCGACGAAGAGCACCTCGCGCAGGCCCGCCGCGGGTGCCGCGGGGGCGGCGGCGCCGGGTGCCGGTGCAGGTGCAGGTGTGAAGGCGGTCAGCAGGGTGGCCGCCGCCAGCACGCCCAGGGTTCGCACGGTACGCAACATCCGCTCAACTCCGGTGTGGACAAGGGATGGAGAGGGCGCTGCCGGTGCGGGCGCCCCCTATTACCGGCCGGTAAGATAGGGGGAACGCCTCAAGGGCGCAACCCCTACGGGTGGCGCCCTTTTCTCATCTTCGGCCGTCACTCACCCCTTCAAGCGACGGAACCGATCCTGCTGACGGTGGTGTTCGCGAGGTCCGGGTGGATCGGGATGTGCGCGCCGGTGAGGGCCGCGCCGCTGCCGCCGCGGCGGTTCGCGACGATCTCGGCGGCGATGGACAGCGCGGTCTCCTCCGGGGAGCGGGCGCCGAGGTCCAGGCCGATCGGGGAGCGCAGCCGGGCCAGTTCGAGCTCGGTGACACCGACGTCGCGGAGCCGCTTGTTGCGGTCCTCGTGGGTGCGCCGGGAGCCCATGGCGCCGACGTAGGCGACGGGGAGCTTGAGGGCCAGTTCGAGGAGCGGGACGTCGAACTTGGCGTCGTGGGTGAGCACGCACAGGACGGTCCGGCCGTCCACTTCCGTGCTCTCCAGATAGCGGTGCGGCCAGTCGACGACGATCTCGTCCGCCTCGGGGAAGCGGGTCTTCGTCGCGAAGACGGGCCGTGCGTCGCACACCGTCACCCGGTAGCCGAGGAACTTGCCGATCCGCACGAGGGCGGAGGCGAAGTCGATGGCACCGAAGACGATCATCCGCGGGGGCGGGACGCTGGACTCGACGAGCACCTTCAGCGGCTCTCCGCAGAGCCTGCCGTCGGCGCCGATCTCCAGCACGCCGGTCCGGCCGGCGTCGAGCATGGCGCGGGCCTCTTCGGCGATGGTGCGGTCCAGCTCGGGGTGTCCCCCGAAGCCGCCCTCGTGGGCGCCGTCCGTACGGACGAAGACGGCGCGGCCCATGAGCTCGGCCGGGCCTTCGGCTATCCGGGCCACGGCCGCGGCCTCACCGCGGGCCGCGGCGGCCAGGCCGGCCGCGAACACCTCCCGTACGGCGGAGCCCACGGGCACCGGGGTGACGAGGATGTCGATGATCCCGCCGCAGGTCAGACCCACGGCGAAAGCATCGTCGTCGCTGTAGCCGAAGGTCTCTCGGACGGTCTCGCCGTCCTCCAGCGCCTGCCGGCACAGCTCGTACACCGCACCCTCCACGCATCCGCCGGAGACGGAACCGATGGCCGTGCCCTCGCTGTCGACGGCGAGCGCGGCCCCGGGCTGCCGGGGTGCGCTCCCGCCGACCGCCACGACCGTGGCGACGGCGAAGTCACGTCCCTGCTCGACCCACCGGTTCAGTTCTTCGGCGATGTCCAGCATGGGGGCCTCCTCGGAGAGGTTAGGTTCCAGTATCGGATACGTGGAGCGTGCGGTACTTCGTACGGTTCGGACCTCGTACGGTTCGGACCGGTCCGGGTCAGCCGACCCCGAGCCAGCCCTCGATCGGGTGGAGCGCGAAGAAGACCAGGAAGATTCCGGTCAGCGCCCACATGAAGCCGCCGATCTCACGGGCCTTGCCCTGAGCGATCTTGATGGCGACGTAGGAGATGACGCCTGCGGCGACACCGGCGGTGATCGAGTAGGTGAACGGCATGATCACGACGGTCAGGAAGACCGGGATCGAGGTCGCGCTGTCGGACCAGTCCACGTGGCGGGCGTTCTGCATCATCATCGCGCCGATGACGACCAGGGCCGCGGAGGCGACCTCGCCCGGCACGATCTGCGTGATCGGAGTGAAGAAGAGGCAGGCGGCGAAGAACAGGCCGGTCACCACGGAGGCGAGACCCGTACGGGCTCCCTCGCCGACGCCGGTCGCGGACTCGACGAACACGGTCTGGCCGGAGCCACCCGCGACGCCACCGATGGCGCCACCGGCGCCGTCGATGAAGAGGGCCTTGGACAGACCCGGCATGCGGCCCTTGTCGTCGGCCAGCTTGGCCTCGGTGCCGACACCGATGATGGTGGCCATCGCGTCGAAGAAGCCGGCGAGCACCAGGGTGAAGACGATCATGCCGACCGTCATGTAGCCGACGTCGCCCCAGCCGCCGAAGGAGACGTCACCGAAGAGCGAGAAGTTCGGCATCGAGACCGCGGAGCCGTCGAGCTCCGGCGGACCGTTCTTCCAGGCCTTCGGGTCGATGTCGACGACGGCATTGAGGATCGCGGCCAGGACGGTGCCACCGACGATGCCGATCAGGATGGCGCCCGGCACCTTGCGGGCCTGGAGCATGAAGATCGCGATCAGGGTGATGCAGAAGAGCAGGACCGGCCAGCCGGAGAGCTCACCGACCGCACCGAGCTGGACGGGGGGACCGAACTCCGGACCCTTGCCGACGAAACCGGCCTTGAAGAAGCCGATGAGGGCCACGAAGAGGCCGATGCCCATGGTGATGGCGTGCTTGAGCGCGAGGGGGATCGCGTTCATGATCATCTCGCGGAGGCCGGTGACGACCAGGAGACAGATCACGACGCCGTACACCACGCACATGCCCATGGCCTGCGGCCAGGTCATCTGCGGGGCGACCTGCGAGGCGAGCACGCCGGACACGGAGAGGCCGGCGGCGAGGGCGAGCGGCACCTTGCCGACGAAGCCCATGAGGAGCGTGGTGACGGCCGCGGCGAAGGCGGTGGCGGTGATGATCGCCGATCCGTCCATGACGGTGCCGGCGACGTCCTTGCCCGAGAGGAGCAGGGGGTTCAGCAGCAGGATGTACGCCATGGCCATGAAGGTCGTGATACCGCCACGGACCTCGTTGCCGACGTTGGAACCTCTGTGGGTGATGTGAAAGTAGCGGTCGAGCCAAGAACGCCCGGCGGGATTGCGGGAGCCGTCTCCGGCATCCTCCGCCGTGGTCTTGGTCTCTACGGACGATTGGGTCATGGTGCCTAACTCCCAAGGTTCAAAGGGGCACCCGCTTGGGGATTGGAGATTGCGGGATTTGGGATGGTGCGTTTGGCTGCACGACCCGGGGTGACGGCCCGAGGCGACGCGAAGGTGCACTGCGTGTACTGCGGGTAGTGCGGGGGTGACCGCTGGTACTACATGGGGGTTTTTGCAGGGGTACTGCCGGCTGAAGGGACCGCGAGCGGTGCGGTGCTTCGTATGTACTCCGGACGGTGCGCTGTGAAGTGTGACGTTCCCAAGTCGCACCGCCCGGAGAGTCTGAGGGGGGTCCGGGGGCCTCGCGGCCCCCGGACCACGCCGGTCTAGAGGGTCCCGGTGAGGGCTTCCGGACGGATCGGCGTCTTGTTGATCTCCAGACCCGTCGCCTGCCGGATCGCCGCGATGACGGCCGGGGTGGACGAGAGGGTCGGGGCCTCGCCCATACCGCGGAGGCCGTACGGCGCCTTCGGGTCGGCGAGCTCCAGGACGTCGACCGGGATGGTCGGGGTGTCGAGGATGGTCGGGATCAGGTAGTCCGTGAAGGAGGGGTTGCGCACCTTCGCGGTCTTCGGGTCCACGATGATCTCTTCCATGATCGCCACGCCGAGACCCTGGGTGGTTCCACCCTGGATCTGGCCCACCACGGAAAGCATGTTGAGCGCCTTGCCGACGTCCTGCGCGGTCGCCAGCTCGACGACCTTGACGAGGCCGAGCTCGGTGTCCACCTCGACGACCGCGCGGTGCGCGGCGAAGGTGTACTGGACGTGGCCGTTGCCCTGGCCGGTGACCAGGTCGAAGGGCTCGGTGGCCGCGTGCCGGAACTCGAGCTCGAGGTCGATCGCCTCGTCCCCGAGGATGTCGGCGATGTCCGCGAGGACCTCGCCGCCGTCGGTGACGACCTTGCCGCCTTCGAGCAGCAGCTCGGCGGTGGCCCACGCCGGGTGGTACGAGCCGTTCTTGCGGCGGCCGATCTCCAGCAGGGCCTCGCGGACCGCCTCACAGGTGTTCTTCACGGCGCCACCGGTCATGTACGTCTGCCGCGAGGCGGACGTGGAACCGGCGGAGCCGACCTGCGTGTCGGCCGGGTGGATGGTCACCTGCGTGACACCCAGCTCCGTACGGGCGATCTGCGTGTGGACGGTGATGCCGCCCTGGCCGACCTCCGCCATGGCCGTGTGGACCATCGCGACGGGCTCGCCGTTGATGACCTCGAGGCGCACGCGGGCGGTGGAGTAGTCGTCGAAGCCCTCGGAGAAGCCGACGTTCTTGATGCCGACCGCGTAGCCGACGCCGCGGACGACGCCCTCACCGTGGGTGGTGTTGGAGAGGCCACCGGGCAGCGCGCGGACGTCCGCGTTCTCGCCGGCCGTCTCCCACTGGCGCTCCGGCGGCAGCGGGCGGGCCTTGACCCGGCGCAGCAGCTCGGCCACGGGCGCCGGGGCGTCCACGACCTGGCCGGTCGGCATGACCGTGCCCATCTCCATGGCGTTCAGCTGGCGGAACTCCACCGGGTCCATGCCCAGCTTCGCCGCGAGCTTGTCCATCTGGGCCTCGTACGCGAAGCAGGCCTGGACGGCGCCGAAGCCGCGCATCGCGCCACAGGGCGGGTTGTTCGTGTAGAGCGCGATCGCCTCGATGTCCACGTCCTCCAGGACGTAGGGACCCACCGAGAGGGAGGAGGCGTTGCCGACGACCGCCGGGGAGGCGGACGCGTAGGCGCCGCCGTCCAGGACGATCTTGCACTTCATGTGCGTGAGCTTGCCGTCCTTGGTGGCGCCGTGCTCGTAGTAGAGCTTCGCCGGGTGACGGTGCACGTGACCGAAGAAGGACTCGAAGCGGTTGTAGACGATCTTGACCGGCTTGTTCGTGGCCAGGGCCAGGAGGCAGGCGTGGATCTGCATCGAGATGTCCTCGCGGCCGCCGAAGGCACCGCCGACGCCCGAGAGCGTCATGCGGACCTTCTCCGGCGGCAGGCCCAGGACCGGGGCGATCTGCTGGAGGTCCGAGTGCAGCCACTGGGTGGCGACGTACAGCTCGACACCGCCGTCCTCGGACGGCACGGCCAGACCGGACTCCGGGCCGAGGAAGGCCTGGTCCTGCATGCCGAAGGTGTACTCGCCCTCGACGATGACGTCGGCGCGCTTGCGGGCCTCTTCCACGTTGCCGCGGATGATCGGCTGGCGGTGCACGATGTTCGGGTGCGGGACGTGACCGATGTGGTGGTCGTCGCGGCCCTCGTGGATCAGCGGCGCGCCCTCGGCGAGGGCGGAGGCCTCGTCGGTGACGAGCGGCAGCTCGCGGTAGTCGATCTTGATCTTGGCGGCCGCGCGGCGGGCGGTCTCCGGGTGGTCGGCGGCCACGAGGGCGACCGGCTCACCGTGGTGACGTACCCGGCCGTGGGCGAGAACCGGGGTGTCCTGGATCTCCAGGCCGTAGTTCTTCATCTCGGCGGGCAGGTCGTCGTACGTCAGCACCGAGTAGACGCCGGGCATGGCGAGCGCCTCGGAGATGTCGATGGAGACGATCTCGGCGTGGGCGACGGTGCTGCGCAGGGTCTGGCCCCAGAGCATGTCCTCGTGCCACATGTCCGAGGAGTACGCGAACTCACCGGTGACCTTGAGGGTGCCGTCCGGGCGAAGAATCGATTCGCCGATGCCGCCCTTGTTGTGCTTCTGGGTGACGTTCGTCGGCGTACCGGCGGGCACGGTGCGGGTGTTCTGAGCCATGGTCAGACCGCCTCTCCCTGACGGGCGGCCGCGAGGCGGACCGCGTCGAGGATCTTCTCGTAGCCCGTGCAGCGGCAGAGGTTGCCGGACAGGGCCTCACGGATGTCCTGGTCGGACGGGGAGGAGTTCTCCTCCAGGAGCGCGTCCGCCTGGATGAGCAGACCCGGGGTGCAGAAACCGCACTGCACGGCGCCGGCGTCGATGAACGCCTGCTGGATGTTCGAGAGCTCCACGCCCTCGCCGGTCTGCGAGTCGCCCGGCTTGGCCTGCCACTGCTTGGCCGAGTCCAGGGACACGCCCTTGCTGCCGCAGCCGCCGCCGGTGCCGCAGGCACCGCCGTGGCCGTGCTCGTCACGCTGCTTGGAGAATTCCGCCAGGCCCTCGACGGTCACGACGTCGCGACCCTCGACCTGGCCGGCGGCCACGAGACAGGAACAGACCGGCACGCCGTCGAGGCGGACGGTGCAGGAACCGCACTCGCCCTGCTCACAGGCGTTCTTCGAACCGGGCAGGCCCAGGCGCTCGCGCAGGACGTAGAGAAGGGACTCGCCCTCCCACACGTCGTCGGCTTCCTGCTGACGGCCGTTGACAGTGAAATTGACGCGCATGATTACGCAGCCCCTTCAAGCGAGCGGCCGTTGCCGGTTCCGCGGTACTGCTCCCAGGTCCAGACGAGCTGGCGGCGAGCCATGATGCCAACCGCGTGACGGCGGTACTTCGCCGTGCCGCGGACGTCGTCGATCGGGTTGGCCGCGCCGGAGGCGAGGTCACCGAACTGCTTGGCGATCGACGGGGTGATGACCTTGCCGGACTCCCAGAAGCCGCCCTCTTCGAGGGCGGCGTTCAGGAACTCCTCGGCGGCCTTCGCCCGGATCGGGGTCGGCGCGGCCGAACCGATGCCGGTGCGGACCGTACGGGTCTCCGGGTGCAGCGCCAGACCGAACGCGCAGACCGCGATGACCATCGCGTTGCGGGAGCCGACCTTGGAGTACTGCTGGGGGCCGTCCGCCTTCTTCACGTGGACGGTCTTGATGAGCTCGTCGGCGGCGAGCGCGTTGCGCTTCACACCGGTGTAGAACTCGTCGATCGGGATCAGGCGAGAGCCGCGTACGGACTCCACCTCGACCTCGGCACCCGCCGCGAGCAGCGCGGGGTGGGAGTCGCCTGCCGGCGAGGCGCAACCGAGGTTGCCGCCGACACCGCCGCGGTTGCGGATCTGCGGGGACGCGACCGTGTGCGAGGCGAGCGCGAGACCCGGAAGCTCCGTCCGGAGGTTCTCCATGATCTGCGTGTACGGGACGGAGGCGCCCAGACGAACCACGTCCTCGCCGACCTCCCACTCCCGCAGGAGACCGATGCGGTTCAGGTCCAGGAGGTACTCCGGCCGACGGTGGTCGAAGTTGATCTCGACCATCACATCGGTGCCACCCGCAATCGGCACAGCTGTGGGGAACTCGGCCTTAGCGGCGAGCGCCTCCTCCCAGCTGGCGGGGCGAAGGAAGTCCATGTGCGGCTCTCTTCTTCTTCATCGTGTCGTTCACTTCAAGCCAGGAGGCCTACGGCCCTCGACTGGTCGTTCACGTGCTGTTAACGCGGTGTGGACTCAGTACACCGGCCCCCCGTCCTTCGGGTGCAGTCACCGAAACCATGAAGGAGTTGGCTGACGGCCTCCCTCGTCTTGTAGATTCGTATGAAAGGCAGGATGCGACGACCTGCCCGATTTCCAACGGCAACATTCGAGACAGATCGGCGGCGACATCATGCGGCTGCGCGCACTGCTGGAAACCGAGGCGCTGGGGCTGCGGCTGCTCGGCGGCGAGGAAGAACTCGACCGGACGGTCCGCGGGGTCATGACGACCGACCTGCGTGATCCCAGCCGGTACCTCTCGGGGGGTGAACTCGTCCTCACTGGCCTGGCCTGGAGACGAAATTCAGCCGACTCCGAGCCGTTCGTACGAATCCTCGCGAGCGCCGGCGTCGCCGGGCTCGCGGCGGGCGAGGCGGAGCTGGGCGACATCCCGGATGATCTGGTCTCGGCCTGTCTGCGCAACCGGCTGCCGCTGTTCGCCGTGAACGAGGACGTTGCATTCGCCACGATCACCGAGTACGTCGTACGGCAGGTCTCGGGCGAGCGGGCCGGTGATCTCGCGGCCGTCGTGGACCGCCATCGCCGTCTGATGACCTCGGGGCCGGCCGGCGGCGGCCCCGACGTGGTGCTGGATCTGCTCACCACCGACCTCGATCTCCGGGCCTGGGTGCTGTCCCCCACGGGCCGGCAGATCGCCGGAGCGGGCGAGCCGCTGGCGCCGGGCGTGTGCGCAGCACTGGCGAGCGAGCACCTCGCGGCGGTCCGGACGGGCCGCAGGGGACCGCACCGGATCTCCATCCAGGGTATTACCTACTCGCTCTTCCCGATCAGGGGACACGGGCGCGGCGCGGCCGGTCCGGCGGCCCGGGACGTGCGCGAGACCGTGCTGTCGGACTGGCTGCTGGCCGTCGAGGCGGACGCCGGCGACTGGCCCGCCGAGCGGCTGGACCTGCTCCAGGGAGTCACCCAGCTGATCGCCGTGGAGCGGGACCGGCGCGACGCGGCCCGCACCGTGCGCCGCCGCCTCGCACAGGAGGTCCTGGAACTGGTCCAGACGGGTGCGGCGCCCGCCGAGATCGCCGCCCGTCTGCGGGTGGCGGCCCCGGTGCTGCTGCCCGGACTGGGCGCGGCCCCGCACTGGCAGGTCGTCGTGGCCCGGGTGGACTGGGAGGGCGGGGACATCCCCGGCGGTCCGGTGGCCCAGTCGCTGCTGGAGGAGATCCTCGTCGACCCGTCGGTCTCGGGGCCGGAGCCCTCGGACCGGATCGCGGTGGCCCACGCGGGTGACGAGGCCATCGCCCTCGTGCCGCTGCCCTCGCTGTCCGGGGACGCCGGCGAGGACAAGGGCCCGGACTCCGCCCTGCACGCCGACGAGCTCCTCGCGGCCGTACGGGACCCCCTGGCGGCCGGCCTGGCCGACGACGGCCGGATCACGCTGGGCGTCAGCGCGGCCGTGCACTCCGCCGAGGGGCTGCGCGGGGCGCTGGAGGAGGCCCGGCACGCCCGCCGGGTGGCCGCGGCGCGCCCGGGCCGGGTCTGCGCGGCCGGCCACCACGAGCTGGCCTCGCACGTGCTGCTGCTGCCGTTCGTGCCGGACGACGTGCGGCGCGCGTTCACGGCCCGGCTGCTGGACCCGCTGCGGGACTACGACCGGCGCCACCGCGCGGAGCTCATCCCGACGCTGGAGGCCTTCCTGGACTGCGACGGTTCGTGGACCCGCTGCGCGACGCGGCTGCACCTCCACGTCAACACGTTGCGCTACCGGGTAGGGCGAATCGAGCAGTTGACGGGGCGGGACCTGTCCCGACTGGAGGACAAGCTCGACTTCTTCCTCGCACTGCGGATGAGCTGAGCAGATCCGTCCTGCGGCCGGAGGGGTCCGGCCGTGGGACGGCTGATGATCCGTCCGGACTTTGTGAAAGAGTTCACCCGACCCCTTGGCCGATGCCGTCGATCCGTGCTCTCATTTCGCCCCAGGGCTCAACGATGTGCTGCTTGGTTGCTTTGGGGAGGGCAATGTGGCGGATACCGCCATGTCGGGTGCCGGAACAACCGGAGGGGACGACCCCCTCCAGCGGGCGATATGGCGGCTGCGCTCGCGCGGCTGTTGGACCGACGCGGCGGCGCTGCTGACGCCGCACCTCGCGGATGCGGGTGCCGCGGTCCAGCGCACCGCGCTGCTAGTCGAGCGGTGCCTGTTCACCGGCCAGGGCTGGGCCGAGGCCGAGGACGCGCTGCGGGTCGCCGAGGCGGTGGCGCAGGACGACGACGACCGGGGCGCGGCCGCGTGCGAACGGGGCCAGCTGGCCTACGCGGCCACCGTGCTCGGCGTACGCGACCGGGCCGACGAGGCCCGCTCCGCGCTGGGGCGGGCGGCGGCCCTGCTGTCTCCGGAATCCCGGACCCGCCCGCTGCTGGACTTCCGCCGCGGCCTGGTCGCCGAGCACCTGGCGGACGCCCCGCAGTCGGCCCGGCCGGCGTACCACCGGGCGCACGCGGGCGCGGAGGCCCACGGGGACACGCTGCTGCTGTCCTTCACGTGGCGCCACCTGGCCGCGCTCTCCCTGCGGGACGGCGAGGTGGCCGAGGCCCGCAAGGGCTTCGCGGAGTCCCTCCGCATCCGGGAGGACCTGGGCTTCCTGATCGGCACGGCCCCCGCGCTGGCCGCGCTGGCCGAGGCCGAGCCGGAACCGGAGGCCGCCAGGCTGCGCGCGGAGGCCCGCCGACTGTTCCACCTCCTGGGCGGCATCCCCACCTGGCTGGCGGACCAGCTCCACCCCGCCCCTTCGCCTGCCCCTTCGCCTGCGGCGTAGCCCGCCACCTACACGGCGCTCCGCGCCCGCTCCTCAAACGCCGGAGGGGCTGAAAGCGCGGAGCCCCGGTCAGGAGCCGGCGAAGTGTTCGCGGACCAGGGACTCGACCACCGGGAGGTCCCGCGCGATCAGCGCTTCCAGCAGCGCCGAGTGCTCCGCCGCGTCGGCGACGAGATCCGCCCGCCGAACCCGCGGAGCGCCCGGCAGGGGCCACTGCGCCCGCCGGTGGAGCTCCTCGGCCACCTGCACCAGCTGCGCGTTGCCCGCCAGCCGCAGCACGGCCCGGTGGAAGGCCCGGTCCGCCTCCGCGTAGCCCGGCAGGTCGCCCGCCGCGGCCGCCTCCGCCGTGGCGGCGGCCTCGGGGCGCAGGGCCTCCCAGGCGTCCGCCGCCGCCGTACGGGCCAGCCGGAGCATGACGGGGACTTCGAGGAGCGCCCGGACCTCGGCCAGCTCGGCCCGCTCCCGCGGGGTGCGCGACAGGACGCGGAAGCCGCGGTTCGGCAGGCATTCCACCGCTCCCTCGACGGCCAGCTGCTGCATCGCCTCGCGCACGGGGGTCGCGGAGACCCCGAAGCGCTCCCCGAGGGCGGGGCCGGAGTAGATCTCCCCGGGCACCAGCTCGCCCTCGATCAGGGCCGCGCGCAGGGCGTCGAGGATCTGGCCGCGCACCGAATGGCGCAACACCTTCCGGGTTTTTTGTGCGGGTACCCGGGCTCGGGCCGTGTCGTGCACTCGGTCCTCCTCCGGATCTCGACCTGACCTGAGGATACGGCCTGGCCGAGATCGGGTAAGGTAAGGCTAACCTGTTAACGATCGTGCGATTCGGTGGTCCACCCCATGGCCGTCACTGTCGTGACCCCTGCCCTGCACGCCCCCTCCGCCCCGGACGGCTCTCCGGTGGCGGATGCGTACGCGCGCCTGGCCGAGGTCTACAGCGGCCTGCGGGTCGACGAGCGGGCCGAGCACGACCCCGTCCCTCGCGGTGTGGGATGGGTCGGCGCGGACGAGCTCGCGGCCGGCGGACCGGCCCTGGACGCCTTCCTCGCCTGGGACGAGGCCCAGGTCCTGCGGGACTACGGGACCCAGGCCCGCCCCGACGTGATCGCGAGCTTCGGGCTGCACCGGTACGCGTGGCCGGCCTGCCTGCTGATCACGCTGCCGTGGTTCCTGCACCGGCGGGTGCCCCGGCTCCCGGCCGGCGCGGTGGCCTTCCACCGGACGCTCGGCCGGATGTCCGTGCGCGTCGAGAGCTTCGCCTGCCTGCCGGACGACCCGGCGGCCGCTCTCCCGGGGGCCCGTGCCGTGCCCGACGAGGAGGCGCTGCGCGACGAGGTGCGGGCTGCGGTGGCCCAGCACCTCGGGTCCGTGCTGGAAGGTTTCGGCCCGCGCATGCGGCGCGGCCGCCGCGCCCTGTGGGGCATGGTGACCGACGAGGTCGTCGAAAGCCTCTGGTACGTCGGCGAGCTGTTCGGCGAGGAACGCCGGGCCATGGCCGAGCTGGAGGCGCTGCTGCCCGGCTCGACCGCCCCATACACCGGGGGCGCGGGATTCCGTACGCTCACGGGTCCCGACGGCCGCGCGCTGCCCACGCGGGACCGGGCCAGCTGCTGCTTCTTCTACACGATCCGGCCCGAGGACACCTGCGTCACCTGCCCCCGGACCTGCGACGCGGACCGCGTCGCCCGACTCACGGCGGCCACCGCCGACTACTGAGCGTGATCCCGCCGCTAACCCACCCGTAGGGGTGGCCGTAATCGAACTCAACTCCGCCTGTACGGGCGTCAGTTCGAGCCACAACACCCTATCCGGCGGGCCCCACCCCCCGATGGCGTCCACTTGCCCCGAAACCCGCGTGTACCGCTCACCGCCTGCGCCACTATGGCGCCCGGAAAGCCGTACAGCCGCATAGCCGCATACGCGAGGCAAGGGACATCCGCATGAGACTGACCGACATATCGCTGGACTGGCTGCTGCCCGGCAGCCTGCTGATCCTGGGCGTACTTGCGGCAGTTGCGGTCTTGGCCCGTGGCAAGCGCGAGAGCGAGAAGGCCGCGGCCGACGACAGCTGGGAGCGCAGCGAGGAACGGCGGCGGCGCAAGGAGGCCGTCTACGGGACCGCCTCCTACGTCCTGCTCTTCTGCTGCGCGGCCGTCGCCGCCGCGCTGTCCTTCCACGGACTGGTCGGCTTCGGCCGGCAGAACCTCAACCTCTCCGGGGGCTGGGAGTACCTGGTCCCCTTCGGCCTCGACGGCGCCGCCATGTTCTGCTCGGTGCTCGCCGTCCGCGAGGCCAGCCACGGCGACGCGGCCCTCGGTTCGCGCATGCTGGTCTGGCTCTTCGCGGGCGCGGCCGCCTGGTTCAACTGGGTGCACGCCCCGCGCGGCATGGGCCACGACGGGGCCCCGCAGTTCTTCGCGGGGATGTCGCTCTCGGCGGCCGTGCTCTTCGACCGAGCCCTCAAGCAGACCCGCCGGGCGGCACTGCGCGAACAGGGCCTGATCCCGCGGCCGTTGCCGCAGATCCGGATGGTGCGCTGGCTGCGCGCGCCCCGGGAGACCTTCGGCGCCTGGTCGCTCATGCTGCTGGAGGGGGTACGCACCCTCGACGAGGCGGTGGACGAGGTGCGCGAGGACAAGAAGGAGAAGGAGCAGGACCGGCACCGCAGGCGGGAGCAGCACCGCCTGGACCGCGCACACATCAGGGCGCTCGGCCGCCAGCACCGGGCCTTCGGCCGCGCCCGCGGCGGCCGGCAGGTCGAACTGCCCGAACTGACGCAGGGAGCGGGCTCCGCGCCGGTCGGCGCGGAGCCGGCCATACCGGAAACGGGACAGCTGCCCCTGCGCCGCCGGCCCTCCCTGCAGGCCGTGAACGGAACCGAATCCCTTGACGTGACCGGCGCCCGGACGGTGGACCTCACCGCCGAGGACGACACCCAGACCATTCCCCGGCTGGACTCGCTGGAGCGCAAACTGAAGGACCTGGAGCAGCAGTTCGGCTGACCGGTCCCGATCGGGGAAGAGCCCGGAGGGCCCGCCTGCTCAGGCGGGCCCTCCGTCCTACGCGGCGTCGTGACGCCCGTCGAGCTCGAACCACACCACCTTGCCGCTGCCCAGGGCCAGCGCGTCCACGCCCCAGTCGTCGGCGAGCGCCTGCACCAGCACGAGTCCCCGGCCGTGCGTACCGTCGTCGGCGGTCGGTACGTACGGCCGGGGTCGGCGTGCTGCGTAGTCCCGCACCTCCACCCGTAAGCGCGTGGCGGCGAGACTCGCGGACACTTCCGCGCCCCGGTCGGTGTGGACGAGGGCGTTGGTGACGAGCTCGGTGATCAGCAGCTCGGCCACCTCGGCGGCATCGGTCCGGCACCGGTGGCGCATCAACTCCCGTAAGGCCCGGCGGACTTCACCCACCGCTTTCAGGTCGGCCCGGCGCACGCTCCGGGTGATCCGCAGCGTGTCCACCGCTCCCCCGTCCTCACCGGCGGACGGTTCGCGCGGCACCGGCCTCCCTCTCCACCACGTCTTCCCGGTCTTCGCCCCCACCCGCACGGCGATGTCCCTCCCCGCGTCCTTGCTCTCGAACAGGTCTACGGGATGCATGCCCCCCGGGGGGTTCCGCACTCCTGCGGGCTTACGGGAGGGGCACGTTGCGGAGGTTGGATCGAGCCATCCGGATCATGCGGCCCACCCCGCCGTCCAGCACGATCTTGCTGGTGGACCATGCAAATCCGGTCACCGCCTCGGCCCTGATCCTGGGAGGAACCCACAGGGCGGCCGGGTCCGTCACCCCATCCACCGGGGCGGGTCCCGAGTGCCGGAAAGCATCCCTCAAAGCCCCTGTGAGCTGCTCGGGCTTCGCCACGCGGATCCCGTACGCGCCCGCCGCCCGCGCGAGCGCCGCGAGGCCCGGGTCCCGGTACATCGCCCCGTGGGCGGGCAGGCCGGAAACCGACATCTCCAACTCGACCATCCTCAGGGCTGAGTTGATGAAGAGAACCACTTTGACGGGCAGGTGGTACTGCACCAGGGGGAGGAAATCTCCCCTCGGCATCGAGAAACCACCGTCGCCCGACATCGACACCACTTGACGGTCCCGGCCGGTGAAGGGTGCGCCGACGGCCCGCGGAGGGCCGTTCGCCACGGAGCCGTGGCCCAAGAAGCCGATGTTGCGCCGTTCGCCGGTCGCCGTTCGGGAAAGATAGCGCGCCGCCCACACATTGCACATGCCGGTGCCGACGGTGAACACGGCATCTCGTCGGCCGGCACTCTCGCCAGGACTCACCCGAATGGAGTAATCCAGCGCGCCACCCGGATGGGTGAAGATCAAGCTGGTGAGTGCCCCAAACGAGTCAATCCGTGAAAGGGAAACCACATGCGCATTCGACGAATCTTCGCCGCCGTCATCGCCACGGCGGCCCTCGCCGGACTCGGCCTCACAGGCGCCGCCACCGCGACCGCCGCCCCTGCCACCCCGACCATCGCCGTCACCGAGAACCCCACCCCCGGTGAGTGCATCGACGGCGGCGGAAAGGTCGGGGCGAACAACATCTGCGAGGGCGGAACGCGCAACGGGGAGCTGGTCGACTGACTCAGACGGTGCGCCCCGCGGCCACGCGCCGCGGGGCGCACCGGCGCGAGCACGCTGCAACACCGAGACACCGGGGCCACGGGTGCGCCGGTTACGCCTCCCAGACCGCGGCGGCCGTGCGGTCGTCGGCGTACCCCTTGAGGCGGAGCTGGATGTCCGCGAGGAAGGCCGCCAGACCGGGCGGCTCCGCCTCGCTCCAGCGCGCGCCGAGCTCTGCCGTGAGGGCCGCCTCCTCGCGCATCGGCTCCGCCAGGCCCCCGGAGCACAGCAGCAGGGTGTCGCCGGGCCGGGCCACGGACGCGCGGAACCGGAACGCGGCCTCGGCCTCGTCGTCGGGTCCGGGGGCTCCCTGGGCCGCGGGGGGAGCGGCGGGTTCCAGGTCCTGCCACTGGCCCGAACGGAGCCGGAACAGCCCGCCCGCGCCGGAGCCGAAGCACACCCGGGTGCGGCACTCCGGGTCCACCGGGAGCAGCAGCCCGCGCAGCCCCGCGGTGTACGCCGCCTCGGCGAGCCCCAGCTCGGCGGCGCGGGCCCGCAGCCGGCCGTAGCCCCGGTCGGTGAGCCGCTGGAGGCCCGAGCGCAGGGCGTCGCGGCGCCCGGCGCGGATGTCCTCGGCCAGCCGGCCCTGACTCCGCCCGACGGCCGCCGCGACCGTGCGGCACAGCTCGGCGGCGGCCTCCGCGGCCCCGGGCGCGGCCCGGTCCCCGCCGGCCAGGGCCACCAGGACCAGGGCGTCGTCGCCGCTGCCGAAGCGGGCGGTGAGCAGGAAGTCCCGGCGCACCTCGCCGCGGAAGCGGGCGGAGTCCCCGCGCAGGGAGGCGGCGCGCAGGGTGTAGGTGCCGTAGCGGGCCCCTTCCAGCACGGTGTCCGGGGTCAGCGCGTCGAGGGCGGCCGGGTCGGCGGGCGGGAGCGCGCCCGGTTCGGCGGCGTAGGTGGGTGCGCGGTCGCCGAGGTGGTGCACCTCGGGCCGCCGCTGCGCCGGGGCGTCCGCCGGGGGTTCGGGTACGGGCTCGGGCGCGGGCACCTCCTCGGTCCGGTCCTCCGGGCGCGGCGCCTGCGCATACCCCCGGCGGACCGGCAGCTCCGCCCCGGAGACGGGCGGCACGTCGACACCCCCGAGCGCGTACCCGGTGACCCCACCCGCACGGGGATCCCGAGGCGCGGCGACCCCCGGCGGCGAAACCGGGGCCGGGGCCGCAGGCGGGGCCGAAGCCGTGGGCGAAGGCTGCGCCGAGGCTGTGGGCGGGGCCGAGGCCGGTGGCACGGGCGGAGCGGAGCCCGGCGGCGGTACCGGGGGCGCAGGCTGGGCCGAAGGCGGGGCCGGGGTCGAGGCTGGAGCCAGGGGCGGCACGGAGGCCGACGGGGCCGGGGCTGTGGGCGGGGACGCCGGCGGTGCCGAGGCCGCGGGCGAGGCCAGGGGCGAAGGCGCGCCCGAAGGCGGTGCCGGCACCGATGGCGGGGCCTGAGCCGAGGGCGGGGCCGGGAAGGGCGAGGCCGGAGCCGTGGGCGGAGCCGCCGGGGGCACGGGCGGGGCCGAGGTCAGGGGTGGGGGCGGGGTGGACTGCTCGGCGCGCGGGGGTTCCGGCGCCGGGCGGGGGCCCGGGAGCAGGGGCGGGGGCGGGCCGTACCGCTCGCGGGGTGACGGCACGTCCGGCGTCGGCGGCGGCCCCTGGGCCGGGCGCGGGCCCGGGAGCAGCGGCTGGGTCCGTCCCGGGCCGCCGGGTCCGTCGTCGTGCCCCGGCACCGGAGGCCGGGCTGCCCGCCCGGCGTCCGGGGCCGTGCGGGCGCCCGGAACCGGTCCCCGCCCCGGCTCCGGGTCCCGTTCCGGCGGAGCCGGGGCCGTGGGCACGGCCGGGTCCGTCGTCACTCCGGCCGCCGAGCGGAACCGATGGTCCAGGGTGTCCCCCGGGTCGGCTTCCGGTCCCGCGTCCGGGTCCTCGTAGAGCTTCTGCCACCAGTCGTCCGCGCCCTGCTGACTCATGCCCTCATTCTCGGCCTCCGGCACGGGCGGAAAACGCCGAACGCACGAAAAGGGTCCACCGGGCCGCCGCCCGGTGGACCGTTTCCGCCCTGTCCGTACGGCCTAGCGCACGTCGTACGCCCGCGCGACGGTCTGGGTGACCGTCGCGCCCTTCGCGTCGGTCAGTTCGACCTTCAGGGACACCGGCTTGCCGGAGGCTCCGGCGTGGTCCACGACCGCGGTCCACCGGCCGCCCCGCTCGCCGACCTTCGCCTGCGTCCAGTTCTCGCCGTCGTAGGAGTACGACAGCTTCGCCGACTTCAGCGCGCCGGGCACGTAGCCCGCGTGCCCGGTGACGGTGAGCCCGATGCTCTGGCCGTTCGCCGCCGCGACCGTCTTCAGCCCGTCCAGCGGGGCCTCGTACCGCGGGAAGAGGACCGGCAGGCCCTGCGAGTACGCCGACGGGTCCAGCTTCGAGGTGAAGCCCCAGGTCGTCTGCACCGAGGTGGACCGCTGCCAGACGCGGGCCGGCGGGCCGATCTTCTCGATGCTCTGGGTCAGTTCGTAGCGGCTCTCCTCGGCCGGGATCTCGAAGACGCCGAACGGGTACCAACTGTCGCCGATGACCTCGCCGTTGCGCTTGAGCCGGAGTCCGCCGATGTCACCGAAGGAGCCCGGCTGCGCGGCGTGCCCGCTGTCGCCCCACATGGCGGGGGCGAAGCCGATCAGGTTGCCCTGCCGCTCGGCGGCGAGGGTCTCCTTGCCCGAGAGGTCGCGCGGGGCGACCGGCCCGGTGATCCCGTCGTACCACGTCGCCTTGGCCTTCTGGCCCTTGGCGTAGGTGTGCTGCTCGCCGACCATGAACTCGCCCCAGGGGAAGCTGCTGGAGAGCAGTTGGTCCCAGGCGGTGTCCCCGGCCGAGTAGTACTCGGTCCGCGTGCCGGGCGCCGCGACGGTCTCCATCCCGCCGAAGTAGACGGCAGTGCCGATCGGCCGGTAGGCGCCGGCCAGGTCGATGAAGTCGGCGGCCACGCCCATGGAGTTGTAGGCGGACTCGACCCGGCCGAGGTCGCGGTCGCGCACCCGGTAGGTGCGGTCGCCCTTGACCTCGCCCGTCTCGGGGAAGGCGAGGGAGTAGACGTACGGGCTCTTCGCGGTGGCCTTCCACGACAGCGTGACCTTGCCCGTCGTCAGCCGGGCCAGGAGCGCCTGCCCCTCGGCGGCCTCGATGGCTATGGTGGGCAGCGCGCCGCCCGCGTAGCCGGTGAAGGCGACCCAGCGGCCGGGGGCCTCGCGGTGGGCGAGCACCGCCTTGGCGCCGGCGGCCTTGGCGTTCTGCGCGACCTCGTACAGGGCGCCGTCCACCGCCTTCACCAGGACGACGGCGTCCTTGGCGCCGGCGGCGGCGAGCTCCTCGGGGGTGCCGGAGCCGGCGTCGACCAGCGGGGCGCTGCCGGTTCCGTCGAGGTTGTCGCTGCCGGTGGAGGCGGTGATCGGGTGCAGGGCCGGACCGCCGACGGCCTTCAGCTCGGAGATCAGCGGCGCGGCCGCCCGCCAGTAGCTGCCGAACTCGAAGTCGCCGTCCTTGGCGCGGCCTTCGACGGAGGCGTAGAAGCCTCGGATGGTCCGGCCGCCCGCTGCCGTGCCCGCGTGCAGCCATGCATCACGACCCCAGCTGCGGGCGAAGCCGAGGGTGGTGTTGCGGGCCTCGACGGGCTTGTCGGCCCCGATGTCCAGGCGCCCGGCCTTGCGGGCGTCGAGCACGATCGTGGTGTCCTTCCTCAGCTCGACCTGGGGCCGGCCGAGGTAGGTGAGGGAGTCGATCAGCTCGGCGCCCTCCCCGGCGTCGGGGGTGCCGACGAAGGCGGAGAGGAAGTAGGCGCCCGGGCGCACCCGGTAGACCTGGTCCACGGAGCCGTCGTTGAAGCGGCGCTCACCGGTGGCGTCGTCGGTGCCGATGACGTCCAGGGAGGAGGGTCCGGCGGCCGGCTTGCCCGCGCGGTCGACGAGCTTGACGCGCAGGGTCACCGTCTCGGGCTCCACGTAGAGCGAGAAGGGGGTGGAGACGCGGACGCCGTGCGCGGTGGCGACGACGCGGCCGGTGACGTCCCCGTACTGGGAACGCTCCAGCTTCGCGGCCGGGTCGAGGGCGAGCGGCACCTTGACGGTGGCTCCGGCCGGGACGGTGACGGTGCGCTGGTCGAGGCGGGCGACCTGGCCGCGGACGGCGGAGCCGTCGTTGCCGGTGACCTTCTCGACGGCGAGGTTCAGCGTGACGGGGCTCTTGCCGAGGTTGGTGTACGGGACCTCGACGGTGACGCGGTCGCTGCGGTCCTGCGGCCAGTTGTACGCGCCGCCCTGGACGGCGGGGGCGCCGGTGACGGTGGTGTCGATCGCGGCCTTCACGTCGAGGCGGCCGCCGCCGGTCTCCCGTACGTCGCCGGGGACCCCGGTGTTCGCGGATCCGACGAGGGCGGCCTTGATCTGCTGCCCGGTCCAGTCGGGGTGGCGCTGCTTGACGATGGCGGCGGCGCCCGCGACGTGCGGGGTGGCCATCGAGGTGCCGGACATGGACTGGTAGGCGTACACCCCGCGGCCGCCCGCGGCGGCGGCCGAGATCCCGACGCCGGGGGCGGCGATCTCCGGCTTGAGGGTGTGCGCGAGACCGGCCGGGCCACGGCTGGAGAACGTGGCGGTGGTGTCGTCGCGGTCCACGGCTCCGACGGTGAGCACGCTCGCCGCGCAGCCGGGTGAGGAGACGGTGTTGTTGCCGGGGCCGGAGTTGCCGGCGGCGATCACGAACAGCGGGCCCTGCCGGGAGAGCCGTTCGGCGGCGGCGGCGAGCGGGTCGTCGCAGGCGGTCCGGGAGGGGTCGCCGAGGCTCATGGAGACCACGTCGGCCTTGGACTCGACGGCCCACTCCATGCCGGCGATGATCCACGAGTCGAGGCCGTAACCCGCGTCGTCGAGGACCTTCCCGCTGAGCAGTTCGGCGCCGGGGGCCACGCCCTTCTTGGCGCCGCCGCTCTCGGCTCCGGAGCCGCCGACGGTGGAGATGGTGTGGGTGCCGTGGCCCTGCCGGTCGGCGTCGGTGTCGGAGTCGGTGAAGTTCCTCGACGCGCCGACGCGGCCCTTGAGGTCGGGGTGTTCCAGGTCGGTGCCGGTGTCGAGGACGGCGACCCTGGTGCCCTTGCCGTCGAATCCGGCGGCCCAGGCGGCGGTGGCGGCCACCTGCTTGGTGGAGCGCTCCAGGTTCGCCTGGACCTTGCCGTCCAGCCACAGCTTCTTCAGGCCGCCCGAGACGGAGCTCGCGCGGGCGTCCGTACCGGTGACGTCGGCCCAGAAGGCGGCGGCCTGCTCCTTGTCGGCGGCGAGGGCCACGGCCCCGATGGAGCCGAGGACGAGCGAGCGGTCCGCGCCGCGCGGGGCGGGCGGGGCGCTGCGTGCGACGTTCACGGAACCGTCGTAGACCGCGATGAGCGGGAGCTTCTTGGTGTGGGCGTCGTCGTAGCCCTGCCGGACGAGGCCGGTGACGTTGAAGAGCTCGTGGTCGACCCGGCCGGCGGCGAGGGCCTTGGCGGCGCCCTCGGGGTACACGTACAGGTCCTTGCCGGACTGTTTCGTCTGCACGAGCGGCTGCGAGCCGTCCTCGCGCGGCATCGCGGTGGCGGCCGTGCGGCCGGCCGCGTCGGTGGAGACCAGGATCCGGTCACCCGTGACGAGGGTGACGGTGACGGGGGCCGTGGGCTGCTTTCCGGCCGCCTCGCTCCCGACGAGTGGTCTCTTTCCCGCTCCGGGCGCTCCGTCGGCCGGCTGCGCCGTCGACGGGCCGACGGCGGTGACGGCCAGGACGGCCGCGGTGGCCGCCCCGAGTGCCGTACGCGATATCGGGCGCATCGCTCTCCCCAGGTGAATTCCGGCCAACTACTGCATTGCGCGGCAAAGCTGCCGCGTAAATGGCTTCTGGCCAGCGGATGTTGGTGCTGCGGTGGCGCCACCTTGGCAGAGGGGCGGGGGGTGCGGCGATGATGTCCGCGGCGGGTTTGCGCCGTGGCCGCTTCCCGCCAGGCGCTGTGTCGAAAGGTGGTGGACGGGTTGCTGGGTGCCATAGGCCTCGACGAGGGCCAGGAGTCGGCGTACCGCGTGCTGGTGGCGCTGGGTGCGGCGGAGGTGCCCGACCTCGCGCACCGGCTGACGCTGCCGGTGCCGCAGACCGAACGGGCCCTGCGCCATCTGGAGCGGCACGGGCTCGCGGCGCAGTCCTCGGCCCGGCCCGGACGCTGGGTGGCGGCCCCGCCCGGGGTCGCGCTCGGGGCCCTGCTGACCCAGCAGCGGCACGAGCTGGAGCAGGCGGAGCTGGCGGCGGCGCTGCTGGCGCAGGAGTACCGGGCGGAGGCGGCCGAACCGTCCGTGCACGACCTGGTGGAGGTGGTGACGGGCGCGAGCGCGGTCGCGCACCGTTTCCACCAGCTCCAGGTGGGCGCGGCGGAGGAGGTGTGCGCCCTGGTCAGCGCCCGGCCCCAGGTGGTGACGGGCATGGACAACGAGGCGGAGGAGCAGGCCTCCGCGCGGGGCGTCGAGTACCGGGTGGTGATCGAGCGGGACGTACTGACGCTGCCGACCGGGATCCGGGAGGCGTCGACGGCGCTCGCGCGGGGCGAGGGCGTCCGGGTGATCCAGCGGGTTCCGACCAGGCTGGTGATCGCGGACCGGTCGCTGGCGCTGGTGCCGCTGACGGGGCCCGGAGCGGAGCCGGCGGCGCTGGTGGTGCACGCGTCGGGGCTGCTGGAGTCCCTGACGGGGCTGTTCGAGGCGGTGTGGCGGGAGGCCCTGCCGTTGCGGCTGGGGGCGGCGGGAGCGGAGGAGTCGGAGGACGTGCCCGACGCCACGGATCTGGAGATCCTCTCGCTGCTCCTGGCGGGCATGACGGACGCGAGCGCGGCGAAGCACCTGGAGCTGGGCCTGCGGACGGTGCAGCGGCGGGTCAAGGGCCTGATGGAGCTGTCCGGGGTGACGACACGGCTGCAGCTGGGCTGGCACGCGTACGAGCGGGGCTGGGTGGCCCGATAGGCGCTGGTCGGTCAGGCTGAGCAGATGGATCTGCCTCAGCTGCTCCTGGTGGGGCTGGTGCTGCTGCTCGGGGTACTGGGGGTGCTGGTCCCGGGTGTGCCGGGCACCTGGCTGGTGTGGGCGGGGCTGCTGTGGTGGGCGCTGCACGTGCGGTCGGCCCTGGCGTGGTCCCTGCTGGTCTCGGCGACGGCCCTGCTGCTGGTGGTGCAGGTGGTGAAGTGGCAGCTGCCGCCGCGGCGGGTGCGGGGGCTGGGGGTCACTCCCCGGATGGCGGTGTTCGCGGGGGCCGGCGCGGTACTGGGCTTCGTGCTGATCCCCGTACTGGGGGCGGTCCCGGGGTTCGTGGGCGGCATCTACCTCTGCGAGCGGCTGCGCCTGGGCACGCACGGGGAGGCGTCGGCGTCGGTGCGGGCGGTGATGCGGGCGGTGGGGACGAGCGTGCTCGTGGAGCTGTTCGCGTGCCTGCTGGTGGTGGGGGCGTGGGTGGGCGCGGTGGTGGCGGGGGCGTAGCCGTGGCGGGCCCGGAGGGCCCGCAGGACGCGAAGGCGCCGGGGAGAGCTTCGTTCCCGCTCTCCCCGGCGCCCCGGGGCGGCCGGCCGCCTCGCCGTCAGGTCGCCGGCGGCCGTCGCCGGACCTGTCGTCAGACCACGAACCACACCTTCTCGATGCGGTCCGGTCCGACCTCGTACATCGCGACGGCCGATCGGGCCTCGCCGCCCATGAAGCCGGTGACGCGTTCCTGGTCGATCACGATGCGGCCGTGCGTGACGCGGGAGACGAGCTCCGCGTGCAGGTCGGGGCTCGACTCGAAGAGGGCGGCGTAGCGCTCCTCGAACGCCGTGCCCGAGCGGTCGGCCATCACCTCACCCGACGGGAAGGCGTGCACCGGCACGTCCTTCACGTAGAAGCCGAGAAATCCCTCCAGGTCACGCGCGTTGTACGCGGCGAGCTGGCCGTCGACGATCTCCTCCGGAGACATCCGGCGAGTTCCTTTCCTCATCCCGCCGGCACCAGGGTGCGGCGGGAGCGTGTACGGATGACGAGCAGCGCGCCCAGCAGCCCCACGAGCGAGTCGGAGTGCGTCTGGGCCGCGAAGCCCCGCCGGCGTTTGAGGCGGTCTTTCAGCCCGTCCGGCGTTTGAGGACCGGGGTCCGGGGCGGAGCCCCGCACCCTTCAGCCCCGCCGGCGTTTGAGGCGCGCGGTGCGGGGGCCCCGCGGAGCCCCGGGGCGGGGCTCCGCAGGGGGTGGCGCGGGTCAGGCGCGGGCGCCGCGCTTGGCCGCATGGTTGGCGCGGCCCTCCGCCGACTTGAGGCGCCAGTCACGGCGGATCTCCGACCGCAGCCGCGCATCCGTCTTGGCCACGATCCGCTGGTTCTCCCGCAGCAGCTTGCGGTAGCTGTCGAGGCGGCGCTCCGCCAGCTCCCCCGAGTCCACCGCGGCCAGCACCGCGCACCCCGGCTCCGCCTCGTGCGCGCAGTCGTGGAAGCGGCAGTGCTCCGCGTACTCCTCGATCTCCGAGAAGACCTGTCCGACGCCGGTCTCGGCGTCCCAGAGTCCGACGCCGCGCAGCCCGGGCGTGTCGATCAGCACGCCGCCGCCCGGCAGGGCGAGCAGGTTGCGGGTCGTGGTGGTGTGGCGGCCCTTGCCGTCGACCTCGCGGGCCTCCTGGACCTCCATGACCTCCGCGCCGAGCAGCGCGTTGGCCAGTGTGGACTTGCCGGCGCCGGAGACGCCGAGCAGCACGCTGGTGCCGCCCGCGACGACGGCGGCGAGGACGTCCGTGCCCTCTCCGGTGACGGAGGAGACGGTCAGCACCTGGACGCCCGGCGCGGCGGACTCGACGTCCTCGACCAGGTGGCCGAGCGTCACCGGGTCCGGGACGAGGTCCGCCTTGGTGAGGACGACCAGCGGCTGCGCCCCCGATTCCCAGGCCAGGGCCAGGAAGCGCTCGATGCGCCCCAGGTCCAGTTCGACGGCGAGGGATACGGCGATGATCGCGTGGTCGACGTTGGCGGCGAGGATCTGCCCCTCGGACCGCTGTGAGGAGGTGGAGCGGACGAAGGCGGTGCGGCGCGGCAGGTACGCCTTCACGTAGCGCGGGTTGCCGAAGGCCTCGACGGCGGCCCAGTCACCGGTGCAGATGACCCGCAGCGGGTCGTGCGGGGTGACGAAGGCGGTGTCGGCGCGGACGATGCCGTCCGCGGTCATGACGTCGCACTGACCGCGGTCGACGCGTACGACCCGGCCGGCCACGAGGCCCTGTTCGGCGTACGGGGTGAACTCGGCCGCCCAGGCGTCGTCCCAGCCGAAGGGGGCGAGGGCGTGCGAGAGCGAGGCCTGCGCAGAAGAGGTGGAAACGGAGGAGGAAGCGGGGAAAGACGAGAAAGACAAGGGGAACCCTTCACAGGGTGGCCCCGGCCGCGTGCGCTCGCTCGGTGGCGGCGCGCGAAGAGGTGTGAGGTCAGCCGGAGACCACAGAAGTGACATTGATGGTCTTCTGAGTGCGGGCAGCGCCCTGCGCAACGACAGTCATCAATGAACTCACCTCCGGGTCATGCACGTTACTGAGGTCCTCCACCGGCTCGGCGGGAACGGATCCACCGTAACAAGATCCCGCACGGCGGGGCCACTTCTTTTTTCACGTTCTTTTTTCGCGTCCCTTCGCGTTCCTTTTTCACGGCCCGGCCGGGTACGTCGCCTGCGCGCGGCCGACGCCCGCCTCGAGGTCCAGGGTCCGGGAGGAGCCGGCGTCGCTCAGGGCCTCGGGGACCTCGCAGCGGCCGCTGCCGCTCTCGCAGCGGACCCGGAAGCGGGCGGCCGCGGGCACGGTGAGGTCGAGGCGGCCGGAGCCGACCCGGGCGCTGACCTGGTCCGGCGGGGTGACGAAGGCCGCGTCGGCCCGGCCGGAGCCGACCCGGATCTCGGCCTGGGGCCCGGTGAGGCCGGTGGCCCGGAGGGTGCCGGAGCCGACCTTCGCGCGGAGCGCTCCGCGCAGCCCCACGAGCTCGACCCGGCCGGAGTCGACCTCGGCGTCGACGGCGCCGCCCAGGCCGCTGAGGAGGACCCGGCCGGAGCCGGCCGTCACCTTCACGGGGATGCCCTCCGGCACGGTCACCCCGAGCCGGACGGAGCAGCCGGCATCGAGGGTGGGCAGGAGCTCCTCGCCGGGGCAGTGCGGGGTCAGCCGCAGGGTGTCGCCGAGCCAGCTCTGCTCGATGGTGGGCGCCTTGAGCGACCAGCCGATCGTGGCGCGGTAGCCGACCTCCCGGTCGGTGCGGGGGGTGACGGTGACGTTCGCGTCGCCGCCCACGATCTCCAGCGCGGTCACCGGGCGGCCGCCGCTGCCGCCGATCAGCGTGTCGTTGCGGGTGTTCCCGTAGGACCAGGCCTGCCAGGTGGCCGGGGCCACGACGAGGAGCGCGCTCAGCAGGGCGGCGACGGTCCAGGCGAACCGCTGTCCCGGGCGGTCCGGGGCCGCGGCCTGCGTGCGGGGCCGCGTGGCGGCGGGGTCGGAGGCGTCCGTCGGCGCGGCGGCCCGCGTCACGGCGTGCCGTCCAGGAAGCGCAGGACCGCCAGGACCCGGCGGTGGTCGCCGTCGGCCGGCGGCAGGTCGAGTTTGGTGAAGATGTTGTTGATGTGTTTGGCCACCGCGCTCTCGCTCACCACGAGTTCGGCCGCGATCCCGGCGTTCGAGCGGCCCTCGGCCATCAGCGCCAGTACCTCCCGCTCGCGCGGGGTGAGGCGCTCCAGGGGGTCCGGTCCGCCGCCGCGCCGCAGCAGGAGCTGGGCGACGACCTGCGGGTCGAGTGCGGTGCCGCCGGCCGCGACGCGCCGCAGCGCGTCGATGAACTCCTCGACGTCGGCGACCCGTTGCTTGAGGAGGTAGCCGATGCCGGCGGCGCTCGGGGCGGCGAGCAGATCGGCGGCGTACCGTTCCTCCACGTACTGCGAGAGCAGCAGCACCGCCGTGCCGGGGCTCTCCCGGCGGATCGTCAGGGCGGCCCGGACCCCCTCGTCGGTGAAGCCGGGCGGCATCCGTACGTCCACGAGCGCCAGCTCGGGCCGGTGTTGCTCGACGGCGGCGAGCAGCCCCTCGCCGTCCCCGGTCTCGGCGGCCACCTCGAAGCCGGCCATTTCGAGGACTTTGACGAGTCCTATCCGCAGCAGGACGGAGTCCTCGGCGATCACAGCCCGCACGGCAGCTCCACGGTGATGACGGTCGGGCCCCCGAGAGGGCTGTTGATCATGATGGTTCCGTCGACCGACCCTACGCGTTTGCGCAGGCCGACCAGGCCGGTTCCGCGGGCCGGGTCCGCCCCGCCGACCCCGTCGTCGGTGACGGTGACCCGCAGCAGGTCCCCTCGGCGGGCGGTCCCGCCGGCTGCGGCCGCGCGCACGACCCGTACCGAACAGCGGTCCGCCCGGGCGTGCTTGGCCACGTTGGCCAGGGTCTCGGAGACCACGAAGTAGGCGACGGCCTCCACGGTGGCCCCCGGCCGCGTCCCGATGTCCACGGTCAACTCCACGGGGAACGGGGCGCGGGCGGCGATCCCGGAGAGCGCCGCATCGAGCCCGCGGTCCTCCAGTACGGCCGGATGCAGGCCCCGTACCAGGCTGTTGAGCTCCTCGATGGCCTCCTTCGCCTGGCGGTGCGCCTCGTCGATGACGGCCTTGGCCTCGGGCGGCAGATCGGGCAGCGTGGCGCGCGCGATGCCGAGGTTCATGGCGAGGGCGACCAGCCGCTGCTGGGCTCCGTCGTGCAGGTCCCGCTCGATCCGGCGGCGTTCGAGATCGGCGGCGTCCAGCACCCCGGCCCGGCTCTCCGCGAGGTCCTCGACGCGCCGCTCCAACTCGCGGGCCCGGTTCGGGCCGAGGAGCGCGGCCGCGGCGAAGGCGTCGAGCCGCGTGAAGAGGGCGGCGAGCCAGGGCGCGGTGAGCACCAGCAGGACTCCGCCGACGGTGACGACGTCGTAGTTGCCGGTCCAGCCGGGGGCGCGGGTGTCCGCGGGCAGGAACCAGAACCAGCCGTAGACGGACGCGGCCGCGACCCCGAACGCCCAGGCCAGCACCACCAGCGCGCCGGCGGCCGCGGCGAGCGGGCTGACGAGCAGGTGGTAGCCGTACTGCCGCCAGGTCGCCTCGGAGCGCGCCCGTTCGGCCAGCCCGCGCAGGCTCGACCAGCGGTTCTCCCGTACGACCTCCGGCACGTCGAGGCCGAGCAGCGCCCAGAAGCGGCTGCGCTGGAGCGCGGTGAGCAACGGGCAGAGCACCGGCACCGCGAGCAGCGTGACCGGGCTGAAGCCGGGCGCCACGGCCATGTAGCCGAAGCCGAGGAGCGCGGGCAGGGCCGGCGGGATCGCGGCCGTGGTGAAGACCGTGTTGCGCCAGGCCCACGCCGACCACGGCGCGTGCGCCGCGGTCCAGGTGTACGTACGCCTCAGCGCGCCGCGAAGTGCCATGACCCATACGGTAATCGCACTGGTCAGGGGCTTTCCATCACGCTGGCACCCGGCCGGGGGTGTACCTGGCACCACCACGGGTTCGGACCGTGGGGCCAGTGATCCCGGCGGCGCCGCGGACGAGGCTGGTGGTGTGCCCGGGGGACGGACCGCCGGGCCGGAAGGAGACCCGCACCCATGGCACTTGTCGCCCCGCAGGCCCGCACCTGGCGCACCCCCCGGCCGGCCACCGTGTTCACCTGTGCGGGAGTGGCGCTGCTCCCTTGGGTGCTGGTGCTGGCGAAGACGACGCCGCAGACCACCGAGGTCTCGAACTGGGCCACGGCGTGGATCGGCCTGGACCTGATGCTGGCCGCCGGGCTGACCGGGACCGGGATGCTGCTGCGCAGGGGCGACCCGCGGGTGTCGCCGGTCGCGGCGGCGACGGCCGCGCTGCTGGTGATGGACGCCTGGTTCGACGTCACGACCTCGGCCGGGACCGGCGGGCAGGGCATGGCGCTGCTGCTGGCGGCGGGTGCGGAGCTGCCGTTGGCGCTGGCGTGCGGGATGGTGGCCGCGCGCCGCAAGGGCTGACGCCGGGCCGACGCACCGACGCACCGACGGGCCTCCGGCCCCCGCGCCCCCGCACGCACCGGTGTCCGTTTCGTTCAAGACGGGTGCGACGCGGCCTGCCTAGCCTGCTGTCATGACTCCACGACTCGACATGATCGGCCTGGTCGTCTCCGACATGGCCGCCTCGCTCGCCTTCTACCGCCGCCTCGGGCTGGACGTCCCGGCCGAGGCCGACGGCCTGCCGCACGTGGAGGCCGTGCTGCCCGGCGGGCTGCGGATCGGCTGGGACACCGAGGAGACCGTCCGCTCCTTCGACCCATCCTGGACCCGCCCCACCGGCGACGGCCGCCGGGACCTGGCCTTCCTGTGCGACTCCCCCGCCGAGGTGGACGCCCTCTACGCGGAGCTGACCGCGGCGGGATACCCGGGCCACCTGAAGCCCTGGGACGCCTTCTGGGGGCAGCGCTACGCCGTCGTGCTCGACCCGGACGGCTGCGGCGTCTCCCTCTTCGCCCCGGCGGAGCCCGCCGCGTAGGCGGTCAGCGTGGTCCCGGCCAGCGCGCGCACCTCGCGGGCGAGGTGCGCCTGGTCGGCGTACCCGGCGGCACACGCCACCTCGGCGTACGGCATGCCCGCGTCGGCCAGTGCCAGGGCGCGGCGCAGCCGCAGGATCCGGCCGAGCGTCCGCGGCCCGTACCCGAAGGCGTCCAGGGAGCGCCGCCGCAGTTGCCGCTCCCCGAGGCCGACGGCCGCGGCGATGCCGGCGACCGCCTCCCCCGCCCGGAGCCGGGCGGCGACCTCCGCGGCCAGCGGGTCGGGCGGCGCGGCCCCGGCCGCACGGCGCACGGCCAGCGCCTCCAGTCCGGCGCGCGGGTCCCCGTACGCCGCCACGCGCCCCGTGAGGCTGCGTACCTCCCGCGCCGGCCACAGCTCGGCGAGCTCGACGCGGCGGTCGCGCAGGGCGTGGGCCGGTACGCCGAGCAGCGCGGGCGCGGTGCCGGGCGCCAGCCGGATCCCGGCAAAGGCACCGCCCGGGACCTCCCCGGCGGGATGCGGCCCGGTGTCGGGCCCGGCCACCAGCAGCCGGCCGTCGGCCCACAGCAGGTCCATGCACCCGTCGGGCAGCACCATGCGGCCGGTGCCCCGGGCCCGCCACAGCACGGCTCCGGGTACGGCAGCCGACGGTGCTTCCTCGTACACCCCTCAAGGGTAGGGCGGAGATCGACGGCCCTCGCGGGTACCGGTCAGTGTTTGCGCAGCCGCGAGGAGTAGTCCTCCGGCGGCAGGAACTTCGACCACCGCTCCGGGAACTCCGACGGCATCCCGCCGTCCTCGTCGTCCTCCGACTCGCCCTCGGCCAGGGCCCGCCAGGCCGCGGCCCGCGCGATCAGCTGCGCGGCCTCCAGCTCCCGGGCCCGCTCGTTGGCCTCGCGCGCCGCCGCCGTGGCCACGGACGGCCAGACCCGGTCGATGGCGGCGTTCACGGCGGCGCCGACCAGCACCGCGAAGGCCGAGATGCCGATCCACAGGAGCACCGCCACCGGCGCCGCGAGCGATCCGTAGATCGTCGGCCCCTCGACGGTGTTGGTGAGGTAGATGCGCAGCAGGAACGAGCCGAGCACCCACATGGCGAGGGCCACCAGCGCCCCCGGCACGTCCTCGATCCACGGCGAACGCACCGGTACGGACACGTGGTAGAGCGTCGTCAGGAAGACGATGGACAGCAGGGTGACGGTCGGCCAGTACAGCACCGCGATCACGCTGGTGCCCCAGGGGACCAGCTCGATCACGGCGTCCGGCCCCACCACCATCAGCGGCAGCACGATCGCGCCGATCACCAGCGCGATGATGTAGAGCACGAAGGCCAGCAGCCGGGTCTTGACGATGCCGCGCTGCCCGTCGAGCCCGTACATCACGGTGATGGTGTCGATGAAGACGTTCACCGCGCGGGAGCCCGACCACAGGGCGAAGGCGAAGCCGAGCGAGATGAGGTCGGGGCGGCCGCGTCCCGTCACGTCGTCGAGCATCGGTTTGGCGATGTCGTTGACGCCGCGGTCGGACAGCACCGTGCCGACGGCGCCCAGGATGTTCTCCTCGATGCTGGCCACCGTGGTCTTGCCGGTCCAGCCGTCCACGTAGCCGAGCAGGCCCAGCAGGCCGAGGAAGAGCGGGGGCAGCGACAGCAGCGTGAAGAACGCCGCCTCGGCCGCCAGACCGAGGATGCGGTACTCGATGCACGAGTTGACGGTGTCCTTCAGGAGCAGCCAGCCCATCTTCCGCTTCGAGACGTTGCGGTAGAGGGCGCGGGCCCGGTGGAGCCGTCCTGGGGGTTCCGGGATCCGCTCGGGTGTTTCTTTTGCTGGCTGCACGTCCTTACGGTATCCGCATGGCAGCCACCACCCACACAGTCAGCAACCAGGCCCCGCCTCTGGTGGGGTACGACGTCTACGGCGGCGATCGGGCCCTCACCGAGGGCGTCGAGCGTCACCTCGCATCCGCGGAGCCCGAACTCCTCGGCGAGGTACGGGAGGAGCTCACCACCCTCGGGCACGCGGCAGGATCCGCGCAGGCCCAGGAATGGGGCGTGCAGGCGAACGAGAACCCGCCGAAACTGCGGACGCACGACCGGTACGGGAACCGGATCGACGAGGTGGAGTTCCACCCGGCCTGGCACCGGCTGCTCGGGCACGCCGTGACCTCCGGGCTCACGGACGCCTGGGGGCGGCCGGCGGGGCATCTGCGCCGCGCCGCCGGGTTCTTCCTGTGGTCGCAGGCCGAGGCGGGGCACGGCTGCCCGGTCTCGATGACGCACGCGGCGGTACCGGCGCTGCGGGCCGATCCGGCGCTCGCCGCCGTATGGGAGCCGCGGCTGACCTCGCACGTGTACGAGGAGGGGCTGCGGCCGCCCGCGCAGAAGGCCGGCGTGCTCTTCGGCATGGGGATGACGGAGAAGCAGGGCGGCAGCGACGTACGGGCCAACACGACGGCCGCGACGCCGCTGGGCACGTCCGGCGAGTACCTGCTGACCGGGCACAAGTGGTTCTGTTCGGCGCCGATGTGCGATGGGTTCCTGGTGCTGGCGCAGGCTCCGGGCGGGCTGACGTGCTTCCTGGTGCCGCGGGTGCTGCCGGACGGCACGCGCAACGTCTTCGCGATCCAGCGGCTGAAGGACAAGCTGGGCAACAAGTCGAACGCGTCGAGCGAGGTGGAGTTCGACGGGACCTGGGCGCAGCGGGTGGGCGAGGAGGGCCGGGGGGTGCGGACCATCATCGAGATGGTCGCGGCGACCCGGCTGGACTGCGTCATCGGCTCGGCCTCGCTGATGCGGCAGGCGCTGACGCAGGCCGTGCACCACGCGGAGCACCGCTCTGCTTTCGGAGCGCCGCTCATCGACCAGCCGCTGATGCGCAACGTGCTCGCCGACCTGGCGCTGGAGTCGGAGGCCGCCACCACGCTGACCCTGCGCCTGGCGGCCGCCTACGACGCCGGGACCGAGCAGGAGAAGGCCTTCCTGCGCCTCGCCGTGCCGGCGGCCAAATACTGGGTGACCAAGCGCTGTACGCCGATGGTCGCGGAGGCCCTGGAATGTCTGGGGGGCAACGGCTACGTCGAGGAGTCCGGGCTGCCGAGACTGCTGCGCGAGTCCCCGCTGAACTCCATCTGGGAGGGCTCGGGCAACGTACAGGCGCTGGACGTACTGCGCGCCCTCCAGCGCGAGCCCCAGGCGCTGAACGCCTTCCTCCAGGAGGTCGGCCTGGCCCGGGGCGCGGACCACCGGCTGGATTCGGCCATCAAGGACCTGCTGACGGAGCTCGCCGACCTGGAGGGCATCGAGGCGCGGGCCCGCCGCGTGGTGGAGCGCATGGCGCTGGTCCTGCAGGGATCGCTGCTGGTGCGCTGGGCTCCGCCGGAGGTCGCGGACGCGTTCTGCGCCTCCCGGCTGGGCGGCGACTGGGGCACGGCCTTCGGCACGCTGCCGCACAGCCTCGACCTCGGCGCGGTGGTGGAACGGGCGCGGATCGCGGGTTAGGGAGGAGCCCCCGTCGGGCTCCCCTGCGGTCCCCAAACCGCTCCGAGCCCGGATCCGGGCCCGTCGACCGGTACAGAGGTGGCGCCGCGCCGACTCGGCACCACCTCTGATCCGAAGCCCCGAGGAGGAGCTGTCACGCCGCTCGGCGGCGTCCGGACAGTTTCGGTCGGGTGACCGGGACTTGGCGAGGGTTGCATACCGTTGCAACCTTTGAGTCGGCAGCCGTCCGCCGGGGTGCCGGGGATGCGTCACCCGCACACCCGCCCGGGCGGCTCGCGTCGTACGTCCTGTTCGCACGGGGAGGTTTCCGGTGGCCGACACCACAGGCAGCACGGTCGATGTGGCACGCATCTCGGCCATGGACGCGCGGGCGGCGGCGCGTCTGCTCAAGGGGGTACGGGCGGCCGCGCTGGCCGGGGACCGGCCGCCGGCCGCGCCGAGACCGGAGATCGCGGAGTCCTGGCGGCGGATGCTGGCCGGCGGGGTGCACCCGGACCGGGACGCGCGCTCGCGGATGCTGTCGGCCGCCGAGACCGAGGAGCGGCGGCACGGATCGCCGCTGCGGGAGCTCCTGCCCGTACTGCGGGAGGGGCTGCTGCCCGCGCTGGACGAGGCCCTGCACATCATGGTCGTCGCGGACGCCGACGGGCGGCTGCTGTGGCGGGAGGGCCACTCCTCCATCCTGCGCAAGGCGGACCGGCTCGGCTTCTCGGTGGGCGCCGACTGGGACGAGGCCGTGGTCGGCACCAACGGGGTGGGCACCGCGCTCGTGGCCCGGCGGCCGGTGCAGGTGTTCTCGGCGGAGCACTTCGTCTCCAGCCACCACGACTGGACCTGCGCGGGGGCGCCGGTACGGGACCCGCGGGACGGGCGGCTGCTGGGCGTGGTCGACGTCAGCGGGCCGCTGGCCACGATGCACCCGGCGACGCTGGCGTGGGTGACGTCGGTGGCCCGGCTCGCCGAGCGGGAGCTGCGGATCCGGCACCTGGAGTCGCTGGAGCGGCTGCGGACGGTGGCGGCCCCGCTGCTGGCCCGGCTGCCGGGCCGGGCGCTGGCCGTGGACCCGGACGGCTGGCCGGCGGCGGTGACGGGGCTGGCCCCCACGGACCGGATCCCGCTGCCGAAGACCTTCGGGCCGGGCCGGATGTGGGTGCCGCGGCTCGGCGACTGCGTGGTGGAGCCGCTGCCCGGCGGCTGGCTGCTGCGGGTCGCGCAGGAGCGTACGGGCACGGCGGCGACGCGGATCGTCGTGGACCTCAGCCGGGCGGGATGCTGGTCGGCGACGGTCTACGGGTCCTCCGGGAGCTGGTCGCAGGAGCTGAGCCCGCGCCACGCGGAGCTGCTGTTCCTGCTGGCGGACAGCCCGCGGGGGCGCTCGGCGGCGGAGCTGTCCGCGGAGCTGTTCGGGGACCCGACGCGCACGGTGACGGTCCGCGCGGAGCTGTCGCGCGTACGCCGCCACCTGGCGGGCGTGCTGACCCACCGGCCGTACCGCTTCGCGGAGGACGTGGAGGTGGAGCTGGTCCGCCCCGAGGACCCGGCCGCGCTGCTCCCGCACTCCACCGCCCCCGCGGTGATCAGGGCCCGCCTGGGGCGCAGGGGGCCCGGCGTGATTCCCTGAAGGGCATGAGCACCATCACCCTCACCACGTGGTCCCTGGAAATGACCTCCCCGTCGGACCTGGCCCCGGCGGCCGTACCGGGCCCCGAGATCACGGTCTCGCGGGCGGAGGTCCCGTCCCCGGAGTTCAGCCGCTTCCTCTACGCCTCGGTGGGCGGCGACATCCACTGGACGGACCGGCTGTCGCTGACCCGCGCGCAGTGGGTGGAGCAGCTGGGCCGGCCGGGGGTGGAGACGTGGGTGGCGTACGACCGCGGCACGCCTGCGGGGTACGTGGAGCTCGACCCGCAGGACGACGGTGTCGTCGAGATCATGTACTTCGGCCTGCTCCCGGACTTCCGCGGCCGCCGCATCGGCGGGCACCTGCTGTCGGTGGGCATCGCCCGGGCGTGGTCCCTCGCGGAGCGCTGGCCGGACCGCGAGCCGACCCGCCGGGTGTGGGTGCACACGTGCAGCCAGGACGGCCCGACGGCGATGGGCAACTACGAGCGCCGCGGCTTCAAGGTCTTCAAGACGGAGACGGAAGAGAAGGAAGACACCCCGACCCCGGGCCCCTGGCCGGGCGCGTAGCCTCCCTCCGGGGCCGGTCCGGCGAGCACGGCCGGCTCCGAAGCAGGCTCCGCCGGACCTGGGGCTCCGCCCCAGACCCCGCGCCTCGAACGCCGACGGGGCTCAAATGCGAGCGGCGGACGGGGTGACCCCCGTCACGCCATCCCACGATACGGGACGAGTTCGTCCGGATCGTGGACAGTAGTGGACTCCTCCAAGAGGCACATGACACGCTTCCGTCATGAATGGAGCTGGAATTGCCTTGGTGAGTCGGCGGCACGTCGACCTCGGCCGCATGTCCAGCGCCATCTGTCCGGCGCGCTGACGGAACCAGCCACGCCGCACATCGTCGCCGTCCCCGCTGCCGCGGACGCGCCGATCACCCGCCAGCCCCCTGAGGCCGATGTCCCGCCCTGCCCGCCGGCAACCCCGGCAACGGCGCGGGAATCAGCCACACCCGCTCAGAGTCCAGGGGCACGCCGCCACCGCTCCGCCTCCCCCTGCCCTTGCCTTGAGCCGCCGAAGAAGGACGTACCGCCATGGCCGCCACCCCCGAAACGCCCGCAGCCGCAGCCGCCGCGCGCCGCAAGACCGGCCGTCACCGCGGTGAGGGCCAGTGGGCCGTCGGACACCACACGCCCCTCAACGGCAACGAGCAGTTCAAGAAGGACGACGACGGTCTCAACGTGCGGACACGCATTGAGACGATCTACTCCAAGCGCGGCTTCGACTCGATCGACCCCAACGACCTGCGCGGCCGCATGCGCTGGTGGGGCCTCTACACGCAGCGCAAGCCCGGGATCGACGGCGGCAAGACCGCGATCCTGGAGCCGGAGGAGCTGGACGACGAGTACTTCATGCTGCGCGTCCGCATCGACGGCGGCCGGCTGACCACCGAGCAGCTCCGCGTCATCGGCGAGATCTCGCAGGAGTTCGCGCGCGGCACCGCCGACCTCACCGACCGCCAGAACGTGCAGTACCACTGGATCCGGATCGAGGACGTCCCGGAGATCTGGCGCCGCCTGGAGGCCGTCGGCCTGTCCACCACCGAGGCCTGCGGTGACACGCCCCGCGTCATCCTCGGTTCGCCCGTCGCCGGCATCGCCCAGGACGAGATCATCGACGGCACCCCCGCCATCGACGAGATCTACCGCCGCATCGTCGGCAACCCGGACTTCTCGAACCTGCCCCGCAAGTTCAAGTCCGCGATCTCCGGCTCGCCGCTGCTCGACGTGGCGCACGAGATCAACGACATCGCCTTCGTCGGCGTGAACCACCCCGAGCACGGCCCCGGCTTCGACGTCTGGGTCGGCGGCGGCCTCTCCACCAACCCCAAGCTGGGCGTGCGCCTGGGCACCTGGGTCTCCCTCGACGAGGTCCCGGACATCTACGAGGGCGTCATCTCGATCTTCCGCGACTACGGCTACCGCCGGCTGCGCACCCGCGCCCGCCTGAAGTTCCTCGTCGCCGACTGGGGCCCGGCCAAGTTCCGCCAGGTCCTGGAGGACGAGTACCTGAAGCGCAAGCTGACCGACGGCCCCGCCCCCGAGCAGCCGACCGGCCAGTGGCGCGACCACGTGGGCGTCCACCAGCAGCAGGACGGGAAGTTCTACGTCGGCTTCGCGCCCCGCGTCGGCCGCGTGGACGGCGCCACCCTGACCAAGATCGCGGACGTCGCCGCGCAGCACGGCTCCGGCCGCCTGCGCACCACCGCCGAGCAGAAGATGATCGTGCTCGACATCGAGGCCGACCAGGTCGACTCGGTGGTCGAGGCGCTGGAGTCGCTGGACCTGCGGGTCAAGCCGTCCCCGTTCCGCCGCGGCACGATGGCCTGCACCGGCATCGAGTTCTGCAAGCTGGCCATCGTCGAGACCAAGGCGCGCGGCGCCTCGCTGATCGACGAACTGGAGCGCCGCCTGCCGGACTTCGCCGAGCCGCTCACCATCAACATCAACGGCTGCCCGAACGCCTGCGCCCGTATCCAGGTGGCGGACATCGGTCTCAAGGGCCAGCTGGTCCTGGACGACGACGGCAACCAGGTGGAGGGCTACCAGGTCCACCTGGGCGGCGCCCTCGGCCTGGAGGCCGGCTTCGGCCGCAAGGTCCGCGGCCTCAAGGTCACCTCGGCCGGTCTGCCCGACTACGTCGAGCGGGTCGTCAGGAGTTACGAGGAGCAGCGCGAGGACGGCGAGCGCTTCGCGGCGTGGGTCGCCCGCGCGGACGAGAAGAGCCTCTCGTGAGCGAGCGCGCCGCACCGTTCTACTGCCCGTACTGCGGCGACGAGGACCTGTTTCCCCACGAGACGGGCCACGGCGCGTGGGAATGCAGGGCGTGCAACCGGGCCTTCCAGCTGAAGTACCTCGGGCTGCTGTCCCGCGGTATCCGGTCCGATTCAGCTGGAGGGGACGAGATATGACCACCACTCAAGACGCGAGTCTCAGGGCCGTGGATCTCAAGGCGCTGGCCGAGCAGGCGGGCCGGGACCTGGAGGACGCCTCCGCGCCGGACATCCTGCGCTGGGCGGCCGAGACCTTCGGCGGGAAGTTCGCCGTGACCTCCTCCATGGAGGACGCGGTCGTCGCCCACCTGGCCTCGCGCGTCTTCCCCGGCGTGGACGTGGTCTTCCTCGACACGGGCTACCACTTCGAGGAGACCATCGGCACCCGGGACGCGGTCGACGCCGTGATGGACGTCAACGTCATCACGCTCACCCCGCGCCAGACGGTGGCCGAGCAGGACGCGCAGTACGGCCCGAAGCTGCACGACCGGGACCCCGACCTGTGCTGCGCGCTGCGCAAGGTCAAGCCGCTGGAAGAGGGCCTGACCGCGTACGAGGCGTGGGCGACGGGCCTGCGCCGCGACGAGTCCCCGACCCGGGCGAACACCCCGGTCGTCGGCTGGGACGAGAAGCGGCAGAAGGTCAAGGTCTCGCCGATCGCCCGCTGGACCCAGGACGACGTGGACGCGTACGTCGCCGAGCACGGCGTGCTCACCAACCCGCTGCTGATGGACGGTTACGCCTCCGTCGGCTGCGCCCCCTGCACCCGCCGCGTGGCGGAGGGCGAGGACGCGCGGGCCGGCCGGTGGGCCGGACTGGGCAAGACCGAGTGCGGACTGCACGGCTGATGACGACCGAACGTACGGAACTTACGGAGACGAAGCAGATGAGCGTGAGCGACCAGGGCGCCACCGTGTGGCTGACCGGGCTGCCGAGCGCGGGCAAGACCACGATCGCCTACGCGCTGGCCGAGCGGCTGCGCGCCGAGGGCCACCGCGTGGAGGTCCTCGACGGTGACGAGATCCGCGAGTTCCTCTCCGCCGGACTCGGCTTCAGCCGCGAGGACCGGCACACCAACGTGCAGCGGATCGGTTTCGTCGCCGAACTCCTCGCGTCCAACGGCGTGAAGGCACTCGTCCCGGTGATCGCGCCGTTCGCGGACAGCCGTGAGGCCGTCCGCAAGCGGCACGCCGCCGAGGGCAGCTCGTACCTGGAGGTCCACGTGGCCACCCCTGTCGAGGTGTGCTCCGAGCGTGACGTCAAGGGCCTGTACGCCAAGCAGGCGGCGGGCGAGATCTCCGGTCTGACCGGGGTCGACGACCCGTACGAGGCACCGGAGTCCCCGGACCTCCGTATCGAGTCGCACACGCAGACCGTGCAGCAGTCGGCCTCGGCCCTGCACGCGCTGCTCACCGAGAGGGGTCTGGCATGACCACGGCCGCACACCTGCACACCGATTCCGGCTCCGACGCCCCGTACGCGCTGTCGCACCTCGACGCGCTGGAGTCCGAGGCGGTGCACATCTTCCGCGAGGTGGCGGGCGAGTTCGAGAAGCCGGTGATCCTGTTCTCCGGCGGCAAGGACTCCATCGTCATGCTGCACCTGGCGCTGAAGGCGTTCGCGCCGGCGCCGGTCCCCTTCACGCTGCTGCACGTCGACACGGGCCACAACTTCCCCGAGGTGCTGGAGTACCGCGACCGCACGGTCGAGAAGCACGGACTGCGCCTGCACGTGGCGTCCGTCCAGGACTACATCGACGCGGGCAAGCTGCGCGAGCGTCCGGACGGCACCCGCAACCCGCTGCAGACCGTCCCGCTGACCGAGGCCATCCAGAGCCTCAAGTTCGACGCCGTCTTCGGCGGCGGCCGCCGCGACGAGGAGAAGGCCCGCGCCAAGGAGCGGGTGTTCAGCCTCCGCGACGAGTTCTCCCAGTGGGACCCGCGCCGCCAGCGCCCCGAGCTGTGGCAGCTCTACAACGGCCGCCACGCGCCCGGCGAGCACGTGCGCGTCTTCCCGCTCTCCAACTGGACCGAGCTGGACGTCTGGCAGTACATCGCCCGTGAGGGCATCGAGCTGCCGGAGATCTACTTCGCCCACGAGCGCGAGGTGTTCCTGCGCAACGGCATGTGGCTGACGGCCGGCGAGTGGGGCGGCGCCAAGGAGGGCGAGGTCCCCGAGACCCGCCTGATCCGCTACCGCACCGTCGGTGACATGTCCTGCACCGGCGCCGTCGACTCCGACGCCACCACGCTGGACGCCGTGATCGCCGAGATCGCCGTCTCCCGCCTCACCGAGCGGGGCGCGACCCGCGCCGACGACAAGATGTCCGAGGCCGCGATGGAAGACCGCAAGCGCGAAGGGTACTTCTAGACATGACCAGCACCACCGAGCAGTTCGCGGATGTGTCCGCGACCACGCTGCTGCGCTTCGCGACCGCCGGTTCCGTCGACGACGGCAAGTCCACCCTGGTGGGCCGGCTGCTGCACGACTCCAAGTCGGTCCTGACCGACCAGATGGAGGCCGTCGAGGCCGTCTCCGCCCAGCGCGGCCAGGAGGCCCCCGACCTCGCGCTGCTCACCGACGGCCTGCGGGCCGAGCGGGAGCAGGGCATCACCATCGACGTCGCGTACCGCTACTTCGCGACCGCGCGCCGCCGGTTCATCCTCGCGGACACCCCGGGGCACGTGCAGTACACCCGGAACATGGTCACCGGCGCCTCCACGGCCGACCTGGCCGTGGTCCTCGTCGACGCCCGCAACGGCGTCATCGAGCAGACCCGCCGGCACGCGGCCGTGGCCGCGCTGCTGCGCGTCCCGCACGTGGTGCTGGCCGTCAACAAGATGGACCTGGTGGGCTACCAGGAGTCGGTCTTCGCGGCCATCGCCGAGGAGTTCACCGCGTACGCCTCGGACCTGGGCGTCCCGGAGATCACCGCGATCCCGATCTCGGCGCTGGCCGGCGACAACGTCGTGGAGCCGTCCGCCAACATGGACTGGTACGGCGGCCCGACGGTGCTGGAGCACCTGGAGACCGTCCCGGTCAGCCACGACCTCACCGCCTGCCCGGCGCGTTTCCCGGTGCAGTACGTGATCCGCCCGCAGTCCGCGGAGCACCCCGACTACCGCGGCTACGCGGGCCAGATCGCCTCCGGCGTGCTGCGCGTCGGCGAGGCCGTGACCGTGCTGCCCTCGGGCCGTACGAGCACGATCGCGGGCATCGACGCGCTCGGCGAGAGCGTCGACATCGCGTGGGCCCCGCAGTCGGTGACGCTGCGTCTGGCGGACGACATCGACATCTCGCGCGGCGACCTGATCGCGCCGTCCGCGAACGCCCCGGCCACCACGCAGGACGTCGAGGCGACGGTCTGCCACGTGGCCGACCAGCCCCTCTCCGTCGGCGCCCGGGTGCTGATCAAGCACACGACGCGCACGGTCAAGGCGATCGTCAAGGAGATCCCCTCGCGGCTGACCCTGGACGACCTGTCCCAGCACCCGAACCCCGGGCAGCTCGTGGCCAACGACATCGGCCGCGTCGTCGTCCGTACCGCCGAGCCGCTCGCGCTCGACGCGTACGCCGACTCGCGCCGCACCGGGTCCTTCCTGCTGATCGACCCGGCCGACGGCACCACCCTGGCGGCGGGCATGGCCGGCGAGTCCTTCGCCTCCAAGGCCGAGACCACCGTGCAGGCGGACGAAGAAGGGTGGGACTTCTAGATCATGCCCGCCGACATCTACTCCACCTTCGCCAAGGAGGGCGGCCGCGTAGGCAGCGGCCGCCTCGGCAGCGGCCAGGGAGGGGTGGCGCGATGTGCGCGATGACGTACGCGCACCGCACGCGCGCCCACACCCCCCACGAGCCGTACCTGCCCCTGCTCCACAGACGAAGACGTGCGTCATGAGATGACCGCGTCACGAGAGGAAGTCCTCCCGTGCCTGCCACCGCCAGCACCCGTACCACCCGCACCACCCTGCGCCGCGGCGTCGTCGCCGCCGCCGCGCTGCCGCTCCTGATCGGCGCGCTCGCCTCGTGCGGCTACGGCTCGGAGGCCAAGAAGGACGAGGGCGACAAGGCCGCGAACGCCGCCGCCACGGACGGCGCGAAGCTGTCGGCCTCCGAGGTGCG
>NZ_JBIAVU010000020.1:0-157559 GCF_042894695.1 Streptomyces sp. NPDC001513
TGTGCAACCTCCTCCAGGCCGGATAGCCAGCAGACCTGGCCTCCGGGACGACGGCACGTCCACCCCGTGGAGATCGATTACGGGACAGCCCTTAGCACTGGCTCAAGACGGAGAAGTTCCTCGGCGGAACAGTCGGAATCAGGGTCTTCTACCAGGCAAAGAATGAATCCTCGTTCGTCCCGTCGGACCAGAGCCGACAAAAGACAGGAGTCCTTCGGAGAATCGATGCGCAAGGAGACGGTGTCGCCGCTGGTGAGCGCATCGTCAGCGAAGGAGGAACCCGCGTCGTTCGGCGAGCTGAAGAAGCTCCAGTGCCCGGTTGCAGCGTCCGGGCACGATGTGCCCCCCAACATCGCACTGTTCAGGCTTTCCCCCGTCATACCGTGGTCCGCCCGCAAGTGAAGAAGACCGCCACCCGGGCTACTCCACTCGCCCACAAGCGCCGACTGATCAATGCGAGCCGCGTCTCCACCTGCATCAGCGCAAGCAACGCAGGCCCACGCCAACGCGGCGACCAGAGCCGGCCACCGCCTCATTGAAGTGCTCATTCACATCCCACCTCGCACCCGACTGAACGCGTTCAGAATAGACGGCGGGCTCAGACGATCTCATAGCGGGAGGTCCCTGTCGCAGGGTCATGGGCCCAGGAGTATGCGTTGGCGTAGGAGGTCGAGGTTTGCTCGGCCGTAGCTCATGCGCTTGATGAGTTTGACGCGGGTGACGTGGCCCTCGACCTGGCCAGAGCTCCATGGTGTGGAGAGTCCTGCGGTGACGGCGTCGAAGTCGCGTCGCAGGCCGCTGACCAGTGAGTGGAGGGCTGGGAGGTCGTCAGCGAGGACTCGCTCCATCCAGTCGGGAAGTTGGTCTCCCCGGAGGTCGTGGAGCATTTCAGCGAAGTCGTGGACGTGCCGTGCGGCGGCGTCGAGGTGAGGGCAGGCCGTACGGATCTCCTTCAGTTCCGCGGCGTCGGCGGCCGCGAGGTGCTGGGGGTTCGTCATGATTCAGCGGACGACGCGTCGGGATTTCGGGGCCAGCCCGGGCCGCGGTCGGGACACCGGCTGCTGCTTCCTGCCTGGTTGGCGGGGAGGTCTGAAGGCGCGGAAGTAGCGGCGGAGGCACTGGACGCTCCCGGCGAATCCGCGCTCGCGCAGTTCCCGGTGGAGCTGGGGAATGTCGTGACAGCCCTCCAGCCAGCGGGCGTGGAGGTAGGGCGTGCTCGTCCAGGACTGACAGCCGTCCGGTGGCTTTGGCCAGGAGTTCGTCGAGGCTGGTGGCGCGGGCGAAACGGCGGACGGTGGAGTGGTCCAGCCGCAGTGTCCGTCCGATCGCCGCCAGAGACTTCCCCTCGGCCAGCAATGCCTGAACCGCCGCGTATCTCTCCGTGGTGCGGGCCACCAGGCGCCGGGGTTGGCCGCTGACGTCGAGCGTGCCGTCCGGCGGGACGAACGGCACGGCCAGCGGCCTGGACGGCTCCGGCGTGACCAGGTCCTTCGCGGTTGTCTCCGCTATGACCGGGGGCTCTGCGAACGCGGTCTGGATGCAACCGTGGTGAGAGCCGACCGTCCTCTCCACCGCCTCGGCGATGTTCCGCCACAGATGCCAGGCGTCGGCGACCTGCATCGCCTGCGGGGCACCGTTTCGGGCCCCCTCCGCGTAGGCACCGGCCCGGTCCCGGCAGATCACCTCCACTTCCGGGTGCCGGCGAAGCCAGGCTGCCAGGGGCTCAGCGTCCCGGCCAGGCAGGACATCGACAGGGCGGCGGGCTTCCAGATCAACCAGAATCGTCGCGTAGGAGTCGCCCTTGCGCAGAGCAAAGTCGTCCACTCCCAGGAACCTGACGGCGCCAACTGGTGGCTGCGGAACCGAGTGGAGCAGGTCCAGCAGCGCGTCCTTGGCGATGCGGATCCCGAGGGCCGCGGCCAGGCGGGCACCGGGACGGCCCGCCAGGCACAGAGCGATCGAGGCGAGCATCGACCGCAGTACCTGGGTCTGCCGGGCATGCGGCCTGGTCAGCCCCTCGATCTGCTCGGCGAACGTCACGGCCGGGCACCGACTGCTCAGACACTTGAAGCGGCGCACGGTCAGCTCGATGACTACCCGGCTGCCTGCCACGGGCGCATCGCCCAGCCGGCGGACGTACCGGCCGTGCACCCGCCACGACGGCATACCGCATCCCGGGCATCTCACCGGCAACGTCTGACACCCCGCGCGAAGCGTGATGACCCCGGCCGTTCGCTTGATCGACTCGATGACAACACCGGACAGATGCGGCAACAACCGCCCCAACACCCCTGAACCGCACATCCAGAGACTACCCAGCTCAGCCCGGCGACATCACAAGATCCCCGACAGAGCCGAATTACGCGAACGTCGACAGACGCCGGGATCGACAGGATCAGGGGGCTGGGGCGGCTCTGGGCTCGGAAGGCAGGGGGCATGAAGGGCGTAGCGCGCACATAAGAACGTCGGCGCCGGAGGCAACAGAAGGGCCCGGATCCTGTACGGAATCCGGGCCCTTCTGAGCAGTAGCGGGGACAGGATTTGAACCTGCGACCTCTGGGTTATGAGCCCAGCGAGCTACCGAGCTGCTCCACCCCGCGTCGATGGCTCAACCATACGGCACCGCTGGCCTGGGCTTCGCCAGGTTTTCCTGCCCGACCTGCTGTCGCAAGTGCTCGCAGCTCGCAGGGCAATCAGGGTCTCTGCATGGCCCAGGTGCTCTCACGGACGTACGGGGATTCCGGCGGCGAGGGGGCTTCGAGGTCTTCAACGGTGTTCTCGAACGCCACGCAGAGGCCAGTGACAATCGCCAGTTTCGTGGTGGCCCAGGCCTACCGGGCGGCCTTGCTGTCTGTCTGAGTTCCACGGAGGGCGTCGGCGCGAAAGGTCAGATGAGGGAGGGCAGGATGCCGCAGGGGCCAGTGCCCGAGCCAGAACGCGGCGGCTGAGGGACGGTCCTGGGCTTCGGTTGAACCGTCGTGCAGCAGGTACTCGGTGTCGGATGATGCGGATGAGACGGCCGCGATGCCCAGCAGCTGGAAGGGACCTGAGGGCGGGGGCTGAGGCAGGCGCGCGGTTCGGTGCCCGCGATCAGGAAGCCCCGGGAACGAGAGTCCCCCAGATGGGTTTGCCGGGAGGGAGTTCTCTGAGAGCCCAGCTGGGTCCGGGCCTTGGGCACCGGGGTCAGCACTGCCTTCCTGATTCTGTACCTTCGTACCCTCCACCCGCACCGTCAGACACTCTTGGCAGACGCGGTCCGCGAGCGTCCGGACAGCCAGGGCGTTGCCCCACAGTGTTGCGGCGCCCCGGCCTCGGGGCGCCATGCCCCAGTCCTCCCAGTCGATGATGGAGAACTCGGGTCCCATCACGTTGGCCCAGGTCAAGTCCGCATGAGCCGGCGCCCATCGCTCGATCCCTGTTTCGGCGAGGCACGGGAAGGCCTCCGCGAGGGTCTGCGTCACCTGCTCCTGCGTGATCGTCACCGTGCCAGGGGTGGCGAGCCGCCGGGTCTGCCGTGCGGCAAGCGCGTCCAGTGAAGCATTCAGCGCCTCCCGCCACGCATCAGGCAGGCCCGGGTCATCGAGCACCAGGGCGCTCTTTCCGACGGGCGGCGACGTCATCAACTCCAGCTCACCCCTTGCCACATGACCGGCTCGGCCCGCTCGCGCCATGCCAGGCCCTGGTACCACTCGGGCATCGCGCCCCGTGGGACACGATCGTGGCCGAAGAGCAGCCTCGGCAAGCGCAAGCCCGCGGTGCCCGTCCTGCTCTCCCACAGCGCCCTGGACGACGTCGTTCTCCAGCAGGTCGGCAAGAATCTGGCCGCTGACTGGTGCCGACAGAGGGTGACGGTGAGGTTCGCCGGCAACCACACACCTGCTGACCTCGGCAGTCCCCTCCGAAACGACTGCGGACACAGGACCGCAGGCGGGGAGCGACGCCTCGGTCCCCCGGGAAGGAACCGTGCCGGCAGGCTGTCGTTGTGTCGCCGGACCGTCGGCCCGAACATCCGGGGGAGGGCGATGGACCGGAGAAGGCTGACGCGAAGGGCCCCCGCGCTGCGTGCGCGGGGGCCCGGTGGCGGTGGCTCGGTCCTTGTCGGGCCGGCCGGGAGGGATCAGGAGCTCCGACGGGTCGGTCAGCCCGGTGTTGTACTCGGTACGGCTCCGCCCGTGCCGGTGGCGGCGGGTGCGGTCAGCCGATGAGTTCGGCGAGGATCCACTCGGCGAGGCGCTCCGTCACGAGGCTGTGCTCGGAATTGGTGTCGTCGCAGTGGAAGGCGTCCAACTCGCTACGGCCGGGGGGAAGGTCGTTGAGGTCGGTGGTGAGGTCGACGTCCCAGGTGACGGGGTCGTACTTGAGGGCGACGGCGCTGACCGAGGGCACGAAGCAGCCGGAGCGGTGGCGCTCGTCGATCGTGGCGCCGAGCGCGTCGGCGAGCATGCCGTAGGAGGCGAGGGTGCCGCCGGGCGCGCCGTCGAGCGGGGGGATCTCGCTGGTTCGGCTCGTACGGTAGCCGAGGATCAGGGCTGACATCCGTACGACTTCCTGGAGCTGGCCGAAGGCCGGCTGGGTGCGCAGTACCGCGCGGGCGACGTTCGGGACCGCCCAGTCGAAGACCAGCTCGTCGGGCAGGAGCGGGCCCTGAGTGCCGTCGCCGGTGCCGTTGGCGACGCCGATCCTGCGCAGGCCCGGCTTGGACGGGAACCATCCGATGTCCTTCAGCTCCTGGAGGAACCGGACACGCTTCTCGCTCCAGGTCGCGACGGCGCCGGAGTCCTTGGCGTTCGGTACCCAGGCCCACAGGAGCTGCTGGGCGGCGGCGCTCCTGATCAGCTCGGCCTGCTTCGGCTTGCCGGAGGGGTCCGGGACGGACTCGAAGAAGTACGCCAGCTGCTGGAGTGCGATCGGGATCCAGGCGCCGTTGTGCGGGGAGTCGTAGGACAGGTAGATGCGGCTCTCGTGGTCCTCGCCCTCGTTCTCCATCCAGGCCAGCGCGTACCGGGTGATGAGTCCGCCCATGCTGACGCCGCCCACGATCAGGGGGGCGCCGCCCTCCTGCCGGTCGGCGATGGCCTTGCGGATGGCGCTGACCGCGACGGCGGCGTTGGCCTGGATGTGGGTGTGGCGCTCCTTGAAGCCCAGCAGGATGACGTCCACGCCCGCGGCGAGCAGCTGGCTGAGCAGCCGCTTGCCGTCGGCGTTGTAGGGCGCGTCGAGGTGGGCGTAGAGATCGCCGAGTTCGCTCTCGCCGTAGTTGAACCCGTCCGCGAAGATCATCGGGTTGACGAGGCCCTTGTGGGGCGTGCCGTCGGGGGCGAGGCCGTAGTAGACGGCGGCGGTGCCGGTGGCCGTCTCGCCCTCGTACTCCCACGCGCCGGTGAGCTGCCACACCGTGTTCGGCTTGTTCACCTTGCGGGCCGTGTCCGCCCGCAGTGCGGGGGCAAACAGCACTCCCTGCCGGAGTGATTCCGGCGCGCTGCCCTGCGACTTGTCGGCGCCTTCCGCGTCCGTCCACGGATCGGGGCTGACGTCGACCCTCGGTTCGCCACTGCGCATAGCCATGTACTGCCGCCTTGCCTTGTCAGTCGGATGAGTCACCGCAGGGACCGCCTTCGGCCGGGTGGTGCCGCGCCCCGGTGGCGGTTCTGGCTGCCCGGGTACGCCTGGCGCCCGCGCCGGTGTCGCACCACCGATGGCCTGCGCGGTCCTGCCAACGGGAAGGTATGTGCGCTGATCGGGTCCGGGCGGAAGCGACACCGGGCGCGCGCACCGCGCCAAGGCGCACCGACCCGTCGGACCCCGCGCCCCCGTGCGCCTCCGGCAGCGCCTCCAGGACCGGGTCCTCCAGGACCGGGTCCTCCAGACCACGAAGACCGAATAGCCGGCCGGGATTTCCTGTACCTCACCGGCACCATCGACCGACCTACCCGGCCTCGCCGAGCAGGGCCTGCGCAACGCGGGTGCGCCACCGCGGCCTCCGGCCGACGACGTCGCGGTCCTGGCCGCACACCCCAACCCACTGCTCGGCCGCGACCTCCGGTTTCCCGGGCATGTGACGGGACTCTGCCGGGCGGTGTAACTGAGCGCCGCGGCTGACGCCGTTGGACAACTCCGATGCTCAGGATCGGGCGCACGTACCGGAGGTTCGACTTCCCGCCGCGTACGAGGCGCTGCCGGCCCCGGGTCCGGAGATCCGGGGCCGGCGAGGGTTGCTGGCTGTGGAGGTGGTCGCCAGACACCTTCCGGCCGACAGGCCAGGATGCCCTGTTCCCGGTGGCCCGCAATGGGCCCCAGCCTCAGCGGCCGGCAGGTATGTCACATGCCCCGGACCCGAGCATCGAGTTGTCCATCCAGGTCAGAACCAGGCGGGACGCGCACTGCGCGGACCGTGTCCCGTCCGGTTGGGGCGGCGTAGTCGCGTGCGATCACTCGATTGGCCGTCACGCCATGTGAACTCACGTAATGAATCTGTCACTGTGTGTGGACGATCATCCTGTGATGCGAGAGGGAAGAGCCATGACCGAAGCCGAGGCCAGGGAAATCTTCGAGCAGATCGACACCGACGGCGACGGACAGATCAACATCGTCGAACTGGCCAACCACTTCAAGCGTGAGGGCCACCAGGGACAGCTCAGGGAGAAGGTCAAGGACGCCATGGAAGCGGACCAGAACCGCGACCGCGTGCTCGACTTCAGCGAATTCCACACCCTGGTCAAGCAGTAGGCCGCATCTGCGCCTTTTCACCCGCCTCTCGGCGGGTGAAAAGGCGCAGCGAAGCTCCCCCTGCTGCCTGAAGTCGCCACAGCGAGGCTGCGGCCCGCACCTACCTCGTGGGCGAACCCACATCTTCCCTGATTCTTCTGCGACATGATGACGCGTCACATTCGGTGATGCATCTGTCGCATGCGGCAGTGCCGGCCACCAGCGCCACGATCGCGCCCTGGATGCCCGACACCGTCGTGCCCACGTCCTCGGCCACCTTCGCGATCGAGACGTTCATGACCGAGCTGTCGAGCGCCATCAGGAACTGGCCGGCCGCGCGCGTCAGCAAGACGATCTGCGCTGTCCCAGCCCACATCATCAGGGGGCGCCGGACCAGTCTGACCGGGAGCCATCGGCGGCCATTCGCGCAGTTCAGAGACATACACGGCCCCCGGGTGTCGTCCTTCGTGTGCCTCGCCTCGCGGTCGACATGATGCAGACCGTCGCGGTGCGTGTCAGCGTGATCGGAGAGGAATCCGTACCTTCGCATCACGAGGAGTGGCCGTCATGGACGGTAGGCAGGACAAGCGCCAGGAGCCGGGCAAGGGGCGCGAGGCGCAGGAACACCATCGCCCCGGAGACCCCGCGCAGCCCCAGCCGGGCAAGGCGTCCCGCGAGAAGGGACAGAAGTCCGGCCCGAAGGAGACATCGCGCCGCCGTGAGGACGATCTTCTGCGCGAGGAGGACCTGCACGACGAGGGGCTCTGATTCGGCGCACCACTCGGACACTGCCAGGCGGAGGTGTCCAGGCCTACCCGCGTGATCGGCCAGAGGTGCGCGGTCGGTGCCGCGATCGGTGCGGGCAGCTCGATCGTGACGTCCCTGGAGCGCGGCCACCAAGCGCCGTCCAGTAGCCCTTGGCGTGTTTCGCGGTGCGGCGGGCACCCCGTTCGACGGCCGGCAGCGGCGTCGAAAAGGCTGTTGAGCTGGGGAACGTCTCCGTCGCTTCACGGAACTCCGCCCACCCTCACGTGCGGCGAAGGGAACCGACTGCGCCGCTCTCGCCGTCTGCGCCGGAAAATACCTGGTCAGAAGCGGCTTCCTGGATCGCGAACCGGAGTACGGTGAAGAGACCGGGAGTATTTCGCACACCCGCTCCCACGCGGACGTCGTTTCCGGCGATCACTGCACCGGGCCGTTCGCGAACGGTCCGGGGACGGGTCCGCGCCATGACGATGACCCTCGACCGTGCTGCGCAGCCGGGTGTTGTCCTGCGCCCGGCACGCTTGTCCCTCACCCCGAAGACCACCCTCGCAGGTCAGCTGGACGGTGCCTGGTGGCCGTACTCGCGTGACCTCGAAGCCGAGCTCCCGGCGCTGGCCGCCGCTCTGGAGGAGCCCTGGGGGCGCATCACGCGCGTCAGCGTGAACCCCGGCCGCTGGCCTGTCGTCCCGCGTACGGTTGCCGTGGCCGGGCGTGTGCTGCATGTGGGCTGGTTCACCGAGCAGGACCCCGACAAGCTGATCCTGCTCTCCTACACCGTCGGCCGCTGGGATCTCCTGGTGATCCCGCCGGAGACCGAGCCGGCGGCTGCGGCCCGGTTGATGGCCGCCGCCGCGATCCCGGGCAGCGCTCTGGCCGCGGGGGTCCTGATGGCCAACGAGACCGTCATCGGGCGCGGCATCCGCGACGCCCGCCGCCGGGAAGCCGCCTGGGAGGACGAGGGCGGGGCCTTCATGTCCACCTTCGGGGAGCCGTTCGGACGAAGCGCCCTCCCACTGTCCGCGAACGGCTGGAGGTGAGCTTCGTGGAGACGATCGTCCTCATCGTGGTGATCATCCTCATGATCGGCGTCGGAATGCGCTGGATCCACCTGTTGAACGCCCAGCACGATGCGCGGATCGAGGTCTACCGCTTCAGCGCCCCCCTGCCGAGGCCTCCCGGCCTGCCGGACGACACCGGTCGTCGAGCCCACCACACGGGTGCCGACCGGTGAGGAACAGACCTTCCTCCGACCGGGGGCAGCGGTCGGGGCGCCTCGGCGCCCCGACCCGCCGGCCTCCTCACCCACTCCGAAAGGGAACACGCCTACGTGAAGTACATCGAGACCCAGACACTGCCCTCGCTCGGGCACGCCGAGGTCCGGATCATCGCGCACACTCCGGAAGCCGCCCGAGCGGTCGCGGAGGCGCTCCGTAGCTGTTTCGCCGGGGCGGAACAGCGCAGCTACCCCGCTCTCGACGGCAACACCCGCCTCCACCTCACCGTGGACACGGCGACACCCTCGGGCCCCGCACGCCCGTGGCTGGCCGCCAGCAGGACCCCCTCCGGTACCGGCGCGCACTCCGACGAGATCTGCTGATCACCGTCGACTGGGAACCCGGCAACACCCCGGCGATGGTCACCCTCACCCACGAGGGAATCCGGCGCATGGAGGCCGAGGAGGAAGGGACGGCCACGGCCGCGGGCCCGGCTTGATCCCAAAGACAGGCCCTAGATGCGGGCGAACTTCTCGGTCTGCTGGGCGAACGCCTGGGCCATGGCCGCGCTGACCGTGGGCCTGGTGTCGCCGATCGTGCGCAGGTAGTCCTCGGTGGTGGGGCGGGCCCGGGTCCCGGTGTCGAAGGTGTGCTCGAACTGGACCTGGGAGACGGTGCGCGCCACATGGGCGATGTCGGCGGGGGTGAACCCCTCGCTGGCGTCCGCCAGCGCCGCGCTGTCGGCCTGCGCGCCCGCCCGGGCCAGGTAGCTCTCCCACAGAGCCGTCCGCGCGCGGTGGTCCGGGGGGCCGATCGGCAGGACGTAGTCGAAACGGCCGTGGCGCAGGAACGCGGAGTCGAGCGTGGTCACGTCGTTCGTGGCGCAGACGAGCAGTCGCCCGTCCTGGCCCCGGAACCGGACGATCGCCTTGAGCAGTTCGTTGACGACGCCGACCGCGGTCGCGTCGGCGCCGCTCCGAGTCCCCGCGATCTCCTCGACCTCGTCGATGAAGACCAGGACGTGGTCGAGCCGGGCGATCTCGTCGAAGCGCCGGTTCAGCCCGCTGGCCAGCCCGTATTCGGCGGCCAGCCGGGCGGGGAACAGTTCGAGGAACGGCCATCCCAGACGGCTGGCGATCGCGTGCGCGAACGTGCTCTTCCCCGTCCCGGGCGGCCCGAACAGCATCACCGCCCGCGGCAGCTCCACGCCGTGCTGGGAGGCCATTTCGGGATGCGCCAGTGGCAGGACCAGGCGCCGCTCGATGAGCTCCTTCTCCCGGTGCATGCCCGCGACCTTCTGCCACAGTCCCCCGGGCGGCAGCTCCGCTCCCAGCGACGCGAGCATGCTGACCGCCTGAGGGGTCACCCGCCCGCGCTTCTCGAAGAAGACCAGGCCCGGACGGGCTCCGAAGCCGCAGTTGTACAGGGCCGCGGCACCGGTCTCGCCGTCGGGCAGGACCGCGTGCACCGTACGGACACCACCCGCGAACAGCCGGTGCTCCAAGGCCGTGATCAGGTCGCTGCCCAGCCCTTGGTGCCGCCAGGCGGGCGCCATGCTGATGCGCAGGATCCACGCCCGCTCACCCTCCACCCTGCTCACCGCGGCACCGACCACCACGTCGTCCGCCGTGGCCACCACCGCCGGGTGGAGGGCCTGGAGGGCCGCCACGGCGTCCGACAGCGGGAAGAGCGGTGGCTCTTCGGCCGTGCCGCTCTCGGCGTCGACCCGGATCACCGCTTCGAGATCGTCCTGGGCGTAGTCCCTGACATGCCAACCCGTCATGGTCAGCTCCGCGTGTTCGGCCGTACTCCCATCATCAGCCGATGCGAGCCGGGGCGCGCGCGGCAGCGACGGCGCGCGCCCCGGCAGTGCCGTTGAGGGTGGAGCATCGAAGCCATGTGGCGTGCCCGTTCGCCGGGGAGCGTCCTGGGGCCACGCCGCCCTGCCGAACCGACTCGAGGATGTCGGCGGCTTTGCCGATGGAGCCGGGCATGAGGTGGCGGTAGATCACCATGCCGTCGGGGCTGTTGACCTCGTCGGCTCGCTTGATGCGCTGCCACTGGTTCTGGAGGTAATGGGCGAGACACGGCTTCGTCGGGTCCAGGGGGTGGCGCAGGAGGTAGCCGTCGACGGTGCCGAGTTTGTCGGCGTACCACTCGAGGGCTACGACGGCCCTCCGATCCCTGCCCCGCAGCTCCCGCTGAAGGTGCGTGGGCGGGTGCGCTGACCTTTGGTTTTCCGAAGCAGGTGACCCATAGAGATCAGTCGAGGAGAGGCCGTATCCCGCGAGGAGATCATTCGGACGAGGCGAGCTACGGGGGGCTCCGGGAGGGCCTCTCCAGACCGTCGACGTTTCCCAGGTGTGACCAGCTGGGGTCAGCTTTGCCGGGACCAATGCTGACTCAATGCCGACTTTGGTGACGGTTCGTCAGGCCAGTCGGTCTCCTGCGACGGTCGTGAAGTTGGCGTGGACTGGGCGCGCAAGGTCGGCGCGACACCCTGCGCGGAGCGTGACTGTAGGGGCTTTGGTGCAGGGCTTGGATGCGTGTGGCGCGCTTGCGGGCGGGTCGCACGACGCTTCTTCGGCCTGCTCGCCGGCCGCGCTGCGGTAGCGGATCGCGTATTCGGGGCCCAGGCGGCGCTGCTTGCGCCAGGTCGGCAGCTTCACGGGCGAAGCCGTCGTGTGGTGCCGCGGCCGACTGCATGCCCGGCACCCGTCACTGATATCGTGCAATATTGGCGACCGACACGATGATGCAATATCGTGCATGATCGGGCGAGGGGATGCGCGCGAGCGGTCGGGACGCCTGCGCAACTGTCCCTTCTGTATGCCGGCTTGCCGCAGGCCACGCATCGTAGGCGTGGCTTCTAGAGCTATCGATGCGCGCATCAGCGCAGGCAGGGAGCGCCCATGGACACGCCCGCGCAGCCTCGGACCGTCGCCGCGCTCAACGCCGCGAGCGTGCGCCGCTTCACCACCGGGCTGGTGATCCTCGACCGGATCGACTGGACCGTACGCTCCGGGGAGCACTGGGCGTTGCTCGGCGCGAACGGCGCGGGAAAGACGACCGTGCTGCGCCTGATCGGTGCGCTGATGCACCCTACCGACGGAACCGTCGAGGTCCTCGGCCACCGGCTCGGCCGCGTGGACATGCGCGCACTGCGGGCGCGCATCGGCCTGGTCTCCAGCGCGCAGCGCGTTCCCGAGGACGAGACCGCGCACACGATCGTTCTGACCGGAGCCACCGGGACCGTTCAGCCGCTGTGGCGCATGTACGACGCCGCGACCCGCGAGCGCGCCCACGACCTGCTCGCCGAGCTGAACTGCAAGGACTTGGCCGACAGGCCGTATGGCGTGTGCTCGGGCGGCCAACGTGCCCGCATCCTCATCGCCCGTGCGCTCATCGCCGACCCGTCCCTGCTGCTCCTCGACGAGCCGTTCAACGCGCTCGACCTGCCCTCGCGCGAGGACCTGATCGACGCCCTGCACCGCCTCGCCACCGGGCGCCCGGACCTGGCGACCGTCACGGTCACCCACCACGTGGAGGAACTGGCCCCGAGCACCAGCCACGCGCTGCTGCTGCGCGAGGGCCGCGTCCATGCGACGGGCCCGGTCGCCTCCGTCCTGACCGGAGACCTGCTCACCACGTGCTTCGGCCGCCCGATCGAGGTCAGCCGCCACGACGGCCGCTGGGCAGCGCGGTCGGGCCGCGGGCAACGGCCCCTGAGCGCCGAAGCACGATGACCGGCCTGTAGCCGGAGGCGCCGCCGCCCGCGATGCTCGGAACGACTTGTCGAAGTTGTCGAAGACGAAGGGAGGCGAGGAGTCCGGCGGTGGCCCCGACCAGTCGCGGCCACGGCAGCGTGCGTAGCTCGCCCGCGTCCTTCGCGTCGACGATCTCCAGATAGGCGGCGATGTTGTCCCGGACCCGGTGCAGCGCGGTGAGTTGGTCGGTCAGCCAGGCGTTGTGGTGTTCGCTGCCGTCGTCCGGTGCGCAGGACAGGGGGCCGAGCGGTCCGAGCCCGTTGTTGAGGTTCACCACCACCAGGTCGCCGTCCCGGGCAACGTCTCGCCCGAGTAGTTCGGCATCGCGCCGGACCGGAGAGGAAGGCGCCGCCGTGGATCCGGACCAGGACGGGACGGCGGGCGTCGTCGGTGCCCGGAGTCCACACGTTGAGCGTCAGGCAGTCCTCGTCGAAGGGCGGGAGGTCGTGGCTGCCGAGCATCGGGTCGCCCTCACGTACGACCTGCGGCGAACCGGGGCCGTACGCCGTCGCGTCGAGGGTGGTGCTCCATCCGTGATGTGGTTGTGCCGGGCGCCACCGGAGGGGCCCGACGGGCGGCGCCGCGTACGACACACCCCGGGACACGGCCAGGTCGTCTTCCATGGCGCCGCGGATCGGGCCCGAGCGAGTGTGCACGACGGGCGCGGCGCCGTCCTGCGTGAAACCCGTGCAGTGCGTCCTTCCAGGCCGGGGTCGAGGGGCTTGGGCCTCCTCGTTTATTGCGAATTTATGGCGAGCGTCAATATTATTCGATCCATCATCAAGTGGAGGATCGAATGGCGACGTGGCGTATCGGTGCGACGACGATTCACAAAGTGCTGGAGGCGGAGGTACCTGTTCCTGTTGCTGGGGCCTTGCGGACGGATGACACCGGGCTCCTGAAGAGGTACCCGTGGCCCGCCCCCGACTTCAGCAGGGCCGACGGCACCTTCGTGCTCTCGGTGCACGGGCTGGTCGTCGACACGGGTACGCGCAGGATCCTCGTGGACACATGCGTGGGCAATGCCCGGCCGTCGGTGCCCTTCCTGCAGATGCTGGACACCACGTGGCTCGACGACCTCACCGCCCTCGGCTACCCGCCGGAGTCGATCGACACCGTGGTGTGCACCCACCTGCACTTCGACCACGTCGGCTGGAACACGCACCTGGTGGAAGGGAAATGGGTGCCGACCTTCCCTCGTGCACGTCACCTCGTCACACGCCTGGAATGGGACCACTGGGCGAACGAGGCGGACGCGGACCTCCACGACACGATGCAGCCGTTGATCGATGAGGGTCTGGTCGACTTCGTCGGAACCGATCACCAGGTGTGCGACGGCGTACGCCTGGAAGCCGCTCCCGGGCACACCCCGGGCCAGGTCGCGGTCGTGGTCGAGTCCGGCGGGGAAGGTGCCGTGATCACCGGTGACCTCGTGCACCACCCGGTGCAGTTCATCGAACCCGATGTGGCCGGACTCGCCGACACCGACGTGGCGCAGGCCGCTGCGACCCGGCGGGCGTTCGTCGACCGGTACGCGGACACGGGAACGCTCGTGATCGGCAGCCACTTCCCCGCCCCCACCGCCGGCCTGCTCCGGCGCGGCGGTGACGGGAGCGTGCGGTTCGTCGCGGACGGCCTGCGCTGACCCGTGGACTTCCGGCAGCTGACGTACTTCCTCGCCATCGTGGACCACGGCGGCTTCAACCGCGCGGCTGCGGCACTCTACGTGTCGCAGCCGTCCCTCTCGCAGGCCATCCAGGGCCTGGAACGCGACCTGGGCAGCCCCCTGTTCCACCGGATGGGCAGGAGGGTGGTCCTGACCGAGGCCGGTACCGCCCTGGTTCCCCGGGCACGGGAAGCTCTGCACGCCCTGGAGCTCGCCAGGGCCAGTGTCGGTGCCGTCCGTGAACTGCGCGGTGGGCGCCTGGAGATCGCCGCCATGGCCTCACCCACGGTCGAACCCCTCAGCACCATGATCCAGCGCTTCACCGAGCGCTACCCGGCGGTGTCGCTCAGCCTGCGCGTCGCCCTCACCCGCGAGGACGTGGTCGACACGGTGCGTACGGGAGGGTGCGAGCTCGGACTGCTGACCACTTCGTCGCCACTGCCGAATACGGACGTCGTCCCGCACCACGTCGGAGAGGACCGGCTCGTCCTGGTCACCCCGATGGACGGCCCCTTCCCGGCCGGACGGGCAGTTCAACGCGAACAGCTCGAAGGGCACCGGCTGATCGTGGGGCAGCGGGGGACCGGGATCCGCGCCTACGTCGACGACCTGAAAGCACAGGGCATCGACGTCCGTATCGCGGTGGAGACCGAACACCGCATGGCGTTCCTGCCCCTGGAGCTCGCGGGCGTCGGGCTGGCGGTGGTGACGGAATCCTGGGCCGACCTCTCCCAGCGGGCCGGAGCCCTGGTCCTCGACCTGGAACCGGCTTCCCTCCAGCACAACATCCTGGTCAGCCGCAAGGGGCAGCTGACGCCGGCTGCCGGCGCCTTCCTGGAGATCGCCGTCCCGCCGGCCCATAGGAACAGCCTATGAGGGACATCGGGGATACGTGTTGGACCCGGACGGCGCCCGATTGCTGGAATGCGAGCCATGACCAACCACAACATCGCCCTCATACCCGGTGACGGCATCGGCACCGAAGTCCTCCCGGCGGCACGGGAGGTCCTCGACACGGTCGGGCAGCGCCACGGCATCACGTTCACCTACGAGCAGTTCGACTGGTCCTGCGAGCGGTACCTGCGCCTCGGTTCGATGATGCCCGAGGACGGCCTGGAGCAGCTCCGCCGCCACGATGCGATCCTCCTCGGCGCGGTCGGCTACCCGGGTGTGCCGGACCACGTCTCCCTGTGGGGGCTGCTCATCCCGATCCGCCGGGCCTTCAGCCAGTACGTCAACCTCCGCCCGATCCGCGTGTTCGACGGCCTTCCCAGTCCTGTTCGCGCGGCCACGTCCGGCGAGGTGGACTTCGTGGTCGTCCGGGAGAACACAGAGGGCGAGTACAGCGAGATCGGCGGCCGGATGAACCGCGGAGGTCCCGATGAAATGGCCGTACAGCAGGCCGTGTTCACCCGCAAGGGAGTGACCCGGGTCCTGGACTTCGCCTTCGGCCTCGCCGAACGGCGCGGCGGCCCCCTCACGTCGGCGACGAAGTCCAACGGCATCGTGCACACCATGCCGTTCTGGGACGAGCTGGTGGCCGAGCGTTCCGCCGAGCACCCCACGGTGGAGTGGAACCAGGAGCACATCGACGCGCTGGCCGCCAAGTTCGTCCTCGACCCCGCCCGCTTCGACGTCGTCGTCGCCTCCAACCTCTTCGGGGACATTCTCAGCGACCTGGCGGCGGCCGTGGCCGGCGGCATCGGCATCGCCCCGTCCGCCAACCTCAACCCGGAGGGCGAGTACCCCTCCATGTTCGAACCGGTCCACGGATCGGCCCCGGACATCGCCGGGCAGGGCGTCGCCAATCCGATCGGCGCGATCTGGTCCGCCGCGATGATGCTCGACCACCTCGGCCACCCCAAGGCCGCGGCCGACATCACCGACGCCATCGCCCGCGTCCTGGCCACCACCCCGGTGCGCACCCGCGACCTCGGCGGCAGCGCCTCCACCGCCGCATTCACCTCCGCGATCCTCCAGCACCTCTGACGGGTGCCGAGGCCAGGCACCGTCAACCGAGACGAGGGCGGAGCGCACATGCGCTCCGCCTTCACCTGAGGGCACGTGTCAGGGGCGCAGCCCGGCGAGCAGGACGCTCGTCCCTGCGCACGCTTCCGCGGGCGCCCTCCCGGGGAGGAGGGACGTACACGGCAGCAGGCCGGCCGGCGGCAGAACTCGCTTGTCTCGGCCAGCGGCAGCCTCCACATCCGGACCAAGCCCCTCTAAGCGGCGCTGCAAACAACCAGCTCGCTCATTCCGGCCTCGGTGACACCCTCCACAGCGGCGGCACCATTTACACACCCGCCTACCTCGCCAACTCCGGACACCGCCGGTTGGTGGCAGACTGAACGGGTGTTTCCACTGCGCCCGTTCGTCCTGGCCGGCCCGCGTGTCCGCCTGGAACCGCTGTCCTTTGGCCACGCTGAGGGGTTGTGGTCCGTAGGCGACGACGAGGTCTTCGCCAAGCTGCCGTACGACCGTCCGCCGACGGTGGACGCGATGCGGGAATGGATCGGGGCCGCACTGAGCCGTGAGGCGCTGCGCCTGCCCTTTGCGGTGCTGGTCGACCGGCAGGTGGCAGGGACCACGTCGTACTGGTACCCGGATCCGGTCCGCCGGCAGGTGGAGATCGGCTCCACATGGCTGGGGCGGGCGTGGTGGAGTACCGGCATCAACCAGGAGGCGAAGCGTCTCCTGCTGGAGCACGCCTTCACTGGGCTGGGCTGCGACAAAGTGATGTTCCGGACGGACCCTGAGAACATCCGGTCGCAGCAGGCACTGGAACGCCTGGGCGCGGTGCGCGACGGTGTGGTTCGTCGTGACTGGCCACGCCCGGACGGGACGTGGCGCGACAGCATCTACTACTCGTTGCTGCGTGACGAGTGGGCTTCGGCCTGACGCGCGCGGCTACGGAAGCTGGTCGGGCCACCGCACCTGATACCGGGCCACCCGCCGCGCTGGGAGGCGGCCCGGGAGGAGATCAGCGCACGGTGCGGATCGGCAGGATGGCGAGTGCGCCGAACAGCGAGAGCACGCCGCCGACCAGGAAGAGCGGGGTGTATCCGCCGAACGCGGTGACGATCGCCGAGGCGACGAACGGGGCGATGATCTGCGGTCCGGCATTGGCCATGTTGAGGACACCCAGGTCGCGGGCGGCGTCCTCGGCCCGGGGGAGGACCAGGGTGACGAGCGCGGTGTCGACGGCCATGAAGCACCCGAAGGCCAGACCGTTGAGAGCGTTGAAGACGATCATGCCGGTCCAGGTCGGGCTGATCACGGGGACCACCATGACGAGTCCGGCGAGCGCGGCCGAGACCCCGACGAACACCTTGCGCCGGTTCCAGCGGTCGGACAGCACACCGCCGACCACCGTGGACACGGCCATCGCGACCATCGTCACCGGCGTGAGGACGGCCATCGCGGCGGCGGGGGAGAGGCCGGCCGGCAGCTCGATGTGGTCGTCCAGGATGTACAGCTGGTATCCGATGACCGAGAAATAGCCGAGCACCATGAGCGCACGGCCGATGAAGGCCCACCGGAAGTCGTGGCTGGCCAGCGCCGAGAGGAATGCGGCGATCTTCTGGCGCATGGGCACGGCGGGTGCCGGTGCGGACCGGGGGACATCCCGGAAGAACGCGCTCAGCAACAGTGCCGAACCGGCGGCCAGGGCGCCGAAGACGAGGTATCCCGTACGCACCTGCCCCACGGTCTGCGAGGCGATCAACACACCGACGGTGCCGCCGATCGGCAGCGCCAGCCCGACCACCGCGGATGCGGTGCCGCGCTTGGCCACGGGGATCCGGTCGGGCACGAGGGCGGTGACCGCGGCCTGGTAGACGTTCATGGTGGCCTGGATCAGGCACCAGGCGATGCCGACGAGCAGCGCGGTCCGGACGGAGCCGAGGAAGGCCAGTCCGGCCAGGGAGGCCAGGGCGCCGCCCAGGATCCACGGGTTGCGACGGCCGGACCTGTCGGACAGGGCGCCGGCGATCGGGTTGAAGGCGGTCGCGAAGACGGCGCTGATCCCGCCGATCAGGCCCAGGAGGGCGACCTTGTTCGCCGGGTCGATCGCTGCGATCTGCGTGGGCAGCAGCACTGAGCCGACACCCATGTAGACGGCCAGCATCGATGAGTTGGCTACCAACAGCAGCAACAGGAGTCCGCGCTGCCGGGGCGCTTCGAGCGCCTCAGGGGTGCGCGGCTCGGTCAGTTCGTCGGCGGTCATGACGACTCCTCGGAAAGGGAGCAGAGGGGGAGGGGAGCCGCGGTATCGAGTGGCGCGCGGCGAGGATGGCTCCCGGATCGGGGGCGCACCTAGTTACACGTGTTATCAACGTGCGTGAACACTGTGTAGCACGCGATTCGCGGTCCCGGCTAGAGCGGGTATCGAGCTTCCCGATGACTGTGGGACGGCCGGTGATGTCCTAAAGTTATATTGCATCTGTGGCGGACGTCAGATATGCGCGATACTCTCCGCTGGCGCGACGCTACCGCCCGTTGCGACCGCGACCCGACCACCGCCCACCGGCGACGTCCTCGGTGTCGTTCTCCCCTGCGCCTCTCCGGCTCGTGCCGCGGAGCGAGACGTACCGCGCTCGCTCGCGTCCGCCGGATCCGTGCGTCCGTACTCCGCTCCCTTCCCGGCCTCGCATGCCGGGAGGGTGGTGTGACTGTAGGTAAAGGTGATCGAATTGACCCCTCTGGGGCACCCACCCCTGGTGCCGTCCTCTTCCCTTCCTCCGCACTACGTTCCCGCTCCCCCGCCGCGCGGCGCGCTGCCGGCCGGGTTCGCGCTCTTGTTGATGGCTCTGTCCGTCGGGCTCCTGCTCGGAGGTGAGCGGCCGCCGTTCTTCCAGGCGCTCGACGACAGCTGGGCGCGGTGGATGGACGGTGGGCGCAGCGGTACGGCTGCGGGCTTCGCCTACGCGCTCGACCGTCTGGGCGGCCCGTTGGGGATGATTTTTCCGCTCGGGCTGGCCGGTGGCCTGTGTGTCTACGGGCGCTGGAGGTCGGGGCTGTTCGTCTTCGCGGCCGCTGTCGCGGCGAACGTGCTGGTGGTTCTTCCGCTGAAGTCGATGGTCGACCGCCCGAGGCCGCCGCATCCGTTGGTGCTGGTCAACGACGGCTCGTACCCCTCCGGTCAGGTGTTCACGGCCGTGACGCTCGTGATCGTGGCCGGCGTCGTGCTGTTTCCTCCCCGTGCGAGGCGCTGGTGGTGGCTGGTCGGAGCCCTGTACGTCGCAGCCATGATGTGGAGCCGGACCTGGCTGCACGCCCAATGGCTCAGCGACGTGGTCGCCGGAGCCCTCGCGGGAGGTGGGACGTGCCTGTTGCTGCAGTGCGCCTTCGCCCGGCTGCTGGAGCGGGAGGCGGTGCTCGCTGCGGAGAATCGGCTGTGGCTTTAGAGCCCATAGGCTAGTTACACGTGTAATCTCTCTGTCGGGGACGTCGCGACGGGGGGAGCGGCGGGCCGGCCCCGGGTGCGGTGGGAGCGCCCGGGGCCGGTGAGACGACCGAATGCGGTCCGTCTGGAGGCGGCGGCCCCCAGCAAGGGCCGACCCATGGAGCCCCTTCGAGGCGGCCTTCGCCGCCGGCACCTCGCAGGTGATGGCGTATTACGCCATTCCGGTCGGGACGCCTTACGGCGAGGTGGGCTTCGGCTTCGACAAGGGCGTCATCACCGGTCCGCTGCGCGAGAAGTGCGGGTTCGACGGGATCATCTGCACCGACTGGGGCCCGGTCACCGACACGCAGATCTTCGGGGGGTCCCTTCCCCGCTCGTGCCTGGGGCGTGGAGGACCTGGACCGGCTCACCCGGGTGGAACGCGCCTCGACGCCGGAGCCGACCAGCTCGGCGGCGAGGCGGCCCCCGATCTCATCACGCGACTGTTGAGGGAGAGTTCGTCCTCGGCCTTTTCGACGATCCGTACGCGGACCCAGACCGGGCTGCCCGGGTCTGCGCCAACCCGGAGTTCACCGCGGGCGGCCCCGCCGCGCAGAGCCGCTCGATCGCCGTGCTCAAGGACCGACCTGGCGGTGCCGCGGAAGCCTTGCTGCCGCTCGCTCCGGGACCAGGATCTACGCCGCGGGCATCGACCCCGAGGTCGCGGCACGGTACGCGATCGTGGTGGAGACACCGGACGAGGACGATGTCGCCGCAGACTCGCTGTTCCCCTGCGGGCACGGCATCCGGCTCGGCTGACCGCGGCCGACCTCGGCTGCGCCAGGGGTGGCCGCCGCCCAGCAGCGGTCACCTCCGAGGGGCGGGCTGGTTCCGGTGAGTCGCCTCACCAGCCGTTCATGGAGTTCCACCAGCCCCACGCCTGCTGCGTCGAGCCGCTGTCGGCTGCCGGCGCGCCCCGCCGCTTCTCCGGTACGCCCATCACGGCGGGGACCACCGGCGCGGCGGCCGCGGTGATCGGGCCGGGCCGGATCGGTGTGAACGCCACCGGCAGTGCGTCCGGGGTGCCGCTCCACAAGGAGGGCTGCCAGCACAGAGCGGTGTCGGAATCGCCGGGGCGGACGAGACTCAGCCGACGCACGAGGACATCGACGGCAGTTTCGGCGATCGAACGGGCCGCGTCCTTGGCCGGGCATCCGTGAGAACCGGTTCCCCAGGACAAGTGGGCGCGGCTTCCGAGGTCTTGCGCGTCGTGGACGAGGAGGTCGGTGTTGGCGGCCGTCAGGCAGGGAATGAGCAGGTCCCCGGCGCGGACCTGGCATCCTGCGAAGGTGAGATCGCTCCGCGCCCAGCGACCGGCGATATTGGGTACCGGCGAGCCGTCCCACAGTGCGCGGTCGGCGGCGTTCGCGACCGTCGGCCGACCGTTGGCCACCGCGGAATTCAGGCGGGCATCGCCCATCAGCAGGCGCATCGTGCCACTGATCCAGTTGACGGTGCTCTCCCCTCCCGCGAAGAGGATCGCCGCCAGGTTGTGTGCGACCTCGGCCTCGGTCAGCTGGGCGGAGTGAGCCAGCAGCCATGAAGTGAGATCCGGGCCGGGCACGTCACGCTTCGCGGCGACCAGACGGTGCAGCGTCCGCATCAGTTCGGCCTCGGCGCGGGCCGCGTCGTGGGCTGTCCCGGCGATCGAACCGAGCAGCGCGGCGACCTTCCGCTCCTCGGACTCGGGAAGCCCGATCAGCACCCTGAAGGCGTACCCCACCAGGGGGCGCGCGTACTGGGTGACGAGATCGGCCGTGCGGTTCATTCCCCATCCGTCCACCAGCGTCTCGGCCTGCCGTCTGACGGCGCTGCGGAGCCGGCGCGTGTCGACGCCGTTCAAGGTCTCGGTCACGGCCTGGCGCTGACGCCGATGCGCCTCGTCGTCGAGGCGGTTGAGGGCCGGACGCCAGCCCAGAACCGCCAAGAGTGGGGAGTCCTCGGGCAGGGAGGCCTCGACGATCGTGTTCCAGCGCCGTGCGTCGCTGGAGAAGGCCCGCTCGTTCCATACGAGCTCAAGTACTTCCTGGTAGCCCATCACGAGCCAGGCTTCGACCCCGGGGCCGAGTTCCACGGGCGCGATCGACCCCCAGCGTCGGCGCAGGGCCTCGTAGACATGGCGCGGATCGTGGGCGAGCAGGCCGCTGTGCAGCGGAACCAGACCGCCGTGAACCGGAACGGGGCATTCATGTGGTGACTGGCTGCTCTGATCCATCGGGCTCCGTCCATGATTGTTCAGACAATCCGGCGATCGTCAATGAATGGGGGGAAAGGCAGGAATGTCAGGAATGCCGAGAAGTGCGCTTGGCGGCAGTGCCTGGCGTTACGCGTGTAACCTTGGAGGAGAAGCGGTCGAACGGCCGGAAAAGTGATCGAAGGGGGACGTCATGGCCAAAGAAACGCCGGGCGCTGCCTCCATCACCAGCACGGACGTGGCCCGCCTCGCAGGGGTGTCCCGCGCCACCGTGTCCTTCGTACTGAACGACACCCAAAGCCACCGGGTCAGCGACAGCACGCGAGCCCGAGTGCTGACCGCGGCCAAGGACCTCGGTTACGTGCCGCACGCCGCCGCCCGCTCTCTGCGTGCCGGGCGCAGCAACCTGGTGCTGCTGCCGGCATCGGTCTCCGCGATCGGCAGCCTGGTCAGCAGCTGGGTGGAGGATCTGCAGTGCGAACTCGACCGCCACGGTTACACGACCGTGCTCCACACGGGCCGCTTCCCCGACGCGGCGACGGCCGCGCGCGCGTGGGCGGAGCTGCGGCCCGCAGCGGTGCTGGCCATGAACGGCGACCGGCTCACCGGTGAGGCCGGTGGCATCCTGCGCCGCGCCGGTGTGCGCGGGCTGCTCGCTGTCGCCGCCCGTCCGGTGGACGGAGTCCACACCGTCGCGTTCGACCACGGGCGTATCGGCGAGGTCGCCGTGGAGCACCTCATCGCCCGTGGACGCAAGCGGATCGGCGTGGTCATGCCGCAGGAACGCGGCCTCGACGCCTTCGGCCAACCGCGGCTGGCCGGTGCCCGGCGAGTCGCCGCCCGGCACATGGCCACGGTCACACCGATGGAACTCGCCTACACGCGCGAGTCCGCCGCGGCCCTGGCCGCGCGCTGGGCGGACCTGGGTCTGGACGCCGTCTTCGCCTTCAACGACGAATACGCCGCTCTTCTCATGCACGCACTCCGAAGCGAGGGCATCGCCGTCCCGGAGGAGGTCGCCGTCGTCGGCTGCGACGACCTCGTACTCGCCACGCTGCAACAGCCGCCGCTCACCACGGTCCGCCTGCACCTGCCCACCGCGGCAACCATCGCCGACACCCTCCACGCACTGATCGAGAAGGGTGCCGCACCTGCGGTGCCGGACGTGGAGGCCGAGTTGGTGCACCGGCTGAGCTCCTGAAGCAGCCTCAGCCCCGGGAGGCGGCACCCTCGCGGGCCAGCCCACGTCTGAAGAGCCACCAGAACAACAAGGCCGCGCCGGCGCCGACCGAGGCGCCCGCCACGGTATCGCTGAGCCAGTGGGCGTACAGCCATGTACGACTCCACATCATGGCCAGGGTGAACAGTGCGCCCGCGATCCACCATGCGCGACGCCGCGCCGCCGGTACGAGGAGAGCGCCCACGATCACCACGAGCAGCGCGGCCCCGGCGGCGTGCCCCGAGGGGAACGAACCGTGGTCCACCCGGACCAAGGGGTTCGCCGGTCGGGGCCGGTCCACCAGGTGCTTGAGGAACGTCACGCAGGCCATGCTTCCCACCAGGTAGGTGGTGAGCAGGTAGGACAGGGACCACCAGCGCTTCCGCACGATCAAGAAGATCAGCAGGCTGACCGGGACGACCACTCCCAGGGGCCCTCCGAACCAGTTCAGGACGGCTGCCACGGCGGCGTAGAGGCCGTCGTGGGGACCCGTCATCCAGGTGAGCCAGCGCTCGTCCAGCCCTTGGAAGGGCGGACGTTCGGGACGCGAACCGACAGCGATCCCCAGCAGAGCGGTGACGAGAAGGAACAGGATTCCCAGGGGCAGTACGCCGCCTCGTGGGGGAGCCGGTGTGGACCGGCGGTTCCTGGGAGTGGCCGGGGCGGACGGGGGAGCAACCCGGATACCGGACATGACAGCCTCTCGGGGCCGCGGCAATGCCCGCGGCCCGTATCTGTGTGTCGTACGTGGACGTGCGACGCGAGCACCGGAAGGCATGGGGCGCCGCTGTGCAGCGCGTGGCGCCCCATGCCGCGACAAGCGCCTGGAGTGCGGTCAGGCGCCCAGGTGGCGGGCGAGGAAGGCGACGCTCGCGGTGACGATCGGAGTGACGTCGGGGGCGCCGAGGAAGATGTGGTCGGCACCGTCGACGGGCTGGAGGGTGACCTCGCCGCCGGCGCTCCTCAGCGCCTCGGCGAGCACCTCGCTCTGGCTGTAGGGCACGAGCTTGTCCGCAGTGCCGTGGATCAGCAGGAACGGCGGGGGAGTCGCTCCCTCCACGTAGGTGACGGGGCTGGCGGTCCGGGCCAGTTCAGGCTGTTCCGCGGGGGTGCCGCCCAGGAGCGCGGCGAACGGGTTGGGGAATTCCTGCCCCGGCGGACCCGACGGCAGGGGATGGGAGAGCAGTGATGCGATCTCGGACACGCCGTACCAGTCCACCACGGCGCGTACCGCGGTGTGCCCGTCGCGCACCCCCACGCCGCCTTCCAGGGCCTCACCGGCCGGGCCGTCGGGGCGGGTGAGCCCGGCGAGCGCGGCCAGGTGGCCGCCCGCGGACTCGCCCCAGACCCCGATCCGCTCCGGGTCGATGCCGAAGGTGTCGGCGAACTGCCGGACGTAGCGGATGGCGGCCTTCACGTCGTGGAGCTGTGCGGGGAAGGGGGCCTCGAGGCTGTGCCGGTAGTCGATGGAGACCAGGGCGAGCCCGGCCCGCAGGGCCGCACCGTGCAGCAGGTCGACGGGAACGGTCGGCGGGGGATTGCGCCGGTCGCCGTCCAGCCAGGCGCCGCCGTGTATCCAGATGACGGCCGGGACCGGTCCGTCGCTCGCGGGCACGTGGACGTCGAGCAGTCGGGGCCGGTAGCCAGGGGTGGTCGCGTAGGTGACCCCGTCGAAGTGACGTACGCCGTTCTCGGCCACCACGGGCGCCACGGGAGCCTGGTAGGGGGGTGGAGGCCACCCCAGGTCGAGCGCGGCCGGAAGTGTTTGCGGCATCGAGGCCTTCTCCAATCGACAGTGATCCAGAAATTCACGCTTCGTGACGTTTGTCCGAAATGCTTGAACTTCTTCAGGGGAGATGCCTAGCATGTTACACGTGTAACGACATCCTGACCCGGGGCGCATGCACCTCCTGGTGTCCGCCGGTGGCGGCGCAACATGCTGTTAACAAAATGAAGTATTGCGCATCATTGACGGTCGCAAGTTTGGCGAGATACTTACTTCACTCTCCCCGCTGCCCCGAGATTGAGGTGCCGCCCCATGGAGCTCTCCCTGTCTGCTCATGTCGACACGTTCTGTCGTGATCGACTTCCGCCCTTCGCCCAATGGCCCGAACTCCACTTCGATCTACCGGAGTTGGACTACCCGGACCGGCTCAACTGCGCCCAGCGACTGCTGGACGACGCCGTGGCACGCTGGGGGGCCGACCGGCCCTGCCTGCTGTCTCCCACGGAGCGGTGGACCTACGGCGACCTGCTGGAGCGTGCCAACCAGGTCGCCCAGGTCCTCACCGAGGACTTCGGCCTCGTTCCCGGCAACCGTGTCCTGCTGCGCGGCCCCAACAACCCCTGGCTCGTGGCCACATGGCTCGGGGTGCTGAAGGCCGGCGGCGTCGCCGTCACCACCATGCCGCTCCTGCGCGCCGGCGAGCTCGCGGAGCTGAACGGGATCAGCCGGCCGACCGTCGCCGTGTGCGACCACCGCTACCTCGACGAACTCACCGCCATCGGCGCTCCCGGCCCGGCCGTGCTGGCCTACGGCGGCCTTGGTGAGGAAGACCTGGTCGCGCGCTGCGCCGCGAAGGACGGGCGGTTCTCCGGTGTCGCCACCGCAGCGGATGACGTCGCGCTGATCGCCTTCACTTCGGGAACGACCGGCCGGCCGAAGGCGACTCTGCACTTCCACCGGGACGTACTGGCCAACGCCGACACCTTCTCCCGCCATGTCCTGCAGCCTCACCAGGACGACGTCTTCACCGGAACCCCGCCCCTGGCCTTCACATTCGGGCTCGGCGGACTGGTGGTCTTCCCCCTGTCCGTGGGCGCGGCCACCCTGCTCATCGAGCAGGCCGCGCCTCAGCAGCTGGCCGACCTCGTGGAGGAACACGGAGTCACCGTGCTCTTCACGGCGCCCACCGCATATCGGGCGATCATGGCGGCGGGTGCGGCCCGCCAGCTGTCGGGCCTGCGTCGCTGCGTGTCCGCCGGAGAAGCGCTGCCGGCAGCCGTGTGGGAGGAGTTCCACGCCGCCACCGGGCTGCGCATCATCGACGGCATCGGCGCCACCGAGATGCTCCACGTGTTCATCTCGGCCTCCGACGGCGAGATACGTCCCGGCTCGACGGGCAGGCCGGTCCCCGGATATCGCGCCCGCGTGGTCGACGAAGCGGGCGAGCCCGTTCCCGACGGGCAGCCCGGTTTCCTGGCCGTCACCGGCCCCACGGGCTGCAGGTACATGGAGGACCCGCGTCAGACCGTATACGTCCGGGACGGCTGGAACATCACCGGCGACACCTACGTCCGGGACGCCGACGGCTACTTCTGGTACGTGGCCCGGAGCGACGACATGATCGTCTCCTCCGGCTACAACATCGCGGGCCCCGAGGTGGAGAAGGCCCTCGCCACCCACCCCTACGTCGAGGAATGCGGCGTGGTCGGGGCCCCCGACGAGAAGCGCGGAATGGTCGTCAAGGCGTACGTGATCCTGCGCCCTGGTGTCGCGTCCGACGCGGCGACCGTCAAGGAACTCCAGGACCACGTGAAGCGGACCGTCGCGCCCTACAAGTACCCGCGCGCCGTCGAATTCGTCACCGACCTTCCGCGCACGAGCAACGGAAAGCTCCAGCGCGCCGAGCTGCGCAAGCGCGCCCAGCACACCCCTTAGCGACCGAACGAAAGGCACGACCATGGACACATCCAGCCCGCAGCGGGCGGATTCCGCGGCGACGGACAGCTGTGCCGCAGGATGCCCCGAAGCCCTCGCGGAGAACCTGCCCAGCGTCGTCATCGAGCGGCGCGTCGAATGGCCCGACACGGATGCGGCCGGCCACTACCACCACTCCACGGTGGTGCGCTGGGTCGAGGCGGCGGAGGCGGTCCTGTTGCGGCGGCTGGGCCTGGCCCATCTCTTCGGCAGCACGCCCCGCGTCCACTTCGAGGCCGACTACCGGGCCCGGCTGTGGTTCGGCGAGACCGTCCGTACCGAACTGAAGATCACCAAGGTCGGCACCAGCTCCCTGCACTACGCCTTCACCGTCCTCGGTGAGGGGGAGGAGCCGGCCGCCACCGGGCGCATGGTCATCGCCCACTCGGCCTCGCGCGCCACCGGGTCCATGGCCTGGCCCGATGACGTGCGGGAGGTCCTCACGAAGGCCGGTCCGCAGGCCCCCGAACTCTTCGCGTGATCCGAGGCGACGCGCCAGACGCACCACACAGAATGTGTTGAATTCTTGACGCTCGCCAAATCTGCAACATATTCTGTATCCGGAACCACTAGGAGGAACACCGTGCGTGTAGCAGTCATCGGAGGAGGGCCCGGCGGGTTGTACTTCGCGGCCCTGGCCCAGCAGCTCTCACCGGAGTGGGAGATCACGGTCTGGGAGCGCAACGCCCGCGACGACGCGTTCGGCTTCGGCGTCGTGTTCTCCGACGAGACGCTGGACGGCATCGCGCAGGCCGACCCCGCGGTGTTCGCGGCCATGTCCGCGGAGTTCGCCCGGTGGAGCGACATCGACGTCCGCTATGACGGCGAGGTTCACATATCCGGAGGCCACGGCTTCGCCGCCCTGGACCGCAACCGGCTGCGCGAGATCCTGCAGAAGCGCTGCGCGGAGCTCGGGGTGCAGGTGCACTACGGCACCGAGGCGCCGCGTGTCGAGGAGCTCTCCGCCGGCTATGACCTGGTGGTCGCCGCGGACGGAATCCGCTCCACGGCCCGCGAGACGTACGCCGACACCTTCCGACCGGACCTGGACGAGCGTGACTGCCGCTACATGTGGCTGTCCACGGACCGGGTCTTCGAGGCGTTCACCTTCATCGTCGAGAAGCGGGACTTCGGCAGTGTCCAGGTCCATGCGTACCCGTACGACGACAAGCGCAGCACGTTCATCGTGGAGGTCCCCGAGGACGACTGGCGGCGGGCCGGTTTCGAGGCCCTCGCCGACCGGGAGTTCGCCCGGGGTGAGAGCGACGAGGCCAGCGTGCGGCTGTGCGAGGAGATCCTGGCCGACCATCTCGACGGCCACCGCCTGATCCCCAACGCCTCGAAGTGGATCCGCTTCACGACCGTCCGCAACGCCACCTGGCGTCACGGCAATGTCGTCCTGCTCGGCGACGCCGCCCACACCGCCCACTTCTCCATCGGCTCCGGCACCAAGCTCGCCATGGAGGACGCGCTCGCGCTGGCCGCCTGCCTGCACGAACACCCCGACGTGGCCTCGGCGCTCGCCGCCTACGAGAGCGAACGCCGGCCGGTCGTCGAATCCACCCAGCGCGCCGCCCAGGCCAGCCTCGAATGGTTCGAGAACGTGGGCCGCTACACGGCGCAGGAGCCCCCGCAGTTCGCCTTCAACCTCCTCACCCGCAGCCGCCGCGTCACCTACGACAACCTGCGCGTGCGCGACGAGGAGTTCACCACCGCCGTCAACGCTTCCGCGCCCGTGCCGCCCATGTTCCGCCCCTTCCGGATCGGCGGACTGCTCCTGCGCAACCGGGTCGTCGTACCGCCCATCGCGCTGTACACCGCACGCGAGGGAGTCCCGGGCGACTTCGACCTCGTCCACCTGAGCACCCAGGCCCTCGGCGGCAGCGGTCTCGTGTTCGCCGGAATGACCGCGGTGAGCGCCGCCGGGCGCGCCACCGCGGGTTGCCCCGGCCTGTGGAACGACGAACAGGAAGCGGCCTGGCGGCGCATCACCGACTTCGTCCACGGCCAGCTCGACACCTGCCTGGGCATCCAGCTCACCCACGCCGGCCGCCGTGCGGCGGCCCACGCCGACGGGCCGCCGATCGCCGCCTCCTCGCCGGCGTGGGACGAGCTGAGCCCGGCGCCGCGCGAGGCAACCCGCGCCGATATGGACACCCTCGTACGAGACTTCGTACGGGCGGCCCAGCGAGCCGACCGGGCAGGCTTCGACGCTCTGGAACTCCAGTACGGTCACGGCCACTTGATCTCCGGATTCCTCTCCCCGCTGACCAACCAGCGCACCGACGAGTACGGCGGAAGCCTGGCCGGCCGGCTTCGCTTCCCCCTGGAAGTGCTAAGAGCCGTACGGGCGGTGTGGCCGGCCGGCAAGGCGCTCCTCGTGCGGATCTCCGCCGCCGACTGGGCCGAGGGCGGCACCAGCGAGGCCGACGCGGTCGCGATCGCCCGCGCGCTGGCCGAGGCGGGAGCCGACGCCGTCGACGTCTCCACCGGCGAGGTCGTCTCCCACGAGCGGCCCCGTTACGGCCGCAGCTACCAGACCCCGTACGCGGACCTGATCCGCAACGCCACGGGCATCCCCACCATCGCCGTCGGCGCGATCTCCACGTACGACGACGTGAACTCGATCATCCTGGCCGGCCGGGCCGACCTGTGCGCCGTCGGCCGAGCCCAGCTCCACGACCCGCTGTGGACCCTGCACGCCGCCGCGGCCCAGGGTTACAGCGGCCCGGGGGCACCATGGCCCGCCTCCTGGCGAGCAGGCAGCGGGCGCCCGCCAGGTGCACGCGCCGACCGGATCGCGCCCCGGCTCCAGCTGCTCCGCGAGGCTTCCGCCCCTGTGCACCAGCGCTGGGTTCCGCCCCTCCGCGCTTCCGCAACCGCTGCCGCATCCGCCGGCTGACCTGGAGAACCGATGGACAATCTGCCACGCTTCACCGCCGCGGCCGTACAGGCGGCTCCCGTGTACCTCGACCCTGCGGCGACCGTCGACAAGGCGATCGCCCTCATCGCGGAGGCGGCGGCCGCCGGCGCCGAACTGGTCGTCTTCCCCGAGGTGTTCGTCCCCGGGTATCCGTACTGGAACTGGACGATGAACCCGGTCCAGGGCTCGCCCTGGTTCGAGCGGCTCCAGCGCGCCTCCATCGACATCACCGGCCCGTACGTCGACCAACTGCGAGCTGCCGCCCGCCAGTACGGTGTCGTGCTCGTCATCGGGGTCAACGAGCGGGCCGCGCACAGCCTCGGTGTCCTCTACAACACCCTGCTGACCATCGGCTCCGACGGTGCACTCATCGGCGTCCACCGCAAGCTGGTGCCGACCTGGGCCGAGAAGCTCACCTGGACCGGCGGGGACGGCAGTTCGCTCAAGGTGCACCAGACGCCCGTCGGCCCGCTCGGCGCGCTCGCCTGCGGCGAGAACACCAACACCCTGGCCCGCTTCGCCCTCCTCGCGCAGGGCGAACTCGTCCACGCCTCCTGCTACATCGCCCTGCCGGTGGCCCCCGCCGACTACGACATGGCGGACGCCATCGCCGTGCGCACGGCGGCGCACAGCTTCGAGGGCAAGGTCTTCTCCGTCGTGGCCTGCTCGACGATCTCCCCGGAGATCGTGGACGCCATCGCGGGCGACGACGAGGACGTGCGCCGCATGCTCGCCCGCCCCCGCAGCGCCCTGTCCGGCATCTTCGGCCCCGACGGCCGGCCCGTCACCGAGCCGCTGATCGACGCCGAGGGCATCGTGTACGCCGAGATCGACCTGGCCAAGTGCATCCAGCCCAAGCAGATGCACGACATCGTCGGCCACTACAACCGGTTCGACGTCTTCCAGCTCCACGTCGACAACCGCCCGCGCACCCCGGTGACCTTCGCGACGGACCCGGCGCACACCACGACGCCCTTCTCACCCCTCTCCACCGAAACCACCGGCACCACGAAGGAGGACGCATGACCACCGAGTACGACGACGGCCAGCTGGGCCGGGCCCGGGTATCCGACTCCCCTGAACTCGCCGCGTTCTACAGCGAACTCGCCCAGCTCGAAGCGGGCGCGCTGTGGACCGTCGCCAACGACATCGAGCCCTGGTACCCGCAGCCGAAGTCCGTGCCCGTCCTGTGGCGCTACGACGATCTGCGCCCCCACGTCCTCAAGGCCCTCGACCTGGTCAAGGCCGACGACGCCGGCCGCCGCGTGGTGATGCTCGTCAACCCGGGCCGCAAGGACGTCAGCGCCGCGGTCGGACTCCTCTACACGGGCCTGCAGATCATGGGACCCGGCGAGGCCATGACCGCCCACCGCCACCAGGCCGCGGCCCTGCGCTTCGTCCACGAGGGCACGGGCGCCTGGACCATCGTCGACGGTCAGAAGCTGAAGGTCGGCCCCGGGGACTTCGCGATCACCCCGAACGGCACCTGGCACGAGCACGGGAACGAGGCCGACGACGCCCCCGTCATCTGGCAGGACGGACTCGACATCCCGCTGGTCAACGCCCTGGACGCCGGGTTCTACGAGGTCCACCCCGAGCTGTACCAGACCCCTGGAAAGGTGATCAACTCCTCGGTGCTGACGTACGGCGCGAACCTGCTCCCGTACGGAGTGGAGAAGTGGACCCGGCCCTACTCGCCGCTGCTCGCCTTCCCGTGGGAGCCCACGTACGAGGCCCTGCTGAACCTGGCCAAGGCCACCGAGGGATCCCCGTACGACGGAGTGATCGCCGAGTACACCAACCCGGTCACCGGCGGCTCGGTCATGCCCACCATGGGCGCCCACATGCAGCTGCTGCGCCCCGGCCAGGCCACGCAGGCGCACCGCCACACCGGGTCGGTCATCTACACCGCGGCCAAGGGGCGCGGTGTCTCGGTGATCGCCGGACAGCGCTTCGAGTGGAAGCAGGGCGACATGTTCTGCGTGCCGTCCTGGGCCTGGCACGAGCACCACAACCTCGACCAGACCGAGGACGCCTGCCTCTTCTCCTTCAACGACTTCCCCGTCATGCGCTCGCTCGGTTTCCACCGGGAAGAGGCGTACACCGACAACGGCGGGCACCAGCCCACCGCCTGAACCGCTCCCCCTGAACCGCTCCGCCGTACCGGACGCCGCCGGCCCTGACACCGGCGCCGGCACGGCGGAGCACCGAGCCGGGCGCGATGCAACGCCCCGCACCGCCCGGACCGGGCCGGCGGCGGCACCACCTGGGTGACGCCGCCGGCCCGACCCTCCGCACCATTCCCCTCAAACGCAAGGAGCCCCCATGCGGCTGGTCAGCTACACCCTCAACGACGCGTCCCCGCGCCTCGGGGCCCAGCTCGACGACCTCGTCGTCGACCTCGCCACCCTGGCCGAGCGCGCCGCCGTGGAACTGCCCCTGGACCTGCTGTCGTTCATCCAGGCCGGCGCGGCCGCCCAGGAGACCGCGCGCGGCCTGCTGGCCGGCGGCCCGGCGGCGTGGCCCGCCGATGCCGTGCACCGGCTCGACGACGTGTCGCTGCGGGCCCCGCTGCGCCCCGGCAAGATCATCGGAGTCGGGCTGAACTACGTCGAGCACGTCGAGGAGTCCAGCCGCAGCCTGGACACCGACAAGGAGCGTCCCTCGCGACCGGTGCTGTTCAGCAAGCCCGCCACGGCGGTCACCGGGCCGGGTCAGCCGATCCTGCACAACGCCGACCTGACCACCCAGCTGGACTGGGAGTGCGAGCTCGCCGTCGTCATCGGCCGCGCGGCCTTCCGGGTCAGCGAGGAGGAGGCGTACGACCACATCTTCGGCTTCAGCATCGTCAACGACATCAGCGCCCGCGACCAGCGCCGTTCGGGCCAGTGGTTCTTCTCCAAGGGCCAGGACTCCTACGCCCCCTTCGGCCCCGCAGTGGTCACGGCCGACGAGATCCCGGACCCGATGGACCTCGACCTCTCGCTGCGCGTCAACGGCGTCACCAAGCAGAAGTCGAACACCCGCCACATGCTCTTCCCCATCGCCCGCCTCATCGCCGACATCTCCTCCGGCGTCACCCTCGAACCGGGCGACGTCATCGCCACCGGATCGCCCGCCGGTGTCGGAGCGGGCATGGTCCCGCCGGAGTTCCTGCAGCCCGGCGACACCGTCGAGGCCACGGTCGAGCTGATCGGCACCCTGACCAACCCCGTCGTCGACGCCCGCTGAGGAGCGCACATGTCCCCGCGTACCTACCGCATCGGCCAGATCGTGCCGAGCTCCAACGTCACCATGGAGACCGAGGTCCCCGCGATCCTGCGCGCCCGGGAAACCGTCGCACCGGAACGCTTCACCTTCCACTCCAGCCGGATGCGCATGACCCACGTGACCCCGGAACAGCTCAGGGCCATGGACGCCGACTCCGACCGCTGCGCCGTCGAGCTCTCCGACGCGCACGTGGACGTACTCGGCTACGCCTGCCTGGTCGCCATCATGAGCATGGGCCTCGGCTACCACCGCACCTCCGAGGAGCGCCTGCACCTTCGTACGGTGGAGAACGGAGCCGCCGCCCCCGTCGTCACCAGCGCCGGAGCCCTGGTCCACGGCCTGCACACCCTCCAGGCGAAGAAGATCGCGCTGATCGCCCCGTACATGCGCCCGCTGACGAAAACCGTCGTCGACTACCTCACCCACGAGGGCATCGAGGTCCTGGACTACACCGCCCTGGAGATCCCCAACAACCTCGATGTCGCCGCGCACGACCCCGCACGCCTCCCCGGGCTCGCCAAGGCCCTGGATCACAGCGGCGCCGACGCCGTCGTGCTCTCCGCCTGCGTGCAGATGCCCTCGCTGGGCGCCATCGAGGAAGCCGAACAGCTCCTCGGGAAGCCCGTCGTCTCGGCGGCCGTGTGCACGGCCCACCAGATGCTGCGCGCCCTGGACCTCCCGGCGGTGGCTCCAGGCGCTGGCCACCTCCTGGCCGGCGCCTATGCGGAAGCACCGGTGTGGCAGTCGCCCGCGGCGCGATGACGAGGACCCGCCGGCCCTTCGTTGCGCATCCGCCGAGCCGTGGCCGTGGCCAGGGCCTGGACGGTGCGCCGTTCCGCCGGCTGGGTAGGATCGCGACCGCATACGACGGAAGGCGATCATGGCGGACAGTCCCCTCAGGCCCAGCTCGTTGATCAACACGGTCTACGGGGCGTTTCTGCGTGGCCTCGGAGGCTGGATCTCCGTGGCCGACCTGATCACCTTGCTGTCCGAACTGGACGTCGACGGTCCGGCGGCGCGCTCGGCGATCTCCCGGCTGAAGAAGAAGGGCGTCCTCGAAGCGGAGCGACGGGGGGCCACCGGGTACCGGCTGAGCCCCGCCGCGCACCCCGTCTTCGACGAGGGCGACCGGCGCATCTTCGGCAGTCTGGAACCGGCGAAGCTGAGCGACGGCTGGGCCATGGCCGTCTTCTCCGTACCGGAATCCGAGCGCTCCTACCGCTACCAGCTGCGCACCCGGCTGACCTGGCTCGGCTTCGGCAACATCGCCCCCGGGGTGTGGCTGGCGCCCGGCCGGCTCCTGGACGGCGCCCGCGACATGCTCGTCCGGCGCGGTCTCAGCGACTACGTCCATCTGTTTGCCGCGGACTACGCCGCCTTCAGCGACCTACCCGGGACAGTGAGCACGTGGTGGGACTTCCCCGCGATCCAGGAGCAGTACGCGGGGTTCACCCAGGCGTACGGCCCCGTCGCCGCCGGCCTCGCGCAGCAGCAAGACATCGACAGCGGCGAGGCCTTCCGCCACTACGTACCCATGCTCACCCAGTGGCGCCGACTGCCCTACCTCGACCCCGGGCTGCCGGGCGAGCTGCTCCCGGCGGACTGGAACGCGGTCACCGCGCGTCAGATCTTCCAGCAGCTGCACGGTGTCCTCGCCGCGCCGAGCCTGCTGCACGTGCGGGAAGTCACTGGCCTGGCAGGGACGCCGACCGAGTCATAGCGACTGGCCTCGGCCGGTTTCCGGCAAGTTCCGGCAAGTGCCGGCGGAACAGGGTGCCCGTTCTGCCGGCATTTACCGGGCCCCGTCGCAGCCTGCGAGACGAGCACCGAACCGGAGCTCGTCTCGCAGCCATTCTCTGATCATTCGTCAGGTGAACGGATGGGATGCGGGCGCGGGCGGCACGCCACCCGGCCTTGATCCGTACCCGGGTCGTCAGAGACCGGACTCCTTGTGCCAGATGCGGCGGGATGCCGAGAGCGGGTCCTCGACGACGGAGGGTTCGGTGTCCCAGAGTTGAGTTGCCGGCTGTTCCGTTGTGAAGGGTGCCCAGCCGGGATCCCCCGTGGCGGCGAAGGAGATCCAGGAGGCGCGGAGCCGTTCGGACAGGCGGGTGAAGTCCTCGGGCGGGACCTTGCCGCCGAACAGGAACCCGGCCAGCGGCCCTCGCGTGTGGCCGAAGGTCGTCGGGATGTCCATGGTGTGGCAGGCGCCCAGGGCCCCGCCGAAGGCCGGGCTGCTCCACGTGAAGTCGTAGAGCCAGGCGCGGCCGCCCGCGGCGGCGTGTGCCTGCGCCAGCCATGTCGCGGGCATCCGGAACAGTGCGTCGGAGAACATGGTGACGTACAGCTGGGGGTCGTTCAGGCCCGGGTGGGCGGCGCGGTAGTCGGCGGCGGCCTGGCGGCCGAGCCTCAACCCTTCGGTGACGGCGCCGAGGTCGAGGTCGCGGATCTTCGCCGAGGGCTGCGCCGGCTTTCGCGATGCCCGGTCGCGGAATCCCGCGCGTGCCGTCGACAGCATCATGGGCATGGCCTTGATCATCGCGCCGAGTTTGATCTTGACGAGGCCGCGTTCCATGGCGAACAGGGTGAACTCGTCATGCGTGTAGCCGGAGATCACGTCGACGTCGCGTGCACATCCTGAACGGATGGCGAGCCATGGCTTGTCGACCACGGTGATGCCGTCGATGACGGGCGAGAACGCGGTGATGGCCTCGGGCGTCGTCCAGTTCGCCGGATTCGCTCGCATCGCGGGCAGGGCCACGTCCTGTACCGCCAGCAGCGCCTCGGGTGACGCGGAAGCCAGACCGTCGAGCCCCACACCGGCCGCTTCCCCGATCATCACGGCGATCCGGCGGGCTTCCTCCTCGGGCAGGAACCGCCCGGCCATGCTCTGGACGATGGCGCGACGGAACAGGCCGCGCGCGGCCGGTGCGGACAGCAGGGCGGCGGCGGACGCGCCTCCGCCGGACTCGCCGAAGATCGTCACGTTGTCCGGATCGCCGCCGAAGGCCGCGATGTTCTCCTGTACCCATACAAGTGCTGCGGCCTGGTCGAGGAAACCCCGGTTGGCGGGTGCCCCGGGTACGTAGCCGAATCCCTCGAACCCGACCCGGTAGTTGAACGTCACCATGACCACGCCGCCCCGGGCGAGCACCTCGCCGTCGTAGCTCGGATCGGCGGAGTGGCCCGTCTTCCACCCGCCGCCGTAGATCCACACCATGACCGGCAGCCGGTCGCCGGCGCCTCCCGGGGTCCAGACGTTCACGCTGAGGCAGTCCAGGCCGTCCTCCGGTCGCCAGGCCGGGGGCATGCCGGGAACCATCGGCAACTGCGGTGGTGCGGCGCTGAACGACGTGGCCGGCCGGACCCCTTCCCAGGCGGGGACCGGGGCGGGCGCCTGGAACCGTAGAGGCCCTTCTGGCGGAAGCGCGTAGGGAATGCCCCTGAAGACCGACAGCCCGTCTTCGGCCGTGCCCTCGACCTTGCCGGTCAGGGTCTCGATGACAACACCCATGGAGGTGGCTCCTTTCATGTGGAGAGTCTGAGGACCGCGTCGAGCAGGCAGCGCCCGCCGAACATCAGGTCGGTGATCCGGGCATGCTCATCAGGTGCGTGGATGAGCCGCATGATGTCCGCGTCACTCGCGGAGGGAAAGAACCCGAGGACCTTCGTCTCGGGGAAGGCTCGGGCATCCGTGGCGGCCGGATTGATGTACGGCAGCAGCCGCGCCCCCGGTTCGTGGGCCGCGACGGTATCGCCCAGGACCCGCAGGAGCTCCGGGTCGTCGTGGACGGCGTGGCTCACTCTGCCGTGCAGCAGCTCCACCTCGACCCGGTCTCCGACCGCCCGCCGGACTTCGGCCACCCATCGATCGGGCAGTTCGCCCGGAAGGAGACGCCCGTCCAGCACCACGCTCGCCTCGACGGGCACCACGTTCTGCCGCTGCCCCGCGGACAGCAGCGTCGGAGTGGCGGTGTTGTGCAGCCCCGCGACGACGAACTCCCGCAGGACCGGATCGATGGGCAGGTCGTTCGCCCGCTCCCAGCTCGGGTCCCGCAGCAGCTGCCCGATGGCCTGCGCGCCCGCGCCCGGGTGCAGGTCCGCCAAGATGCCGAGCATGCGCCGCGAGGCCGGATGCAGCACCGACTCCGGGGCGAACGCACGTAGCCTCAGCAGTGCCTCGGCCAAGGTGAAGACCGCTGACTCGGAGCGCGGGACGGAGGCGTGGCCGCCCTGCCCGTGAGCGGTGATCCGCAGGCGGGCGCTGCCCTTCTCGGCCACCTGGACGGTGTAGACGGGGCCGCCCGGCGTCAGGAAACGCTGCCCGCCGCCTTCATTGAACGCGAACCCGGCTTCGACGAGGCTGCGGTGGTTCTCCCACAGCCAATAGGCACCCAGCCGGCTGCCGGCTTCCTCGTCGGCGGTGACGACCAGCAGCACATCCCGGTTCAGCCGGATTCGGTGCGCGGCGAGGAGTTGCATGATCAGCAGGCTCGCGGCGATCTGACCCTTCATGTCGAGGGCTCCACGGCCCCAGACGCGGCCGTCGGCCACCTCGCCCGAGAAGGGGGGCCGGGTCCAGCCGCAGGGCTGGGCGCCGACCACGTCGGCGTGACCCAGCAGCATGAGCGGCGGTTCCTGGCCCGAGCCGGGCAGCCGGGCGACGAGGTTGGCCCGTCCGGGCTCGGACTCCAGGACGCTGTGTGAGATGCCGGAGCGGGACAGCTCGTGGGCCAGGTAGCGCGCGACGGCGATCTCCCGGCCCGGTGGGTTCGAGGTGTCCAGGCGGATCAGCGCCGAGAGGTGGCTGACGAGGTGATGTTCCTGGTCGGCCCACGAGAAGGGCAGCGGCATCGGCCGGGGTGAGGTGGGCATCAAGGCTCCGGAGTCGCTGCACACGGCGCAGGGGCGGTTGTTACACGTGTAACCATTCGTGATGGTTCTGTGTAGCACCCTTCGGAGCCCTGCGCCAGCCCCTGCCGGTCTCGCGGGCCGAATGGGAGGGTGCCTGCTAGGCCGAGTGTGTCGTGGAACGCCGGGTCGACCGCACTGCCATGAGGAGGCCGCTCGCCCAGGTCATGCGAACCGAGTGGAAGTCCTCTCGTTCTTCCAGACAGCTCAGCAGGCGCTGGACAGACGTGCTGTGGCTTTCCGGCCGGCCGGGCTGCGCGAGGAGGTCGTCGATCAGATACGTTCCGCCGGGGGCTGGTCCTGAAATGGTCCGGATCTTGGTCCGGGCGGCCTTCGGGCGCAGGTGACGGGGTGGGGTGGGATGTTCTGAGAGTGATCGGGAGCGGCGGGCTGTCGGACGGGGGCAACCGAGGCGAAGCCGAGCTGCGTACGGCCGTCGGATGCGGCCCGGCGCAGCCGCTGGAGCGGCTTTGTGGCGGGCTCGATCGCACGGCGCGCCACCTTCGTTCACGGGGACGGGTCGGGTGGCGGAGGGGCGGACGCGGTGCGGCGGATTGCGACGACGGCCGCGTCGTCGTCGAGGTGTGCGTTGACGTGGGTCAGTAGGTCGGCCTGGAGATGACGCAGGAGTTCGGCGGGGTCGTCCGTGGTCCACTGTGGCACGCGCTCGGTGAAGGGGTAGAAGCGTCCGTCGGTGTTGCGTGCCTCGATGACGCCATCGGTGTAGAGGAGCATCAGGTCGCCGACCTCGAATGGGAATGTCTGGACGTCGTAGTCGGCGGTGCCGAAAGCCCCGCCGAATCCGATCGGAAGGTGGCTCGCCTCGGCCACGAGCGGGATGACCCGGTGTCCGCGGAGGATGAGCGGTGGTGGGTGACCGCAGCTGATGAGGTGGACGACAGGGTCGTGGTCGGGGATGTCGAGCAGCATGGCGGTGGCGAAGTCCTCGACGGTGTCCTGCTCTGTCTGTGGCCGCCACTGGCTGGTGTCCCAGCGGAACGCGGCGTCCAGGTGGACGGCGAGGCGGGGAAGGGTGGCCTGGCGGTGGGCGGCTGCTCGGAAGGCGCCGAGCAGCAGGGCGCTGTTGCTGATGGCGCCCAGACCACTGCCGCGCACGTCGCCGATGAGGAGCCGGGTGCTGTGGTGGGTGGTGCGTGCGGCCGCGTAAAGGTCTCCGCCCAGTTCGGCTTCCTCCTCGGCGGGGATGTACAAGCCGGCGATCTGCAGCGGGCCGGCGTGTGCGGGCAGCGGCTGCAACAGCACTCTTTGGGCTGCCTCGGCCACCGACCGCACCTGGTGCAGCTGCTGCTCGCGTCGGCCCCGCACCACACAGACGGTGACACAGAGGGCCGAGACGACGATCAGGGCAGCGATCTGGGCCTGGATGTTGGCGGTGCCCGAGACTCCCCTGAGTACGCCGATCAGCACCTGGGCTGCCACCGCGAGAGCCCCCATTGCCGCTGTCGTAAGGGGGCCGGCGAACGCCACCGTGATCGCGGGCGCTGCCACGAGCAGTGGACCGAGGTGGATGTGCGGCGGAGCCAGTACATCCACTACGCACACGGTGACGATCAGCCCGAGCGGGATCACGAGCAGCGCGGGCGCATGCCCCGGCCGCCAGGAACGCCGGACGTCCAACCATGCTCGAAGGGCCATGCCCCAAGCCTTCCATCCGGCTCCGCAACGTGAGAACGCGGCGCTCCGGGGAGACCGCTGTCCGTGGCTGTGCGAGACGGGACATGCACGCTAAGAATGCCCGACTGCCTCCCCCCTGCCCCCCGCGACCACGGGGTCGCGGGGGTCGGCGCGCGCGGGTGATCTGGTCAGGGTGTACCTGGCTGCGGCATCCGGACCTGTTCGGTGATCCACGATTGCGCGAGCTTTGTCCACGCCGCGGCTTGGCCGGCATCCTCGGCCAGACCGAGGCTGTGCGGGCCGTGGGCGAAGACGTGCACGGTGTGCGGTACCTCGTGCGCGGCCAGTGCCGAGGCGAGCCGGTAGGTGTGTTCCGGCGGTACGTAGAGGTCCTCGGAGGTGTGCCAGAGGAAGAAGGGCGGCGACGCCTCGGTCACCAGCGCGTCGAGGCTTGTCAGGCGGCGTAGCTGCTGTGAGGCGTTCTCGCCGAGCAGGATCAGCCGCGCGGGTCGGTAGGTCTCGGTCTCCATCGATGTGATCGCGTAGCCGAGGAGGGCGAACTGGACGGACTCGAGTGGATCGTTGCCGGGTGCGAGTGCGGCCAGGCCCGCGAGATGCCCGCCGGCCGAAAAGCCGATCAGCCCGATGCGGACCGCTCCCTGTTCGCGTCTGCGGCGGATCTCGGCTTGCAGAGCGACCAGAGGTTCGGGATGGGGCACGTGGAGCGGGTAGCGGAAGACGCTCGCCGACAGGCCCAGCGTGGAGAGCCACGCGACGATCGGCTCCGCCTCGTGCGTGGCATGCGTCGCGTAGCCCCCGCCCGGCAGCACGATCAGATGTGTCGTAGCGGGGTGCACCTGTTCGGTCTGTCCGCGAGACGCCGGTGCTGTCTCGGATGGAATGTTCATGCCCACCTCCGCGCTTGCTCTCGGGCACCGCGAGCGGCCCTGGCCACAAGGCTGTACCAAGGTCGGCGCCGCACCGGGTCTTTCGGTATCGCGCGACAGGGTGAGTCGTGCGGCCTCCGTGCCCGACGCTCCGGGTGGGGCCACCCGACCGGCCGCGTCGTGAGTGAGGGGCGCTGCTAGAACCAGGCTCCCACGGAGGCGGCGATGGGGTCGGTGCCCGGCTCGCGCAGGGTGTAGAGCGCCTTCGCGCCGACCCACAACAGGGTCTTGCCGTAGGGGAGGTCGGGGTGGCGGTCGAGCATCGTGTGGAAGAACTCGGGCGCGGAGGAGCACTCCTTCAGCGCCGCCTCGGCGTCGTCGAGGTACCGGCGGGTCGCGGCGATGACGCGGGTGGCGTCGTCGTCGAGGTCCTTGTTCTTGTGGCCGGCGACGACGTGGCGGGGCGCGAGGGCCTCGACGGTGCCGATGGCGCCCCGCCAGGCGTCCAGGCCTCCTCCGGCCGACTCGCCGATGTACATGTGGGCGCCGTTGTAGAGCACGTCGCCGGCGACCACCAGGCCGAGGTCGGGGACGTGCAGGACGCTGGTCTGCTCGGTGTCGGTGTGGCCGACCTCGACGAGGTGCAGGTCGTGTCCTTCGAGGGTGAGGGTGTTGTCGGGGACGGTGACGGCGGTGACCGGGGCGTCGGGGATCTGCCCGGGCCAGAGCTTGTCCCAGGCGAACGGGCGGGCCGCCACGTTGCCGTGCATGACGGCGATGGTGCCGGCGGTGGCCACGACGGGCGCGTCGAACCGCTCGGCGAGTTCGTTGTCGCCGAACCAGTGGTCGCCGTGTCCGTGGGTGGCGATGATGGCGGTGATGTTCTTCCCGCTGGCGGCCACCCATACGGCGACCTCCTCGATCTGGTCCGCGGTGAACGGCGGGTCGACGAGGACGGCGTCCCGCTCGCCGTGGACGAGGGTGGTCGAGATCGGCTGGAACGTGCGCCCTTCGCCGTTGGGTAGGGGTTCGGTGACGCTGATCGGGAGCGGGTCGGAGACGTGTACGGCGTATCCGAGAGATCGCGCATTCATGAGTGCTGACCCTTCTGATGGGTTGGAGCAGTGCGGTCCGGGTGGCTGGGCGCGGGCACCCGCCGGGGTGTCACGAGTGGGTGTCTGGGGGTGATCAGGCGAAGGTGAGGTCGCTGAGGTCGATGGAGACGAGCAGCGGCTCGGCCAGCGCCTGGCCTTCGGGTGTGCGCGGGAGGATGCGGCGCTCGGTCGGGAGAGTGATCCCGGCGACCTGCGTGAAGCCCGCGATGTAGTGGGCGCCGGGGCTGCCGGCCATGATGTCGACGTCGTAGTCCTCGCGCCGGATCAGGCCGTCGTCGTCGACGTAGACGGTCTGGACCCTGTTGTGGGTCGCCAGATGGGCCGGCCAGACCACGCGGAGCCGTCGCCACTGCTCGATGCGGACGTCGTCGAGCACGCCCTGCCGGCCCTTCAGCCCCCACACGGCACCGCCCTGGACCAGGTGCGCGGAGACCGTCTCCAGTTCGTTCCAGCGCGCGAGACCGCCGTGGGCCTCCACGATTTCATCGAGCAGATCCGTCATCACTTCTCGTCCTTCCGGCTACTGCGGATCAGCGAGGAACGCCTCGACGTCGGCGGCGAACTCGGCGTGGTGCTGGAACAGGAACCCGTGGGCCGCGTCGGGGTAGATCTTCAGTCGTGCCTGCGGGATCAGACCGGCGAGCAGATGGGAGTAGCGGGGGAGGATCATGGGGTCGCTGTCGCCGTTGGCGACGAAGACCGGTGTCTGGATGGCCGTCACCCGCCCGAGGAGCGAGATGTTGGGAATGCCCCAGGCGGTGACCGCGTCGTACTGTGCCTGGCGTGTCTGCCATGTCGTGGGTGTGTCCAGCTCTTCCCGGGTGAACATCCGCCCCATGGCCTGCTCGCCGGCCGAGCGGCTCTCCGGGGAGTGGGTGTAGAAGACGTCGAGGACCCGGGCGGGATCGATCTCCGGCGCACCGACCGCGTCGATGACCCAGTTCGTCCACCCGTGCATACCGGGTGCACCCTGCGGCGCCGCCGAGGCGAGTACCACGCGCCGTACGAGAGCGGGCCGGATCAGCGCGATCTCCTGGGCCACGAAGGAGCCCAGGGAGAAGCCGAGGATGTCGACCTGGGGCAGGTCCAGGGCATCGGTGAAGGCTATGGCGTCCAGAGCCATCTGCGCGATCGTGCCGGGGGTCGTGCCCGTGGAGCGGCCGACGCCGGTGTTGTCGAAGCCGATGACGCGCCGGTTCTCGGCCAGGGCGTCGACCAGAGCGGGATCCCAATAGTCGAGGTTGCCCCGGAAATGGATGAGCAGGACCAGCGGCACACCGCCTTCGCCGACCTCGCGGTACGCGTACTCAATGCCGTTGGCGGCGGACACCATCCGGATGCGCGTCTGGGCGTAGGACCGTGTCATGGGGTTCTCCCCTGCTGACTCCGTCATGGTATAGCGATCGCTTTACCTGAGGTCGACGCTACGCCCCCTCGCCGCGAAAGTAAAGCGTTCGCTATACTTCCGGGCATGGGGGCAACGGAATCGACGAACAGGACGGCTCGTGGCGGACGCGGCGCACGTGAGCGCATCCTGCGGGCGGCGGAGGAGCTCTTCTACACCCGTGGCATCCACGCCACCGGTGTAGCGGCGCTGATCGAGGCCGCGCACGTCTCGCCCCGGACCTTCTACGCACACTTCCCGACCAAGTACGCGCTGGTGGAGGAGTATCTCCGCCGGTTCGAGTCGGAGAAGTCGATCGCTTCGGAAGCGGAGTTGGAGCGCGAAGACCTGCCCCCGGCTCAGCGGCTGTTGGCGATCTTCGCCCCCATCGAGGCGGATTCGCCGACGCTGATCCGCGGATGCCCTTTCCACAACGCCGTCATCGAGGGGGCCGGAGAACTCCCGGGGGTAGCCCGCCTCGCGCAGCGGCACAAGCAGGACTTTCGCGATCGCCTCGTGGCCACAGCCGCAGAAGCCGGTGCGGTCGACCCGGACGCCCTCGGCAGGCAACTCGCCGTGCTCTTCGAAGGTGCCAACGCGCTGGCGGCCTCCTGCAACGACGCGCAGGTGTTCACGGATGCCCGGCAAGCAGCCCGGACGCTGCTGGATATTGCCTTGGGTGCCGCACCCGGAGGGTGAGCGTTCCCGTGCCCAGGGCTGCGGCCCGTAGGGCGGCAGCAAGGCGCGCCCGGTGGCGCTGCGGCGGCCGGCGCAGAGGGGGCGGTGGCGAGCCCGCAGCCCGCGGCCACCAGGTGCAGCTTCGCCATCCAGTCCCGGGCCGTGTGTACGCACTCGGGACGCTCGTCCAGCCCCGGCCACGCCCCCGGCAGGCGGACGGGCGGTGCCCGCTCTAGATGAAGAAGGGGTCGTCCACCACGTGGGCCCAACCGCCGTCCGGCTGGCGTCGGAGGACTTCCGTGGTGGTGGAGATGACCGGTTCGGGGCCGATACCGGTGAGGGTGGCGGTGTTCGATACCAGGGCGAGGTCGTCCACCCGTCGGATGTCGCGGAGTTCGAGCTTGAGGCGGGCGCCCGTGTCGATCAGCTGTTGCAGGCCCTTCCGGATGGACGCGGTGCCCACCAGGTGGGTTCCAGGGGTGGGGACGAAGTGGGCGTTCGGCTCGTACAGCGACATCAGGCCCTCGAGATCACCCGCCTCCAGGTACTCCATGAACAGGGACCCCACCTGCTCGGGCGTTTCGGCGCGGCGCCGGGCCGGGCCGCCGACGGGCTTGTCGCCCCAGCCTGCCGCGGCGACCAGTTCGTACCAGTCGGGATGGGCGCCGTAGGGCAGATGGTGGCGGAGAAGGGCGCCCGGGAAGGTCATCGGGGATGCCTTGTGGGGCTTGGCCTTGGCCTGGGTGACGATGGCGTCGCTGAGCGCGTAGGCCAGGTCCATGCGGGGGAGCAGGGCGTGCACCTCGTTGGCGAGGTCGGGCGGAAGGTCCTCACGCCGGATTCCGAGGATGTCGGTGCCGATGCCGGCCTGCGCCAGCGCCACCTCCCTACCCTTCCGCCCGGCAATGCCCTCCGAGGTGTGCAGGGCGATGGCGTCCCAGGCGATGGCGATGCGCCGTTCCTCGACGCCGCGTTCACGGAGGAAGGCTGCCGCGGTGTCGGCGCCGTCGACTTCGAATCGCTGGTCGCCGTTGCCCTCTTCGCTCACCCCGATGTCGTGCAGGACGCAGCTGAGGAACAGCAGTTCGTCGTCGTAGTCGGTACCGGCGTTCAAACCCTGGTTCCGGGCGTGGGCCCGGGCGAAGACGTAGCTGCGCACGCTGTGATGGAGGACGAAGTCCGGCGTGGCCCTGGCCACGTAGGTGTAGGCGTCCCGGGTGAGGCCCGTGTCGGGGAGGCGGAGCTGCTCGAAGACGGGCAGGGGTGCGTCAGTGGTCATGGCGTGGCTCTTTCGTTCGGCCGGTGAGACTGGAGCGGAGCGCGTGCAGTCGGGTGGTGGATCAGCAGATCTGCGCGGCCACTTGTTCGGCACGTCGATCGGCGGCTCGCCGGTCGGCAGTGCCTGCGTGACGAGCGTGGCCTACGCCCGGTGGTGGCGCCGGATCACACCTTGCGGGTCCAGGCTGCTTCCTGGACCTCCTTGATGAGCTCCTCGGTCGCCGGGGGCCAGACGTTCCGGTACTTTCCCTGCTCGGCGCCGATGATCTCGACCATCTTGTCGATCATGTCTTGAGGCTCGAACTGGTCGGCCAGGATGCCCGCGAAACGGGCCCTCACGTCCTCGGTCCGGTTGAAGTTGACCGTGTCGTCCAGCCAGCGGAAGGTCGTGTCCGCGATGCGGTCGTTGAACCCGGTCAGATACGCCCCGGGGTTGATGGTCTGAACGGTGATGCCGGTCGTCGCGAGCTCGTCGCGCAGGGTCGCCGCGATCGCCTCGAGCGCGTGCTTGGTCGCGCAGTAGGGCCCCAGGCCAAAAGCGGTCAGCAGGCCTCCCATCGAGCTGACGATGACGACGCGGCCCGCCGTGCCGGCGTCCACCCAGGTGCGGATCACGCGCTGGGTGAGTTCCAGGTTCGCGAAGACGTTCGTCTCGAACGTGCGCCGGACCAGCTCGACGGGAATCTCCGCCAGCGGCCCGCAGTGACCGATCGCGGCGTTGCTGACGAAGGTGTCGAAGTCCCAGCCGGAGACGGCCGCGATGTCGCGGGCGTCGAGGACGTCCAGCTTGTCGACCGTGACGCGGTCCTGCAGGCCGAGTTCCTCGATGTGCTTGCGCAGTTCGGTCACCTGCGGCCAGATCTCCGTGGCGGCGATGACCCGGTGCCCGGCCCGGGCCAGGCCGATGACGGTGCCGCGTCCCAGGCCGGTGCCGGCGCCGGTGATCAGGATCTTCTTCATCGTGCTTCCCTTCCGAGCGCGATGCGGGCGACCTCGCCGTCCTGGTCGGGCATGCCGCCCGAGACGCCGATGGCCCCGATCAGAGTGCCGCTGTCGTCGTACAGGGGAAGGCCGCCCGCGTAGGGGATCAAGCCGCCATTGGTGTACTCCGTCGCGGGAGCCGGGCCGCCGGGTTTGCAGAACTCCCACAGGTTTTCGCTCGGGCCGTTGAACAGGACCGAGGTCTTCGCTTTGGCCAGCGCGATCTCGATCGAGCCGAGGATCGCCCCGTCCATGCGGGCGAACGCGAGCAGATGTCCGCCGCCGTCGACGACCGCGATGTTCATCGCGACGCCCATCGCCACCGCGTGGACGCGGGCCTTCTCGATCACGGCTTGGGCCGTATCCAGCGTGATGCTCATGGCGCCTGCCCCTATCGGTAGCGGTCCGAGGTCGTGTCGCGCCTGGCGGGATCGCACGAAGCCGCCCTCTGCCGTACACCGGGGGAGGACGGTGGCGACCGAGCGGCCAACCATCTTGTCCATGACGACTCGCGGTGCAGGTCCGCTCAGGCGGATTCGCCGGTGCTGTAAACCCCTCACGGTGCCTGGCAGCGGCAGGCGACGTCTCTGTCAGTCATGAGACGACCGTAGGCGCGATCCGGGCGGGGGAGTCAGTGGCATGGATGCCATGCAGAGATAGAATCGTGCCATCGACTGGGAGGTGAGATGTCAGGCGGAAAGCACCGCGTGGTCGTGGTGGCACTCGAGAACGTTCTCGCACTCGACATCGGGATCCCGTTGCAGGTGTTCGGGAGTTGGCCGGATGGGCCCTACACGCTGACGGTGTGTGCGGAACAGCCCGGGCTCGTCGCGATGCACGGCGGCCCCGCGCTGTCGGTCGCCGACGGGTTGGACGACCTGGCTACCGCAGACACCGTGATAGTCCCTGGGTACCTGGAGCCCGAGGCACCCTCCGCCGCGGTCAGCGCCGCGTTCGCGGAGGCGGCAGCTCGGGGCAGCCGCATGGTGTCCATCTGCCTGGGTGCGTTCGCCCTTGCCGCCGCCGGCCTGCTCGACGGTCGACGGGCGACCACGCACTGGCAGTACGCGGCAACACTGGCGACGCAGTACCCGCAGGTGACGGTGCGGCCGGAGGCCTTGTACATCGACGAAGGCCGAGTGCTGACCTCCGGCGGCGTTACCGCCGGTCTCGACCTGTGTCTGCATCTCATCCGCCGCGACCACGGCACCCGACTGGCGAACCAGCGGGCACGCCTGCTGGTCGCCGCGCCTCACCGCATGGGCGGCCAGGCCCAGTTCATGGACCTGCCGGTGCTCCCCGACCCGGAACACGGACCGGCGCCGGTGTACGAGTGGGCCCTGCGCAACCTGCACCAGCCGCTCACTGTCGACCAGTTGGCACGCCAGGCCGGGATGTCGCGTCGCACCCTCATTCGCCGCTTCCACGCCGACACAGGGCGCCCGCCCATGCGTTGGCTACTCGACGCAAGGCTCGGTCTCGCACGAGAACTCCTGGAATCGAGCGACCTGACGGTGGAAGCGGTCGCACGGCGCTGCGGCCTGGGCACGCCGGCCAACTTCCGAACCCTGTTCAAAGCCAATGTCGGAGTACCGCCCCGCGCGTACCGGGAGACGTTCAACTCGGCCCCGCCGGGCAAGGCTTGACGTCCGGGCGTCCCTACCGGCGTCACCAGGAGGATGCTGATGCCGCGATGTGCTGGGGCGTCGGGATGGGGCCGGGCCAGGACGAACGTCAAGCTTGCCTTGCGCGCGCCGGAGGACCACAGCCTCGGCCCGTTCAGTAGCCACCGGTCGCCGTGCCGTTTGGCCCGGTCCGATCCGGCGCCCGGCTCGCAGGAGTCCTGTGCGAAGACGTACCCGCCGGAGGGGATCTCTGGTGGAAATCGAATGGCACGAATCTGGCGACACGTGTCACGCACGCATCTGCCGCGGTGTGAATCGGGACGCCTAGCCTGCACATATGGACCTCTCGCTTGAGCTTCCGACTGGCCCGTTGGCCAAGGCCGTCGTCTCCGCGGTGCGTGACTCCGAAACCACGTCCATCTTCAACCACAGCGTGCGGAGTTTCCATTTCGCCCAGCTCCTGGCCGAACGCGAGGGCTGTCTGGACGACGCCGAATACGATCGTGACCTGCTGTTCGCCGCGACCGTCCTGCACGATCTGGGCACCGGAAATCTCGCGAAGGGCGAAGCCCGCTTCGAGGTTGAGGGTGCCGACCTGGCGGCAGCTCTGCTGCAGGAACATGGCACTCCCGCAGCGGACATCGACCGCGTCTGGGAGGCTATCGCTCTGCATACCTCCCCTGGCATTGCTGAGCGCCGAGGGCTGCTCAGTTACCTCACTCGCGAAGGTGTGGGGATGGACTTCGGGCGCCATGCGGAGCTGGCCTCCGCATGGCAGGAGGAGATCCACGCCGCCTACCCCCGCCTCGACATGGTGCGTTCGTTGGTCGACGCCATCGTCGAACGAGCTGCTCGATCAGACGCCGCGGCGCCTCGCTACGCCATTGGCGGCGAACTGCTGCGCGAGCGTCAGACCGACGGTGTGACCAGGATCGAGTTGGCGGCGGCTTCATCTCCTTGGGGAAAGTGACCACTCGGCCGGCTGGGGAGCGAACGTTATCGGAGGCCGACGTGAGGCGGATGCTCATCAGTACGGGGACCAGCGACGTGTGCGGGCCCCGTCGCCTGGTTGGTCGGCAGGACACACCTAGGGTGCTTGGCAGATCTCCGTGATGATCGTGTAGAGCTCGATGATGAGGCCCTGCCGGGTGCGGGCGATGTCCATGCCGCTGACCACCGGTGGTCGGCCGTCGGAGGGGCCCCACTGGAAGCCTAGGTGGCCGATGTCGTCGAGCCCCGACGCGGGGCCGGCGGGCCGGAATACCCAGTCCGGGTTCCCGGCGAGCAGCTCCGCGGCGCGGCGTACGAATTCCGCGCGCCCGTGGATGATGCGGTCCGGTTCGTGCCACACCACGTCTTCGGCGTAGTGCTCGGCGATGACCGCGGCCCGGCGGTCCGGGTCGGGCTCGTTGAAGACCTCGAGGAGGTTGACCCGCATCAGATCGGCGGGGGATCTGGTCATGGTGAGTCCGTTCGTGTGGGCCGGCCTGTTGATGGGGTCGACGCTCACCGGCTCGCGCGGCCGGGTGGGTCAGATCGCGGCGGCCGGGGCCTTCCGTAGCGGTGCGAGGGCCGAGGTCCAGGCGATGACCTGGTCGAGCATGGTGTCGAGGGCACGCAGGTTGTGGTCGCCGGGCTTGAAGACGCTGAAGTTCTCGAACTCGGTGATGAGGGAGAGCGTGACCTGCTGGCGGACATCCGCCATCTGGAGTTCGGCGGCGACCAGGCGCAGGTGTTCGGCGGACCGTACGCCGCCGGCGGCGCCGTAGGAGACCAGCCCGAGGGCCTTGTTGTTCCACTCGGCGTAGAGGTAGTCCAGGGCGTTCTTCAGCACGCCGGGGATGCCGTGGTTGTACTCGGGGGTGACGATGACGAAGCCGTCGTATCCGGCGATGGTCTCGGCCCAGCGCCGGGTGTGCTCGTTCTCGTACTGCCCGAGGGAGGGCGGCATCGGCTCGTCGAGGTGGGGGAGGGGGTGGTCGCGCAGATCGAGGAGCTCGAAGCGGGCGTCGGTACGGTGTGAGGCGTGGTCGAGAACCCAGCGGGCCACCTGATCTCCGACGCGGTTGGGTCGGGTGCTGCCGAGGATGATGCCGATGGTGGGCATGGTCGTGCCTGCCTTTGCGTAGTGCCTCGTGTCTTCGGGACATGTGCTGCCCGGGAAGGTCGTTGACCTGGTGGGATGCGGTGCCCGGCGGCATGGAGTGAGGGCGCCCGAGGTGGTTCGGTCAGTCCGGGACGGCGTCCGGCGCCGTGGCGGCTGAGGCGAAGTCGGGCCGCTGGCCGAAGCAGTGGGGTTCGCGGTGAATGCCGGGGGCGAGCGCGCTCATGCAGCCGGCGTGGTCGCTGCGGTGTTCACCCCGGACGCTCTCGGCGGCGACGGTGTCACGGAAGGCGCCGTCCTTGGCCGGCCGGTGCACGAAGCCCCGTGAGCCCAGGACTCTTCCCTCGGCCGCCCGGGCTGCGGTCCCGGCGCCGCTGTTCATGGTGCCCTCCCGAACGAGAGAATCCATTCAAACCCTTGATTGAGAGTGTGGTCACCGAATAGTGGCGATGTCAAGCAGGTGCTTGATTTCATCGTGTGTGCGGGCGGTGCGCCCCCTCCCGGTCCTGTCGGCCGCCTACGGGGTTCCCCGGAGCGCGCCGGCCACCACGGGGACGAGCATCCGCTCCACCCGTTCGGCGGGCTCGGCCGCCAGCTCGGCCCCGATGGGGGCGAGCGCCAGCCAGTTCAGCATCCCGGCCGCGCAGCGGACCCGGAAGGCGAGCTCGTGCTCGTCGGCGTCGGGGAGGTTCGCCGCCAGGACCCGTACCGCCTGCCGCCGCGCCTGCTCGAACTTCCCGGCCAGCCGGTCCCACCCCGTCGGCGGATCGATCCCGACCCGTGCCACGGTGCGTATGACGGTCAGGTCTCGCCCGCCGGCCGTGAGCGCGCTCATCATTGGCCGGGCGAACGCCTCCGCCAACTCGTTCAGTGTGGCGGCGCCCGTCAATGCGTCGAGCTCCCGGATCTGTGCGTCCAGATAGCGCTCCAGCGCGTGCTCGATCGCCACGTCGCACAGGGATTTCAGTGATCCGAAGTGATAGCTCACCGCGGCGACGTTGGCTCCGGCGTTCTGGGTGATCTCGCGGAGGGTCACCCCCTCTTGCCCCCGTTGTGCGAGCAGCTCCAGGGTGGCTGTCAGCAGGTCGTTCCGGGTTCGCTGGCCTGCCTCGCGGCGAAGGTCCGTCTTTTCTGGCCTCACACGAGAACTCAAGCGGCTGATTGACTTCTTTGTCAAGCGGTGGGGGCGTGCGCAACCCCGTCGGTCGCCGTCAGCGTCGCGCGAGGTCGGCGTGCATTTCCCAGACGAGAATCTCGGCGGGGGCCGTGGCGGTGATCCGTTGGCCCCCGGTGGCGGTCAGCCGGACCGCGTCACCGGCGTGGAGGGTGCCGATGCCTTCGGCGTGGGCGGTGCCGCGGGTGACGAACAGGTGCAGGTACGGGGCATCGGGCAGGTGCACGGGGCGGCCGGGCAGCAGCCGGGCGGCGTAGAGGGCGGCGTGGCGGTTCCCGATGCGGATGGCCGCGGCGCTCTTGCGCTCGGGCATGCCGGACGCGACGGTGACCAGGTCGCCGGTCAGCAGATCGTTGTCGATCTCGAGTTGCTCGTAGCCGGGGGTCGTGCCCGTCTCGCCGGGGGCGACCCACATCTGGATCAGGTGGACCGGGTTGGTGTGGGGTTGGCCGCCACCCAGGCGCCAGGAGTCGTTCTTCTCCGAGTGCAGGATTCCGGTGCCGGCGCTCATGCGCTGGGCGAGCCCGGGGTGGATGACGCCGGAGTTGCCTGCCGAGTCCTGGTGGACGAGCGCGCCTTCCAGGACCCAGGTGACGATTTCCATGTCCTGGTGCGGGTGGGTGTCGAAACCCGTGCCGGGCTGGATGACATCTTCGTTGTGGACGAGCAGCAGGCCGTGGTGGGTGTTGCCCGGGTCGTGGAGCCGGCCGGGTACCCAGAAGGAGTGCCGGCCTCGCAGCCACGGCAAGTCGGTCTGCGACCTGCCACCGGAACGACGGACATCGATGAGAGGTGTGGGCGGGGTGCGCATGGTGGTGTCCCTTCCACGCGAGGCGGGTGGGCGGGGCCGGAGGTCGGTGCCAGGCGACCGGGCGTGAGGCGGCTGAAGCGGGTGGGGCGGAGGTGGGCGGCGGCCGGGGCCGACGCCCACCTCCGCCCCACCGGTCTTGCCGGTCAGCTCGCTTCGGTCGTCGCGGCGGCGACGGCGCCCGCGAAGTCGGGCTGGACGCCGAGCTGAGCGAGCATGACGCTCACGCCGACGTAGCAGTTGAACTCCTTGATCTTGCCGTCCTGCATGTACCAGAAGTCGGCGGTGGGGATGGACAGCTTGGCGCCGTTGGGCGGTATGACACCGGCGGGTGTCGGGAACGGCCCTCCGAAGGTGCCCTCGATCGTCAGCTCCACCGTGACGAGGTCGCCCGTGACGTGGAACCGGTGCAGTTCGCGGTGGACGTCGGGCATCAGCTGCCCCATCACGGCGACCAGGTCGCCGAGGTGCTCGCCGCGGTAGACCTCCCCGCCTACCACGTTGTTGAACACTCCGTCCTCGGTGAACAGGTTCTTGAAGCCCTCGACGTCCAGGACCGTTCCCTCGGCCGCGTGGTACGCCGCCCGGACGACGGTCTCCGCTGCGCTGGTGGTCATCTCGACCCCCTTCATGAAAGAAATCTAATGCTTGATTAACATGCTGGGAAGGGTTCGGCGAGTTGTCAAGCGATTGCTTGACTTGATTGCCGATCGGTCGTCTACTGATCGTGGGCGGACGTACCGGACAGTGCGGCGACATGTGCCGCCTCACTGTCCCGCGCCAACCAGCCAAGAGAGGTCATGCGTTGAAGGTGATCCTTTTCGGGGCACCCGGCATGGTCGGCCAGGGGGTGCTGAGCGCCTGCCTGGAGGACCCTGACGTGACCGAGGTCCTCGCTGTCGCCCGCCGCCCGCTCAGCCGCACCGCACCCAAACTCCGCGTGGTGCTGCATTCCGACTTCACCGACCTCACCCCGATTGCCGGTGAACTGGCCGCGGCCGACGCGTGCTTCTACTGCCTGGGCGTCTCCGCGGCCGGGCGCGACGCCGCCGAGTACGAGACCGTGACCTACACGTACACACTCGCGGCCGCCCGTACGGTCGCCGCAGGCAACCCCACGCTCACCTGCCTGAACGGCGCCGGGCCCCGCGTTCTGCGGACCGCTGACATCAACCGGCTCGCCGCCTGACCGAACCGAGGAACGAGGGACCGCCATGAGCACCCACGCGCCTGTCACCCCGGCGGAGGCTGCCGACAGGCTCGCCCTGCGCGAACTGGTCGATGCCTACGCGCACTGCGCCGACCGGCGCGACGCCAAGGGCCAGAGCGCCGTCACCCTGGATGGCGACCACGCGACCGGCGTGACGTACTGCCTCGCCCACCACGTCACCGAAGTTGAGGACGGCTCGCAGGCGCTGATGATCGCCTCGATCCGCTACCTCGACACCATGGTCAAACATCACGGTGCCTGGCTGTTCGCCGAGCGCCTGCTGATGGTCGACTGGACCGACACCCGCCCCTCCCAGCCCTGAAACCCTCTCCCCGCAGGTCTGCGCACGGTCACAACCCGGATGTTGTGCGGGCGAGGCTGGGCAGGTTCCTCCGTCAATGGCGAGACCGCCCGCTAGGCAGTGGCATCCGCCGGGAAGTCCACGGGGTAGGCCTCCGCGAAGTCCGCGGATCGCCCGATGGTGCTCCACTTCTCGTCCTGCGCCAGCAGCCGCCGGTCCTGTGCGAGGGAGGCCTCCGACGCCATCACGCCGAGCGCGAGATTGGTCGGGATGTCACGGCGCTTCGCCATCCGCACCAGGATCTCCGCGGCGCGCACCGGGTCGCCGGCCGGACCCTCGCTGTTCTGCCGGATGTGCCGGTTGATCGTGCCGACGGTCTCGTCGTAGCCCTCGGGCACGTCGTGCACGGTCATCGAGGAGCCGGCCCAGTCGGTGCGGAACCCGCTCGGTTCGACGACCAGTACGCGGACCCCGAACGGTGCGGTCTCCACGCGCAGCACCCGGCTGAAGCCGTCGATCGCGAACTTCGCCGCCTGGTAGGAGGCGATGCCCGGGGAGCCGCCGACGCGCCCGCCCATGGAGGAGAACTGGACGACCAGCCCGCCGCCCTGCTCGCGCAGCAGGGGGATCGCGGCCTTGGTGACGTTGTAGACGCCCCAGAAGTTCGTCTCGAACTGGGCGCGGAAGTCATCGTCGCCGGTGGTCTCGATCGGGGAGACGTTGGCGTATCCGGCGTTGTTGACCAGCACGTCGATCCGTCCGAAGTGCTTCCTGGCCTCGTCCAGTGCCGCCTTCGCGGCGGCGGGGTCGGTCACGTCGAGCGCGATCGGGGCGATCCGGTCGCCGAATTCGGCGGCCAGGTCGTCGAGCTGCTCGGGTCGGCGGGCGGTCGCCGCCACGGTGTCGCCTGCCTCCAGGGCGGCTCGGACCAGGGCGCGGCCGAAGCCGCGGGAGGAGCCGGTGACGAACCAGGTCTGCGTGTTCTCGTTCGCGTTCTCGGTCATGCATTTAGTGAAACATCGTTTTGTTAATAGTGCAACGTGGTTGCGTTAGGGTGGGTCCGTGGACACCACCGACTTCCAGCGCGCCCGGTCCCCGCAGGCCAAGCAGCAGCGGGAGGCCGCCATCCTGGATGCCGCGCGGGCCCTGGCCGCCGAGCACGGCATACGGCAGGTCACGCTGACCGACATCTCCAAGGCCGTGGGCATGCACAAGTCCGCGCTGCTGCGGTACTTCGAGACGCGGGAGGAGATCTTCCTGCGCCTGACCGCCGCCGGCTGGCAGGAGTGGGCACCGGTCCTGTGCTCCGAGATCGGCCGGGTCGCCGACGGTGACGCGGCGGGCGTGGCCGCAGCCTTCGCCCGCACCCTCGCGGCCCGCGGAATGTTCTGCGACCTGCTCGCGCAGGCGCCGATGAACCTCGAACGCAACGTCTCGGTCGCGGCGGTGCGCGAGTTCAAGCTGACGACCCTGGCTGCGGTCGCCTCGGCCGTCACCGCGGTCCGCGAGCGGCTGCCTGAGCTGACCGAGGCCGACGGCGTGGACCTGATCGCCGCTGCCACGTCGATGGCCGGCACGTTCTGGAACATCGCCACGCCGGGACCCGAGGTCGCGGCGCTGTACCGTAGCGATCCGCGGCTCGCGCACGCGATCGTGGACGTGGAGCCGCGGCTGGCGCGGATCCTGAGCGCGATGCTGGAAGGGATCACCGCGCGGCGCCGAGGCGAGGCACCGCAGCGCTAACCCCGCGGAGGATCGCGACGGGCCGCCTGCGCAGGGTCGGCGGGGTCTTCGAGGGCGCTCCGTCGCGGCCGGGCCGGGCGTCAAGGTGCTCGCCGAGCTTGCCGGCCTGATCGGCGACGGACACCTCGAGGTGTCGATCGCGAGCTTCTACCCCCTGGCGCAAGTCCGCGAGGCCTGCGCCGAGCTCGAACGCCGCCACACCCACGGCGAGATCGTCCTCAGGCCCTGGCAGCCGTGCGATGGCCCGGGGTGCGCGCGACAGGCCCTTCGCGGTGGCCTGCCTACGTACCCGCCGTTGGGGTCACTGGCAGGGGTCGCCTGTGGGCGTAGCGGCTGCGCATGGCGTCGCTGGCCGCAGGGCCCGCCGCGAAGACGTAGGCACGGCTGTCGTCGAGCCGGCGGCCGGTCCCGGCGTCGACGACTACGGGCTGGACCTCCATGCCGCTTTCCGCGTCGACGAGGATCATGCTGCGTTCGTGCGGATCCAGCCGGGAATTTCCCCACGCGGCCAGGGCGACGATCACCGGGCGCAGGGAGCGCCCGAGATCGGTCAGTACGTACTCGTGGCGGACCGGGTTGGTCTGGTAGGGCCGACGCTCCAGCAACCCGTCCGTCACGAGGGTCTTCAGGCGGGCCGTGAGCATGCTCGAGGAGATGCCCAGATTCTCCTGGAACTGATCGAAGCGGGTGTAGCCGTCGAAGGCGTCGTGGAGGATCAGCAGCGTCCACCATTCACCGACGTGTTCCACCGTCGTGGACAGCGGGCACTCCCGGTCCTCCAGTCTGATGCGGCTCGCCACGGTGGCCATCCCCTCGGTTACTGCTAAAGTCGAAGTTACTAGCTTCTATTTTAGCAGTAGCCGAGTGTCGCGCCGTCCGCGCGCACCGGGGATCGGAAGGCGCCATGACCAGCCCCGTCAACGAATCACTCGAAGGCCGCCGTGCCCTGGTCACCGGCGGCACCAAGGGCACCGGAGCCGCCATCGCCCGACGGCTCGCCGAGGCCGGCGCCGACGTGCTCGTCACCGGCCGCAGCCGCCCTGCGGAGGTCGAGGAAAAGGCCTTCATTGCCGCCGACCTCTCGACCGCTGATGGCACCGACCGGGCGATCGCCGAAGTGGAGGCGCGTCTGGGAGGTGTCGACGTCATGGTCCACACCCTCGGCGGCTCCGAGGCCCCGGCCGGTGGATTCGCGGCGCTCGGCGAGGAGGCCTGGGCCAAGGAGCTCAACGTGAACCTGCTGGCCGCGGTCCGCCTGGACCGAGGCCTTCTGCCCGGCATGATCACGAGCGGCAGGGGCGTGATCGTGCACGTCACCTCGATCCAGCGCCGCATGCCCCTGTGGAACGGCACCCTGGCCTACGCGGCGGCCAAAGCAGCGCTGACCACCTACAGCAAGGGCCTGGCCAACGAGGTCGCCCCGCACGGTGTCCGCGTCAACACGGTCTCACCGGGCTTCATCCAGACCACCGCCGCAGACAACCTGGTAGCCAGGATCGCCCAGGAGGCCGGCGTCACCCGGGAAGCCGCCCTGGACCGGCTCATGGACTCGCTCGGCGGCATTCCCCTCGGCCGCCCCAACCGGCCGGAGGAAGTCGCTGAACTCGTAGCCTTCCTCGTCTCCGACCGGGCCTCGGCCATCGTCGGCGCCGAACACGTCATCGACGGCGGCACCACCCCCACCGTCTGAGCCCCCACCGGTCAGGAGGACCGTCATGCCGAGCCATCAGCCCCACACCATCGCCCCGAGCGACTTGCCCAAGACGATCACCCGCTACCTGCGGGCCCACCGCGACCACGACACCGCGACCGCAGTCACCGCCTTCACCGGCGACGCCACCGTGACCGATGACGGCAAGACGTACCAGGGCGCCGCTGCCATAGAACGGTGGCTGGACCACGCCGCCACCGAATTCACCTACACCATCGAGCTCACCGATGCGCAGCGGATCGATCCGGCCCACTACGTCGCCACACATCACCTCGAAGGCAACTTCCCCGGAGGCGGTGTCGACCTGCGCTATCGGTTCAGTCTCCGCGACGACCTGATCGAGCGCCTGGTCATCGAGCCCTGATCCGCCTGGGCGTGCTCCTTTCCGGCCCCTCCGGCCCTGGGCTCCGGCCCTGGGCGGTCGCGGCAGCATCCCGCCCGAACTCATCACGCCGGACGCGTGATTCGCGTGATCGTCTGGGAGGGCACTCAGACCTCCGCTGCTACAGTCAGTAGCGATCTCTTCTCTCTGAGTGCCCACATGGTGATCGAGTACGTTCTCCCGTGCCCTGGTCGAGGTGCGCGGTCGTCGGCGCGGCCCCGTGGGTCCCGTAGGCGGAAGGCGCGATTCATGTCAGGTGGGTGCGGGGGAGCGGCCGTCATGGGCCGACGGCGTTTCCTGGTGGTGTCGACGGCAGCCGTGGGGCTGCCCCTGTCGGCTTCCGGGTCCGCCTCCGGCAGTTCCCCGGGCCTGGCCCCGGCGGGCACCGGCACGACGTCGACGGTCGGGCTGACCGTGAACGGGGAGCGGCGGTCCGCGGAGGTGGACAACAGAACCTCGCTCCTCGACCTCCTGCGGGAACACCTGGGGCTGCCCGGTACGAAGAAGGGCTGTGACCAGGGAGCCTGCGGGGCGTGCACGGTCCTGGTGGACGACCGCAGGGTGAACTCCTGCCTCACCTTCGCCGTCATGCACGACGGCGCGCGCGTCACCACGATCGAGGGACTCGCGCACGGCGACCGCCTGCACCCCCTCCAGCAGGCGTTCATCGACCACGACGGGCTGCAGTGCGGGTACTGCACGCCCGGCCAGATCGTCTCGGGAGTGGCCTGCATCGCGGAAGGACACACCCGCTCCCGGGAGGAGATCCGCGAGTGGATGAGCGGCAACCTCTGCCGCTGCGGCGCCTACACGAACATCGTCACGGCGATCGAGCAGACGGCGAAGGGCGTGTGAGTCAGGCGTGTACCCCTTCGTCTTCAGCAAGCCGGGCACCGAGAGCGCCGCGCTGGCCGCCGGGGCCGACGGCGGCCGCTACATCGCGGGCGGCACCACCCTGGTCGACCTGATGCGTGAGACCGTCGAACGCCCGTCCCACCTGGTCGACATCAACGGCCTCCCGTACCGGGACATCACGGTGACCCCCGAAGGCCTACGGGTGGGCGCCCTGGTCCGGATGAGCGAACTCGCCGCGCACCCGCACGTACGCGCCGAGTACCCCGTCATCGCGCGGTCGCTGGAACTGGGCGCCTCCGCGCAGCTGCGCAACATGGCCTCCATCGGCGGGAACCTCATGCAGCGCCCCCGGTGCCCCTACTTCCGCGACGTGCACTCGGCATGCAACAGGAGGTCCCCCGGCACGGGGTGCGACGCCGTCGAAGGCGACAACCGGATGCAGGCCGTCCTGGGGACCAGCGCGCACTGCGTGGCCACGCACCCGTCGGACCTCGCCGTGGCGCTGGTCGCCTTGGACGCCGTCGTCCATCTGCGGAGCACGGAGGGCACCCGGACGGTCCCGGTCGCGGAGTTCTTCCTGCGGCCCGGGAGTACCCCGCACCGGGAACAGGATCTGCGGCCGGGCGAACTCATCACCTCCGTACGCGTCCCCGCCGGCCCCCATACCCGGCAGTCGGGGTACCTCAAGGTCAGGGACCGTCAGTCGTACGAATTCGCCATCGTGTCGGCGGCGGTGGCGCTCGACATCAGGGGCGGCGTGATCCGGGGCGCTCGCGTGGCCGTCGGCGGCGTCGCCACCGTCCCGTGGCGGCTGCCGCAGGTGGAGCGGGTGCTGGTGGGCGCCCGTCCCGGCCGCACGACGTGGACCGAGGCGGCCTCCCGCGCCGCCGACGGCGCGCGGGCACTGTCCGGCAACGCGTTCAAGATCCAGCTCCTGGAACGCACCGTACGCCGCCAGTTGACGACGATCGGAGAGCGGTGATGGCCGGCGAGGTCGTGGGGCAGGCGCTCTCACGCGTCGACGCCCGGCTCAAGGTCACGGGCGCCGCCACCTACGCGGCCGAGCACCGTCCGGAAGGCCTGCTACACGGAGTCATCGTCAACGCCACTGCAGCGCGCGGTACGGTCTCCGCCATCGCCGTGGACGCGGCCCGCGCCCATCCCGGAGTCCTGCACGTCCTCACCGACTTCAGTTCCCTGAGACTCGCCCACTCTTCGACCGAGCTGGCGTTCCACGGCCAGCCGATCGCCGTCGTGGTGGCCACGACGGCGGAGGCCGCGGCGCACGGCGCGTCCCTCGTCGAAGCGGCGTACGACAGGCAGCCGGCCCTCACCGACTTCGACGACCCCCGCGCGGTGTCGGTCACCGCGCCGTCGAACCCGGACTACAGCCGCGGCGACCCGGACGGCGCCTTCGGATCGGCGGCTGCCACGGTGGACCTCGAGTTCACCATCGGCCGGGAGAACCACAACCCGATCGAGCTCCCCTCGACCGTCGCCCGGTGGGAAGGCGACAAGCTCACGCTCTGGGACAAGTCCCAGTGGGTCCAGGGCGCGGCCCGCACGGTGGCCGGCGCGCTCGGCGTCCCCGAACAGGACGTCCGGGTGCACTGCGAGTACGTCGGCGGCGGCTTCGGCAGCGCGATCCGCGCCTACGACCACGTCGTCCTGGCCGCGTTCGCCGCGCGGCGGGCCGGACGGCCCGTCAAGGTCGTGCTGTCGAGGCGCCAGTCCTACTACGGCACCGGCTACCGGCCCGCCAGCCGGCAGCGCCTCGCACTCGGGGCGGGCACGACCGGACGCATCGAAAGCCTCATCTACGAGGTCCGTACGGAGACCTCGCGCTACGAGCAGTACGAGGAGGGGCTCACCGACCTGCCGAAGTTCCTCTACGGCGTCCCGCACACGAGGACCGGGTACCGGCTCACCGCCATCGACACCCAGTCCCCGGCGTCCATGCGCGGCCCGGGCGTCGTCAGCAGCGCCTTCGCCCTCGAAACCGCCGTGGACCAACTGGCGCACGACCTGGGCGTCGATCCCGTCGAGCTGCGGCTCCGCAACGAACCCACCCGGGACGAGGTGACGCGCCTGCCCTTCTCCACCCGTCGGCTGCGCGAGTGCTACGACCTCGGCGCCCGCCGCTTCGGATGGGCGCGGCGCGGTTCCGCACCAGGCGGCCGCACGGAAGGCGACCTGCTGATCGGGATGGGCATGGCCACCGCCTCGTACCACAACAACCGCCGCCAGGTCGGCTCGCGGGCTCGGGTCGACGCGGACGGTACGGCGACGGTGGCGACGGCGACCAGCGACATGGGGCCGGGCACGACGACCTCCGTCATGCAGGTCGGCGCGGACGCGCTCGGCCTGCCCGCGCGACAGGTGACCTTCCGGCTGGGGGACTCGGCCTACCCCCTCGCTCCGCCGCACGCCGGCGCCACCACCATGGCGAGCGTGGGCTCCGCCGCCCACACCTCGTGCACAGCACTGCGGAACAAGTTCATCGGCATGGCGGTGGCGGACCCCGCCTCGCCCCTGTACCGGGCCGATCCCGCCAAGGTGGCGGTCCGTGACGGCCGGCTCAGCTCCGGTGGGCATGGCGCCACCGACAGCTACCGCGAGATCCTGGACCGCGCCGGCCTGCCCGGCCTGGAGGCCACCGCCACCTGGGGGCCCGGCGACACCGACACGAGGATCTCCAGTTACGGCTACGGCGCCGTCTTCGCCGAGGTGTCGGTCGATCCGCTCCTCGGGCTCGTCCGGATCCGCCGGATGTTCGCGGCCTACGACGTGGGACGCGTGATCAGCCCCAAACTGGCCCACAGCCAGGCCATCGGGGGCATGGTGGGCGGAATCGGGATGGCCCTCCTGGAGTGCACGGTCACCGACCACCGCGACGGCCGCATCGTCAACGCGAGCCTGGCCGACTACCTCGTCCCGGTCAACGCCGACGTTCCCGAACTGGACGCCGCGTTCATCGACACCGAGGACCCCCTGGCGGACCCCATCGGGGTCAAGGGGCTGGGGGAAATCACCATCGTGGGAGTCCCGGCCGCCATCGGGAACGCGGTGTTCAACGCCACCGGCAAACGCCTGACCGACCTGCCCATCAGACTGGAGGCACTGCTCTGAACGGCGGCCGCCGGCCTGCCGGCGTGTGCAGGGAGGTGCACAACCAGACACGGTCTGTGCGCCACTCGTACCGGAGCGGTCCGCCCCGTCAGGGGGGGACCGCTCCTCAAGGGCCTCAGCGTGCGTTCTCCGGTGCGTTCTCCAGGGGCTCACCGGGTGCCGCGGAGGGCGTCACGTCCAGATCGAGGGCGCCCATCGGGCAGGACCTGATCAGCCGCTCCATGTGACCGACGTCCTCGCTTCCCTCGCGGACGACGAGCTGCTGGCCGGGGGAGGCGAAGAGCGTGTCCGAGAGGCCCTCGCACTGTTGGTGCAGTTCGCACCGCCGGGCGTCGATCCTGACCACCGCCAGCACTCTGCCGGGTTCAGGACGTTCGTCCATGGAGCGTCACGTCCATCTTGTCGATGCCGCGGATGGTGTTGTGCAGCCTCCACGCAGGTTCTCCGACCTCGATCCTGTCGACGTGGCGGATCAGCGCCTCCAGGAGGCTCTGCCCCTCCAAGCGCGACAAGGCCTGGCCGACGCACGCGTGGATGCCGTGCCCGAAACCGATCTGCTGGGCCACGCCCGGCCGGGCGATGTCGAAGGTCTCCGGGTCCTTCCAGAACCTCTCGTCGCGGTTGGCCGAGCCGAACAGCAGGAGCACCCGCGACCCGCGGGGCAGGGCCGCCCCGCCCAGCTCGGTGTCCTCCGCCACGTAACGGGTGAACCCGCGGAGCGGCGACTCGAACCTGATGATCTCGTTGAAGGCCGACGAGACCAGCGAGGGGTCCTCCTTCAGCCGCTGCCACTGGTCCTGGTGCGTGCCGAGTAGCCACATCATGCTGGACAGCGCGCTGACGGACGTGTCCATGGACGGGGCCAGGAAGTCACCGAGCAGGCCGGGCAGCAGCTTGTCCTCGATCTTGCCCTCACGGGCCTCGGAGACCAGTTCGGCCCCCCAGCTCCCGGGGCGCAGATTGCCCGGCTGCGACATCCGGTGGAGGAACCGGCCCATCTCGCCGAGCAGGGGGAGCCCGGCCTGTGTGCGCTCGTTCATCGGCCCGAAGGCGTTGAATCCGGCACTGGCCCACTCCAGGAGCCGTTCCTTGCCCTCGTCCTCCGGCCATCCCAGCAGATCCGGGACCACGGCCAGGGGGAACGCCACGGCGAAGTCCCGGACGGCGTCGAACGACTGCCGTTCCACGAGTTCGCGGACCAGCCGGTCCGCCCAGGAGGTGACGTACCCCGTGATCTCGGCCATCGCCCGGGGCTTGAGGTGCCGCGCCACCAGTCCGCGTACGTAGGCGTGGTAGGGCGGGTCGCTGGTGAAGCTGCTGCCCTTCTGCGCCTTGTTGAGGGTGTCGGTGAGGCCCACGCCTTCGCCGGAGACGAAGGTGCCGTGCTGGTGCAGGGCCGTGTACACCTCGTCGTACCGGGCGGCGCAGTGCACCTGGTGCGAGGTGAGGTACACCACGGGTGCGGCGTCGCGGAGCGCGCTGTACAGCGGGTACGGGTCGGTGATCGAGGCGTCGGTGTACGGATCGAGATCGGTCTGGGGAATGGGGGTCGTCGGACTCACCGGTTCACCTTTTCCCGCGCGACGAGGTCTTCGATCAGCGGCACCATTCCCACGGCGGTGGGCGCCGTGGCGGCCCGCTCGGCCAGTTCCCGGGCCTTGAAGCTGTACGAGGAGTCGCCCAGCATCTCCTTGACGACCTGCGCGATCGCCTCCGGGCTGCCTTCCTCGCGGTACAGCGTCCGGGCGCAGCCGTAGTCCGTGAGCCGCTTCAGGGTCGGGGTGAAGGCCTCGAACGGGTTGAGGATCAATTGCGGGGTCGCGGTGTTGATGGCGTTGACCGCCGTCAGGCCGCCGGCCGGGTGGATGATCACCTCGCAGGTGGGGAGTATGGCTTCCAGCGGGATCCAGCCGGCCCGGACCCGCGGGTGCTTCTCCTGGAGCTGCTTCCCCTCCGCCTCGCCGATGGCGACGACGACTTCGACGCCGAGCTCCAGCAGCCGCTCCACGATGGCCGAGATCCGGTCCATCGCGCCCGGGAAGGCGTACCGGAAGCTCCCCATGGTCAGGCACACCCGGCCGCTGTCCGGGGTCTGCAGCATCCACGGGTCGATCTGCCGCTGCTTGTTGTGCGGCGTCCAGCGCATGAAGGTGCCGGTGGTCTCGGTCAGGCCCGGCGGGCAGATGTCGATGCGCAGCGACGGGTCGGGCAGCGTGTCGGCGCCGATCCCGGCGAGCTGGTCCGCCAGCTCCTCGTGGAGGTAGTCCTCGTAACCGTGGATGTCGAACAGGTCCCAGGACTGGCGGACGAAGGGGATGCCGGCCGCGCGGGCGGCGATCTCCGCCCCGTGCCCCTGGCTGCCCGCGATCAGGACGTCGGCGCCCCACAGCCGGCAGATGTCCACCAGGTCGTCGCACACGTAGCTGCCCTGGCGGCCGAACCAGTGGCCCAGGTACGGCATCTCCTGTTCGGGCCGGTGGGGGTACTCGATCGCAGGCCTGCCGTGGGCGGCGGCCTTGATGCTCTCGGTCGAATGCCCGCGGGCCACGGGGATGGACGGCAGGCCGATTCCGGTGACCGCGCCGGACATCTCCTCGAAGGAGGCCACCATGATCTCGTGCCCGGACGCCCGGAGCGCCGAGGCGAGGGGACCGATCGCGAATGCGCTGGCCGGGCTCGTCCCCGCCGCGTAGAACAGGGCCTTCATGCGGCGACCGCCGGCGACCGGTCCTTGTCGCGCTCCGCGAAGTAGGCCTCCTCCAGGCCCACGGTCTCGAAGTCGATGACGGCGAGACCCGCGGTCAGCAGGTGGCTCGAACGCAGCTCCCGGACCAGGTCCAGGTAGTCCTCCATCTCGTCGAAGCCCAGGATGAAGAAGCTCTCCGCCTCACGCCCGTACTTGATGGCGCGCACGGGGGTGAGCTTCCCGCCCCTTTTCACGAAGGCCCCGACGCTGGGGAAGACGTGCTCGTGCTCGATGGCTATGCGCTCTTCGAGCGACAACTCATACCAGGGGGTCAGGTAGTTGACGACGAGGACGGCGGCGAACTTCATGCGCGGTGCTCCGATCGGGTTTCCTGCGGGCGCAGTACGGCGTGCATGTGCCAGATCCGGGAGACGACGTTTCCGGCTTCGTCGATCAGCTGGTCGGCGAGGTTGTCGGTGGGGGCGTCGACCTCGAAGGTGCGCGGGTCGACCATCTTGGCCACGGCTTCGGCGGGCAGCGAGCTGTGGTAGCGCGTCGCCTCGATCACCTTGATGTCCCAGTCCGCGGCGAACGCCTCCCGCAGCTCCGGCTCCGAGACGCGGCGCGGGCCCGGGTAGTCGGGGGTGAGCTCCTTGGAGAAGGTGAACAGGTGGAGTTCGGCGCCGTCGTTGCACACGGCCCTGAGGAGTTCCGTGTACCGCGGTGTCTCCTCGGCCGGCAGTGTGTGGAAGAAGGCGCTGTCCAGGACGACGTCGTACCGGGGGCCGTCCGCCGCGAGGGAGAACGCGTCGGCCACCCGGAAATCGACGGTCGTGCCGTTCCTGCGGGCCTTCTCGCGGCCGCACTCGACGGCGACCTCCGACACGTCGACGGCGGAGACCCGAAGGCCCTGGGACGCCAGGTACAACGCGTTGTCCCCGAGGCCGCACCCCAGGTCGAGCACGTGCCCGTGGAAGCCGCCGTCGTCACAGATCCGGCGTACGGCCGGCTGCGGGCCGCCGATGTTCCACGGCATGAGGGGGCCCGACTTCTCCCCGTCTTGGTAGAGCTTTTCGAAGGGGATCTTCTCCGTGCTGCCGGTGGGCATCGTTCGCGGTTCCTCTCAGAGTTCTACGGACATGGCGTGGTGGAAGACGTTCAGGGGGTCCCACGTGCGTTTCGCCGACCGCAGACGCGCGTAGTTGTCCTTGTAGTACAGGTGGTGCCAGGGCTGCTCCGACCGGTTGCGCTCGGCGTCCAGCAGGTCGGTGTCCGGGTAGTTGATGTAGCAGCCGTCGGTGCGGTCCCCGGTGACGGGCACGCCTCCCGTGCCGGCGAAGAACTCCTCGTACAGACCGCGCAGCCAGCCGAGGTGGAGCTCGTCCATCGAGGCGTCCTGCCAGCCGGTGAACCACGACGACTTGGCGACGGAGTCCCGCTGGGGAGCGGCGGTGGCCGACGGCGCGCGGCGGTTGATCTCGCCCCCGTAGCTGTTGAACATGACGTACGACGCCTGGCCGGGATGGTCGGAGTTCAGGTGCCGGTGGAGCACCGCGAACTGGTCGTCGGTGGGTGTCGCGCGGTGATAGGCGGACTTGGAGGCCGACCGTGCCCCCATGACGTCACCGCAGTCGGCCTGGCTCATGTAACGGGTGCCGGTCAGCCAGCTCATCACGCCCCCGCGGGGGATGCCCACCGCGCGGGTGCCCTCCGTCAGCGACGCGACGAAGTCGTCCAGGATCCTCCCCTCGGGGTCCACGTCGGCGTCCTGCTGCACCATGAGCTGGAGGAACCCGGAGTTGCGGTGGTTGACGAAGAAGCTGGCGAACAGCGAGTTCTCCGGTGTTCCCGGCGCGGAGTGGCGTTCATGCCATGCGAAGAAGCGCCGCATCACGGTGACGAAGGACTCCTCGTCCATCGCGGCCCAGGGGTAGACGATCTTCTGCACGTGCAGTCGGCTGCTCGCCCGAGCCAGTCCGATCGGCTCGGTGGCGAGGTGCTCCGGGCTGCGGAACTCGTAGGCGGTGACCACCCCGAAGTTGCCGCCCCCACCGCCGGTGTGCGCCCAGAAGAGGTCACCGAGGTCGCCGGTGTCGTCGGCGCGCGCCGTCACCAGGCGGACGTTGCGCGACTCGTCCACGACGGCGACCTCCACGGCGTGCAAGTGGTCGACCGCCAGGCCGAGCTGGCGCGACAACGGACCGTAGCCGCCGCCGGCGACCAGCCCTCCCATGCCCACCGCGGAGCAGGCGCCGAGCGGCAGGGACGCGTTCCAGCGGCGGAAGAGGGCCTTCTGCGCCTGGTCGACCGTCGCACCCGCGCCGATCCGCACCCCCGGCTCTTCGGCGGACGGGCCGACGGCGTTGAGGTTGTGGAGGTCCAGGACGAGGTCCCGTCGCGGCGAGCCGACGAAGTCCTGACCGCAGTGCCCGCCGGACCGGCAGGCTACGGCCCGCCCTTCGGCGACGGCCTTGTGCAAGGAGGCGACGACGTCGTCCGGCGTGAGCGGAAGGTGGAACTCCGCGGGCTCGACGGCGAACCGGTGGTTGTCCGAGTGCGAGAGCTCGAGGTATCGGGGGTCCTCGGGACCCACGGTGAAGGGTGACATCGGCAGGGTCACGACGCGTAGCCTTCGCACGACTGGGAGAAGACGGTCTCGTAGGTGTTGGCGTCCCTCGAGGTCAGCAGGGACTTGCCGCGTGCGCGCATCTGCTGGTCGTGCGCGGGGCGCTGTTCCTCCGGCATGGTGTGGAAGGCCTCGTAGGAAGCGGCGTCGTCCCACTGGGCGTAGTTGACGACCATGGTGCCGTCGAGCGCGCGCAGGATGCTGTGGGAGCGGTACCCGGGCACCTGCCGCATCCACGCGTCCGGCTTGTCGAGCAGGGACACGAGCTCGCTCTGGTCCTTGCTCTCGCACCCCATCAGGACGATCACGGTGAAGTCGTCCCGGTCCGGGGCTATTTCCGTCCGGGCGTCGCCGTCCTTCGTCTGGACGGACACCACCTCGGTCTTCAGCAGGTGCACCGACGTGGTCAGGTCGGTGAAGTAGGGAACGGTGTTGTGCTTGAAGTTCTCGCCGTCGTACCGCTCCTTGAGGTCGTCGATCGACCTCCACTGGATGTAGTTGGCCGCGCAGGGCTTCGCCACCCCCGCGTGCAGCGTGGACGACCGCCATCCCGGGTAGTTCGCCTTGGCGATGATGCCCCGCATGGCCTCCAGGAGAGTCGCCTGCTTGTCCGGGTCGGTGGTGTTGAACAGGTTGAACACGGTCAGGGAGCCGTTCTCGGGCTCGATGATCGGCATACGTCCTCCTAGGAGACTTTCTTTCCTTCGATGACGGACTGCAGTCCCGCGCGGCTGACCCCGACCAGCTCGATGCCGACCTCGGACATCAGGGTCCGGAACTCCTGCACGGTGCGCTGCTTGCCCTCGCAGAGGACGAGCATGTCCATGTCCATAAGGGCGATGGCCTGGTCCGCCTTCTCGTCCACGCCGGCCACGGCCTCCACGACGGCGAGGTGCGCTCCCTCGTGCATGGCCGACGCGATGTTCCTGAGGATGAGGCGCGAGCGCGCGTCGTCCCAGTCGTGGAACACGTTGGAGGCCATGTACAGGTCGCTCCCCGCGGGGACGCTGTCGAAGAAGGAGCCGGCCTTCACCGTCACGCGGTCGGCGACGCCCGCGTCCGACAGCTCCGGCCAGGCCCGCGACACCACGTCCGGCTGGTCGAAGAGGACGCCGGACGTTGCGGGGTGTTTTTGCAGTACGGCGGAGAGGAGCGCGCCTCGCCCTCCACCGACATCGGTGATGCTGCCGAACCGGGAGAAGTCGAATGCCTCGACCACGGGTCGGATGATCCTCTTGGAGAGCTCGGTCATCGCGGAATTGAAGACCGAGGCGGTGTCGGGATTCGATTCCATGAATTCCCATACGCCGGAACCGTGCATCGCGGCGAAGGGGGACCGGCCCGTGCGTACTGCTGTGGGCAGGTGCGCCCAGGTCGCTCGTTCCGCCGTGGATCCCGTCCAGCGCGCGAAGTTGCGCATGGAGGCGTCGTCGTCGGTGGCCAGGGCGTGGCCCAGAGCGGTCAGCTCCATGGTGTGCTGCTCGGTCTGCCGCAGCAGGCCCACAGAGGCGCTGGCGCGGAAGAAACGTTCCGCTACATCGTGTTTCAGGCCGAGCCGAACGGCGAGTTGCGCCGGCGTCAGGCCGCCGGGCCCCAGCGCGTCGGCCACGCCGAGTTCTGCGAATGTGCTGACGACACCAGAGCGCCAGCTTCCCATGAGGAGATCGAGAAGCTGGACGCTGACGGGGGGCGACGGCGGGCGCAGCGATTCCGTGCTTGTAATGGTCATGATTTCCCTTCGACTGGTTGCCATGCGTCGAAATGAGGCACCGTTGCAAGGGCAGTTCGCTCTCGAACACACTCTGTTGCCGGGGCCGGAACGGCGCTAGGTATTCCCATGGGATGGTCCTGGGATCAGCGCCGGAACAGTGCAGAGCGCTGCGGGACGGAGCGGATTCGCCCGACCCGCAGCACTCTGCGGCTGATGGAGCCATGGGGCCGAGCCGTGGCCTCTAGGAGGCGGGCGTCCGCCGGACGTCGGCGCCGGCTTCCGGCGCCCCGCCGGAAGCGTCCTGTTCGCCCCACTGCCGGGCGTCCGGCTTGCGCTGGGGGATGAGGAAGGTCGCGAGCATTCCGAGCACGAGCAGCGCGGCGCAGGTGTACCCGTTGATCTGGACCCCGTAGGACATGGCATCCCGTGCGGCGGCGGCGGCCTGGGCCGTCGCGGGGTTCTCGCTCAGCCCGGAGATCATCGCGCCCGCGCTGTCGGAGACCGCCGAGGACAGCTCGTCCGCGTTGGGCGTTCCCTGCCGGGCGAGCCGCTCGGACAGGTCGGAGTCCAGCGCCGTGAAGAACGTCGACGTCAGGATCGCGATGCCGAGCGCGGAGCCGAGCTGACGCGCGGCGCTCTGGATTCCGGAGCCCTGGCCGGCCTGCTGCGGCGGTACATCCGCCAGGACGACGTTGGTGACCTGCGCGGTGGCGAAGCCGACCCCCATGCCGTACAGGAACAGGGCGATGCCGATGACCCACCACGGGGAGTCGCTGCTCGCCAGCAGGCCGAACATCAGCAGACCGAGCGCTTCGAGCACCAGGCCGATGCGGACCAGGCCGACGGGGCCGGTCTTCTCGGCCATGCCGAAGCTGGCACCGCTCGCGAAGAAGCTGCCGACCGCGACGACGAAGACCATCAGGCCGGTCTGGAGTACGGAGTACCCCAGGGTGTACTGGAGCCACAGGGGCAGTACGGCGAGGATGCCGAACTCCGCCAGCGCGATGATCAGCGTCGCGATGTTGCCCGTGCTGAAGGACTTGATGCCGAACAGCGAGGTGTCCATCAGCGGTGCCGTGCCGTTCGCGCGCGTCAGCCGGACCTGCAGCCGGAGGAAGAGCGCGAGGCTGACCACGGAGACGGCCAGGGCGACCGGGACGACCGACAGGTTCACCACGTCACCGAAGGGGCCGAAGTCCTTGCGGGCCTCCCACCAACCGTAGTTGCGGCCCTCGATCAGACCGAAGGCGAGCAGTCCGAGGCCCAGCACCGACAGCACGCCGCCGGCCACGTCGACCTTGCCCGGCTGCCCGGGGGACGGCTGGAGGTACCGCATGATGCCCGCGAGGATCAGCACCACGACGAAGATGTTGATGCCGAACGCCCACCGCCAGGAGTACTCGGCGAGCCAGCCGCCCAGCAGCGGTCCGACCGCCGCGGCCGCACCGATCGTGGACCCCCAGACGGCGAAGGCCTTGCCGCGATCGCGTCCCCGGAAGGTCATGTTCAGCAGGGCCAGCGACGTCGGCATGACGATCGCGCCGCCGACGCCCTGGGCGAACCGGCTGATGATCAGGAGCTCCCCGGAGGGCGCCACCGCCGCGGCGATGCTCGCCAGCCCGAAGACCACGGTGCCGACGACGAACAGTCGGCGCGCTCCCACGATGTCCGACAGGCGCCCCATCAGCAGCAGCAGGGCTGCCAGGATGATCGCGTAGGACTCCTGGATCCACTGGGCGCCGAACGCGGAGATCTTCAGGTCGTCGATGATGGGGGGCATCACCACGTTGACGATGGTGAAGTCCACGACCACCAGCGACACACCGAGGGAAATCGCGACCAAACCCAGCCAAGCGTCCCGATTGGCCGATGAGGATCGACTTGGATTTTCAGCCACTGCGTTCTTCCGATCTTCTCGATGCGACGCACCCGGCGGAACGCCGGGGGCGAAATACTGGAGGGGGAGGGGGAGGGGGACGTGCGCCGCCCCCCGGAGCGAAGGCACCATCGCAGGAGAAGAGGACGCGTGCTGACCTCTACTGACCGCAATCGGAGGGCAATTCTTGATCGCCAACCGCACACTGGAGCTCCTCAGCCTGCTTCAGGCACAGAAGGAGTGGGCCGGCGACGGGCTGGCCGAGCGCCTGGGGGTGTCCCCGCGCACCGTCCGCCGCGACATCAACCGGCTCCGTGAACTGGGCTACCCCGTCACGGCGACGAAAGGCCCCTCCGGTTACTACCGGCTGTCCCGCGGGGCGCGTCTTCCTCCGCTGATAGTCGATGACGAGCAGGCCGTCGCCATCGCGCTGTCGCTCCAGACGGCGCCCGCCTCCGTGGCCGGCATGGGTGACGCCACCAAGCGCGCGCTGAACTCCATCAGGGAGCTCCTGCCGCCCCATCTCTCCCGCCGTCTCGCGACCTTCTCCATCGAACAGATCGAGAACGCCTGGGAGTTGGCCCCGCCCCAGGTCGACCCCGGACTGGTGGCACAGCTGAGCGCCGCCGCCCAGGAGCGGGAAGTCGTGCGGTTCACCTACCGGTCCATCGAGGTCGACGAGGTGGACGGCGGTGAGGTCCTCGCCGAACCCCACCGGCTCGTCGTCTGGTCGGGACGCTGGTACATGGTCGCCTACGACCAGCGCGGGTGCTCCTGGCGCGCCTACCGGCTCGACCGGATCGAACAGCCGGCCCCCACCGGGTGGCGCTTCCCCCACCGCGACGCCCCCGAGAGGGACATCACCCGCTTCGTCCAGAGCCAGCCCGACCGCGGGGACACCCCGGACACCTGGCCCTGCTGGGGCACCGTCCTGATGGAGTGCCCCGCGGCGCTGGTGGCCAAGTGGGCCCCGGGCGCGGCGAGTTTCGAAGCGGTCGACGAGCGGATCACCCGGATTCGGATGGGGGCCTGGTCGTGGTCGGCGCTCATCGGCTTCCTGGTCACCTTCAGCTGCCGGTTCACCGTGGAGAGCCCGCCCGAACTCGCCGAGGCGGCCCGCCGTGTGATGGGCCGCATCGACGTCGACATCCCCCGGGCCGACGCGTCCGGCCCGGGGGGTGAACCGGCCCTGTGACCGCGCTCACGTGAGGGAGTAGAGGTCAGAAGCTGACCTCTACTCCTCCTAGCCTGGCTCGTCCAGCCCGGCAATCACAGGAGACTCCTTGAACCCCGCCCGATCACTGACCGAGGCAGCGACAGTGGTCGCCGCGGAGCAGCCCGTCGACAGCGCACACCGCCACGAAGCGGCCGGGGCGACGAACAGGCTGTCCCACGACAGCGGCCACATCGAGGTGCGCGGGGCACGCACCAACAACCTCCGAGACGTCTCGATCGACGTGCGCAAGGGCGCGCTCACCGTCTTCACCGGCGTCTCGGGCTCAGGCAAGAGTTCCCTGGTACTCGGCACCATCGCGGCCGAGTCGCAGCGCCTGCTCAACGAGACCCAGCCGACGTTCGTCCAGGGGCTGCTGCCCCAGACGGTGCGTCCGGACGTCGACAGCCTGCGCAACCTTTCCGCCGTCGTGACCGTGGACCAGAAGCGGCTGGGCGCGGACCCGCGGTCCACCATCGGGACCGCCACCGACACGTACGGCCTCCTGCGCCAGCTCTTCTCGCGGCACGGCACCCCGTACATCGGGTCCCCCAGCCGGTTCTCGTTCAACGACCCCTCCGGCATGTGCCCGACCTGCTCGGGCACCGGAGTGGTCACGGAGGTCGACATCGATCAGCTGGTGGACCGGGACCTCTCCCTCAACGACGGCGCGCTGCTGTTCCCCACCTTCGCGGTCGGCACCGGATTCTGGTCGATCTTCGTCAACTCCGGTTTCTTCGACCCCGACCTCCCCCTGGGCAAGTACGACGACCAGGAGTGGGAGAGGCTGCTGCACCTGGAGCACGCCAAGACCGACAGCCGCTCGCTGAAGGTGACGTACGAGGGCCTCCTGCCCAAGCTGCGGCGCCTGTACCTGAACAAGGAGCGCGAATCGCTCCAGCCGCACGTGCGGGCCGCGGTCGAGCAGATCGCCGGCACCGCGCAGTGCACGGCGTGCGAGGGCAGCCGCCTGTCGGAGGAGGCCCGCTCGGTACGGGTCAACGGCGTGGGCATCGCCGAGTGCACCGACATGGAGATCGTCCGGCTCCTCGAAGTCGTGCGGCAGTGGGACGATCCCGCGATGGCGGGCGTCGTCCACGGCATCCGCGGCGCGCTCACCGCCATGGTCGAGCTCGGCCTGGGCTACCTCAACCTCCAGCGACGTGCGGGCACGCTGTCCGGCGGCGAGTCCCAGCGGGTCAAGATGGTGCGCCACCTCGGTTCGGCGCTGACGGACCTGACATACGTCTTCGACGAACCGACGACAGGCCTGCACGCCGACGACGTCGACCGGGTGCTGAAGGTGATGGCGAGCCTGCGCGACAAGGGCAACACCGTGCTTGTCGTGGAGCACGACCCGCAGGTCCTCGACGTCGCCGACGCCGTCGTCGACCTGGGACCCGGCGCCGGCAGCCGCGGCGGGACGATCGTCTACGCCGGTCCGCCGAGCGGGCTTGCCGCCTCGGACGGACCCACCGCCGCGTCGCTGCGTACCGTGCCGCAGCTGCGGACCGCCCGCGAACCCCGGGGCCGGCTGCGGGTGGAGAACGCGGACCTGCACAACCTGCGCGACGTCACGGTGGAGATCCCCCTCGGCGTCTTCGTCGCCGTGAGCGGTGTCGCGGGAGCGGGCAAGAGCTCGCTGGCCCGTGGAGTGCTGCCCTCCCGCCTGGACTCGTGCGTGATCATCGACCAGAGCCTCCCCCGGGGCAGCAGGCGCAGCACCCCGGCGAGCTGGACGGGCATCCTCGACCCCATCCGCAAGGCCTTCGCCCGTGCCACCGGGGTGAGTGCCGCCCAGTTCTCGTCGAACTCGGCGGGCGCCTGCCCGGCCTGCAACGGCCTCGGCGTCGTCGTGACGGAGCTCGGCCGCGGCGACACCGTGGAATCGCCCTGCGAGGAGTGCGAAGGCACCCGGTTCCGCAGCGAGGTGCTCGCCCACCGGCTGCGCGACCGCAGTATCGCCGACGTCCTCGCCATGTCCATCAGTGAGGCGTGCGCGTTCTTCACGGAACCGGCGGTCCGGGAGGTGCTGGCGAGCCTGGAAGGGGCCGGGCTCGGCTACTTGGGGCTCGGGCAGCCGCTGTCGACGCTCTCCGGGGGAGAGCGCCAGCGGCTCAAGCTCGCCGTCGAACTCGCCTCGCCCTCCGACTTCTACGTGGTCGACGAGCCGACGGCCGGGCTGCACCGCCAGGACGTGGGGCGTCTGCTCGGCCTTCTGGACCAACTCGTCATGAAGGGCAGCACGGTTGTCGTGGTGGAACACGACCTGGACGTCATCGCGCAGGCGGACTGGGTGATCGACATGGGGCCGGGCGCCGGTGCGGCCGGCGGCGACGTCGTGTTCGCGGGGCTGCCCGAGGACCTGATGGCGAGCCGGGCTTCGGTCACCGGACGCCACCTCGCGAGCCGGGTCCGGGGCGAAGGCGCCGGCCACCCAGGAGCGTGACGCCGCCGTACCTCCCAGGACACGAAGCCGCCGGGCGTTCCGCGGCTCGCAACAGACAGAAGGAGCACATCAGATGATCAGGATCGCCGTCTTACTCGGAAGCACCCGACCCGGCCGTCGCGGTGAGGCGGTGGCCCGGTGGGTCGCTGAGGTCGCCGCGCGGCACCCCGCGGCCGTGAGGGGCGAGGTGACCTTCGAACTGGTCGACCTGGCGGACTACGCGCTGCCGTTGCTGGACGAGCCCGTGCCCGCCATGTTCGGCCGGTACCGGAACGAGACCACCCGGCGGTGGGCCGACGCCATCGGCTCGTTCGACGGGTTCGTGTTCGTGACCCCCGAGTACAACCACTCCGTGCCCGCGGCGCTGAAGAACGCCGTCGACCACCTGTTCGCCGAGTGGAACGACAAGGCGGCCGGATTCGTCGGCTACGGCGTGCACGGCGGGACCCGCGCCGTCGAGCACCTGCGGCTGGCGCTGGCCGAGGTGAAGGTCGCGGGTGTGCGGAGCCAGGTCGTCCTGTCGGTGTTCGGCGACTTCGACTACACGGGATGCGACATGACGGACCCGACGTCGGCCGGCCGGTTCACGCCGGGGGAGCGGCAGGAACCGGCGGTGAACACGATGCTGGACGAGGTCGTCGCCTGGTCGGCCGCGCTCAAGCCGCTGCGCGCGGACGTCGCGGACGTCGCCGCGGAGCCCAGGGAAGACGTCGTTCCGGTGTGACGCACCAGGGCCGCTGCCTGCTCCTGCTCCTGACCCGTTGACGGCTGACCGCTGACGGCACCTGCGGCCTTCGGCTGCGCACGTGTCCCGGCCGGGACCGTGCGAGCGCAGCTCGAAGGCCGCACCCGCTCTCCTCCAAATCCCTTGCCTGTCACGGGAGTTCCCCTGCGATAGCACGAATATCCCCCCGTCCTCACCACAGGTGACCTACTCCGGCCGCGCAATTCAGAGCACCGTAAGCGGCATGACGTTGCACGCCGCAGAAGCCATTCGGTCGCACGTACCGGTTCTCGTCGTGGGAGCCGGTCCCACAGGTCTCATGCTCAGTGCCGAGCTGGCGCTCCACGGAGTCCGGCCGCTGCTGATCGACGCACTGCCGAGCCCGAGCGGACAGTCCCGGGCCCTGGGCTTCACGGTCCGGACGCTGGAGATCTTCAAGCAGCGCGGCATCCTGGGCCGCTTCAAGGGGCTCGCCCAGGTACCGGGAGTGCATTTCGCCGGCCTGAACATCGATGGAGACTTCCTGTCCAGCACGCTGAGACCGGCCAACCAGTACCCGCAGTCCAGGACCGAACAGGTCCTCGCCGACTGGTGCGAGGAGCGGGGGGTCACGGCCCTGAGGCCATGGAGGCTGGAGTCCATGGAGCCCACCGGCTCCGGATACCGCTGCGTGCTCAGCGGTCCGGCCGGGCGGCGCACCGTCGAGGCGGACTACGTGGCCGGTTGCGACGGGGCGGCCAGTGGCGTTCGCGAAGCGATCGGCATGACCGCCCGCCGCACGCCCCCTTCCGTCCAGATGCTCCTCGGCGACCTGCGCGGTTGCGGGCTGCCCAACGAACCCTTCGGGGTCAAGCACGAGAAAGGCATGGTCATGTCCGCGCCGCTGGGCGACGGGACGGAACGGGTCATCGTCTGCGACTTCTCGCAGCCGATGCGGCCGCAGGGCGCACCGGTCACCCACGCCGAGATCAAGAACGCGTACGAGAACGTCGTCGGCAAACCCCTGGCGGACGGCGAATGCCTGTGGGCGAGCTCCTTCTCCGATGCCTCGGCCCTCGTGGAGTCGTACCGGGACGGCCGTGTGCTGCTCGTCGGGGACAGCGCGCACACGCACCTCCCGGCGGGCGGCCAGGGCATGAACGTTTCGCTCCAGGACGCGGTGAACCTCGGCTGGAAGCTCGCGCTGGTGAGCCGGGGCCACGCACCGGATTCGCTCCTGGACAGCTACCACGCCGAGCGGCACCCGGTCGGCCGGGAACTGCTGCTCAACACGGCCGCCCAGGGGCAGCTGTTCCTGCGCGGACCGGAGGCGGACCCGTTGCGCGAGATCGTGCGGCGGCTGCTGGAGGTGCCGGAGGTGTCGGTCCGGCTGGCGGACGGAGTCAGCGGACTGGACATCCGGTACGACATGGGCGACCCGGAGGCGTCGTCACCGGTGGGTGAGCGGTTGGCACCGGATGCCTTCGCCGTGGTCGGCGCCGGCGGCGACACCGTGGTCGGGGCCGGTGGCGACACCGTGGTCGAGGCCGGCGGCGACGTCGTCGAAGAGCTGCGGCACGGTTCCGCCCTGCTGGTCCTCCTCGCCGACGACGGCGAGGCGTCCCCGCTCGCCGCGCAGTGGGGGGACCGGGTGCGCGTGGTGCACGCGCGGCCGAAGGAACCGCGACGGAAAGCCGGCTCCGCCGAGCCCCTGAACCTGTTCGTCCGGCCGGACGGCCACATCGCCTGGGCGGGCCCGCGGAGCGACGGGCTGAGCGCCTCGCTCAGCCGTTGGCTCGGCGAGCCCGCCGCGTAACCAGAGGAGGAAGACCCTTGTACAGCTCTCTGATCGTCGCCCGGATGGACCCCGGCCACGCGGACGCGGTGGCGGACGTCTTCGGCGCGTTCGACGCCACCGACATGCCCGCCCGGATGGGCACCCTGCGCCGCGAGCTCTTCCGGTACCGCGGTCTCTACTTCCACCTTCAGGACTTCGAGACCCCCGACGGGACCGCCGCGGTGGAGGCGGCGAAGACCGACCCGCGGTTCATCGGCATCAGCAACGACCTCAAGCCGTACATCGAGGCCTACTCGCCGACCTGGCGGTCGCCGAAGGACGCGATGGCCGAGCGCTTCTACCACTGGAGGGCCGAGCGTTGAGCCGCCGCGTGTTCATCACCGGGGTAGGGGTCGTCGCGCCCGGCGGCGTCGGCCGCGAGGCCTTCTGGGACCTCCTGACCGCGGGGCGTACCGCCACCCGGCGGCTCAGCCTCTGCGACCCGGAGCCGTTCAGATCCCAGGTGGCCGCCGAGGTCGACTTCCGGGCCGAGGCCGCGGGACTGACCGAGCAGCAGTCCGTGGAGCTGGACCGGGCGGCCCAGTTCGCCCTGGTCGCCGCCCGTGAGGCGGTGGAGGACGCGGGCTGGCGGGACACGTGCCCGCCCGACCGCGCCGGGGTCGTCGTGGGCTCCGCCGTCGGCGCCACCACCAAGCTGGAGGAGGTCTACCGCCGGCTCAGCGCGGACGGGTCCCTCTGGGACGTGATCCCGGACTCCCCCGCCCAGCTCTACTCGTACTTCGTGCCCAGCTCCTTCGCCGCGGGCATCGCCCGGGAGTTCGGCGTCACCGGGCAGAGCGGTGTCGTGTCGACCGGTTGTACTTCCGGGATCGATGCCGTGGGCAACGCATGGGAACTGATCCAGGACGGCATTCTGGACTCCGTCGTCTGCGGGGCCACCGACGCGCCCATCTCGCCCATCACCGTCGCCTGCTTCGACACGATCAAGGCGACCTCGACCTACAACGACACCCCGGAGACCGCCTCCCGGCCGTTCGACGCGACACGGGGCGGATTCGTCCTCGGCGAGGGCAGCGCGATGTTCGTCCTGGAGTCGGAGGAGTCCGCCCTGCGCCGCGGCGCGCGCGTCTACGGCGAGATCAAGGGGTACGCCAGCCGCTGCAACGCGTACCACATGACCGGCCTGAAGGCCGACGGGCGTGAGCTGGCGCAGGCCGTCACCGCCGCCCTGACCCAGGCCCGGATGGACCCGGGCGAGCTCGACTACGTCAACGCCCACGGCAGCGGGACCAAGCAGAACGACAGGCACGAGACCAATGCGCTCAAGGTCTCCCTGGGCGCCGCCGCCCGCCATGTGCCCATCAGCTCCATCAAGTCCATGGTGGGCCACTCGCTGGGGGCCATCGGCTCGCTGGAGATCGCCGCGTGCGCCCTGGCGCTGCGGCACGACGTGATCCCGCCGACGGCCAACCTCACCCGGCCGGACCCGGAGCTCGACCTGGACTACGTACCCGTACATGCGAGGCACCAGCGGACCGACGGAATCCTGACGACCGGCAGCGGTTTCGGAGGGTTCCAGAGCGCCATGGTCCTCGCGGATCCGGAGAAGCGCTCATGACCGCACACATCACCGGCATCGGTGTCGTCTCCCCGCTGGGCCTGTCCCGGGAAGAGCACTGGAAGGCCCTCCTCGACGGGTGCAGCGGCCTGGGTCCGACCCGGTCGTTCGACTCCACCCGCTACGACAACCCCATCAGCGGCGAGGTCCCCCACTTCAGCCAGGAGGAACTGCCCAGCAGGCTGCTGCCCGCCACCGACCGCATGACACAGATGTCGCTGGTCGCCGCGGCAGGGGCGTTCGACGACAGCGGCATCGACCGGGACCAGGTCGACCCCCTCGACATCGGAGTCATGACCGCCTCCACCGCGGGCGGATACGCGTTCGGGCAGAAGGAACTGCAGAACCTGTGGTCCAAGGGCCCCAAGTACGTGAGCACCCATCAGTCCTACGCCTGGTTCTACGCGGTCAACACCGGCCAGATCTCCATCCGCCACGGCTGCCAGGGGCACAGCGGAGTGATCGTCGCCGACGACGCCGGCGGCCTCGACGCGATCGCGACCGCCGCCCGCCGCCTGGCGCGCGGGAACCGCGTCATGCTGACCGGCTCGGTGGACAGCACCATGTGCCCCTGGGGGCGGGTCGCACACACGTCGACCGGGCAGCTGTCGAAGTCCGCCGACCCGCGCACCGCATACCTGCCGTTCGACGAACGGGCAGGCGGGTGGGTCAACGGCGAGGGCGGGGCCCACCTCGTCCTCCGGTCCGAGAGCGACGACCGGTACGCGTCGGTGCTCGGCCACGGGGCGACCGTGGACGACCCGCGGGCCGAGCCGGGGACGGGTCTGGTCCAGGCGATCCGCCTCGCACTCGACGCGGCGCGGCTGCGCGCCCGCGACATCGGTGTGGTCTTCGCCGACGCGGCCGGCACCCGGCAGGCGGACCGGGCCGAGGCCGCCGCCCTCGCGGAGGTCTTCGGGCGGAACTCCGTCCCCGTCACCGCGCCCAAGGCGGCCACGGGCCGCATGGGCTGCGGAACCGCCTCACTCGACGTCGCCATGGCGGTGCTCGCCCTGCGCGACCAGACGATCCCCCCGACCGTCAACGTCGAAGCGGACGCGTCCCTCGGGATCAACCTGTGCACCGCCGCCACCCCGCACCGCATCACCCACGCCCTGGTGCTCGCCAGGGGCATCGGTGGGTTCAACTCCGCCCTGATCGTCGGGGCATGACCGAAGGAGAGAACGACATGACCGCACGCGTCACCATGGACGACCTCAAGCGCGCCCTCCAGGAGGGCTCGGGAGTCGACGAGGGCGTCGACCTCGACCGGGACCTCCCGACCAAGGCGTTCGCCGACCTCGGCTACGACTCCCTGGCCGTCCTGGAGACCGGCCTGCGCCTCGGACGCGAGAACAACATCGAGATCGACGACTCGGTGTTCAACGAACTCGACACGCCCCAGCAGCTGCTGGACGCGATCAACCAGGCCCTCGAGACCCGGGCGGGGGCGGCATCATGACGGCCCTGCGTCACGCCCTCGTCACCGGCGGGTCGAGCGGCATCGGCAAGGCCGTCGCGCACCGCCTCGGGAAGGCCGGGCACACCGTGTCGATCTGCGGCAGGGACCCCGAGAAGCTCCGGTCCGCCGCCAAGGAACTGGCCGAACTCGGTGTGACCGTCCATACGTTGAGCGCCGACGTCAGCGACCCCCGGCAGGTGCGCGAGCTGGTCGGCCGGGCCGTGGAGGCGAGCGGGCCCATCGGGATCCTGGTCAACAACGCCGGCAGGAACGGCGGCGGCAAGACGGCGGAGCTGACCGACGAGCTGTGGCGGGAGGTGCTCGGCACCAACCTCGACAGCGTCTTCTACGTCACCCGCGAGGTGCTGGCCCGGGGCGGCATCCACGAGGTCGAGCACGGCCGCATCGTCAACATCGCCTCCACCGCGGGCAAACAGGGCGTCCTGCTGGCCGCCCCCTACTCCGCCTCCAAACACGGCGTGGTCGGCTTCACCAAGGCCGTGGGCAAGGAGCTCGCGCCCCAGGGCATCGCGATGAACGCGGTCTGCCCGGGATACGTGGAGACGCCGATGGCCACCCGGGTGCGGCGCGCGTACGCCGACGCCTGGGAGACCACGGAGGCGGAGGTCCTGTCCGCCTTCGAGGCGAAGATCCCGCTCGGCCGGTACAGCACGCCCGACGAGGTCGCCTCCCTCGTCGAGTACCTCACCACCGAAGGCGCCGCCTCGATCACGGCCCAGGCACTCAACGTGTGCGGCGGCCTCGGAAATTTCTAGGAGATGATCCGCATGACCGACCGGCCTCGCGTCGACGTGCACACCACCACGATCAGCAACAGCGCCGACGAGGTGTACCGCCGCCTGGAGAGCGTCGGGCAGTGGTCCCAGATGTTCGAACCGACCATCCACAGCACGGAACTGGCCCGGGAGGGGAACAAGCAGACGATCCAGCTGTGGGCCGTCGCCAACGGGGAACCCAAGTCCTGGGTGTCCGAGCGTCACCTCGACCCCGTCGCACGCACCATCCGCTTCGCGCAGACGATCACCGCGCCGCCCGTCGCGGAGATGTCGGGCGAGTGGACGGTCCTGCCCCTGACCGAGGACAGCTGCTCCGTCCGGCTCACGCACACCTACCGCGCGGAGGCCGACTCCGAGGAGGCGCTCGCCTGGATAGCCAAGGCCGTGGACACCAACAGCACCAAGGAACTCGCGGCGCTGAAGGCCGCCCTCGAACGGGATGCGGACAGCGAGCTGAGCGCCTTCACCTTCGCGGACTCGGTGGAGACGACGGCCGACCCCGTCCTGCTGTTCTCCTTCCTGGACCGGGGCGAACTGTGGTCCGGACGGCTGGACCACGTCGTCGAGGCAGAGATGAAGGAGTTCTCCGACGGACTGCAGCTGCTCCGGATGCGGACGAGGACCCCGGACGGCGACAGCCACGTCACGGAGTCCTACCGGGTGTCCCAGAGCCCGGCCAGGCTGCTGTACAAGCAGGTGACGCTGCCGGCGCTGCTGGAGCTGCACACCGGCGAGTGGACCATCTCCCCGTCCGGCGAGAGCTGGAAGGTCACCTCGAAGCACACGGTGGCGATCAACCCCGAAGCGGTGCAGAAGGTCCTCGGCCCGGACGCGACCGTCGTGGACGCCAAGGAACTCGCCCGGCGGAACCTGGGGAACAACAGCCTGCGGACCCTCGAAGCAGCGGTCCGCTGGGCCGATGCCGCCGCCCCGCAGCGGCGAGCGGGAACGTGACCGCGCCCGAGGCCTCCGACGTCGTCGTCGTCGGCGCCGGGCCCAGCGGCCTGCTCCTGGCGGGGATCCTCGCCGGGGCGGGCGCGCGCGTCACCGTACTGGAATCACGCGGCGCGCCGGACCCGCAGATCCGCGCCTCGACCCTGCACGCCCGCGCCATGGAGATCTTCGACTCCCACGGAGTGGAGTTCGCACCTGAGCTGCCCCACAGCACCCACGGCCACTATGGCGGCCTGCCCGTGGACCTCTCGCACGTCGAGTCCGACCGGGCCGGCGTTTGGCGGTGCCCGCAGCCCGAACTCGTACGGACACTGAGCGGCTGGGCCGGGCGCCACGGCGCGCGGCTGCTGTACGGGGAACACGTGGAGTCCGTCGACGGGCAGGGCCGACATCGTCTGGTACGCACCCGGACCGGCCGGACCTTCGGCGCGGCGCTGCTGGTCGCGACGGACGGACAGCAGAGCACGGTCCGTGCGCTGCTCGGCATCGCCTGCGAGGGTGCCCCGGCCACGCGCGTCCTGGTGCAGGCCGACCTCCGCCGGTGCCGCGTGCCGGGACGGCGCTTCGAGCGGCGGGGGCGTTACACCGTCACCGCCGCCCCGCTCGGCGACGAGGTCACGCGGCTGATGATCCACGATCCGCGGTGGCCCGTGGGCCGGCCGCGCACGGCGGAGGACCTCCGCGCGGCCTGGCACGCCGCCACCGGCGAGGCGCTGCCGGCCGAGCCTTCGTGGCTGCGGACGTTCAGCGACGACACGAGCGTCGCGCACCGACTGGTCGAAGGCAGTGTCGTGCTGTGCGGTGACGCGGCGCATCCCATCATCCCCATCGGAGGGCAGGCGTTGAACACGTCCCTGATGGACGCCGAGGCACTCGGCTGGCGGATCCTGGCGCATCTGGAGGACGGGGACCCGCAGGGGCTCCTGGAGTACGGGGAGGAACGCGCCGCCTGGCTGGACGTGCTCACGCGCAGACTGCGCGCGCAGGCGCGCCTGCTGTTCGACACCGACGAGGCAGCCACCGCGCACAAGGCGCGTGTGGCCGAGCGCCTGCACGGCGACGAGGCCTACCGGCAGAAGATCGCCGACTCCCTGTCGGGTGTCGACGTGTGCTATCCGACGGCCACCGGCGGGATCCGCCGCCGTCTCGGCCCGGCCCAGCTTCGCGAGGCCGGGGCCGCCCGCCGCACGACCCGCGTCCGACGGGGGTCCGTGACCGACGGCGGCACCCGGGTGGAGGCCTGGATCAGGCCCGATCACCACTGGTACCCGACGGCCCCCGACGAGGCCCGGCAGGATTGGAATGACGCGGTGCGCCCTCTTGACGACCCCGAAGCCGAGGTGGCGCGGTGAAGGCGTTCCTGTTTCCCGGCCAGGGGACCCAGAAGGTCGGTATGGGCTCCTACCTGCGCGAGGAGTACCCGAGCCTGGTCGAGCCGCTGTGGCAGGAGGCGGACGAGATCCTGGGGTACTCCCTGACCCGCCTCTGCGAGGAAGGGCCTGTCGAGGAGCTGCGGCACATGCCGGTCACGCAGCCGGCCGTCTTCCTGTGCAGCTACACGGCCCTGGTCGCCGCGCGGGCCAAGGGGGCGGAGCCGGACGTCGTCGCGGGCCACAGCCTGGGCGAGTACTCGGCTCTCGCGGCGGCCGGTGTGCTGACCTGGAGGGAAGTGCTCCAGCTCGTCCATCGCCGTGGTGAGCTCATGGCGCAGGTGCAGGAGCAGGTGGACGGGAAGATGGCGGCCCTCCTCGGACTGTCGATCGAGCAGGTCGAGCGGGCCTGCGCGCGGGTGCGGTCCGACACCGGGGAGGTCGTCGAGGTGGCCAACCACAACGAGCCCCTCCAGGCCGTGGTCTCCGGCCAGACCGCCGCCATCGACCTGCTGGTCGAGCGGGTCACGACGATGACGGACGCCCGCGCGACCGTGCTGAGGATCGGCGGCCCGGCCCACTCCAGTCTGATGGGGAGCGTGACGGCGGACTTCGTGGAGTACCTGCAGCGCTTCGACTTCCGGCCGCCCCGGGTGCCCCTGATCTCCGGTTCGACCGCCGCACTGTACGCGTCCGGCGAGGAGATCAAGCGCCAGCTCGGCGGTCAGCTGGTGCACCGGGTGCGCTGGGTCGACGTGATGGCCGAGCTCAAGCGGCTGTCGGTGTCGCGGACCTGGGAGCTGGGGCCGGGCAGGGTCCTCTCGGGGTTCGCCGGGAGATCGCTGCCCGGCGTGCCGACCTATCGTGCCAACGACCTGCCGTCCTTCCTGGCCGGCGTGACGGGCTGGTGAACCGGTGAATCACATGGTGCGACGAGCGCCGGCCGCTGCCCGGGGGGAGCGGGCGTCCGACGGGGCGGGCAACTCGCCCGGACCCGTCGTCCTGATGCTGCCCGGGCAGGGTTCGCAGTTCGGCGCGATGGGGGCCCCGCTCTACGATGCCGACCCCCGTTTCCGGCGGGCACTCGACGACTTCTTCGACGCGTTCGGCGCCGGGGCGCAGCGGCTCAGGCAGGTGTGGCGGCACGGCTCTCCCCGGGAACTCGAGCAGGGGGCCTTCGCCCAGCCGCTGCTCTTCGGGATCGGCTACGCCGCCGGAAGGGTCTGGCTGGAGGACCTGAAGGGCGCCGACACGACCCTGATCGGGCACAGCGTGGGTGAACTGGCGGCGGCCACGCTCGCGGGCGTCTTCGACCTCGAACTGGCCGGTGCGCTCCTGAAGGAGCGGGCCCGGCTGCTCGAAGAGGCTCCCCGCGGCGGCTTGATCGCCTGCCGCGCCACGGAGGCACAGGTACAGGCGCACCTCGACGCCCTGGGCGGACGGGCCGTCGTCGCGGCGGAGAACGCGGACAACCAGTGCGTCGTGAGCTGTGCGGAGGAGGACCTCCCGGACACGGTGCGAGCCCTTGGCGCCCGGGGGGTGCCGTGCATGCGCGCCGCGGCGGCCGAGCCGTTCCACTCCCCGCTCCTGGCCCCGGCCGCCCTTGAGTTCGAGGATTTCCTGGCGCGGCGCGAGCGGGAGCTGTCGCCGGCGAGGTTACCGATGGTCTCGGCCTACTCGGCACGAAAGGTCAGCGACCGGAATGCGGAGCCCGCTCGGTTCTGGACGCATCAGATGGCCGAAAAGGTGTTCTTCTGGAAGGCGATCGTCGGCAACTGTGGTTCCAGTCCGCACACGTTTGTGGAGATCGGCCCTGGAACGGCCCTTTCCATGGCGGCCCGCCGGTTGCCATCGGTTCGCGACGGAGGTGCCGAAGTGGTCACCACGATGCCGCGTCATCGACGTGAGGTCGAACAGTGGAATTCCGTCCGGCGTGAGGTGGTCGAGCTGCTCAGTTGAGCCATCAACGATTCTCAATGGGGGTGAGGGTGAAGGCTCCTGAGGTTGTGTTGTGTGCAGAACGTGTCAAAGGTTTGCATGAACGAAAAAATAAGTACATGGATCGGTAAGGTGCTGTTATCGTTGCTGAGGGGTGAACAGTTACTGATTCCGCAGATGTTCTCACGCCCTCTTCTCCCGGGTGTCCCTCTCGAATCCCGCTCCCCCTTCCTTCTCCGGCTTTCCCGCTGCGCGTCAGGAGGTTGATGGTCAAGATCACACGGACGGCTCTTCGATAAATATTGACCTTGGCCGGGTCGAATAGTTAGCACGGGGGAAATGCAATGGGTTTAGTACGTTTCGATGTGCTGGGGTCACTCCGGGTGCGGTGCGACGACGCGCTTGTGCGACTGACCGGACAGAAATATCGGACCGTGGTTTCGTGTCTCGCTCTCCATCCCGAGAATTCGGTGAGCATGGAGGAACTCCTCCACGCCGCATGGAAGGGAAAACGTCCGTCCAGCGCGCACCACCAGGTGCGGAAGATGATTTCCGCGCTCAGGCTCAGCCTCGACCAGGGATGGGACCTGGTGGCGACGTCCCACGAGGGCTACATGCTGAAGCTGACGCCCGAGCACTCCGACGTCTCCGAGTTCTGCCGGCTCTACGACCAGGCGATGTCGAGTGCCTTCGCGAGCGACGAGGACCTGTCGGTGGCGTATTCGGCGCTGGCGCTCTGGCGGGGGAGGCCCTGCGAGGGGTCGGAGCCCCGCGGGCAGGAGCACTGGATCTCCGAACTGGTCGAACAGCACCGGGTGCTCGTGAACAAGACGGTGCAGGCCTTCCAGGAGCGGGGACGCTCCGACGAGTTGACCTCGATCCTGCGCGTGGCGTCGAAGATCCACAGGCAGCCGGTCCACCCGCACTCCGATACCGCCTTACCCGCCCCGGCCGGCCGGCCGTCGGGCGGGACGCACGCCCACGAGAGTCCGGTACCGCCGCCCCGCCCGGCACGGCCCGGCGTCGCGGTCGGGCCGAACTGCCTGCCGCGGGATCTCCAGGACTTCGGCGGACGCGAACGCGAGATCGACGAACTGCACACCCTGCTCTCGGGGGAGGGGCCCCACTGCCCGTCCGTGGCGACACTTCACGGAATGGGCGGAGTCGGGAAGACGGCCGTCGCCGTCCGGCTGGCGCACCTGCTGGCCCGCCACTATCCGGACGGCCAGCACTTCGTCTCCCTGGACGGCTTCTCGTCGTCCTGCGCGTCCAGCGTGTCCAGCGCGCTCGGGGTGCTTCTGCGACAGAAGGGCCTCCCGGACGACGAGATCTCCTCGTCGGAGGAAGGGCGGCTGGCCCAGTGGCGGACCATCACGGCCGGTCAGCGGCTGCTCGTCGTGCTGGACGACGCCCGCGACATCGAGCAGGTGGAACCGCTCATACCGCCCTCGCCCGACAGTGCCTGCATCATCACCTCCCGCATCATCCTCAACGGCATCGACGGCGCTCATCACACCTCGCTCGAAGTGCCGGACGAGGACGAGTGCCTGGAAATGCTCAGCTGCATGCTCGACCAGCGCTTCGAGAGCCTCGACACCCAGGATGCGCGGGCGCTGATCCAGCAGTGCGCCAACCTGCCGCTGGCCCTGCGCCTGGCGGCGGCGCGCATCTCGACCCGCGACTTCCTCGACCTCCGGGAGCTCAGCGACCGGCTCGCCGCCACCTCCGTCTTCAACGAGCTGGAGGTGCCCGGGCGCAGCCTGATCGGCCGGCTCATCACCTCGTTCACCTCCCTGGAGGACTTCGACCACGACCGCTACCTGCGGCTGTCGCTCCTGCCCTGCCCCGATCTGGACGAGACCTCGGTCGCGGCCGCGCTCGGCCTGTCGATCGACCTGGTACGGCTCGCCTGCCGGCGCTTCGCGGACCGGGCGCTGTTGCAGCGGACACGGGCCGGCGCCTACCGGGTGCATCCGCTGCTGCTGCAGGCGGCGCACCTGGAAGCACAGAAGAAGATCTCGTTCGACGAGCAGCGCCGCGTCATCCGCGCCGCCATCCTCCACTACAAGGCCTCGAACGGCCTCGTGGGCTCCAGCCGTGTCAGCCCCTCGCCGAGTCCCGACGGGCACGTGGTGCTGAGGACCCTCACCCGGTCCGCCGAGCTCGCGGCGCGGCTCGACCTCCAGCAGGAGTTCATCGAACTGTGCGTGGCCTGGGAGGGGATGGTCACCCGGGTGCTGGACACGCGCCAGCAGGAAGTGGTGTGGAACCTCGTGCGCGACGCGACGCAGCAGTCCTCGGAAGCCGCATCGCAGCACCACCCCGAACCGCCACCCGTACGAGGGCACGTCGTGAACGTCGCCCGGTGCAGGGGGACGGAGCTCGTTCGCCGCTCCTAGGGGGTGTCGGCAACTCCACGCCGTGCGCGTGATCGGCACAAGACGCCTCCACTCGTGATCCCCAGAGGAAAGGAAGTCGGACGATGGGCCGTGTCCTTCCGTATCCGCCCGAGAGCGAGGTACTTCTGCTGCCGAGACAGTACGGCCCGGCAGCGGGCGAGCAGGCCGTCACGACGAGCGAAGTCGTGGTGGGCGGGGGAGGCCTGCTGGGGAGGCACGTCCGCGCCGCGCTGGGCGGCCGCCTGAGCGAACGGGTGCGCGTCCCCTGGGACGATCACGCCCTCGCCTGTGCCCGACTGTATGAACTGGGAAGGGAGCTGGCCGCTCGAACCGGCCGCTGGAACCTCTACTGGTGCGCCGGCCTGGCCGTGTTCCACACCCCTGCCGAGCAGGTCGAGCGGGAACGCGTCCAGGTCGGCCGGCTGCTCACGGGAATCCACGACGGACTCGAACGGTCCGGCCGCCCTTCCCCTTCCGACGGCGCCCTGTTCTTCGCGTCGTCAGCGGGCGGTGCGTACGCGGGCTCGGCACACGCGCCCTTCACCGAGTTCTCCACCCCCGCTCCCCAGAACGCCTACGGCGAGGCCAAACTCGCCGTGGAGAAGGAGGCCGAGACCCTGTCGCGCCGATGGCGGCTGCCCGTGGTGGCCGGCCGGATCACCAACCTCTACGGTCCCGGACAGAACCTCGACAAGAACCAGGGCCTGGTCAGCGCCCTCGTCAGAGCACAGCTGACCGGAGAACCCCTGCGTCTGCGGGCCGCGCCGGGGACGACGCGCGACTACATCTACGCGCGGGACTGCGCACGGATGGCCGTCGCGACGATGGACGCCGTGCGTTCCCGCACCCTGGGCAGGGACCCGTACGTCTGCAAGATCTTCGCCAGTGGGCGGTCCTTCCGGATCGACGGGCTCCTGGAGGTGGCCGAGCGCCTCTTCGACCAGCCGGTGCCCGTCCTCCACGAGTACCCGGCGGGCGGCGCGAGCACGGACTTCTCCGTCACGTCCCGGGTGTGGGCGGACCTCGTGTCGTCCCCCTTCCTCAACATGGAGGAAGGGATGCGGGCTGTCCGTGCGGACCTCAGATACCGGCTCGACCTCGACTAGCGGTGGTCATCGCCGAGATCCTGCCCGCCGGTGTGGCGGTCTCCGAGGCGTTCGCCGACGATCCCGCCGCCTTCCTGTTCCCTGAGGAGGCGGCGGCGATCGCGCGGGCCGCGCCCGGACGCCGCCGTGAGTTCGCCACGACCCGCCTGTGCGCCCGCCGGGCACTGGCCGAGCTGGGACGGCCGCCGGCCCCCCTGCTGCGGGGTGCGCGCGGAGCTCCCTCATGGCCCGCGGGGGTGGTGGGCAGCATGACGCACTGCGAGGGCTACCGGGCGGCCGCGGTGGCGCGCCGTGGCGACTTCGCCGCCCTCGGGATCGACGCCGAACCCCACCAGCCCCTTCCCGCGCATGTGCTGGAGGCCATCGCGGTGCCCGCCGAACAGGCCAGGCACCGCGTGCTGAGCGCGCGTGTCCCGCAGGTCTGCTGGGACCGGGTGCTGTTCTGCGCCAAGGAGGCGGTGTACAAAGCGTGGTTCCCGCGGACCGGCCTGCCGCTGGAGTTCGGCGAGGCCGACATCGCCTTGCGTACGGACGGCTCGTTCACCGTCCGCGTCCGACGCCGCCACCCCTCCCCGGAACACCTCACACCCCTTGCCTACGAGGGCCGCTGGGTCGCCACCTCCGCCCTGGTGGCTGCCGCCGTGGCCGAACCCGCCACCGCCCCCTCCACCGCCACGGTGCCCATACGCGCCGCGGACCGCTGAACACGAGAGCCGGCCGGATGAACGGCACCCGCTATGGGGTGACCTCGTCCGACTTCCTGGTCGACTCCGGGGCCGGCGGGAGGTTCTGGCCGGTGCGGAGGGGGCCCGTCAGGAGGAGCAGGGCGCACAGTGCGTTGCCGCCGTAGAGGAGCCACAGGGCGTCGCGTTCGCCGAGGAGGGTGCCGAGGGCGCCGCCGAGGAGGCTGCCGACGGGGATCGTCCCGTACATCACGAAGCGGATGGTGGAGCCGACCCGGCCCAGCATGTCCGGCGGGCAGTACGCCTGCCGGAAGCTCACGATGATGACGTTCCCGGCGACCACCCCGGTCATCAGGCAGAACTCCCCGACGAGGAAGGCCAGCAGCCCCACCCCGTCCGTGGTGAGCGGGATCAGCAGCCCGAACGGGCCCCCGCAGAAGGCGCACAGCAGGACCGCGCGGGCCGTGCCGAACCGGCGGGCCAGGCGCGGCGAGATCACCGCGCCCAGGACCCCGCCCAGCCCGGCCAGCGCGATCAGGACACCGATCAGCGCGCCCGGCGCGCCCACCGTCCGGCTCAGGAACAGGATCGACAGGGACTGCGCGCCGGCCAGGAACAGGTTCATCGCGGCGTCGCACAGCAGGATCGTCCGCAGGAACGGGTCGCGGGTGAGGAAGGCCACGCCCGCGCGGATCTCCTTGACCAAGGATCTTTTCGTAGCGGCTCGTTCCTCGCCGCCCGGCGGGCCTTCGGGGGTCCGGATCCGCAGGAGCAGCGCCGCCGAGACCAGGTAGCTCAGGCCGTCGGCGAGGAAGCCGGCGGCCGCGCTCCCGGCCTGGGCCAGGGCGCCGCCCACCCCCGGTGCGAGGACCTCCGCGACCGATTCGCTGGTCTGGAGACGGGCGTTGCCGTCGGCGAGCTCCTCGTGCGGCAGCACGGTCGGCAGGTACGCGCTGTAGGCGGCCCGGAAGAACACGTCGGCGGTGCCCGCCAGGACGGCCACCAGGATGAGTTGAGAGGTCGTCAGGAGTTCCAGCCAGACCGTCGCGGTCAGCGACAGCATCAGCAGTGCCGACACCGCGTTGCACACGATCATCACCGGCCGGCGGCGCATCCGGTCGGTCCACGCTCCCACGGGCAGCCCGAACAGCAGCCACGGCACCCAGGCCGCGGCGTTCAGTACCCCCATGGTGAAGGGCCCCGCGTCCAGTGTCTCCACCGCGATCAGCGGCAGCAGCACCCGGGTGGCCGCGCTCCCGAACTGGCTGACGGACTCGCCCGCCCACAGCAGCCGGAAGTCCCGGCGGCGCAGCGCGCCGCGACCGGCGCTCACCGGCCCACCGTGCCCTCGCCCAGCAGCGCGGCGATCTCGGCGGCGGCCTTGGGCGCCATCATTTCGCCGTGCGCGCAGGGCACTTCGTGGTGAGTGACCGGCCCGGTGGCGTACGGCTCCCACACCCGCGGCCCGGGCGCGTCCGGCTCGTGGGCGGCGGCGGCCAGCGTCACCCCGCCGCGGAACACCCGTGGACGGTGGGCGGCGGCCAGTCGGTCGTGGTGGACGTAGGCCTCGCCCAGGGCGGCGACGGTCTCCGCGTCGAAGACCGACAGCGGGCCCTCCTCGGCGGCCGCCGCCACCAGCTCGGCGAGGGTCAGCGGACCCCCTGTGGCCGCGCCGTACTCCTCCCGCGGCGGATAGCCGAGCGATTCCAGCAGGTCCCGCAGCGGGTCCGGGGCCGGAGCCGCCGTCTCGCCGGGGGCCGCCGGATACCCGTCCAGCAGGGTGAGCCCGGCCACCTCCTCGCCGTCCTGCTGGAGCGTCACGGCCACCTCGTGCGCGACCACCGCCCCGAAGGACCAGCCCAGCAGGTGGTACGGGCCGTGTGGCTGCACCGCGCGGATCCGCGCCGCGTACTCCGCGGCCATCTCCGCGACGCTGTCGGGCCGTGCCCCCGGCTCGCTCAGCGCCCGCGACTGCAGGGCGTGTACGGGCTGCTGCGGGTCCAGGTGCTCCAGCAGCCCCCAGTACACCCAGCCGGTGCCCGCGCCCGGGTGCACGCAGAACAGGGCGGGCGCGCCGGGCGCCCCCGTGCGCAACGTGACCAGCGGCGCCAGCGGGTCCGCGTCCCCGCGGGGGTCCGTGTGCCCGCGGGGGACCGCGCCGCCGGAGCGGGCGGCGAGCCCGGCGACCGTGGGCGCGGCGAACAGGTCCTGGACGCCGAGCTCCTCGCCCAGCGCCTCGCGCACCTGGGCCATCAGCCGGGCCGCCAGCAGGGAGTGGCCGCCCAGGTCGAAGAAGCCGTCGTCGGCGCCGACGGCGTCCGCGGGCAGCCCCAGCACCTCGGCGAACAGGCCCGCCAGGACCTCCTCCCGCCGACTGCGCGGCGCCCGGCGCGCACGGCCGTCCCCGGCCGCGGCGGGCTCCGGCGCGGGCAGCGCGGCCCGGTCGAGCTTGTCGTTCGGGGTCCGCGGGAAGGCGTCGAGCACGACGAACGCCGACGGCACCATGTGCGCCGGGAGCGTCCCCGCCAGATGGGCGCGCAAGTCCGCCGCGTCCACCGCGGAGCCCGTGCCGCCGTCGCCGCCGGGGGCCGGGACCACGTACCCGACCAGCCGCTTCGCACCGCCGGGACCGTCCTCGCGTACGGTCACCGCGGCGCGGTCCACCCCGGACGCCGTCGCGAGCGCGGCCTCGATCTCGCCGGGTTCGACGCGGAAGCCGCGGATCTTGACCTGGTCGTCGGCGCGGCCGAGGTAGTCGATGCGGCCCTCGCGGTCCCGGCGGACGAGGTCGCCCGTGCGGTACATGCGGGCGCCGTCCTCGAACGGGCAGGCCACGAACCGCTCCGCCGTCGTCCCCGGGCGACGCAGGTAGCCCCGCGCCAGCCCGGCACCCGCCAGGTACAGCTCGCCGGACACCCCCGGCGCCACCGGGTTCAGCGCCGCGTCGAGCACGTAGGCGCGGGTGTTGGCGACGGGACCGCCGATGAGCGGGCGTTCGCTGCGCGCGGTGTCCCACCACAGGGCGTCGACCGTGCACTCGGTGGGTCCGTACAGGTTGTAGGCGAGCATTCCCTCCGTGGCGCGCAGCCGGCTCCACAGGCCCTCGCCCGCGGCCTCCCCGCCGATCAGCAGCAGCCGCGGCGGGGCGTCGAGCAGGCCCTCCTCGATCAGCTGCTCGGCGTGCGTCGGGGTGGTGTCGACGACGTCGAGGGCGGCGTCGGCGACGTGCCGGGCGAAGGCGGCGGAGTCGCGGCGCACGGCGTCGCCGATCAGGTGGAGTTCGTGCCCGGCCACCATCCACATCAGGGCGTCCCAGGAGGCGTCGAAGGACAGCGAGGCCACCAGCGCTACTCGCAACTGCCTTCCGGCAGCGGTCCGTTCCGCCTCGGCCATGGTGTGGGCGCGGTGGAAGGCGTACAGGTTGCGCAGTGCGGCGTGGTCGACGACGACGCCCTTGGGGCGGCCCGTGGATCCCGAGGTGTACACGATGTACGCGGCGTCGCCCGGCCGGGGCCGCGGCAGCGGGCCGGCACCGGGCGCGGAGGCGGCGGCCGTGTCCTCGTCGGCCGCCTCGTCGGTGAGGACGAGCGGGACCCGTGCCGGCTGCGCGAGCGGCAGCAGCGGGGCGGTCGCGGAGTCCGTGACCAGCAGCGCCGGGGTGGCATCGGCCAGCATGTGCGCGATCCGCTCGGCCGGGTATCCGGTGTCCACCAGGACGAACGCCGCACCGGCCTTGAGGACGGCCAGGATCGCGGCCACCGCCGCAGGGGAGCGCGGCAGGGCGATGGCCACCACCCGCTCCGGACCCGCCCCGTCCCGGACGAGACGCCGGGCGAGCCGGTCGGACCAGGCGTCGAGGGCGGCGAAGCCGATCCGCTCGGCGCCGTGCACCAGCGCGGTCGCGTCCGGGGTGCGGGCGGCACGCGCCGCGAACAGCTCGGGCACGGTGGCGTCCGGCACCGGCAGCGCGGTGTCGTTCCACTCCTCCAGCACCCGCCGGCGGGCCGCGGCGGTCAGCGGGTCGGCGGCCCCGACCGGCAGTTCCGGCGCCGCCGCGAGCAGCCGGACCATCCGTACCAGGGCCGCGGCGAGGTCCTCCGCGGTGGCGTGGTCGAACAGCTCGGCCGCGTACTCCAGGAAGCCCGAGATCCCGGCGGGGCGGCCCTCGGCGTCCCGGTGCTCCTGGACGTCCAGCGTCAGGTCGAACTGGGCGACGTCGAAGCGGAACGGCTCGGGGCGGACGTCGAAGCCGGTCAGCGCGAGCGTCCCGTCCTCGCCGTCCTGCACCTGGAGCAGCACCTGGAAGAGGGGGTGGCGGGCGAGGGACCGCTCGGGGTTGACCGCCTCCACGACCCGCTCGAAGGGCACGTCCTGGTGTTCGTACGCCGCGAGGTCGGTCTCCCGGACCCGGCCCAGGAGTTCGGCGAAGGTCGGATCGCCCGACACGTCGGTGCGCAGGACGAGGGTGTTGACGAAGAAGCCGACGAGGTCGTCCAGGGCCTCGTCCGTACGGCCCGCGACGGGCGTCCCGATCGGTACGTCGGTCCCCGCGCCGAGCCGGGACAGGGTCACGGCCAGCGCCGCCTGCACCACCATGAAGAGGGTGCAGCCGTGCCTGCGGGCCAGCTCCAGCAGCCGGCCGTGCAGCTCGGCGTCCAGGCCGACGGGGACGGAGCCGCCCGCGAAGTCCGCCACCGCCGGGCGCGGCCGGTCGTAGGGCAGGCCCAGCTCGGCGGGCGCACCGGCCAGTGCGTCGGTCCAGAAGACGAGTTGGCGGGAGACCGGGCTGGCGGGGTCGTCCTCCGCGCCGAGCAGCTCCCGCTGCCACAGCGTGTAGTCGGCGTACTGCACCGGCAGTGGTTCGAAACCGGGCGCGGCGCCCGCGCACCGGGAGGCGTACGCCTCGGACAGGTCCCGGAACAGCGGCCCCCACGACCACCCGTCGAGCGCGATGTGGTGGACCACCAGGGCCAGTACCCACTCCTGGGGCCCGGCCGCGAGCAGCGCCGCCCGTACGGGGGGCCGCGCGGCCAGGTCGAACGGGCGGGCCAGCAGCGCGTCGAGGGCCCCGGCGGCGCCCTCCGGACCGCACTCCACCAGGTCCAGGGGCACGCCACCCCCCGCGGGCAGCACCCGCTGGTACGGCTCGCCCGCGGCCTCCGGGAACACCGTGCGCAGGGCCTCGTGCCGGTCGGTGACGTCGCCCAGGGCCGCGGCCAGCGCCGACGTGTCCAGCGGGCCGCGCAGCCGCAGCGCGAACGGGCAGTGGTAGCCCGCGGACTGGCCTGCCCGGCTCAGGAACCACAGCCGGCGCTGGGCGGCCGACAGCGGCGGGGCCTCGGGCCGCTCCGCCGCCGCGGTCAGGGCCGGACGGGGGGCCGCCCCGGCCGCGGAGCCCTGCGCCAGGCAGGCGGCCAGCCCGGCCACCGTGGGGTGCCGGAACAGCTGGCGGATGCCCAGGTTGCGGCCCAGGACGGCCCGGATCCGCGAGAGCAGCCGGGTCGCGAGCAGCGAATGGCCGCCCAGCTCGAAGAAGCTGTCCTCGGCGCCCACCGACGGCAGCCCCAGCACCTGTGCGAACTGCTCCGCCAGGAGCTCCTCGCGGGGCCCGCGCGGGGCGCGGGAGGAGAGCAGCGCGCCGAAGTCCGGCGCGGGCAGCGCCGCCCGGTCCAGCTTGCCGTTCCGGTTCATCGGGAAGGCCTCCAGGACCACGAAGGCCGAGGGCACCATGTGGTCCGGCAGCCGTGCGGCGAGCCACCCGCGCAGCGCGCCCGGCTCGGGCCTGCGGCCCGCGGCCGCCACCACGTACGCCACGAGGCGCTTCCCGGCGGGCCCGCCGTCCCGGGCGAGCACCGCGGCCTGCGCCACCTCCGGGCAGGCCCGCAGGCAGGCCTCGATCTCGCCGGGTTCGATGCGGAAGCCGCGGATCTTGACCTGGTCGTCGGCGCGGCCGAGGTACTCGATGCGGCCCTCGCGGTCCCAGCGGACGAGGTCGCCCGTGCGGTACATGCGGGCCCCGTCCTCGAACGGGCAGGCCACGAAGCGGCCCGCGGTCAGCGAGGGCCGGTTCAGATAGCCGCGGGCCAGGCTCGGTCCGGCCAGGTACAGCTCGCCCGGGACGCCCGGGGCGACGGGCCGCAGCCCGGCGTCCAGGACGTACGCCCGGGTGTTGGCGAGCGGGCGGCCCACGAGCGGCTCCTCGCTGAGGGCGGCGTCCCACCACAGGGTGTCGACGCTGCACTCGGTGGGCCCGTACAGGTTGTGGCAGAGCATCCCGTCGGCGGCCCGGACCCGCGTCCACAGGGCCGCGCCCGCCGCCTCGCCGCCGAGCAGCAGCACCTTGGGACGGTGCGCGGGATCGTCCAGCAGGCCCTCCTCGACGAGCTGTTCGGCGTAGGTCGGGGTGACGTCCAGGGCGTCGATGCCGGCACGGGCGATGTGCCGGACCAGCGCGGCCGCGTCACGGCGGGTGTCGTCGTCGACGAGGTGGAGCTCATGGCCGGCCACCATCCACAGCAGCCCCTCCCACGACGTGTCGAAGGACAGTGCGGCCGTCAGCGCCATGCGCATCCGGCGCCCGCCGTGCAGCTCCTCCGCGCGGGCGATGACCCCGGCCCGGTGGAAGGCGTACAGGTTGCGCAGCCCCGCGTGGTCGATGACGACGCCCTTGGGCTCGCCGGTCGACCCCGAGGTGTGGATCACGTACGCGGCGCTGCCGGGCAGGATCCGGCGGCCCGGGACGGGACCGGCGGCGCCCGCCGGGACCGGGCCCGGCGCGTCGACGAGGACGCGGACGGCGCCGGTGTCCGGGAGCCCCGGGGCGGTCGCGGCGTCGGTGACGACGGTGGTCGTGGTGCCCAGCAGCCGGGCGATCCGCTCGGCCGGGTAGTCCGTGTCGACGGGGACGAAGGCGGCGCCCGCCTTGAGCACCGCGAGCAGCGCCACGACGGAGTCGGCGGACCGGGGCAGGGCCAGGGCCACCAGGTGCTCCGGGCCGACCCCGTGCCCGGCGAGCCGGTGCGCCAGCGCGTCGGCGCGGGCGTCGAGTTCGGCGAAGGTCAGCGCGGTGTCCCGGAAGACCAGGGCGGTCGCGCCGGGGGTGCGGGCGGCCCGCTCCTCGAACAGCTCGGGCAGGGTCCCCGCGGGAACCGGCGCGGCCGTGTCGTTCCAGCCGGACAGGACCAGCGCGCGCTGCTCGGCGGAGAGCGGGTCGGTCTGCCCGACCGGGGCGGCGGGGTCGGCGGCGAGGCGCTCCAGCACCCGGGTGAGGGCGGCCGCGAGGTTCTCGGCGGTGGCCCGGTCGAACAGGTCCGTCGCGTACTCCAGGGCTCCGCCGATCCCGGCCGGGGCGCCGCCCGAGTCCCACCGCTCCTGGAAGTCGACGGTGAGGTCGAACTTGGCGACGTCCCAGGCGGTGGACTGCTCCGCGCACTCCAGGCCGGGCAGGGCGAAGGCGGGGCCCTCGCCGCTGTCCAGGGTCATCATCACCTGGAAGAGGGGGTGGCGGGCGAGGGACCGCTCGGGGTTGACCGCTTCGACGACCTGCTCGAAGGGCACGTCCTGGTGCTCGAAGGCGGCGAGGTCGCTCTCCCGCACCCGCTCCAGGAGCTCGGTGAAGGCCGGGTCTCCGGAGAGGTCGGTGCGCAGGACGAGCGTGTTGACGAAGAAGCCGACGAGGTCGTCCAGCGCCTCGTCCGTGCGGCCCGCGACGACGGTGCCGATCGGGATGTCGGTGCCGGCCCCGAGGCGGGACAGGAGCACCGACAGGCCGGCCTGGAGGACCATGAAGAGGGTGCAGCCGTGCTGCCGGGCCAGTTCCAGCAGCCGTCCGTGCAGCTCCGCGTCCAGCTCGACGGGTACGGAGCCGCCCGCGAAGCTCGCCACCTCAGGGCGCGGCCGGTCGGCGGGCAGGGCCAGTTCGGCCGGGGATCCGGCCAGTTCCCGCGTCCAGTAGGCCAGTTGCTCTGCGAGCAGGCTCTCCGGGTCGTCCTCCGCGCCCAGCAGCTCGCGCTGCCACAGCGTGTAGTCCCGGTACTGCACCGGCAGCGGCTCGAAGGCGGGCGCCCCGCCCGCGCACCGGGCGGCGTAGGCGGCGGCCAGGTCGGTCAGGAGCGGCCCCCAGGACCAGCCGTCGGTGGCGATGTGGTGGATCACCAGCGCCAGCACCCACTCCTCGTCGCCCAGGGCGAAGAGGCGCGCCCGCAGCGGGAGTTCGTCGGTGAGGTCGAAGACGTGCCCGGCCTCGGCGGCCAGCGCGCCGGCGAGCTCCGCCTCGCCGAGGCGGACGACGGGCAGCTCCGGCGCCCGGTCGGTGATCTGTTGTACGGGCTCGCCGTCCACCTCGGGGAAGACCGTCCGCAGCACCTCGTGCCGCCCGGTCAGATCGCCGAGGGCCGCGGCTAGCGCCCGCGGGTCCAGCGGACCGCGCAGCCGGGTGGTGAGCGGGCAGTTGTACGCGGCGCCGGTCTCGCCGAGCTGGTTGAGGAACCACAGCCGCCGCTGGGCGAACGAAACGGGAAACACAGGACCTCCGGGGGCGTGCGGGGTGGTGCGGGGGCGGGGTGATGACTCAGGCATCGGCGGAGCGGCGGAGCGTGGGACGGGCCTTCGGCGCGTCGGCGAGCAGGGCGGCGGTGCGGGCCGGGGTCGGGTGCTGGAAGAGCTGGCGGATCTTCAGCTCCCGGCCGAGTTCGGCCCGGATCCGGCTGATCAGCCGGGTGACCAGCAGGGAGTGGCCGCCCAGGGCGAAGAAGTTGTCGTCCGGGCCGACCTCGTCCCGGTCGAGAACCTCGGCGTACAGGGCGCGGACGCGGTCCTCGGAGCTGCCACCCGGGTCCGCGGCCGGCTCCGGCGCGGCAGGGGCGGCGTCGGCCGTGCGCGGGGCCGGTCCGTCGACCGAGCCGACCGGGCGCTCCGGGGCGGCCGCCAGACCGCGCAGCACCAGGGCCAGGTCCGCCGCCAGCCGTTCGGCGCTCGTACGGTCGAACAGCTCGGTGGCGTAGGTGAGTTCCCCGGTGAGGCCGAGCGGGGTGTCGTCGGCGGCGCGCTGCTCCCCGAGGTCCACGCCGAGGTCGAACTTGGACACCGCCCACTCGACGGGGTGCGGTTCCGCCGTGAGGCCCGTCAGGCGGGGCAGGGCGGGCGGCTCGTTCTGTACCTGGAGCAGCACCTGGAAGAGCGGGTGCCGAGCGAGGGACCGCTCCGGGTTCACCCCCAGCACGATCCGCTCGAAGGGCACGTCCTGGTGGGCGTAGGCGGCGAGGTCGCTCTCCCGGACCCGGGCGAGGAGGTCCGTGAAGGCCGGGTCGCCGGAGACGTCGGTGCGCAGGACCAGGGTGTTGACGAAGAAGCCGACGAGGTCGTCCAGCGCCTCGTCCGTGCGGCCCGCGACGACCGTCCCGATCGGGATGTCGGTGCCGGCCCCGAGGCGGGACAGGAGCACCGACAGGCCGGCCTGGAGGACCATGAAGAGGGTGCAGCCGTGCTGCCGGGCCAGTTCCAGCAGCCGTCCGTGCAGCTCCGCGTCCAGCTCCAGGGGGACGGAGCCGCCCGCGAAGCTCGCCACCTCCGGGCGGGGCCGGTCGTAGGGCAGGGCCAGCTCGGCCGGGGCGCCGGCCAGCTCCTTGGCCCAGAAGTCGAGCTGACGGGTGATCAGCGCGTCCGGGGCGCCCTCCGCGCCGAGCACGGACCGCTGCCAGACGGTGTGGTCCCGGTACTGCACGGGCAGCGGCTCGAAGGCGGGCTCCGCGCCCGCCAGGCGGGCGGCGTAGGCGGTGGCCAGGTCGGCCAGGAGCGGCCCCCACGACCAGCCGTCGGTGGCGATGTGGTGCACCACCAGCACCAGCACCCGCTCTTCCGGCCCCAGCTCCAGCAGCCGGGCCCGCAGCGGAAGTTCGGCCGAGATGTCGAAGCAGTGGCCCGTCACCTCCCGTACCGCGTCCGCTACGGCCTCGGCCTCCGCGACGGCGAGGACCTCCAGCGGCACGTCGGCCGCCGCACCCTCCAGCAGCCGGATCACCGGCTCGCCCCCGCACTCGTCGAAGACGGTCCGCAGCACCTCGTGCCGGGCCGCCACGTCGCCGAGCGCCGCACGCAGCGCCGGCGCGTCCAGCGGACCCCTCAACCGGTAGGCGAAGGGCACGTTGTGGTGGCCGGACGTGCCCTCCGCCTGGTGCGCGAACCACAGCCGGTGCTGCGCCGAGGACAGCGGCGCGCCCTGCCCGGGCTCCGCACGGCGCAGCGGCGGCCGCGCCCGGTCGGCGCTCCCGGCCAGCTCCGCGAGCGCGGCCACGGTCTGCGCCCGGAAGACGTCGCGCAGCGGCAGCTCGACCCCGAGGGCCGTACGGATCCGGCTGACCAGCCGGGTCGCCAGCAGCGAGTGGCCGCCCAGGTCGAAGAAGCCCGCGTCGGCGGCGACCGCGTCGAGGCCGAGCACCTCGGCGAAGAGCCCCGCCAGGATCTCCTCCCGGGGGGTACGGGGGGCACGCCCGCCGGAAGCGGGCAGCTCGGGCTCGGGCAGGGCCCGGTAGTCCACCTTGCCGTTGGGGGTCAGCGGCAGCGCGTCCAGGACCAGGACGTACGAAGGCAGCATGTAATCCGGCAGCAGCCGCTCCAGCCGGCGCCGCACCGAGGGCCCGGAGACCTCCCCGACCACGTACCCGGCCAGCCGCTTCTCGCCGTCCGCGGCGGCCCGTACGGCGACCACGGCCTGGCGGACGCCCGGGCAGGCGGCCAGCGCGGCCTCGACCTCGCCGGGCTCCACGCGGAAGCCGCGGACCTTCACCTGCTCGTCGGCCCGGCCGAGGAATTCCAGCAGCCCGTCGGCCCGCCACCGGGCGAGGTCGCCGGTGCGGTACATGCGCGTCCCGGGCGCGCCGAACGGGTCGGCGACGAACCGCTCCGCGGTGGCCGCGGGACGCCGGTGGTAGCCGCGCGCCACTCCGGCACCGGCGAGGTACAGCTCGCCCGGGGTGCCCGGCGGCACCAGCCGCATCCGCTCGTCCAGCACGTACGCACGGGTGCCGTCCAGGGGGCGGCCGATCGGCACCGGGCCGTCGGCGTCCGCGGCGCCGGTGATCAGGTGGGTGGTCGCGCACAGGGTCGCCTCGGTGGGCCCGTACAGGTGGCGGACCACGGTGTCCGGGCAGGCGGCCAGCACGGCGCGGACCGCGGCGGGGCTGACGACGTCGCCTCCGGTCAGCACCTCGCGGACGTCGGCCAGCAGGCCGGGGTCCTCCTCGGCGACCACGCGGAACAGACCGGCCGTCAGGTGCACGGAGGTGATGCCCGCCCCGCGGATCAGGGCGCCCAGCCCGGCGACCGTCGGCTCGCCCTCGGGGGCGACGACGACCTGCCAGCCCGACAGCAGCGCCACCCACAGCTCGTAGTCGGCTATGTCGAAGGCGTGCGGCGCGTGGAACAGGACGCGCTCGGCGCCCCGGGTGTGCCAGCCCCGGTCGGCCACGAGGTCCAGGACGTCCCCGTGGGTGACGGCGACGCCCTTGGGCTCGCCGGTCGAGCCCGAGGTGTGCATCAGGTAGGCGAGCTGCCCGGGCGGGCACGGCGCCGCCGCGAACTCCCCGCCGTCCGCGAGAGCGCCGGCGGCCTGCGCCGCGCCGGCCAGGACCGTCCGCACGCCCTCCGGGGCGAGCCCGGCGTGCGCGTCGTCGACCAGCAGCACGGAGCAGCCCGCGGCGTCCAGGATCCGCCGGGTGCGCGCGGCGGGCTGGCCGGAGTGCAGCGGCAGGTACGCACCGCCCGCCTTGAGGACGGCCAGCATCGCCACGACCACCTCGGGGGAGCGCCCCATCAGCACCCCCACCGGGGTCTCGGCGGTGACACCGAGGCCGGCCAGCCGGCGCGCCAACCGGTCGGCGCGCCGGTCCAACTCCCCGTAGGTGATGGCGTCGGGGCCGGACACCAGGGCCACGGTGGCCGGGTGCAGCGCGGCCCGCCGGGCGAATTCCAGGTGCACCGCCGTACCCGCCCGAGGCGGGGCCGGCGGCTGCCAGTCGGCCAGCAGCCGCTGCCGCTCCCGCGGCAGCAGCACCTCCAGGGCCGAGACCCGGCCGCGCGGCGCCCGTACCGCCGCCGCCAGGACCCCGCGCAGCCGCTCCACGAGGGCGCGCACGGTGGCCTCGTCGAAGAGCTCCGTACGGTACTTGGCCACCGCGCTCAGCCCCTCGCCCGCTCCGGCCGCCTCCGTGAACTGCAGCGCCAGCTCGAATTCGGCCTGCGGTACGTCGACCTCCTCGGCCACCGCCGTCAGCCCGGGCAGCTCCAGGCCCGCGGCCGCCGCCCGGCGCATCGTCAGCGCCACCTGGAACAGCGGGTGGTGGGAGAGGGAGCGCCGCGGGTTGACCGCCTCGACGACCTGCTCGAAGGGCACGTCCTGATGGGCGAAGGCCGCCAGATCGCCCTCCCGCACCCGCTCCAGCAGCTCGGCGAAGGTCGGGTCCCCGGACAGGTCGGTGCGCAGGACCAGGGTGTTGACGAAGAAGCCCACCAGATCGTCCAGGGCTTCGTCGGTACGGCCCGCGACGACCGTGCCGAGGGGCACGTCGGTCCCCGCGCCGAGCCGGGACAGCACCACCGCCAGCGCGGCCTGGAGCACCATGAAGACGGTGCAGCCGTTGGCCCGGGCCAGCGCCTCCAGCTGCGCGGTCAGGGCCGCGTCCAGGCCGAAGGCGACGGCCCCGCCCGCCGGATCGGCCACCCCCGGCCTGGGCCGGTCGGTGGGCAGCACCGGCTCCTCCGGCAGCCCGGCCAGCGCGGTGCGCCAGTACGACAGCTGCTCCTCGGCAGCGCCGTCCAGCAGGGCGCGCTGCCAGAGCGTGTAGTCGGCGTACTGCACGGCCAGCGGCGGGCGCGGCTGGGCGCCGCCGCCCGTGCGGGCCGCGTAGGCGTACGAGAGGTCGCCCAGCAGCGGCCCCCAGGACTCGCCGTCGGTGGCGATGTGGTGCAGGGCCAGCACCAGCGTGTGCCGCCCGGGCCCGGCCGTCAGCAGCGCGGCCCGCAGGGGCGTGTCGGTGGCCAGGTCGAAGGGGCGCGCGGCGATCTCGTCGATGTCCGCGCCGGCCGCGTCGAGGAGCTCCAGGACGGGCGCCGCCGGGGGCAGGACGAACTGACGGGGCTCGCCGTCGGCCTCCGGGTGGACGGTGCGCAGGATCTCGTGCCGCTCGGCCAGGTCGGCCAGCGCTCCGCGCAGCGCCGCCATGTCGAGTGGCCCGTCGAGCCGGAGCGCGACCGCGCTGTGGTAGGCCGGGTTCGGCCCGTCGAGCCGGTCCAGGAACCACAGCCGGCGCTGCGCCGGGGAGAGCGGCAGCTGCGCCGGGCGCGCCTGCGGCCGCAGCGCGGGACGGGCCCGGTCCGCGCCGTCGATCAGCCCGGCGAGCGCGGCCGGAGTGCGGGCGGTGAACACCTCACGGATGCCCAGCTCCGCGCCGAACGCCCCGCGCACCTGCGCCACCAGCCGCATCGCCAGCAGGGAATGGCCGCCCAGCTCGAAGAAGTCGTCGTCGGCGCCCACCTCGGGCAGGCCCAGCACCGACGCGAACAGGCCCGTCAGGATCCGCTCCGGCTCGGTGCGGCCGCCGCGGCCGCCGGCGCGCAGGGCGGGGGCGGGCAGGGCCCGCCGGTCGAGCTTGCCGTTCGGCGTCACCGGCAGCTCGTCCAGCACGACCACGGCCGGGACCATGTGCTCGGGCAGCGCGGCGGCCAGCTCGCCGCGGACCCCGGCGGGGGTCGGCGCGGCGCCCGGGCGGGGCACCACGTACGCCACGAGCCGGGGATCGCCCGGGCGGTCCTCGCGGACGACGACCGCCGCGTGGGAGACGCCCGCGCAGCCCGCGGCGGCGCTTTGGACCTCGCCCGGCTCGATGCGGAAGCCGCGGATCTTGACCTGGTCGTCGGTGCGGCCCAGGTACTCCAGGACGCCGTCGGCCCGCCAGCGCACCAGGTCGCCCGTGCGGTACATGCGGGCCCCCGGCTCGAAGGGGCAGGCCACGAACCGCTCGGCGGTCAGCCCGGGCCGGCCGAGATAGCCGCGGGCCAGCTGCACGCCGGCCAGGTACAGCTCGCCCGCGGTACCGGGCGCCACCGGGGCGAGCCGGCCGTCCAGCACGTACGTACGGGTGTTGGCGGCGGGCCGGCCGATCGGGACGGTGGCGTCCCCGGCCCGGCAGGGCCAGAGCGTGACGTCGACCGCGGCCTCGGTCGGGCCGTACAGGTTGTGCAGCTCCGCGCCGGGCAGGACCCGGAAGAAGGCGTCCTGGGTGTGCGGGGGCAGCGCCTCGCCACTGGCGATCACCCGGCGCAGGGAGCGGGCGTCCGCCGCGGCGGGCTCGCGCAGGAACACGTCGAGCATGGACGGCACGAAGTGCGCGGTGGTGACGGACTCCCGGGCGATCAGGCCGGCCAGGTAGGCGGGGTCCTGGTGGCCGCCGGGCTTCGCGACGACGAGGGTCGCCCCGGTCAGCAGCGGCCAGAAGAACTCCCACACCGAGACGTCGAAACCGCTCGGCGTCTTCTGCAGCACCCGGTCCCCGGCTCCCAGACCGTACTCCCGCTGCATCCACTCCAGGCGGTTGACGATGGCCCGGTGCGGGACCAGCGCGCCCTTGGGGCGGCCGGTGGAACCGGAGGTGAAGATCGCGTACGCCGGGTGGTCGGGAAGGACCACCGGCCGCGGTGCGGGATCCGCCGCGGGGAGCGGGGCGTCCAGCCGCAGCGTCGGCGTCCCCGGCGCCTCCCAGCCGGTGCTCAGCACCAGCGCCGGGGCGGCATCGGCCATGATCCCGAGGTTGCGCTCCCCGGGCTGGCCGGGGTCGACGGGCAGGTAGGCGGCCCCCGCCTTCAGCACCCCGCACAGGGCGACCATCAGGTCGAGGGAGCGCGGTACGGCGACCGCGACCAGGCTCTCCGGTCCGATGCCGCAGGCCGCGAGCACGTCCGCGAGGCGGCCCGCCCGCTCGTCCAGCGCCCGGTAGGTCAGGGACTCCCCCTCGAAGACGACGGCGGTGGCGTCCGGGGTCCGGGCCGCCTGCTCCGCGAGCAGCGCGGTCAGCGTCGACTCCGGGAGGGCGGCGGCGGTGTCGTTCCACTCGGCCAGGACCCGGTGGCGCTCGGCCGCGGTCAGCGCGTCCAGGACCTCCACCGGCGCGTCCGGGTCGGCCGTCCATCGCTCCAGCAGCCGCACCAGCCGCTCGCCCAGCTCCCGCACCCGCTCGGTGCCGACGAGCCCGGGGTGGTGGCTCAGCCGCAGCCCGAGCGCCGCACCCGGCTCGACCACCAGGGTCAGCGGGAAGTGCGTGGTGTCCCGGAACCGGATCCGCGCCTCGAGGCCGAAGCCGGGCAGGTCGAGCGCGTAGTCGCTCATCGGGAAGTTCTCGAAGACCAGGTTCGTGTCGAAGAGGGCGGACGGGGAACCGGCCAGCTTCTGGATCTCCGTCAGCCCCAGGTGATCGTGGTCCACCAGCTCCGCCCGCTCGCGCTGGAGCTCCGCGCAGATCCGGCGCAGCGGGGCAGCCGCGTCGATCCGGGCCCGCACGGGCACGGTGTTGATCAGCATGCCGATCATCCGCTCCGAACCCGGCAGTTCGGCGGGGCGGCCGCTGACCGTGAGACCGAAGACCACGTCGTCCTGCCCGGTGGCGCGGGCCATCAGCACCGCCCAGGCGCCCTGGACCACACTGGTCAGCAGCAGCCCGCACTCCCGGGCCCGAGCGGTCAGCGCCGCCGTCCGCTCCTCGTCCAGCCGCACCACCACGTCCTCGGGGGTGGCGCCGGGGGAGACCCGGCCGGCGCCGTCCGCGATCCGGCCGGGGGCACCGAGACCGGCCAGGGCGGTGCGCCAGGCCCCCTCGGCGGCGGGCCGGTCGCAGCGCGCGAGGTGCGCCAGGTACTCCCGGTAGGGCCGCGCCGGCTCCGGCTCGCCACCCGCGTACAGGGTGAACAGCTCGCGGAAGAGCAGCCCGAACGACCAGCCGTCCAGCAGGATGTGATGAGCCGTCACCAGAAGTCGGTGCCGGTCGTCCGCCAGCCGCAGCAGCGTGAACCGCAGCAGCGGCGGGCGGCGGCTGTCGACGCCCTGGTCCCAGTCCTCCTCCGTCAGCTCCGCGGTCCGCTCCTCGGCCTCCCCGGCGGGCAGGGCGCCGAGGTCGTGCTCCTGCCAGGCCGGCTCCATGTCCCGGCGGACCACCTGGACGGGATCGCCGTTCTTGCGGTGGGTGAGGACCACCCGCAGGTTGGCGTGGCGGCGCAGCAGCTCCCCGGCGGCCCGGCGCAGCCGTCCCGCGTCGAGCGTCCCGTCCAGGTCGACGGTGAACTGGGCGATGTAGAGGTGCTTGGAGTCCTCGTCGTACCCGGAGTGGAAGAGCATGCCCTCCTGCAGCGGGGAGAGGGGCAGGACGTCCTCGATGGCCGGCCGGCTGGTGTTCATGGCTGATGTGTCGCTTTCTGGGAGGCCGTCGGAGAGGGGCGGCGGGGCGGGGGTGTGGTCCGGTCGGGGTCAGAGGAGGCCGAGGGAGGCCGCGAGGTCGTCCAGTTCGTCCTGGCCGATCGCGTCGAGCGTCAGGCCGGAGGCGGGCGGGACGGTGGACGGGACCGCGGGGCCGGAGCGGTCGGCGAGGACGACGAGCGCGCCGAGCATCCGGAACCAGCCCTCGGCCAGCGCCCGGACCTCCGCCTCGTCGTGGACGCCGTCGGCCCAGGCCCAGTCGGCGTGCAGGACGGGTCCGTCCGCCGACTCCAGGACGAAGGCGTTCACCTCGACGGCGTGCGCCATCGGCATGCCCGGGCCGGGGGCGTCGAGCCGGGCCCCGTGGGCGGGCAGCAGCTGCCAGTCGCCGCCGCCCGGACCGCCCAGCCGGCCCAGGTAGTTGAAACCGAGGCCCGCGGGCTCCGCCGCGGCGAGCTCCTTGCCGACGACCGGGTCGAGGTGGCGCAGGAGGCCGTACCCGATGCCCTTGCGCGGGATCGCCCGCAGCTGCTCCCGTACCCGCCGCAGTGCCTCGGCGGCGGTGGGACCGCCGTCCTCGGCGTCCGCCGCGCCCAGGCCGTCCAGGGCGAAGCGGGTGGGGAAGAGGGTGGTGAACCAGCCGACGGTACGGGAGAGGTCGGCCTCGGCGCCGATGTCCTCCCGGCCGTGGCCCTCCAGCTCCACCAGGACCTCCGGACCGCAGGGCCGCCACCGGGCCAGGGCCAGGCCGAGCCCGGTCAGCAGCACCTCGTTGGCGTCGGCGCGCAGCCGGTCGGCCACCGACGTCAGCAGCGGCCCGGCCGTCGCCGCGGGCAGGCTCAGGGCGAGGTGCCCGGCGCGGTCCTCGTGATCGCGGGCCGGGTCCAGCGGGCGGCGGCCCGCGATGCCCGCACCCGGCCGCACCACACCGCTCCAGTACGGGGCTTCGGCCGCGGCCCGCTCCCCGGCCGCCTCCGCGGTGAGCAGCTCGGACCAGCGGCGGAACGAGGTGGCCACCGGGTCGAGGGCGCCGGCGGGGGCCCGTCCGGCGACGACCGCCTCCCAGGCCCGGGTGAGGTCGCCGGTCAGCACCCGCCAGGAGATCCCGTCCACGACCACGTGGTTGACGACCAGGGCCAGCGCCCCGGGCAGCCCGGCCCCGGCGTCGAACCAGACGGCCTGCACGATCACCCCGCCGCCCACCGAGAGCCGGTCGCGGGCCGCGTGCACCTCCCGCCCGACCTCCTCGGCGGTGGCCTCGCGGCCCTCCGTCGCCACCCGGCGCAGGCACTCCGCGGCGCGCACCGACCCGGCCGGGCGGGTCCGCCAGCCGGAGTCGTCCCGGACCACGCGCAGCATGTCGTGCCGGTCCAGGACCGCCTGGAGCACCTCGGCCGCGCTCTGCCCGGTCAGCCCGGCCGGGGTCCGCACCACCAGGTACTGGTAATAGCGGTCGGCGGGCCCGCCGCGCTCGTCGAGCCAGTGCATCACCGGCGTCGGCCGGACCGGCCCGACCCCGTCGTCGGCACCCGACAGGGCGGACCGGGCCAGTGGCCGGGCGGCGGCGGCCAGAGCCGCGACGTCCGGCAGGGTCAGCACGTCCCGGACGGTGATGCGCAGCCCGGCGCGGCGGGCCGCGCCGACCACCTGGACGGCGATGATGCTGTCACCGCCGAGCCGGACGAAGCCGTCCTGCGGGCCGACCTCCGGGATTCCGAACAGGTCCGCCAGGACACCGCACAGGATCCGCTCCGCCTCGGTCACGTCGATTCCACTCATGGTCTTCCTCGTTCTCGTTCGCCGCGGGCCTCCACGGGCCTGCGCGTGCTGGTCAGACGGCGGTCAGACGGCGCTGCCGGCCGGGGCGAACAGCGCCCGCAGGGCGGCCCGGTCGACCTTTCCGTTGGCGGTTACCGGCAGCTCCTCCACGGGCCGGAAGTGCCGGGGCACCATGTACGCGGGCAGCTGCGCCGCGCACGCCGCGGCCAGCTCCTCGGGCCCGGGGCCGTCCGCCCCCGTCCGGGTCCACACGGCTGCGAGCCGGCGCGAGCCCGCGACCTCCACCGTCACCACCACGGCCCGGCGGACCCCCGGGACCGCGCCCAGGACCGCCTCGACCTCGCCGGGCTCGACCCGGTACCCGCTCACCTTGAGCTGGTCGTCGGCCCGGGCCACGAAGTGGAAGTCCGCCCCGTCGAACCGGACGACGTCCCCCGTGGCGTACGTACGGCGCGGGGTCCCGTCGCGGTGGGGCAGGGTCCGGAAGCGGGCCGCGGTCAGCTCCGGGTCGCCCAGATAGCCGAGGCCGACACTGCCCCCGCCGACGACCAGCTCCGCCTCCTCGCCCGCCGCGAACGGCCGCAGCACGCCGTCCGCCTCGCGCAGCAGCTCCGCCCCGGCGACGGCACCGCCGATCGGCGGGTGCTCGGGCCAGGACGCGGCCTCCCGCGGGTCCAGCCGGTACTCCGTGACCACGTGGGTCTCGCTGGGCCCGTACTCGTTGACCAGGGCGACCCCGGCGGCCGCACAGAACTCCCGCACCTCGGAGTTGACGACGAGGCGCTCGCCCGCGACCGCGATCTCCCGCAGGTCGGGCATCGCGTCCGGTTCGAACACGCCGGCCGTGGCCAGCGCGTGCAGCCCCACCACCGGCAGGAACAGCCGGGCGACGCGCTGTTCGCGGATCAGGTCCATCAGCGCGAAGGGGTCCTGGCGTTCCTCGTCGGAGACCACGACCAGCGCGGCCCCGGCCAGCCAGGTGGTGACGATCTCCTCGTAGCCCACGTCGAAGCCGATCGAGGCCGCCTGGAGGGTGTGCGGCGGGCGGTCGTGCGCCCAGTGCCGCACGTGCCAGTCGCCGAGCGCGGCCAGCACCGACGGGGGAACGGCCACCGACTTGGGCTCACCGGTCGATCCGGACGTGGGGATGACGTACCCGACGGTCCCCTCGCGCAGCTCCTCCAGCGGGGCGCCGCGCAGCTCGCCGAAGGCGACCTCGGCGGGGCCGAGCCCGGTCGGCGCGGTGTGGTCGGGACGGACCAGCAGGGCGCAGAGCCGGGCGATCCGCGCGGCCCGCGGCGCGGGCATGCCCGGGTCGACGCAGACCACGCCCAGGCCGGCCCGCCAGGCGCCGAGCACCGCGGCGCAGCGCTCCCAGGACCGTTCGCCGTGGACGGCGACCACGTCGTCCAGTCCCAGGCCGCGGGCGGCGAGCCCGCCCGCGATCTCGGCGGACAGCTGGTCGAGTTCGCCGTACGTGTGGGCGACGCCGTCGTCGACGACGGCCACCGCCGCGGCGTCGCGCCGGACGGCACGGATCAGGGGCCGGACGAGCGAATGCCGCGGTCCGCGCGCGTCGTCGGTGTGCATGGGCGTTCCTTCTGGGGGTGGTGCGAGGAGAGCAGGGAGGGGTGCGGGCGGGGCGATGGGCTCGGTCATGCGGTGCCGCCGTGCTCGTCGATCAGCACCGCCAGCCGGTCGAGCCCGTCCTCGATCCGGTCGGGGTCCAACGAGCTGCACGAGAGCCGCAGTTGGCGCCCCGCCCGCTCCTGGTCGCTGAAGTGGCGCATCGGCGTGAAGAGCACCCCGTGCCGGACGGCTGCCTCCTCGACCAGGGCGTCGGTCACCGCGAAGGGCACGTCGAGCACGACGAAGAAGCCGCCCACGGGGGTGATCCACCGGATCCCGGGCATCCCGGCGAACCGCCGGTGCAGCCCGTCGAGCAGACAGCGCAGGTTGCGCCGGTAGACGTCGATCTGGCGGCGGTTGGCCTCCAGCAGGCTGCCGCCGTGCTCCAGCAGCATGCCGCCGACCAGCGCCTGCGTCAGCGGCGGGGTGTTGACGGTCAGCATGCTCTTGGCCCGGGCCAGCTCGTCGGCCAGCAGCGCCGGGCCGCCCGCCCCCGTGACCCGCTGGTCGGCGACGGCGAAGCCCACCCGGGCGCCGGGGAAGCAGGTCTTGGACAGCGAGCCCAGGTAGACGACCCGCTGCCCGGTGTCGAGGGCCTTCAGCGTCGGCGGCCGGGGGCCGTCCGCCACCCGGAAGTACCCGTACGGGTTGTCCTCCAGCAGCAGTACGTCCTCCTGCTCCGCGACCTCCAGCAGCTCCCGGCGCGTCCCCGTGTCCAGGGAGTGGCCGCTCGGGTTGGAGAAGTCCGGCACCAGGTACAGCGCCCGGGGCCGCTCCCCGGCCGCGCGGACCTCGCGGATCCGCTCGCGCACCTGCTCCGGACGCACCCCGCGGGGGCCCTCGGGCACCGACCGCACCGGGAGGTCCAGCAGCCGGGCGGCGCCCGTCAGCCCGACGTACGTCGGGTCCAGGGCCAGCACCACGTCCCGCGGGCCGGCCTTCAGGGCGCGCAGCACGAGCCACAGCGCCTCCTGCGCGCCCACCGTGATCAGGACGGCCTCCGGGTCGCAGACGATGCCCTCGTCCCGTTCGAGGTGACGGGCGATCAGCTCGTGGACGACGCCCTTGGTGCGGCCGTACTGGAACAGCTCCCGCCGCACCCCGGCCTCGTCGTAGCCCTTGTCCGCGGTGAGGTGGTGGATGTACGTGTCGAGGTAGCGGTGCAGGTCGGACGGGTCGAAGAAGTCCTCCGTCGGCCGCCCGGGGGCGAAGGAGACCGCCTCGGGGAACCGTCCCGCGATCTCGTTGAGGAAGGTCATGGACAGCAGCGCGGGGTCCGCGAGGGACGCGTGCAGATCGGCCCGGTCCAGGGCCACGGCCGTGACGGTCACCGGCCCACCCCCAGCGTCGTCAGCCAGGGTGCGTCGGCGGGGGCGCCGCAGCCCGACAGCTCCAGGGCGGAGCGCAGTTCGGCCGCCAGCAGCCCCAGTACCCGGGACACGCCTTCCGCGCCGTCCGCGGCCAGGCCCCACAGGACGGGCCGGCCCAGCAGCACCCCGTTCGCGCCGAGCGCCAGGGCCTTCAGGACGTCGGTTCCACTGCGGATCCCGCTGTCCAGCAGCAGCCGGCAGGACGGCGGGACCGCCTCCCGGACCGCGGACAGCATGTCCGCGCTGGCGACCGCGCCGTCGAGCTGGCGGCCGCCGTGGTTGGAGACGACGACGGCGTCCGCACCGACCGCGGTCGCGGTCGCGGCGTCACCCGGATCGAGGATCCCCTTGACGATCAGAGGCAGGTTCGTCTGCTCCCGCAGCCGGGCCAGGTCGTCCCAGCCCAGGGCGCGGGCGAAGGACTCGGCGGTGTGCTCCGCCACCGCGCACGTCCCGTCCCGGCGCTCGGCGGCCCGGCGGGTCGTGGCCGGGTCGAGGTGCGCGGCCGCCACGCCCGCCGGCAGGGCGAAGCCGTTGCGCAGGTCGCGCAGGCGCCGGCCCATCGAGGGGACGTCGACGGTGACCATCACCGCGGCGCAGCCCGCGTCCTCGGCGCGCCGCACCAGCTCGGCGGTGAGCCCCGGGTCCCGCTGGCAGTACAGCTGGAACCAGGTGACCCCGCCCAGCGCCGTGACCTCCTCCACCGGCACGCTGCTCAGCGTGCTCAGGGTGAACGGCACCCCGGCGGCCGCCGCCGCGCGGGCCGTGGCCAGCTCGCCCTCGGGGTGGAGCAGCCGCTGGTAGGCCATCGGCGCGACCGCCACGGGCAGGGCCGCCCGGCCGCCCGGGAGTTCGGCCGAGGTGTCGACGGCCCCGGGGCCCGACAGGACGCGGGGGACGAGGCGGATCCGGTCCAGGGCGGCCCGGTTGGCGGCCAGGGTCAGCTCCTCGCCGCTGCCGCCCGCGATGAAGTCCCAGACCTCCGGGGGCAGGGCCCGGCGGGCCGGACCGGCGAAGTCCTCCAGACGGACCGGGACCGGCATGGTGTCGCGACCGGCGCTCACCGCAGGACCTCTCCGGCGCCCAGCCGCTCGGCCTCGACGGCCTCGTACAGGGCCTTGATGTTGCCGTTGCCGAAGGTGCGGGCGCCGAACCGCTCGATCACCTCGTGGAAGAGGGTGCGGCGCGGGTGGGTGGAGCGGGTGAAGATCTGGAAGAGCTGCCCGTCGTGGTCCTCGTCGACCAGGACGCTGATGCGCTGGAGCTCCTGCGTGGAGTGCCGGGCCAGGTCGAGCCGGTCCGCGAGCATCGTGTAGTAGGTGTCGGGGACGCTCAGGAACTCCACGCCGCGCTCGCGCAGCGCCCCGACCGCCCGGACGACGTTCCGGGAGGCGAAGGCGATGTGCTGGACGCCCGCGCCGCCGTGCTCGGCGAGGAACCGGTCGATCTGCCCCGGCGCGCGGGAGACGTCGGGCTCGATCAGGGTCAGGGTGACCTCGCCGGAGGCGCTCTGCACCACCTTGGAGTCCATGGCCTGCGCGCCGACCCGGATGAGCTCCTGGAAGATCATCCGGAAGCCGAGGACACGGGTGTAGAACTCCACGGTCCGCGCGAGTTGTCCGGCGGGCAGGCAGACCGCGAAGTGGTCCAGCTCCTCCAGGAGTTCGCCGTCCGCGTCCGGTGCGGCGGCGTCCGGCAGCGGGGTGAAGCCCGGGGGCAGCCCGGCCGGGTCCGGCTCGACGAGGGTGTGCACCACGTCGCCGAACCCGGCGACCACGGCCCGGGTGCGGCCGTCGGCGTGCCGGCGCGGCACGGCCAGGGGGACCGCGCCGCGGGAGACCGCCTCGTCGAAGACGGCGGCCACGTCGGGCACACTCAGCGCGATGTCGGCGACGCCGTCGCCGTGGGCCAGGACGTAGGCGGCGCCCGGGTGGTGCGGTGAGCGGGCCTGGGTGAGGACGAGGGAGATCCGGCCCTGGCGCAGCAGCAGGGACTCGGCGTCGGCGGACGCGGCGCGGGCGACCGCACGGAAACCGAAGCGGCCGGTCATCTCGGCCGCCGCCGACGCGAGGTCGGCGACGTAGGACTCGACGTGGCTGATGCCGAAGGCGGGGGAGAAGGTCATGGAACTGCCGTTCGTCATGGGGCCGCCGTCCCTCGCGGGGCGGCGGACGAGGAGAGGACGGGGGCGGGGGCCGCGGCGGCCCCGGTCGTCAGAGAGGTGATCCGGGCGGGCAGACCCCGCCACACCTCCGGGGTGTAGAAGTGGCCGCCGGGCAGGACGTCGTGGCGGAACGCGCCGTCGGTCAGCGCCGCCCAGCGCGCACCCACGTCCTCGCCGATGACCGGGTCCGCGTCCCCGGAGAAGACCTGGAGCGGGACGCCGGTCCGGGCACCGGGGGTGTGGGTGAAGGTGTCCCGGGCGGCCAGGTCGGCCCGCATCAGCTCCACGGCCATCTCGGTCAGCTCGGGCTCTTCGAGGACGTGCTCGGGCAGCAGGCCGTGGGTGCTCATCCAGCCGAGCAGCTCGTCGTCGCGCTGTCCCCGGTCCAGGAACCGGTCCCGGTCGGTGACCCCGCGGTCCGGGGCGTTGCAGGCGGAGACGACCAGGGCGCGCGGCGGGGGCGCGCCCGCCACGGCGAGCCGTACGGTGACGTCGAAGGCCATCCAGCCGCCCATGCTGTGCCCGAACAGGACGTACGGGCCCTGCCCGGCCACCGCCGCGACCCCGGCGGCGGCGTCCGTCGCGAGCTCGTCCCAGGTCCGGGCGAACTCCTCGGCGAACCGCCCCTCGCGCCCCGGATAGCAGACGGCCACCAGGCCGGCGCCGTCCGGCAGGGCCGGGACCCAGTCGTGGAAGGTGGCGGTGCCTCCGCCACAGAAGGCGAGGCAGACCAGAGTGGGCGCGCCCTCCCCGGTCTCCTTCAGGCGCACCGCGGTGGTGTCGAGGACGCTCACGAGGCCTCCCCGACGGCCAGGGCCCGCACCGACTGCGCGTGCCGGGCCAGGTCCGCGAGGACGGGGAAGCGGTAGACGTCCTTGGTCCGCAGCGCGACCCCGGCGTTCTTCTTCAGCCGGGACACCACGCGCAGCGCCAGCAGCGAATGGCCGCCGAGCGCGAAGAAGTTCGCCTCCGCGTCGACGCCGTCCCGGCCGAGGACCTCGGCCCACACGGCCGCGATCAGCTCCTCCAGCGGGCCCTCGGGGGCGCGCCCGGAGGACTCCGGCCCGGCTGCGGGGGCAGTCGGCAGCGGCGGCAGCGCCTCGGTGTCCACCTTGCCGTTCGGCGTCAGCGGGAGCGCGTCGACCGTGACGAAGACGGACGGGACGAAGTACGCGGGCAGCGCGGCCCCGCAGTGCCGGCTCAGCTCCGCGTCGGTCACCCGGGCCCCCGGGGCCAGGACGCAGTACGCCGCGAGGAGGGTGTCGCCGTCCGGCCCGGTCCGGGCCACGGCGACGGCCGCCTCCACCGCCGCGTGGCCGCGCAGCCGGTCCTCCAGCTCGCCCGGCTCCACCCGGAAGCCACGGACCTTGAGCTGCCGGTCGGTGCGGCGCAGGAACTCCAGACCGGAGTCGGCCCGCCAGCGCACCAGGTCGCCCGTGCGGTACATCCGGCTGCCGTCGGTGCCGAAGGGGTCCGCGACGAACCGCGAGGCGGTCAGCCCGGGCCGGCCGACGTAGCCGACGGCCACGCCCGGACCGGCCAGGTACAGCTCGCCCGTGGCGGCCGGCCGCAGCCCCTCGTCGAGGACCTGGGCGCGGACCCCGGCCAGCGGCTCGCCCAGGCGCGGGGTGGCCCCGGTGATCCGGGTCGCGGTGGCGTCGACGGTGCACTCGGTCGGGCCGTACAGGTTCCAGGCCTCCACGGCCGGGTCCTCGGCCAGCGCCCGCCACATCGGTACCGGCACCGGCTCGCCGCCCAGCAGCAGCCGCAGCGGACGCCCGGGCCGCAGCCGCGGACCGGTCAGCTGCCAGTGCGAGGGGGTGCAGTCGAGGTCGGTCACGCCGTGCGCGTCGAACAGCGCGTCCAGCCGGGCCGGGTCCGTGCGGTCCTCGTCGTCCAGGACGACCAGGGTGTCGCCGCGGCACACGCGGACCCACTGCTGCACGGACGCGTCGAAGGACAGGCTGGCGTTCCAGGCGACCACGCGGTGGCCGGACGGGTAGACGCCCCGCTCTTCCAGGCCCGCGACGAGGGCGGCGACGCCGGCGTGAGTGACCTCCACGCCCTTGGGCAGTCCGCTGGAGCCCGAGGTGTGGATGACGTAGGCCGCGGTGGTCGGGTGCCCGGCACGGCCGGACGGCTCCGCGCCGGCCTGCGCGGCGGGCGCCGCCGTGTCCGGGTGCGCCGTGTCCGGGGCGGCCGTGTCCGGGTCCAGGACCGGCAGGCCCTCGGCCCACTCGGCCGCGGCCCCCGCCCGCGCGACCACCGCACGCAGCCCGGCGTCGGCCGCGATGTGCGCGAGCCGCTCCCCGGGGTACGCCGGGTCCAGCGGGACGTAGGCCGCACCGGCCCGCCACACCGCCAGCGGGGCCACGGCCCAGCCCGTGCCGCGGGGCAGGCTCACGCCGACCCGGTCGCCCGGGCGGACGCCGAGCGCGCGCAGCGCCGCCGCCAGCCGGGCCGTGCGCCCGGCCAGCTCCTCGAAGGTCAGGGCACCGTCCGCGGCGTGCACCGCGGCCCGGCCGGGGAAGGTCCGGGCGGTCTCCAGGAACCGCTCCACCAGGTTCGTCGGCTCAGCCACGGGACACCGCCGCGACGGTTCCGGCGCGCGGGGCGACGGTCGGGGCGCAGTCCGCCACCGCGACCGGGTCGCCCATGGCGACGACGATCCGCCGGTCGCCGCGGAAGGGGTCGCGGCCGTGCGCGGTCAGGACGTTGTCGACGATCAGCAGGTCCCCCGGCTGCCAGGCGCGGCGCACGGTGGCCCGCTCGTAGGCGGCGTTGACGGCCGCCAGGTCCGCCTCCGTCAGCGGGACGCCGTCACCGAGACCCGTGTCGAAGGGCAGCCCCCCGGGGCCGAGTTCGTCCAGCAGGACCTCGCGCAGCTCCTCGTCCAGCGAGAAGCGGTTCCAGAACGCCATGTGGTTGAACCAGACTTCGTCGCCGGTCTGCGGGTGGCGGACGATGCCCGGCCGCACCTGGCTGGTGCGCAGCGTGCCCTCTTCGTCCCAGGCGCAGGCGATGGCGTTCTCGGCGCAGTACGCCTCGACCTCCTCGCGGGTGGTGGCCCCGAAGGCGGACTGCCAGGCGACCGAGAGGGTCTCCGAGTAGGTGCGGGTCAGGACCCAGCCGGAGGCGCGCATCCGCTCGACCAGAGCGGCGGGGAGCGAGCGCAGCACCTCGCGGCAGTCGGTGACGGGTGTCGCGCCGCCCTCCTCGGGGGCGGTCAGGCAGCCGAAGAGCAGCAGGCCGGGGAAGGTCAGCGTGTAGCTGTTCTCGTTGTGCGGGCGGATCGCCTGCGCGGCGGGCAGGTCGGTGGAGGAGAAGACGCCGGAGCCGAAGTCGCTGCGGGGGGTCGCCTTCTCGCGGTACGGGGTGGCCCGGCGGACCAGCTCGTCGCGGACGACGGCGAAGTCGTCGACGCCGCGGACCGGCAGTCCGCTCACGTACACGGCGCCGAACCGGTCGAGTCCGGCGCGCAGTTCGGCGCCGTGCCCGGCGATCCAGTCCCGCGCGGCGGCCGCGTCGGCCAGCTCGGGGGCGCGGACGGTGGCCGGGGCGCCGGGCTCGACGAGCCAGTCGAGGACGCCTGCGAAGGGGACGGCCTCGGCAGCGGTGGCCGCTGCGGGGGCGATCGCTGCGGGGATGGTCGGGTGGGTGCTCATGCGGCACCACCCGCGGTCGGCGCCTGCGCGGCGTGACGGAGTTCCAGGGTGCAGCACTTGACGCTGCCGCCGCCCTTGAACAGTTCGGACAGGTCGACGCCGATCGGCGTGAAACCGCGCTCGGCCAGCCGGTCCGCGAGCCCGTGGGCGGCCTCGGCGAGCAGGACGTTCCGCCCGTCGGAGAGGGCGTTCAGCCCGAAGACCTCGGCGTCCTCCTCCGTGGCCAGCAGCGCGTCCGGGTACAGCTCGCGCAGCACCGCCTGTGACTCGGCGGAGAAGGCGCCGGGGAAGTACATGATCTCGTCGTCGTCGAGCACGGCGAGGGCGGTGTCCAGGTGGTAGAAGCGCGGGTCGACCAGGGTCAGGCCCACCACCGGGGCGCCGAGCACCCGTTCGGCCTCGGCGTGCGAGGCCGGGTCGGTGCGGAAGCCGGTGCCCGCCAGGATCCGGGACCCGGCGACCAGGTAGTCGCCCTCGCCCTCGTTGACGTGCTCCGGGGCGACCACCTCGGCGTAGCCGTTGGCTTTGAACCAGGCCTGGTAGGCGGGGGCTTCGGCGGCGCGCTCGGGGTGGCGGAAACGGGCCATCAGGACGCGGTCGCCGAGCACGGTGGCACCGTTGGCCGAGTAGACCATGTCGGGCAGCCCCGGAGCCGGGTCGATCAGGTCGACCGTGTGCCCGAGCTCCTGGTAGAGGGCGTACAGCCGCTCCCACTGCAGGACGGCCAGGTCGGTGTCGGTCGGCTTGGCCGGGTCCATCCAGGGGTTGATGCGGTAGTCGACGGTGAAGTGGGACGGGCGGCACATCAGGTAGTGCCGGGGACGGGCGGTGCGCTGGACGGTCATCGGCTCAGACCTCCCCGAGGGCGGCGACCAGACCGGCCGGACGCAGATCGGTCCAGGTCTTCTCGATGTGGTCCAGGCAGTCCTGGCGACCGGCCGGGCCGTGGGTGGCCGTCCAGCCGGCGGGCACCTCGATCGAGGCGGGCCACAGGGAGTGCTGGTTCTCCTGGTTGACGAGGACGAAGTAGGTGGCTTCGTCGTCCTCGAAGGGGTTGGTCACGGGTGCTCCTGTCACGTCGTGGTGGTGGGGATCGCGCCGGGTCGCGCGAGGCTGGTGGATCCGCTGGCGAGATGCCAGCCGTGGAAGGGGGAGGGGGGCGCGAGCACGCGGCGGCAGATGGCCAGGGCGGCCTCCGCGGCGGTCGTCCCGGGCGTGGCCACGGTGAAGAGTCCGAGGTCCACGCCGTGCGGACCGCTCCGCACGCTGATGTGCTCCAGTCGCTCCCCCGGGCGGGCCGCGCCCCAGAGCAGGCGGAGCAGGCGGCCGTCGTCCGCGGGACCGTGGCCGGGGCCGAGCCCGGGCGGGACGAGAGAGACGAGGGTCAGCTCCACGCGCCCGGGTCAGTCCCAGATGAGGCCGTAGGCGACCGCGCCCGGGGCGGCCGGGAGGGGCGCCGGGGCCGCCTGGACGGTGGCGGCCCCCGCCGTGTCCGTACCAGACGGCCCGCCGGCGGTGAGCGCGAGCGCGGCGCAGGCGACGGCCGCGGCGACGGCCACGGCAGCGGTGCGGACCGGACGGACGGTGGTGCGGACGCGAGAAGTCATGGAGGTGCCCTCATCGGGAGTGGGGAAGGGGTGCCGAGCGGCACGCCTCCATCCTGGCCAAGGTGTTGACCTGGGGGAACGGGTTCAGGGGTGGCGGAAGAGGCCAGGACGCTTTGGGACAGCCGCCCCCGGCCGGGCCCCCGCCGACGGCCGACCGGAGCCACGTTGACGCGCGTAGAGGGCGTGTCTATGTCACGTAGATCTCCGGCAGGCAGGCTGCTCGCAGATCGACGGGGGCGACAGCATGCGAAGAGGGGGACGATGTCCGTGACGCTCGACCTGGAGGAGCTCGACCAGACGGTGTACGAGGAGGTGCTGGCCCGGCCCGAACTGGGCCTGGTCGAACTCGCCGCCCGGCTCGGGGTGGAGCCCGACCGGGTCCGCGACTGCCTCGACCGGCTCTTCGAGCTGCGCCTGGTCCAGGCGTCCTTCGAGACGCCCGGCCACTTCACCGTCGTCGACCCGGTGCTCGGGATGCAGCGGCTCCTGGAGCAGCAGCACGAGGAACTGGTGCGCCGGCACCGCCAGGCCGCGGGTCACCAGCAGGCCCTGGTACGGATCCTCGCGGGCGCCGGCTCCGGCGGCCGCCCGGCCGAGGGCGTCGAGCGGCTGGCCGGACTCGACGCCGTGCAGCGGCGGCTGGAGCGCCTGGCGCTGGAGGCCAGGACCGAGGTGCTCACCTTCATGCCGGGCGGTCCCCAGTCCGCGCCCGCGCTGGAGGCCGCCGAACGCAACGACGCCCTCGTGCTCGGCCGCGGCGTCGCCATCCGCACCATCGGGCTGGACCTCGTACGGGAGGATCCGGGCACCCTGCGTTACAGCCGGGCGCTGCTCGCGGGCGGCGGGTCCTTCCGTACGGTCGCCGCGCTGCCGACCCGGATGGTGCTGGTCGACCGGACCCACGCCCTCGTTCCCATCGACCCGGCGGACAGCCGCCAGGGCGCGCTGTCCCTCTCCGCGCCCGGCATGATCGCCCCGCTGGTCGCGCTCTTCGAACGGGAGTGGGGCGCGGCCGTACCGCTGGGCGCGGATCCGGCGGAGGCCGTGTACGTACCCACTGAGCAGGAGCGCTCCCTGCTGGGCCTGCTGGCCGAGGGCCACACCGACGAATCCGCCGCCGGACAACTGCACATCTCGGCCCGCACCGCCCGGCGGATCATGGCCTCCCTGATCGAACGGCTGGGCGCCCGCAGCCGGTTCGAGGCGGGGCTGCGCGCGGCCCGCCTCGGATGGGTGTGACCCGGACGCGGTCCCTCCGCTTTGCTGCGCGGGCCCGGCCGGGCCGCAGCCGCGACCCATTCCGACGGATTGGTCATATGAACCGCTTAGGATGACGCTCCGTACATCGGCGGTCCAGGACAACTGGGGACCAACCGCCGTGTGGAGCTGTGCGCGCGCACAGGGGGAACTCGTGAAATTCTTCGTGCTCGGATCCGTGGGCGTATCCCACGGGGGACCGGTGCAGACCGGTGGACCGCCACAGCAGCAGGCCACCCTCGCCGTCCTGGTGCTCCGCGCGGGCCATGTCGTGCCGCTGCACGAACTGACCGCCGCGGTCTGGGGGGAGTCCGCCCCGGGCTCCGCGGTGATGATCCTGCGGACCTACGTCTGGCGGCTGCGGAAGCTGCTGGAGGGCGGCGAGTCCGGGAAGACCGGGGCCCGGATCCTGGAGTCCGCGAACGACGGCTACCGGCTCGCTGTGCCGCCGGGCTCGGTCGACGCCGTACGGGCCGAGGAACTGGCCGCGAAGGCCACCCGCGCCCACGCGGCCCGGCAGCCGGAGGTCTGCGCCGAAGCCCTGGCCGAGGCCGGGTCCCTGTGGCGGGGCGAGCCACTGGCCGGGGTGCCGGGGCCGTTCGCCGAGAGCCAGCGCTCGCGCCTGGCGGAGCTGCGACTGCACCTGCTGGAGGAGCGCCTCGGGGTGGACCTGCTGCTCGGGCGGCACGAGCGGGCCGTCCCCGAGCTCACCGCCCTCATCCGCGAGGAGCCGCTGCGGGAGCGACCGTACGGGCTCCTGATGCGCGCGCTGTACGCCGCGGGGCGGCAGGGCGACGCCCTCGCCGTCTTCGGCCGGGCCCGCGAGGTGCTGGCCGACGAACTCGGCCTGGACCCGGGCCCGGACCTCCGCCTCCTGCACGCCCGCATCCTGTCGGGCGACCCGGCCCTCCTCCCCGCCGCCGCATCCCCGGCGCCCGGCCGCGAGGTCAAGCCGCCCGTACGGCTCCCGGCCGCGCCCTCCGGCGCCGCGCCGACGGCACCTGCGGGAGCGCACGCTGTCGCCCCGGGCGGCGCACCGGCTTCCGGCGACGCGCCCGCGAGACCCGAGGGGTTCCCGGCGGCGTCCGGCGGGGCTGCCGGCGAATCGGCCGGGTTCGCGGGGGCGCCCGCCGCAGGGCCGGCGGGGGCGTACGGCATCGGTCCGGCCGGGGTGCCGGGGACCACGGGGGCGGGGGCGCACGGGCCCGGGGCCGCGGCAGCCACCGGCGTCCCCGGAGCCCCCGAGGCCTCCGCGGCTCTGCGGGCCGGGGACCCGGGAGCCGACCATGCCGGGATGCAGGACGGGGCCCGGGCCGCGGTGCCCGGGGCTGCCGCGGCACCTGAAATCGCGCCGGGACACGGCGCGACCGCGGCCGGGTACGCCCGGCCCGCCCAGCTCCCGGCCGACATCGCCGACTTCAGCGGCCGCGCCGCCGAACTCGCCGCCCTCACCGGCGTCCTGAGCGACCCGGCCCGCACCACCCTGGCCGTCGCCGCCGTGAGCGGGATGGGCGGCATCGGCAAGAGCGCCCTGGCCCTACGGGTCGCGCACCACGTCAAGGACGCCTACCCCGACGGCCAGCTCTACGCCGACCTCCGCGGCACCGGCAGCGACCCCGCCGACCCCGGCACCGTCCTCGCCAGCCTGCTCGGCGCCCTCGGCGTGCCCCGCCGCGAGGTGCCGCCCTCGACCGAGGACCGCGCCCGGCTCTTCCGTACCGTCCTGGACGGCCGCCGGCTGCTCCTGCTGCTCGACGATGCCCGGGACATCGCCCAGGTCAAGCCACTGCTCCCGGGCGCCGCGGGCTGCGCCGTGGTCGTCACCAGCCGGGCCCGCCTGGGCGGGCTGCTGTCGGGACGCCACGTCCAGCTCGCGGAGTTCACCCCGGCGGAGGCGCTCGGGCTGTTGCGCCACATCGTCGGCGCCGACCGGGTGGACCGGGAGGAGGAGACCGCGGCCGCGCTGGTCGAGGCCTGCGCCAGGCTGCCGCTGGCGGTCCGCATCGTCGCCGCCCGCCTCGCCGCCCGGCCCGGATGGACCGTCGCGCACCTGGTGGCCCGACTCGCCGACGAGCGGCGCCGGCTGACCGAACTGCGGGCCGACGACCTGGCCGTCGCCGCCGTCTTCGAGCTCGGCCACCGCCAGCTGACCGGGCCCCAGGCGAGCGTGTTCCGCCGGCTCGCCCCCGTCTCCCGGCCCGGCATCGGGCTCGCCGCGGCGGCCGCCGCCCTGGACCTGGCCGAGCCGGATGCCGAGGAGCTGCTCGAAGCCCTGGTGGACGCCGCCCTGCTCGAATCACCGGAGCCGGGCCGCTACCGCCACCACGAGCTGGGCCGGGACTTCGCGCTCAACCTGCCCGCCCCGGCCGGTGAGCCCGGCCCGCCGGTGCAGCACCGCCTCCTGCACCACCTGCTGGGCATGGCGGCCGAGGCCTTCCAGTGGATGATCCCCGGGGACCCGGTGCACCGCTCGATCGTCGCGGCGGCCGTCGAACCGGGGGAGGGACGGCTCGCGGACCTGACCGAGGCCCGCGACTGGGTCGTCGCGGAGTTCGACTGCGCGCTGCACGCCGTCCAGCTCGTGGTGCGGCGGCCCGACGCCGCGGACACGGAGCAGCTGACGATGGCCGCCGACCTCCTGGTCGCGCTCAGCTCGTTCGGGCAGGACATCCCGTACGCGCGGATCACCGCTACCGCCGCCGAACTGGCCCGGGCCGCGACGCTGCGCGGCAACGACCGCGCGGCCGGGCGCGCCCACTTCCTCACTGGGAACGCGGCGCTCCAGGCCACCGATCTGGGCCGGGCCCGCGCCGCCTCCGAACTGGCCGTGCGGGCCTGCCGCCGGGCGGGCGACCGGGCGATCCTGCAGCAGGCGTACAACGACCTCGGGGTGATCGCCCAGTTCGAGCACCGCTTCGGCGAGGCCGCCGAGTGCTTCGACGAGGCGCTCGTCCTGGCGCGGGAGCAGGGCCACCGATCGGGCGCCCTGACGATCACCCTCAACGCCGCCCTGGCCCGCGTCCGCGGCGGCCGGGCGGCCGAGGCGCTGCCCGCGTGCGACGAGGCCCTGGAGGCGCTGCGGGAGATGGCCGACCACCACGGGGTCGCCCACGCGCTGTGCGTGCGCGGGCAGGCCCTGCACGAGCTCGGCCGGCTGGAGGACGCGCTGGCCGCGTACGAGGAGTGCCTCGACCTGTGCGACGCGGTCCGGATCCCGGGCCAGCGCGCCCAGGCCGACTACCGCTGCGCCCGGACGCTGAGCGACCTCCGCCGGACCCGGGAGGCGCTGGAGGCCTCCGCCCGGGCCGTGGCCCATCTGCGCACGGTGCCGGGCCGGGGCCGGGACCGCGGCTACGCCCTGCTGATCCACGCCGGGGTCTGCCTGGCGGCGGACCGGCGCGAGGAGGGGCTGAGGCACGCGGGCGAGGCGCTGGAGGTGTTCGAGCGGGCGGGCCTCCCGGAGGCCGAGGAGGCCCGCGCCCTGCTGGAAACGGGCGTGCCGGTCAGGCTCGGCTGTTGAACTCGTTGTGGTCCAGGCGCGGGCGGGGCCCGGAGACGCCGTCGGCCGAGACACTCGTGCCGCGGTCCGCGAGGAGCACGGGCGCGCCGGCGGTGGCACCGACGGCGAGCAGCGCGAGGAGCGCGGCGGGGACGACGAGGGCCAGACGGCGGGTGACGGACGTGCGGGGGTGCGGCACGGTGGATCCTGTCTGTGGGGCCAGGTGCCGGGTGCGGCTCCTGGCTGACTTGCGGGCGGTTCTGCCGAGGAGACACTCGCAGGAGTCCATCTACGTTTCATATACGCGTGCTCCCCGGCCACCCGACCGGTGTGACGGGGATTCCGGAATGACTCGCTCCGCACCCGATGGCCTCGCTTGAACCCCTGCCGTGCGGTCGGACCCGCCGACGGGTTCGTATGGATCGCCAGATCGGGGGCCCCTTTCGGGCGTGGGAACTGGTGGGGCAACCACTGCGCTTTCCGGGGCCCGGCGTGTTGACTGCTGCTGGCTCTCCGTTGGTCCGTCCCGTCGGCGTATGCGGGTGAGGGCCGTGGGAGCGCGGGGTCGTGCGCCTTCGTCGGACGGTCGGCAGGAAGAGGAGCGGCACGATGGCTGTACCCGACCGGATGGACGAGCGTCTGCGGGCCGTGAGGCTGGTGGAGGAGCAGAGGATGGCTCAGGCCGTGCTCGCCGAGGCGATCGAGGGCGGGCTGATCGTGCCCGGTCGCACGGAGTGCGAGGTGGACGACCGGATCTGGGACGTGGCGGGGGAGGTCTTCGGCACGGCCGTGGCTTGGCCTGACCGTCTTGTCCGCTCGGGGCCGAACACCGTGCTTCCGTACGGTCAGGGCCCACCGGACCGCGTGATCGGGGTGGACGACATCGTCGTGATCGATCTCGGCCCGCTCTTCGTCGGGCAGGAGACGGACTTCGCCCGTACCTTCGTCGTCGGCGACGACCCTGGCCGGCGCCGCCTCGTCGAAGACCTTGCCGAGGTGGCTGCGGCGGCCCGCGAGACCTTTCTCGGGCAGGACGACATCACCGGCAGACAGCTGCACGCCGAGGTACGGGCCCTGGCCGGCAAGGCGGGTTGGAGCCTGGGAACGTGGCAGGTGGGCCGTCTGTGCGGACAGGACCCGGCTGTGGGCGGATCCGATCCGGAGCGCTGTTCCTTCATCGGTCCGGACAACGACGAGCCGCTCCGTCGCACCGCCGCGGGAGGGTGGCGGGCGCACTGGATCCTGGAGATACGCCTGGTCGACGACTACGGCGGGTTCGGCGGTACGTTCAAGCAGCTCCTCGACCTGGTGTGACTCCGGGTGGCGTTGCCCGCCGACCGCTCAGCTTCTCGCTGCCGCCCGCCGCCCGCCGCCCGTCGGACGGTCAGGCGCGGCCGGCCGGGGCGTAGGGCCGCTGGATGTCCTCCGGGTAGGCCGTGTGCCGTACGGCCTCCTCGTAGACGATGGCGCCTGCCGCGACGAGGGCGTTGATGCCGGTCTCGAGGGTCTGCATGCCGTCACGGTGGCCGGTCGAGATCATGTTGCGGATCTGGCGGGTCTTGCCCTCGCGGATCAGGTTGCGGATCGCCGACGTGCCCACCAGCACCTCGAAGGCGGCCACCCGGCCCCCGCCGGTCCGGGGGATGAGCGTCTGGTTGAGGATGCCGACCAGGGTGTGCGCCAATTGCAGCCGGATCTGCGGCTGTTGCTCGGCCGGGAACACGTCGACGATGCGGTCCAGCGTCTGCGACGTGTCGTTGGTGTGCAGGGTGGCGAACACCAGGTGCCCGGTCTCGGCGATGGTCAGAGCCGCGGAGATGCTTTCCGGGTCGCGCATCTCGCCGAGGAGCAGGACGTCGGGATCCTCGCGCAGGGCCGAGCGCAGCGCGGCAGGGAACGAGTCGGTGTCGGTGCCGACCTCGCGCTGGTTGACCGCCGAGCGCTTGTGCCGGTGCAGGTACTCGATCGGGTCCTCGATGGTCAGGATGTGCACCGACCGGTGCGTGTTGACGTGGTCGAGGAGCGCCGCCAGGCTGGTCGACTTCCCCGACCCGGTCGGCCCGGTGACCAGTACGAGCCCGCGCGGCCTGCCCGCCCACCCGATGGTGACCGGGGGGAGCCCGAGTTGCTCGGACGACGGCACGTCGAACGGGATGATCCGCAGCGCCAGCGCCGACGCGCCGCGCTGCACGAAAGCGTTCCCGCGCAACCTGGCCTTCTCCCCCCAGCTGAACGCGAAATCGACCTGCTTCTCCCGGCGGAACCGTTCCGTGAGCTCCTCGCCAAGCACCCCGGTCACCAGGCGATCGACCTCCGGCTCGGTCAGCGCGACCCCATCGACCGGTCGCAGGGCGCCGTCGACGCGGAGGAACGGCGCCGATCCGGTGGTGAGCAGCAGGTCGCTGCCGCCCCGCTCCCACAGCTCACCGAGCAGGTGGTCGATGATCGCGGAACTCGGCCCGGACATGGGGGTCTCCAAGGTGGTGTGCTTGCTCATGGCAGGACCGTCCACTGTTTGACGGTGCTGGAGTGGCCGTCGAAGGACACGGCGGCCCGGACGAGCGGGCCGGACAGCAAATCGATCCGGGTGCCGCCGAGATGCTCGGTCGCGCCGCCGCTCCCGGCGGTGACGGTGTAGGTCACGGTCAGCCCGGCCAACTGCGAGGCTGTGGTCAGGCCGCACGGCGCCAGGTCGACCTGGTCGGTCACCGGGCCGTTCGACCCGGGACGGACCGGTACGTCCCGTGCGTTGTTGACGCCGTTGCAGGTGCTGCCGGGGAAGTCCACCGACACCTTCACCGACTCCACGTCGCCGTCCTCGTGGTGCGCCACCTGCAGGACGACGTGGTCGAGCGGTCCGGTCGCGGCCGGTGCCGGCTGGGCGTAGCCACCGAGCGTGAGGGACGCCCGGCCACGGCCGGGGAGGGTGGCGTCCGTGACGTCGACGGGCGCGCCGGGAGCCGGGGTCGTGAACCTGGTGATCGCCGTGACCGACGCCGGTTTCGCGATCACGGCCGGATAGGTCGTGAACAGCACCGGCTCCGGGGGGATTCCGATCACCGGGCGGAGGTATCCGGCGGCCGGGCTGATACCGAGATCGATGGTCCGGGCGATGATGCCGCGGGTGACGACCTGCGAGCCGACCTGGCTCATCGACAGGTCGACGGCAGCGGTCGGCGCGTAGACGGTGCCGTTGATCACCAGGCGGCTGTGATCGGTGGCCGTGTCGGCGTCGTCGGTCGACTTCAACACCGCGCAACGGCTGCCCTCGGTGAGGCAGCCGGACAGGGGCCTGAGGGACGGGGCTCGGAACACGATCGCGAGCTCGACGCCGTCGAGCCGGGCGGCGGCGTCGGTACTGCCCGTGCCCAGCCTCGCCGCATAGTCGACGGCGAGCCGGGACAACTGGTCGGCCGTGGTGACCCCGCAGGCGCCGAGGTCGACCACGTCGACACCGAGTGCGCCTTCACGGGCGGTCAGGGCGTGGTTCGCGTCGCAGGCGGTACCGGTGCCGAAGACGGTCAGCGCGGCCGTGGGCGGCTTCGTCGGCTCCGTCGGCTTGGGTGGCTCCGTCGGCGAGGGCGGTGCCGGGGTGGTGTCGTCGTCCTGGTGCGATACGCGCAGCACGACCTTGTCGATCACCGCCCCCGCCGGCAGGGGGAGCATCGTGAACGCGCCGAGCCGGATCGACGCCGACGGGGTGGCCGTGGCGAGCGTCGCGGTCGAGGTGGCGGCGTCGATCGCCTGCGCGTTCTTCGGGTCGAAGAACGCCGCGGCGGTGGGTGTCGCGGTGCTGACCGCCTCGGTGGGCCGTACCGCGATCGGCGGCCGGTGGGCCAGTTCCAGGCTGACGCCGTCGAGGTGGGCGGTGGCGGTGGTGCTGCCGGCGCCGAGGGTGGCGGTGTAGGTCACGACCAGGCCGGTCAGCTGGGCGGGGTCGGTCAGTCCGCAGGTGGCGACCAGGTCCAGGGTGTCGGTGCCCAGGGCGTCCTGGTGGGTGGCGAGCTTCTGCGGGGTGGTGCAGGGGCGGGGCAGGCCGGGCCCGGTCAGGGTGACCGCGACCGCCGGCGGCGGTCCTCCGCTCGCCCCGGGTTCATCGCGATGCGCGACGTGCAGCAGGGCCCCGTCCAGGACCGAGCCGGGCGCCACCGCAGGGGTGTCGTAACCGCCGAGGTTGATCGAGGCGGTCGGCGTCGTGGCCGAGTCGAGTGTGGCGCGGGCCGTGTCGGCGCCGTCGATCGCCTTGGCGTTGGTCGCGGGGAGGAACGTCGTCGACTCCGCGCTCGTCGCCGGCCGGGGCGCCGGCGGGTCGTAGACGATTTCGAGCCACATGCCATCCAGGGAATGGGCGCCCGCGGTGCCGCCCCCCTTCAGCGCGGCGGCGTAGGTCACGGTCAGTCCGGTCAGCTGTGCGGGGTCGGTGATGCCGCATGCCTTGAGGTCGACGCGGTCGTCGCCCAGGCCGGGCCGCGCGGTGAGCGGCAGGTTGGTACAACTGCCGCCGCCGCCCGCGGGGGTGACGTTGATGTGGGGCGCCGCCGCGTCGCCGGTCTCCTGGTGAGCCACCCGCAGTACGGCGGAGTGGACCGTCGACCCCGGCGGCAAGGGCGGCCGGCCGAACCCGGCCAAGGTGATCGACGCGGACCGGGCCGCCGCGGTCAGATCGGCGCCGGCCACCGACGATGTCGGCTGTTCGCCGATCTCCAGGGCGTTGTCGGGAGCGGTGCCGGTAGCGGTGAACCCGGTCGATGCGGACACGGCGGTCGGCTTGAACGTGGTCGGCGTGCGGTAGGCGACCTCCAGCCAGATGCCGTCCAGGCGTTGCGTGCCGCTGGTGCCGCCGGTGTCCAGGGTGGCGGCGTAGGTCACGGTCAGGCCGGTGAGCCGAGCCGGGTCGGTGAGCCCGCACGCGTCCAGCAGGTCGATCGGGGGATCGGTGGCGAGCGCCGAGTGCCGGGGCAGGTCGTCGGTGCGGCAGGTGTCTGCGCCGACGGCGGTGGTGACCTTCACCGCGCCGGGGGCGGTCAGGTCGCCGTCGTCCTCGTGCCTGACCCGCAGCGTCGCGCTGGTGATGACCGAGCCGGGCGGCACCTGTGGGGTGAAGCCGGCGAGCTGCATCGAGGCCGAGCGCCGTTTCGTCGGGTCGAGGACGGCGTCGGCCGTGCAGCTCGCGGTGCCCGTTGGCTGCGAACACCCGGGCAGGGTCGGCCGTTCGCCACTGGTCAGGGCATGGCCCGGGTTGGCGAAGCCGGAGTTCGTGACCACCGCTGTCGGCTTCAGCGTGTGCGACGGCTTCGGCGGCTGCACCCCGTACACCGCCACCTGCTGCGCGTCCGGGGTCACCGGGGCGCACAGTTCGACGTGTCCACGGTCGACCTGGAGTTGACTGCCGCCGCCCATCATGACCTCGACGCCCTCGGGCCGCGTCGTGGCGCAACCGCCCGGGTTGGGGATGGTCGGGCGGGTGGGGGCCCCGGGATCCCAGCCTGCCGGCGTGCCGCCGACCACGCTGACCGTGGGGTCGGCGACCGTCCAGACCGCGGCGCCGCCGGTGAAGGTGAAGTCGAAGTAGTAGACACCCGGCTGTAGCCACACGACCACGCCCGGGCAATCGCCACCGGTGAGGCGGGTGAGGGCGCGGGCGTCGTCGTAGAAGCCGGGCTGCAACCGCACCAGCCAGGAACCGGGGCCGGGGCCGGGGCCGGAGCCGGGGCACGCGGGCACCGTTCGCCGGACCGGGACCGCCGTGGCGGGCGGGGTGTAGTCCGGGTCGGCGCCCACGACCCCGTCGGCGGGAGCCGACGGGGTGTCGTTGGCGCAGCCGTGCACGTACGGTGCCTGGGTCGGGGGCAGCTGGGTCTGTGCCACGGCACGGGAGCAGTCGCCGACGGCGGACACATCGCCCGACACCACCATCGAGGCGCCGGCGCCGGCGGTGATGTTCGAGTGGGAGAACACGCTGCCCTGCACGCGCAGGCCGGGCGTGGTCACGTTGATGCCGTCCTTCGCCGCCTTGCCCAGGCTGCGCAGCGCGTCCTGCGGCTGGGTCGCGCGGGTGGCTGCGGGAGACGCGTTGAGGGGGTCGCAGTGGACGATCATCTGCCGGCCGTTGATCGGCGGGGCGGTGTAGTCGGCGCACGGGTTGCCCTGCGAGAAGTTCCTGATCGCGAGCTGCGTGGCACCGTCCGCGCTGTAGTCCCGCTTGCCCTGGTCGACGTACACGCTCGCGGCCTTCAGCGCCGTGCCGGCGAAGGACAGGACCGATACGGTGACCAGGCTGAAGACGACGACGAAGGCCAGCGCGAGGATCAGTGTCGCGCCCTGTTCGTCGTCGCGCCGGCGGCGCGGATGCAGGCGCGGATGCAGGCGGCCGGTCATGACGAGCTCGATCGTCGGACGGCGGTGAGGGCCGTCGGGGGCGTGGCGGGGTCGCTCTGCACGGTCAGCGTTACCTCCATGGGCGAGGTGCACGAGTTCGCGGCACCGCAGCTCAAAGTCACCGGATGGGTCGATGCGGCGTTGTCGAACCGGCCCAGCAACGTGGTGACGACGCCTCCGTCGGTGCACTTCACCCGGTTGAGGGCGCCGGTCGGCTGGTCGTAGGCGTAGACGACGTCGGTGCCGGGCCGGCTCAGGTGGACGATCACGTCGGCAACGCCGCATGCGGGGTCGGTCGTGACGGTGTCCGCGCTCTGCACGTCGCCGTAGAAGTAGCGGTTCAGCGTGCCCACCGCGCTGGTGGCGGCCACCCGCTTCCCGGTGCCCGCGGTGAACCGCAGTCCGAGGATGATCGCCTTGGACAGCAGTGTCCCGATGATGCCCACGATGACGATCGTGACGAGCAACTCGGTCAGGGTGAACCCCGACTCCGAGCGCCCGGTCGGCCGTTGAGTCGTCATGACAGCATCGACTCCCGCTTGACCACTTCGAGCGTCGCGTCCCTGACGGGGCGTGGGCCGGTCGAGTGCACGGTGAGCGTCACCTTCTGCACTCCGGTATCGGCCGTCGGGCAGGACTGGCCGAACGCACCCACCCCGTCCCAGTACTCGATCCTGACGGCCACGGTGTACCCGGCCGGCGGCGTCGGCGTCGCGTAACCACTGGCGCAGGACACGTACGGGTCGCTGATGACCTTCTCGGCGGCGCTGCGGATGACCGAGTCGGCGCTGGTCACCTTCTGCTGCGTCACCGAGCTGATGATCGCGGTGCCGATGCCCCCGAGGATGGCCACGAAGGCAACGCCGATGAGGACCACGGCCACGAGAGCCTCGACCAGAGTCTCGCCCTGTTCGCCGCGGCGGCGCCGTGGGTGCCGTGGGCGGCGTGAGCGGAGTGTCAGGCCGGTCATTGGACCTCGACCTGGTTGTAGACACCGTAGATCGCCGAGAGGAGGGCGACGGCCACGAACCCCACGACGACCCCGACCAGGATCACCACGGTCGGCTCGAACAGGCTGGTCAGCCGCTTGAGTTTGTGCTGCAGTTCCTTCTCGTAGAAATCCGACACGTTCTCGAGCTGGTCGTCGAGGGTCCCGGTCTCTTCACCCACGCGCATCATCTGGGTGACCGCCCCGGGGAACAGCCTGGTACGGGCGATCGGCCGGGAGATGCCGCCCCCTTCGAGCATCTCCGTCCGGGCCGTCCCGATGGACCGTTCGTACACCAGGTTGTTGGCCCCGGAGCCGGCCAGGCTGAGCGCCTCCGGGATGGGTACGCCGGCCTTGATCATCGAGGTCAGGATGCGGCAGAACCGTTCGATGGCCATGAAGCGGACCACGTCGCCGACCACCGGCATCGCCAGCAGGAAGCGGTCGCGCAGTACCCGTCCCCGCTCGGTCCGCAAACCGGCGATCAGCGCCGCGACGAGCGCGACGAGCACGCCGGCGATGACCGGGTACCAGGCCGTGACGAAGTCGGTGAAGCCCAGCAGCATCCGGGTCGGCAGCGGCAGTTCCGCGTTGAAGGACTCGAAGAACAGCTTGAAACGCGGCAGCACGAAGATGACGAGGACGAGGACGACCGCGACGGCCAGAACCATCACCAGGCTCGGATAGGTCAGGGCGGAGCGGATGGTGCGCCGGCCCTCGACGTCGCGCTCGATGTAGCGGCCCAACTGGGCCATCACCACGTCGAGTTCGCCGGTCGCCTCGGCCGAGCGGAGGACGGAGATGTAGAACGGCGGGAGCGCCGTGGTGTGGGCGGCCATCGCGCCGGCGAAGCTCTCGCCGAATCGCAGCGAGTCCATGACGTCGACGAGCACCTTGCCCAGTTTCTTGTCCTTGGTCTCGGCGCGGATGATCTCCAGGGCGTCCAGGATGGGCACTCCGGCTTTGATGAAGGCGGCCATCTGGCGGGAGAAGTTGCTCAGCTCGACCAGGTCGACCTTTTCCGCGGTGAGTTCGAGCTGCAGCAGGCTGCGGCCCGCGGCCTTGACCGACTGCACGTCGTAGCCCTGCCGGGTCAGGCTGTCGGTCACGCCGTCGACACTGGAGCCCGTGAGCACGCCGGTGGCCCGTTTCCCGTCCGGGCCGAGCGCGACGTACTTGAAGGTGGCCATGCCGGTGCCCTCCTGGTTTCCGGTGTCAGAGGTTCGCGTCGTCGGTGTGTGTGGGTGCGGCATCCGGCGAGCCGGGTACCAGGGGGACGGCCTAGACCACGTACACGCTGGACATGATCTCGGCGATGGTCGTGGTCCCCTCCTCGACCAGACGGACGCCTCCGTCCAGGAGGCTGTCCATGTGCTGCTCGCGGGCGGCCTTGCGCAGGCTGCTGATCGGCGCCTTCTCGACGAGCAGCCGCTTGACCGCGTCGCTCATCACGAGCAGCTCGAAGACGCCGATCCGCTCCTGGTAGCCGGTCCGGGAGCAGAAGTTGCAGCCCCGGCCCTGCCAGAACCCGGTGTCGGTCGACCCGCCGGCCTTTGCGAAGAAGGCCAGTTCGTCCACGCCCGGCTGGTAGGGCTCGCGGCACTGGTCGCAGATCCGCCGCACCAGTCGCTGGCTGACCACCCCGGCGACCGTGGAGGTGATCAGGAACGGCTCGATGCCCATGTCGGTGAACCGGTGCAGTGCGGAGCAGGCGTCGGCGGCGTGGATGGACGACAGGACGAAGTGGCCGGTGAGAGCGGACTCGACCGCGATCCGCGCCGTCTCGCCGTCCCGGATCTCGCCGACCAGGATCACGTCGGGGTCCTGCCGGAGGATCGAGCGCAGCCCGGTCGCGAACGAGACGCCCGCCTGTTCGTTGATCTGGATCTGGTTGACCGAAGGGACCACGTACTCCACCGGGTCTTCGATGGTGGTGATGTTGCGCTCGCTCTGGTTCAGCTCACCGAGCGTGGCGTACAGGGTGGTCGTCTTGCCGCTGCCGGTCGGTCCGCCGCAGGCGACCATGCCGTACGGGGAGCGCAGCAGGGACGCGAACCGTTCGTAGGTCGCGGCGGGCATGCCGAGCTCGGCCAGCCGCAACAGCGTGCGGTTGCTGTCGAGCAGCCGCAGTACCGCCTTCTCGCCCCAGATGGTGGGGGTGGTCGCGACCCGGACGTCGACCGACCTGCCGTCGATCTCGGTGGCGATCTGCCCGTCTTGCGGGCGCCGCCGGTCGACGATGTTCATGTTGGCCATGATCTTGATCCGGCTGACCACGGACGGGCCCATGTTCTCCGGCAGGCTCAGTACGTCGTGCAGCGCGCCGTCGATGCGGTACCGGACCCGTACCCGGTCGGCGTGCGGTTCGATGTGGATGTCCGAGGCCCGGTCGCGCAGGCCCTGGGTCAGCATGAGGTTGACCAGGTGCACGACGGGCGCGTCCTCGCTCACCACCCTGGCCCCGGAGCCCGCGTCCCGGCCGGTCTCGGTCGCCTCGAAGGCCTCGACCAGGCTGCTGACGCCGGCCAACGCCCGGTAGGTGCTGTCGATCGAGCGCCGGATGTCCGAGGGGGACGCGATCGCCAACCGCACCCGGTCCGGCGCGACGGCCCGGCCCACCTCGTCGAGCACGCGCGGGTCACCCGGGTCGCCCGCCGCGATCAGCAGCGTGCCCTCGGCCCGCCGCACCGCGACGACGCCCAGCGAGCGGGCCAGCGCCTCCGGCACGCGGGCGGCCGCCTCGGGGTCGGGTTCGCTCTGGCGCAAGTCGGCGACCGGGACGTCGAGTTGAACCGACAGCGCCTCGATCAGTGACCGCTCGTCGACCATGCCGAGTTCGAGGAGCAGGGCGCCGAGTCGCTTGCCCGACGCCGACTGCTGCAGGAGCGCCTCGTCCACCTGCGCCGGGGTGAGCAGCCCGCGCTGCACCAGCAGTTCCCCGATGCGCGGCCCCTTGTGCACTGCGGGTGACGACTGCGCCGCGCCGGACGGCGCGTCCCGGACCGGTTGGCCCGCAGGGCTTGTCGTCGCCGCGAGGCGCCGCAGAAGCCGGCGATTCGCCAAGGAACCCACCCCTTTCGCGCAGTACTGTCAGCTGCTGATTAGTCAGCGGGATACTACAGGACGCCCCCGCGGCCGGCCGCCCCTTGTGGGTCCCTCGCCTGCTCAGTAGTCTGCCGCTGATTAATCAGGCTGTTACTAGCACGCGGTTCCGTTGAACCGGTGGCCGTAGATGGAGAAAGATGTCCACATACCTGCAAGGCAAGTTGCGCCGGCGAATGCGCGCACCGAACGAGACGGCGGAAGCCGGCTTCACGCTCATCGAGCTTCTCGTGGTCATCGTGATCCTCGGCGTCCTGTCCGCCATCGTCGTCTTCTCCGTCCGCGGCATCAACGACAAGGGCCAGGGTTCGGCGTGCAAGACCGACAAGTCCACGATCCAGACCGCGGAAGAGGCGTACTTCGCCAGTGACAACCGCGGCGCGTACGGCACCATGGACCAGCTGGTGACCGGCGGGTTCCTGTCCAGTGCTTCCGTCTGGTACGAGGTCACCCTGAGCGGCAACACGTACACCGTCACGCCGAAGGCGTTCCCGGCCGGCCAGACGAACCCCTGCAACGCCATCTGATACGGGGGAGTCCTCGCCAGGTGGCATCGCAAGCGCCACCTGGCGAACCGTCGGCGGCGGCCTGAGGCATCGCCGAATCGTCGCAGCTTACGTACCGGTATTGACTGATACGCGCGGTACGGCACCATTGCGGCCATGCCAGCCATATTTATCGTAATGATCGGTCTATTGGGGCTCGAGGTGGGGTCGTTCCTCAACGTCGCCGTCTCCCGTGTGCCGGCCGGCCGCTCGGTCGTGCGGCCCCGCTCCGCCTGCCCGCGCTGCGCCACGCCGATCGCGGCCCGGGACAACATCCCCGTCGTGTCCTGGCTCCTGCTGGGCCGGCGCTGCCGCGCCTGCCGGGTTCCGATCCCCGCGCGCTACCCGCTCATCGAAGCGCTCACCGCGCTCCTGTTCGTCGCCGAGGCCCTGCGCTTCGGCCGGTCGGAAGTGCTACCGGCCGCACTCGTCTTCACCGCAGGGCTGCTGGCGCTGGCCGCCTGCGACGCCGAACGGTTCCTGCTCCCCCGGCGGCTGATCTACCCCACTCTCGGGCTCACCGCCGCTTGTCTGCTCGCGGCCGCGGCGGCCACCGGCCAGTGGGATCGGCTCGGCGTGACCGCGGCATGCGGAGTGGGCGGGTTCGCCGTCTTCTTCGCCCTGCACTGGGTGCGGCCCGCCTGGCTCGGATTCGGCGACGTGCGCCTGGCCGGCCTGCTCGGCACCGGGCTGGGCTGGCTCGGTCCGTGGTACCTCGTCTTCGCGCTGCTGGCCGGCAGCGTCGCCGGGTTGCTGGTGGGCATCGCGCTCATGGCGGCGGGGCGGGCGACCCGCCACACCCGCCTCCCGTTCGGCGTGTTCCTCGCCGCCGGTGCCATCGCCGCCCTTCTCGTCGGCGCGCCTGTCGTCCACTGGTACGAGAGGGTGAGCGACCTGTACGCGACGGCCGCGCCGCTCGCAATGGTCCGCCACTGACCATCCGGGCTCGGTCGACATCGCCAACACCACCGACGATCCTTACCCTGGTGAGCATGAAGCAACCTGATCTTGATCTGCCGCTCGCCGAGTGGATTGTGCTCGCCGTCATGGCCGAACGACCCAGCCATGGCTTCGCCGTCGCCGCCCTCACCGCGGAGGGCGTAGAAATCGGTGAGTTCTGGTACATCTCGCGCCCCATGGTCTACCGGTCGATCACGCGGCTGGCCGAGCGCGGACTGATCACGCCGGTCGGCGCCGAGGAAAGCAATCGCGGACCGCAGCGCATGATCTACGCCGCCACCCGCTCGGCGAAGACGACGGTCAGCCGGTGGCTCGGCGAACCCGTGACCGACCTGTTCGACGTCCGCGCCGACCTCACGTGCAAGCTTCTGCTGCTCCGGCGTCGCGCCACCAGCCCGACTCGCCTGGTCGAGCGTCAACGGGTCGTCATCGACGAGATCGAAGAGTCGCTGCGCGCCAAGGAGCACGCCGGCGACCACCTCACCCGCGCGATCTACGCCTGGCGGCTGGAACACGTCCGCGCCGCGCGCCGGTTCCTCGACGCCGTCGACGTCGACTCGACGCAGTCGGCCGTCAAGACCGGCTGACGTCACGTTCGTGTCGTCCTCCCCTCGGCGTCCACGTCACCGCCGCGCGCGTGCAGGCAAGACGGGCTCGGCGATCGCATCATCGCGATCGCCGAGCCCGCGACGCATGTCAGCGCCTCTGCGCCTCTGCGCCTCTGCGCCTCTGTGCCTCAGCGCCTCATGGGCAGCCGCCGGAACCGGCTCGTCGGCTACGGCACCTCGACGATGGTCTCGCAGGACCCGCCGGCCGCGATCGAATCCGTGCCCGGGAGCGTAGGACCGCCGTTGGCGTCTCCGGCGCAGAGGTCCGCGCCGCTACCGCCGGAGAGGGTGTCGCTGTCGGCGCCACCCACCACGGTGTCGTTGCCGTTGCCACCGGAGAGCGCGTCATTGCCGGACCCGCCCTTGACGGCGTCGGTGCCGTCACCGCCGCTGACGGCGTCGTTGCCGTCACCGCCGTCGACGTGGTCGTTCCCGCTGCCGGCCGACACGGCGTCGCCGCCGCCGAACGTGCAGATCGTGTCGTTGCCGCCGTTCCCGCTGACGGCGTCGTTCCCGTTGCCGGTCACGATCACGTCGGAGCCGCTGGTGCCGTTCACGATCCCGTTGCCGGTGATCGTGGCGGCGAGACCGTTGCAGCCGGCCGAGACGTTGATGGTCACGGTCGCGATGTTCGAGTCGACCGTGCCGTCGGTCGCCTTGTACGTGAAGCTGTCGCTTCCGACGTAGCCGCTGCCGGGCTGGTAGCCGAACGAGCCGTCAGGGTTGAGCGTCAGGGTGCCGTGCGTCGGCCCGGTCACGAGCGCCGCCGTCAGCGTGTTGCCGTCGGGATCCGTGTCGTTGCCGAGGACACCGGGAGCGCCGACGACGAGCGGAGTGTCCGCCCCGACGTGGTGGTACGACTCGTTCGCGGCCGTCGGCGTCCGGTTCGTCGCGTTGAGCAGCACCGAGGCGTCCTTGACGAACGTCGCCGAGCTGTTGAGGTTGGCCGTGACGACATCGGGACGCCCGTCGCCGTTGAGGTCGGCCACCGCCGTGGCCTGCGGGGTGCTGCCGCCGTTCAGCCCGAATACGAGCGGGCTGCCGAAGGCACCCGTGCCGTCGCCCTCGAAGGCGGCGACCTCGTGCGTGGTGGAGCTGGAGACGACCAGGTCGACGTGGCCGTCGCCGTTCAGGTCGGACACCGAGGCGGAGGTGAGGTTCGCCCCCGCCGACAGGAGGCTCGCGGCGGCGAACCCGCCCGCGCCGTCGCCGAGCAGGACGGCGGCGCGCCCCGGGGTGCCGGGTGCCACGACGACGGCGTCCTGCTTGCCGTCCTCGTTGACATCGGCGAGCTTGACCTTGGACGGCAGCGTCATGCCGGCCGAGACGCTCGACGCCGTGCCGAAGCCCCCGTCTCCATCACCGAGCAGCACGGAGAGCGTGCCGGCCGATGAGTTCGACGTGACGAGGTCCAGATGGCCGTCACCGTTGAGATCGGCGGCCGCGATGCCCTGCGGGCCGGTGCCGCCGTTCAGTCCGAACCGTGTCGCCGCGCCGAACGTACCGTCGCCGTTGCCGAGCACCGTCGCGACGTTGTTCGTGTTCGCGTTGGAGGTCGCGAGGTCCGGCTTGCCGTCCTCGTCGAAGTCGCCCACGGCGACGCCGGTCGGGAAGCGCACGACGCACGGGTTGTCGCCCGTGGTGTCGCACCCGGGCGTCGGGTTGAGTTGCACCGCCGCTCCGGCGCCGAGGGCGCCCGATCCGTCGCCGAGCCAGACCAGAGCGACGTTGCCGCGCGCGTCCTGGCTGATGACGTCCTTGTGGCCGTCGCCGTTGACGTCCTGGATCACTGCCGAGCCGAGGAAGAGGCTCGTCGAGGTCAGCGGCGCCGCGTACTTCGTCACGGCGCCGAAGCTGCCGCCGCCCGAACCGAGGAACACGCCGAGGCCCTCGGTGCGGATCGCCGTCACGAGGTCCGGCGTCCCGTCGTTGTCGAGATCGCCGATCGCGACGGCGGAGCTGCCGCGGCCGTTGTCGTCGAGGTTCGCCGCGGTACCGAAGCCGGTCGTGTTGGCGCCGGTCGCCGAGGCCGGGGTGGCGGCCATCACGACGGTCGCCACCGCGAAGACGAGCGCCGGAATTCGGCGTCGCCGACGGCGCGTGACCGCGGCGGAGTGGCCGTCCGGCGTGAGGTGCCGACGTGGTGATCTGTGCATGGGTGAGGACCCTCCTAAGGGCCTGGTGAACGGGAAGGGGGGACGCGCTTCGGCAGGGTGGCCGTCGGGTGATCGACCCCGCTAGTCAGCGATTGACAACTGCGGCGGCAGTGGGCCCGGCGACGAGGACCGGCGGGCCGGACCGTCGGCGGACGATGTTCGTGCCCGGCCGACGATCCGTTGCCCGGTGTTCCGGATCGCCTAGTAGCCGTAGGCGGCGAGGGTCCCCTGGATGGTGGAGTCGAAGTCCCAGTCGTTGGTGAACAGGTCGCTCCAGACGGCCGCCGCGCCGGCGTTTCCGCCGTTCAGGGCGACGCCGTACTGCTCGATGGCTCCGTAGCCGGAGTACGCGCTGGGATTGACCTCGGTCCACGTGTTGGGGTCATTGCCCGTGGTGCCGTTCAGCGAACTCGACGTCCAGCTCACGTTCATGACGTTCGACTTCGCGACCAGACCGAGCTGGGTGTTTCCGCCGGCGTTCGCGGTCACCGCACCGCGCACCTGGCTGATGCCCGACTCCAGGCGCACCTTGCACGCCGTGCCCGCGCTGTCGCACGCGCTTCCCCGGAAGACGTTCTGGCCCGGCCCGCTGTCGGTCCACGTGAACCCGTTCTGTACCAGCGCCTGCTTGGACGCGGCACCGAACGGTGCGGAAGCCGGGTCGGCGACCGCGATCCGGTTCCCGCTCGTCCCGAGCCAGCTCACCACACCCGGGATCGTCGTGGGCGCGCCGCCGGAGACCGGCGAGGCGTCACAGCGAGGCGACTGGGCCTTGCCGTTGCCACTGCCATTGGCGTCCGCGCCGAACGCCAGCGGCGGACTGCCGGCGTTGGACGGGTCATCGCCCTTGGTCGAGCCCGCCCAGCTGCCGTTACAGCTGTAGATCGCCAGGCGCCCGATGGCCACAAGATGCCTGCTGTCGACATCGCCGTTGCACTCGACGCTCCCGCTCGCCGTGCACGTCCCGCCATCCGAAGTCGGGATGACCGCGTCCACGTTGGTCGCGTCCGCCGACAGGAACGCGTCGATGTGCAACGGCCCGTTGACGCAGTTGTTCGAGGAAGAGGGGTTGCACGTGGTGTAGGGGCCGGCGCTCTTCAGCTGCTGGCGCAGGTTGCCCGACGTGATCCCGCGCATCGTCGACGTATCGATCGCCGGCTTGTTCCAGAACCCGCCGACCTGCGATGCGGCGTTCGCCGTGAACGGCGTGAACGACTTGAGCGTCGCGATGTACCCCTTCATGTCCTTCAGGGCGGGATACATGTTGTTCGCGACACCGACCTCCGAGTTCGTCGTTGCCGACGCTGCCGGCGCCGTGGCGGTGATCAGCGCCGTCGCGATGGCACCCACCGCGAACGCGTTCCGTACCCGGCGCATCGCGGTGCGGACGGAGTGCGGACCGCTTCGAGCGCGGCTGGATCCTCTTTGCATGTGCTACTCCTAGTCGATCTGGTGGGCGGCGGCTGCCGGACGGGCACTCTGCTGGTGGGATCAGGAAAATGCCGAAAACTCATGGGCATCTGCGAGGTTTCCGGCATGAAGGTGCCGCACGCGCCTAGATGGTGCTCACGAGGGGCCGCAGTAGTCAATCGTTGACAACCACGCCCGCCGTGGATGTAATGCACGTATCCAGACTGCAACGGGCCTGGTGCGCAAGTGTCGTCGGTCCGCTGCGGGACGCAGAGAAGGGGCTGACGGCACGATGGGCAGAGGCGTGGTATGGCAGTGTTGAGCAGACTGTCGGGCTCGCGCGCGATCAGGCGGGGTGCGTTGGTACTCGCGGTGGTCGCGGTGGCGCTGGGCGTTGTGGTGTTCATGCGCGGTGGGTCGGATACGGCCGCCCAAGCCCAGCGGCCCGAGCGCGAGTTGTGCACACCGGGCACCCAGCGCAGCGTGCTCTGCCCGAACAACAAGGTGTTCGACGCGAAGGAATACGCCACTCACGGCGACGCCTTCGAGTGCATCAACTTCGCCCATCAGGCGGATGCCCAGGCGGTGCTGCGGGCCGACCCCGGCGATCCGAACCGCCTTGACGACGGAGGCGGCGTCGCGTGTCGCGGATTGCCGGAACCGCGCGACACCAAAGCGGTTCCCCAGATCGCGCAGCAGTTCAAGTGCGGTCCTGGCGACACGCGTAGCGGGCTCTGCCCGCAGCCGGATCGAGCCTTCGACGCCCGCTACTTCCTGCGCTACGCCAATGACGCCTACGACTGCCCGGACTTCGCCAGCCAGGCTGACGCGCAGGCCGTCCTGCGCTTCGCGCCGACCGACCCGAACCGCCTTGACGGCGAAGGGAAGGGCATCGCGTGCCCCGACCTGCCGGGACCCAAGGACGTCAAGCCCGTGCGACGGGGGACACCGTGACGCGGCAAGAGCTCGCGCGTGTGCACGGACCGGACGTGATCCATCGATCGAAGGAAGCCCCGACTGTCATGACACCGGATCATCGCCTGTTCCCCTTGCGCGCCAGACGCCAGGACGGCTTCACGCTCATCGAGTTGCTCGTGGTCATCGTGATCCTGGGCGTCCTCGCGGCCATCGTGGTCTTCTCCGTCAGGGGGATCGGCGACAAGGGCCGCAAGAACGCGGTCGCCGCGGACGCGGCCACCCTGCGAACAGCGGAAGAGTCCTACTGCGCGAAGCACGGACACTACGGGACGGTCGATGATCTGAAAGCCGACGGGCTGCTGACCGGCGAACCGGTTTACAACATGGTGGCGGTCGGCCAGGAGAACAAGTGCGGTCGAGGCGAGAAGTCGTCGTTCACGCTGTACGGCACCTCACCGGCGGAACGCGCGGCGGGCGCGATCCGGGTGGACGCGGATCCGACCGACCTCGCGGTCGATGAGAAGGCCAACCGCGTGTACGTCGTGTCGAGCAGCCGCAACACCGTGACCGTGATCGACGGCAAGACCGACGAACCGATAGGCGCTCCGATCAACGTCTCCGGCGGTGTGTCGAACCCGACCCGGATCGCGGTCAACTCCGGCACCGGGCAGGTCTACGTCGGGGGTGCGGGCAGCGTCGCGGTCATCGACACGGCCAACGGCAACCAAGTGACCCGCGTCGACTTCGCGGCGACCGTCAGCGGCCTGGCCGTCTCTCCCGAGAACGGCGACGTCTACGTCGGCGGTGGTACCGGAAACGCCTCGGCGGTCGCTTACATCGCGGCCGGCAGCTCGTCGGCGACGCCGATCCCCCTGCCCGCTGTGGGACTCGTGAGCGCCGCCTCGGGCATGGACTTCTCCTTTGACGCCGCGCGTCACGCGGTGTACTTCGCGAAGCAGGGTACCGGCCTCGGCGCGAGCCCAAACATCGGCCTCTTCACCATCTCGACGCAGACCCATGTGGCCAGGGTCGTAGCGGAGTTCCCGACGAAGTCCGGCTGCAGCAGCAGCTACGGACACCTCACGCCCGGCTCCGCTCGTGGCACGACGGCCGTCGATCCGAACCGCAACTTCGTCTACCTCCTTGCCAGTAAGTGCGTTCAGGACCCGACGAATTCCAACGGGGTGAGAACAGTCGGCACAACGATGGTCATCAACCCCGTCGACGGTAGTTCAACGGCGATCGACGAATTGCCGGGATCCAATTTCGGTCCCCTCTACGCGGTCTACAGCTCCTCGGCAGCCTCGGTCTACGTCTTCTCCACCGGCCCGGCCGTACAGGGATGCGGAACTTCCGGGGGCCGCATCAGCCGAGTCGAAGGGAAGGCGTTCACGCAACAGGCGTCGGCCTGCGCGATCTCAGGTGCCGCCGCGAACCCGGCGCACAGGCTCACCGTGCTGAAGAACTTCAACAGGGTCTTCGTCGCGCAACTGATGACGGTGGACGCGCCGGGCGGCCTCGGGGTGACCGACGGCACCACAATGCTGCCGCAGGCCCCGCTCGGCACGTCTCTCCAGTTCGGCTCGCTGGCCGTGAACAACACCACGGCGAAGCTGTACGCGCTCGACCCGAAGAACGAAAAGGTCGAGGTGTTCCGGATGGGATCGGCCTAGGACCATGCCAGACCAATCACGCAACATCCACAAGGGCCCGGATCACCGGCTACGGCCGGGTCGTCGTACCGCCATCGCGGCGGTCAGCGTGATCGCGGCGATCACGCTGACCGCGTGCGCCGGCAATGAACCCCCGAAGCACACGTTCGACGTCGCTCCGTACGTGCACAAGGGGCATGTGGTCGACTGCGACGCGTTCAAGGCCCAGGCCGACGCGCAAGCGGTGCTGAGAGCGGACGCACTCGACCCGAACGGACTCGACCGGGACGGCAACGGCATCGCGTGCCCGAACCTCCCCGAGCCGACGGACAAGAAGCCGGTCCACCGCGACTTCATGACCGACGTGGACGGGGCGCCGATCATCGAGCCGATCGAGCCGCCGCCGACGTAGCAACAGTGGAAGCAGGCCTGACCGCGGGCCGGGCGGACCTTCCTTCACCGTCGACGGAGGTCCGCTTGCCACGATCGGGTGACAGGGTGCGTGAGGCCGGTTCCCGCAACGACGGGGCCCTAGCCTGGTCGTCGATCCACTTCCATGCGAAGGATTCGTACGATGCGGCTGCGCGGCCGGGAGCGGTTCCGGCACTACGAGGACATCCAGGCCCAACCCACAGACCTGCACGACCGCTGGTGGCGTGCGGTCCGGCTGGCCGGTGCCGCCGCACCGCTGCTGATCGTGATCTGGTCGGGTCGGCCGGACCTCGGGGCGGACTCCGACGCCCTGCGGTTGCTCCTCGGCGTGCTCATCCTGGTGCGTGCGGGAACCGGCGAACGGCGCATGCGCGCGATCAGCCGGGCGACGAGGCGCCGACGCTGCCGCACCGAGGCCACGCTGCTGTTGACGGGGACAGGGCTCGCGGCGCTGCTACCGCCGGGCGGAGCGGCTCCCGCAGTGGGGGAGGTGGTTCTGTGCGCGGTGGCCGCCGCCGCGGTCACCGTCTTCGGCTGCCTGTGCGAGTTCCGGACATGGCCGCAGGTTCGGGGAGAGTCGTCCCCCTGGGTCCGGGGCTTCGGGCGCCTCCGGGCCTGGTTCTGCTACGGCTGGACCCCGGCGGTGGCCGCCGTGGTCCAGCCGGACGCGGGCCTCCTCCTGCCTGCGGCGACGGCCATGACCGTCCTGGAGATCGGCTTCGCCCTCATCGCGTTGCGGACCGGCGACTGGGCGTTGCGCGCGGATGCCGCGGTCGCGCTCCTGACGACGCGGATCGCCCGCGACCGTTTCCCCCTCGGCCTCTACGCGATCGCCCGCGAGCGGTGGTGGGAAACGACGACACGTCCACCGCACCAGCCCGACCTGGCGCTGTGGGAACTGTGGCTGCGCCACCGTGAACTGCTGTCCTCCCGCAAGGGGTACGGCCTGGTACCGATGCTCTGGCAGCCCGTGAGCGCCGTTCCCACCTCGGAGGAGGAGCCGTGGATCAGCGCCGCCGAGGCGTCCGCCGAGTCACTGCGCTGGCTCCTCCACCAGCCCATCGGACTGGACTCCACCCGGCACCGGGAACTGACGACCACGGCGCGGATCGTCACGGCGATGACCGCGATGGTCCGGGCGGAAGCGAGCTGTTCCTCCGGGGAGTTCGACTACGCGCTCCGCAACCGCCGCTACGCCGCCGAGTTGTACACCGCCGCCGGCCTCGACGGCAACGCGGCAGCCGCCCGTTGCCTCGCTGCCGACGTGCTGCTCTTCGACCTGCAACGGCCGCAGGAAGCCCGACACGAACTGGAACAGGTCGCCACCCGGCCGAATCCGCCCAGGGCGGTGGCCTGTCTGGCCCTGGTGCTGAAGGCAGCGGCAGGCGACAGGGCGGCCGGCCCGGCCGCCGCCCGCATGATGCCGCTCGACCTGCGGTCCGCCAGAGGACTGTTCGACGAGCTGCCGACATGGCTGCCGTTCGGCAGCCGTCATCACCAGGAGATCGCGTTCGTGCGGTTGGTCGAGCAGCGCTTCGCCGGCATCGCCGACACGCTCGGTCCGAATCTCCCCGCCCAGGCCCGGGCACGCAGCATGCACAGCACGTTCCTGGACCGCTACGAGATGCCCGCCGCACATGATCTGCGGCAGGCGCTGCAGCGCGCGCGGGAGTGCCAGGAGACGGGAACCCCCGCCGCACGGGGGCTCGCCGAAGAGGTGGCCGCCGCCGCCCGGTCCATCGGCGACCTGCCGCACGAGGCGGAGGCCCATCGGCTGCTGGCCCGGCTCGCCGAGACCGAGCGCCGCTGGGCGGACCTCACCGCCGAACTGCTGGCCGTCGTGGACCTCGTAGAGCGACTTCGGGAACGCGTCAGTGACGGCGACACCCGGATCGACCTGGATGTCACTCCTGCCTGCGCGCAGCTGATCGAGCTCGTCGTCGAAGGCCGGGCGTCCCCCCTCACGCCGGCCGACGCCGTCGAGCTGGCCGAACGCAGTCGGTCCCGGCTGCTGCTGGAGGTGTTCGGCTCCTCCGTATCCCCTGAACTGCCGCTGCGGCTGACGCGGTTGCGCGACAGGGAACGCGGGATGGAGCAAGGACGCGTACGAGAGGGTGTCCTCCCACGCCCGGACCGTTCCGCCTTCGCGCACGGGGACATCCATCCCGCCCATCAGCGACGGTACCGCGCGGCCCGCGAAGCGGTCTGGGCGGAACTGGAGGCGTCCGGGCCGCTCGGCGCGGCCTACGTCAGACACCGCCGTGGAGCACCCGCCACCTTCCGGGAACTGCGCGCGGTGCTGCCGCCGGGCGTGGTGCTCTGTGAACTCGTCCGCCGCGGCTCGCGGATGCTGGTGCTGGTGGTGCGCGCCGACCGGCCGGCGCCGGCGGTCTTCGCGGTGCCGCTGGACGAGGACCCGCACCTGCTGCCTCTGCCCCCACCGGACGGTCCGGCCCGTTGGGGGGAACCCTTGCAGCCCCTTCTGCGGGCGGTGGCCGAGCACTCCGCACCCGGAGAGACCTTGTGGCTGGTGCCCGACGGGCCCCTGCACGGTCTGCCCCTGCACGCGGTGGAGGTGGACGGGGTCCCGCTCGGCGAGCGCAATCCGCTCTGCGTCACCCCCAGTGCCTCGCTGCTGCGGCATCGGCTCGGCGGGGACCGGGAACCAGGCGTCCGGCGGGCACTGATCATGGCCGACCCGGACGGCGACCTGCCGCACGCTCGGGCCGAAGCCCATCTCGTCGGAGCCCTCCTGCCCCGGGCCGAGGTACACACCGGCGATTCCGCGACCCGCCGCCGACTGCTGGAGCGACTCGGCGCGGAGCCGTACGACGTACTCCACCTCGCCTGCCACTACGGCTTCGACCGGGAACAGCCCTCCGGGTCGGCGGTCCGTCTGGCCGACGGGCGGCTGACCGTCGAGGACTTCCTCTCCGTACGGCTCGACGCCTCCCTCGTCGTCGTGAGCGGATGCGAGACCGGAGGCCAGCAATACCGGAAGGGCAACGAGCTGATCGGCCTCACCCGGGCACTGCTGCACGCCGGGGCCAGAGCGGTGATCGTCAGCCAGTGGGCGGTCAACGACGTCTCCACCGCATTGCTGATGGCCGCCTTCTACCGGGAGCTCGGCCGGGGCCGCCCCGTCGGAGCGGCTTTGTCGGCGGCACGGAGCGGTGTGCGCACGATGAGCTTCGGTGACGCCGTCACGCAGTGCGAGCGGCTCCGGGACCTCCCGGCGAACCGGCCGATCGCCGTCCGGCTGGGGCACGACCTCGCCCAACTGCGCCTGCGGGCCGGTGACACGGCAGGGGCCGCGCAGGAGATCGGGAGACTGCTGCCCGACACCGGTCTCGGCAGCGAAGAACGCCGTGCCCTGACCGACTTGAAGCGGCAGGTCCGATTCCAGCACGGTCGGCTGAGCTGCGACTACTCGCTGCCCGCCTTCGCCTCCCCGTTCTTCTGGGCCCCGTTCACCCTGGTAGGAGACTGGCGATGACACTCGGCGAACTGATCCTGGCTCCCGTCACCCCGCTGAACGAAGCGGTGGCGGACGGTGGCTACGTCATGACCGTGGACGAGGAGGGCCGGCCCACCGCTCTCGGCAGACTGGACGACGCGGATGCGGGCCTTCCACCCGCCGTGCTGCTGCCCGCGCCGATGACCATGTCGGCGTTGTGCACCGGCAGCGCGCTCGACCTGCTGGCCCTCAACCCGTACGGTGCGCTGGTCCAGGACCGCGGTCGCACGCTGGGCGTGCTGGAACGGCACACCGTCTCCTCGTACCTGGTCACCCTGTCGGCTCGGGGCACACTGCGCAGCGACACCCCGTCGCCCTCGGACGCCGTTCTCGCCGGTACCTACGCCACCCCCGTCGCGCGGGTCGTCTGCCACTGCGGCCGGCTCACCACCCTGACCGCCTACGACCCCGACTTCCCACCGGTGTGTCCCGGCCCGGTACCGGAGGCCGCGCCGCATCCGCTGGCCATCAGGGCGGAGTGAGCGATGTTCACGACGACGCTGGGCGAGGCAGCCCAGTTCGCGGGCCGCCGGTTCGTCCGCGTCGTGCTGCTGCCCAGCCTGGTCTTCTGCTCCCTGCTGGCCGTCGTCGCGCTGGTCGCCGGAGAGCAGTCTCCCGGCGCCGTTCTGCGTACCTGGAAATCCCAACCCGTCGAGGTCAAGGCACTGCTGGTGGGAGGCTTCCTGACCGCCGTCCTGCTCGTCTCCGCCCTCTTGGACTCGGCCCAGTCCGCCCTGCTGAGGTGGGCGGAAGGGTACTGGGGCCGGATCGCGGACCGGTCGCTCGGCCGGTTCGGACGCCGCTGCCACCGGCTGCGGCTGCTGAGGTGCGCCGACGGACCGGCGCAGTACCTCTACCCGCCGGGATCACGACCGCACGAGGTGATGCCGACCCGCCTGGGGAACATTCTCAAGGCCGCGGAGCTGTACCCGCAGCTGCGCTACGGAATCGATGCCGTACTCGTGTGGCCGCGTCTGTTCCCACTGCTCCCGGGCGGGTTGCCCGGCGCACTGACGACGGCGCGGGCAGAGCTGTCCGCGCTCCTGGTACGCGCCGTCCTCTCCGGTGCCTTCGCCGCGCTCGCGGCTGGCTATGTGGCGGCCCGGGGCGGCCCGCCCGCCCTGCTGCTGTGCTGCCTTTGGGGCGGCGTCCTGCTGGCCTGGGCGTCCTACCGGGGCGCTCTGAACGCCGCGCTGGTGTACGGGCAGCACGTTCGGGTGGCCTTCGATCTGCACCGCAGCGATCTCCTGGACGCGCTCGGCGAGGAGCGGCGCCCCGGTCCGGACGCGGAGCGGGAACGCTGGCAGCGGATCTGTCTGTTCTGGCACCGGGGCGTTCCCCCGCATCACGAGATCCCGCCGGCCGAGAGCCCGCGGACGGCTCCCGGCGTTCCGGACGTTCCGGACGCGCAGACGGGATCCGGCATCTCGCTGACGCAGTTGAGCATGGCGATGGCTGCCGCTGCCGGACTGGTGGGGGTCCTGACCCCGTACGTCTGACGCCCGGGTCCCGGCCCACCGGTCGCGACGAACTTGTAGCCGGCCCCCCGTACCGTGACGATGCTCGCCTGCCGGAAGGGTCTGTCGATCTTGCGGCGCAAGGTGCTGATGTAGACCTCCACGACGTTCACCTGCCGTGGCGATTGCTTTTCCCAGACCCGCTCGATGATCTGGGGCTTGGTGACCACCCGCTCGGCCTCGCGGGTCAGGCAGGCGAGAACACCGAATTCCTTCGCGGTCAGCTCGATCTCCGTGTCTCCCCGCCACACCCTCATGGAGACCGGGTCGACCCGCAGATCGCCCACCTGCCAGCCCGCCGACGCGTGCTGTCCCCTCCGGCGCAGCAGGGCCCGCAGCCGGGCGACGAGCACCAGGAACGCGAACGGCTTCACGAGGTAGTCATCGGCGCCGCTCTCCAGTCCCTCGGCGATGTCGTGCTCACCGTCCTTGGCCGTGAGGATCAGGACCGGGGTGGTCCGGCCCGCGGCGCGGATCCGCGAGCACACCTCGTAGCCGTTCAGCCCGGCCAGCAGGACGTCGAGCACGATCACGTCGTGGTCGCCGTCCAGCGCCCGCCGGAGTCCCGAGCGCCCGTCGGGGGCCCATTCCGTGTGGAACCCCTCCCTCGCCAGATCCTGCCGCAGCGCATGGGCGAAACGGGCACGGCTTTCGATCAGGAGGAGGCGCACGGAATGTCCCTTCGGGGTGGGGCTGACTTCACCGCTTTGCAGGGGCAACAAGCTAGAGGGGAATCGATGCCCGCCGGGCCCCGCTCTCCCGATCGGAGGCTTTCGCCCACCTTTTGTGGCCTTAGGTGAACGCGTCGGCGACCCATGTTGACGAAAGTGAATACCGGGCGATGGCAATCCGGATGGTGTGGCGTGCGTCACTGATTGGTCTAGTCCTTTCTGGTATGTTCTGCCGTTCTTCTGGTGGAATAGAACGAACTGAACAAGGATCTTTGTGGCCGCTCTCGCCTCTCCCGACGCCTTCGAGCGCTGGTACGCCAAGCTCATGGCCCCGATCGGCCGGACCTGGCTGCTGTGGAGCGACCTGTTGATCGTCACGGTCGTGGCGGTCGGTTCGCTGGCCAGTGCTCTGGACCCGGACACGGGACTGGTCCCCGGGACCCTGCCCGGCGTCGCGGTCGCGGCCGTCGTGTCGGCCGGCTTCCTGTGGCGTCGCCGAGCGCCCCTGATGGTCGCCGTGCTCGCCGCGGGCGGCCTGGTCGTCGAAGGGTCGCGGGTTCCGGTCTTCCTCGCCCTGTACTGCCTGGCCCGGGACCAGAGCCGCCACCGGACCGTCGTGATCGGCCTCGCCTGGGCCGGCTTCACCTTCCTCAAGGCGCTGTTGCCCGGCCACGTGGGCATCACCCTCGTCGGCCAGTTCGCGTGTGCCGCCCTCTATGCCGTCTTCCCGGTGGTCTTCGGGCTGGGTTCACGGGCGTACGAGCGCACGCTCGCGGCCCTGGGCGAGGAACGGGAGCGGCGGGCCGAGCGGACGCGCACCGAGGAACGGCTCCGGCTGGCCCGGGAGATGCACGACGTGCTGGGCCATCGCATCGCGCTCATGGCCATGCACGCCGGCGCGATCGAGGCCGCGGGAGGCGCGCGCCCCGAGGGCCGGCTGCTCGCCCGGGCCATGGGCGACACCGCGAGGGCTGCCATGAGCGACCTGCGGCAGGTGGTGGGCACGCTCCGGGACGGTGAGGGCTCGGTGGTGGCGGGCCGCCGGCTGGGCGACCTCGACCGCCTGGTCGAGGAGGCGCGGTCGGCCGGCCTCCCGGTCGCGTACGAGGTGCGTCCCGTGGGCCAGGTCCCTTCGGAGGTCGCGCTGACCGTCTACCGGACGGTCCAGGAGGCGCTGACCAACACCGTCAAGCATGCGCCCGGGGCCCGTACGACGGTCCGGGTGGGCCGCGAGGGCCCTTGTCTGTCGGTGCGGGTGACCAACGCCCCGGCCCCCGGCGGGACTCCGGCAGGGTCCCCCGATGCCGGCGGGGGCTTCGGCGCGACCGGACTGCGCGAACGCGTCTCCCTGCTGCGTGGCACGTTCGCCGCCGGTCCCACCGCGGGCGGCGGCTGGGAAGTCTCCGCGACGCTGCCCGTCGAAGGCGACCCCCGTGTCCTGCCGCCCCGCGTCGGACAGGGCCTGACCGAAGGATCGGCACCGTGATCCGCGTGATCGTGGCGGACGACGAGCCCCTGATGCGGTTCGCTCTGCGCACCCTGCTGGAGAGCCAGGACGACATCGTTGTTATCGCTGAGGCCCGCGACGGCACCGAGCTACTGGAGCAGGCCCGCGAAGGGCGGCCCGACATCGTGCTGACCGACCTGCGGATGCCGGGCATGGACGGCATCGCGGCGACCCGGCGGCTCATGGAGCTTCCCGGACCGCCCGCCGTCCTGGTGCTGACCACCTTCGACACCGAGGACGGCATCGCCCGCGCCCTCACGGCCGGAGCCACGGGCTACCTGCTCAAGGACGCTCCTCCCGAGCAGGTCATGGCCGCCGTACGACTCGTTGCGTCCGGAGCCGCCGCGCTCGCTCCCGGCCCGGCCGCCCGGCTGGCCAGGACGGCTGCCGGGGGAGGATCCGTGAGCCGTACGGTCGCCGCCCCCGAGTCGTCCCGGAGGTTGGCCGGTCTGAGCGAACAGCAGCAGGAGCTCCTGCGCCGCCTGGGCGCCGGCCTGTCCAATGCGGAGATCGCCCGGTCGATGCACCTGTCCGAGGGGACGGTCAAGGCCTACGTGTCGCGGCTCATGGCCGTGCTGGAAGTAGACAACCGCACCCAGGCCGCGATCCTCGCCCACCAGGCGGGTCTGACCGGCATGAGCTGACGCGACCGGTGGCCGCACCCTCCTGGTGCGCGGCGCCGAAGAGGCGGGCCCGAACCGCCCGGCCTCTGCGCCGGGCGGTTCGGGCCCGCCTCTACTTCTGCGTCGGGGCTGTCTGTTCGAGGACGTACGTGCCGTGCCGGGCTGCCCCCAGGAGCAGCCCCTCCCGGACCAGCAGCCGAACGGCCTTGCCGACCGTGTCCACACTGACCCGGTACTCCGTGGCGAGGTCCGGCCGGTTGGGCAGACGGCCGGTGAGACTTCCGTTCAGGATGCGGGCCCGCAGGAGGGCGGCGACGCGCTCCGGCATGGAACGGGCGTCCGGGGTCATCGGCACGGCGTGCGGGGAGCCCTGGGCCCGCAGGCGCGTGCACAGGGCCCGGCGCACGAACTGGGCCGTGGGACGCGGAACGCGGTACCGCCGGGCGATCTCGTCGGCCGACGGAACCGCCGCGAGAGTGTCGGGCCCTCCCAGCCGGCACATCAAGTCCTCTGCCAGGAGCTGGTACCGGGGTTGCTGCGGCTGCTCTCGCTCGCCGTGGTGAGCTGCGGTCATCAGAAACGGATCGCCTTGCGGAACGGGGGGGCCTGGACGGCCTCCTGGCCGGCCGGGACGGCCCCTACGGCCTAGGTGAGCGGCGCGGTGGCGAGGCCGGCGGGCGGCTCGTGAGCCGGGACGGGCCGGGGCGGCGGGGTGAACAGCGCACGGTGCAGCGCGCGGATGCGGTCCTCCCGCATCCGCAGGGCGACCGCCGCCCCGGGGACCGAGGCGCAGCCGTGGAACGTGCCGGGGTAGTGGTGGAGTTCGGCGGAGACCCCGGACCGGATGAGTCGTTCGGCGTAGGCGATGCCCTCGTCGCGGGCCGGGTCGAACTCGCACACGGAGAGGTGGGTCGGCGGCAGCCCGGCCAGGTCGTCGGCGCGGCCCGGTGCGGCGTACGGCGAGACATGGGGGCCGCCCGCGGCGGCGCCGACGTAGTGGAACCACATGTTGGCCGCCTGGACGCGGTCGAGCACGGGTGTGTCCACGAACAGCTCGGCGGAGGGGGACGCGAGCCGGTCGTCCAGCAGAGGGTCGGCCAGCAGCTGGAAGCAGGGGCGCACGCCCGTGCGCTCCCGGGCGAGCAGGCAGAGGGACGCCGCGATGCCCGCGCCCGCGTCCTCGCCCACGACGGCGATCCGGTGGGGGTCGATGCCCAGCGACTCGCCTTGTGTGGAGAGCCAGTACAGGACGGCGTGGGCGTCCATGAGGGCGTGGGGGTAGGGGTGTTGGGGAGCCAGCCGGTAGGCGACGTTGACGACGACGACGCCGAGCGCCGTGGCGGTCCAGACGCATTCGTCATGGCCGGTCTCGAGGTCGCCGGTGACGAAGCCGCCGCCGTGGAAGTAGAGCACGGCGGGCGCCGCCGCCCAGGGATCCGCGGGGCGGACGGGTGCGTACACGCGGACGGGAACGGCGGGGGCGCCGACGGGTCCCGGTACGTCGACCTCCGCGATCCACAGATCCTCGGGAACGGATCGCAACGGCTGCTGGTACTGGGCCTGGCGCACCTGCTCCCGGGCGCTGTCGGGATCGCTGTGGTCCACCGGCGAGAGCATGGCGGCCCAGGCCGCGAGTTCCCGGTCGTAGGCGTAGATGATCGGATGTCCTTTCGGGGGAGATGGGGAGCCGGGGCTCGCGGGCTGCGGCCGGCGCGTCAGACGGGACCGTCCGCCGACTGCGTCCGCTGCATGGTGCTCCACCCCGTCGCGGCCGTCGCCATGGTGCTCGAACGGGCATGCGGCAGCCCTTCGTACCCATGTGCCGGCTCCGCGGTGACGGCGCCTGAAGGCGGCGTCCCGGGTGCGAAGGGAGCCCAGGCCGCCTCCTGCTGCGGGCGGCGGCGTCCGGAGCCGAGTACGGATGAGGCCGCGAGGGTCCGACCGAGCGCGAAGGCACGGGACGCCTCGGCGGCGGACATGTGCCGCCGGCTGCCTGCTGCGGCGGATCGAGACACCATGGCAGTCCCCTTTGGTGAGGTTCGGTAGCGTGCATCCCGAATATGCCTGCGCATGTGGCCCGTCGGGCCTCCCGCTGAAGGCTGCTTCAGCAGAAAGCCCCGCCGTCCGCCGCCGGGCGGACCCCGCACCCCTAGGCCGTCTCTTTCGGATCTTGCTCCCCCAGCTACCGCTGGGAGGTGCCCCCAGACCCGCGTCGTCTGGCACCGCACCTCGCCGCGTTGTCGGGGCGCCCAAGTATGTCCAGTACTCGGGCGCCCCTCCGCCTTGCGATGAGGGCACTGAGCGGTCTCGGTGCTGTGCGGGGATGAGCTTGAAGCCCTTCTGGCCAGGGTCGCGGCGGGTGGCCTCGACGTCGATTCCGAGGATGGCACCGTGGTCGATCGTCTTGGTGCGGTAGCCGGTGTCGGCCCAGGCCTTGGTGATTCGGGGGTGAGCCTTGGCGATGCACGAGAGCAGGTGGATGCCACCGGTGTTGTCGGAGACGCTGGCGGCGGTGACCCAGACCGCGAGGAGGAGGCCGAGGGTGTCGACGCCCTGGCCGGTGGCCGGGACGTTGGCGGAGGTACAGTCACCGCCGCGAACGCCAACCGCGCCTTCCGACTCACGCACCCTCGCACGGAGCTGCACGGCCCGTCAGCATCTCATCCGCACACCACCGAAACGGATGGAGATGTCGGGCGACACGGAAGTGTCAGCGGTCGGCGACACGTGAGGTGTCGGTGACTCTCTGCGCGGTCTGGTCTCATTCCTGGCGAGCGAATCGGTCGAGTGCCTTGAGTACATGGGCGCGGGTTGTGTCGCTGCCCAGATGGCCTGCGTTGCTGACGATGGTCAGCTCGGCATCGGGCCAGGCGCGCGCGAGTTCCCATGCGGTGTCGAGAGGGCCGGCCAGGTCGAGTCTGCCGTGGACCAGTACGCCCGGGATGCCGGCCAGCCGGTGTGCGTCGCGCAGGAGCGTGCCTTCTTCCAGCCAGGCGCCGTGGGAGAAATAGTGGGAGCAGATGCGGACCAGGGCCAGTTGCGCGGTCGGCGGGCGGTCGCCGTAGGGGTTGGAGGTGCCGTTCGTTTCCCCGGACAGGACTGCGTCCTCCCAGGCGCACCAGTCGGCTGTGGCCTTCTCTCGTACTGCGGGGTCGGGATGTTCCATCAGGCGTGCGTAGGCCGCGACGATGTCACCGTCACGCGGTGTGCCGCCGGCTCCTGCCAGGAAGCGTTCCCACTGCTCGGGGAAGAACCGGCCCGCCCCGCGGTAGAGCCAGTCGATCTCGGAGCGCCGGGTGGTGGTGACCGCGGGGATGACGATCTGCGACACCCGCTCCGGGTACGTCTCGGCGTAGGCCAGGATCAGGGTGGAGCCCCACGAGCCGCCGTACAGCAGCCAGCGGTCGATACCCAGATGCTCCCGCAGCCGCTCCATGTCGGCGATCAGGTGCCGGGTGGTGTTGTGCCGCATGTCGGTCGTGGGTTCGCTCGCATTGGGGGTGCTGCGGCCACAGCCGCGCTGGTCGAACAGGACGACCCGGTAGCGGTCCGGGTCGAAGTACCGGCGTGCCCCGGTCCCGCATCCTGATCCTGGACCGCCGTGGACGACGAGTGCGGGTTTGCCGTCCGGGTTGCCGCAGACCTCCCAGTACACGAGGTTGCCGTCGCCGACGTCGAGCATCCCCTTCTCGTACGGCTCGACCGGTGGGTACAGTTCGCTCATTTTTCGGATCTCCTGGCAGCTCAGCGTGGACAAGGCCTTGTAGTAGACAACACGGCCGAGGTGACTCCGGCACCTGCACGATCGGCGGGGCTGGGCTCTCGGTCAGCGCCTACTGACACGCCTCATGTGGCTGACCACTGACAGCTCGTGCCGTTGGCCACTGACGTTCTGGTGTCGTCCGTCAGAAGAACGGGCCGCAGCCCCGGCAATCCATATGCCCAAGATCCACAGCGACGCCCCCTGTCATGAACGGCTCAGGAACAGGTACTTACCTTGTTCTTTAACCTCTGGGCCGTTGGCCGGCTCCTGAATTGGGTCGAGGTGACGTCGGGCTGCGTGGGACCATCTCGGCATGCGCCTGATAGCTGACGGAGCCACGCCGACCTCGCGGTTGGTACTGGTGGAGGACCTCGAGACTGACAACGGCTACGCCTTCGAGCTGACGCGCCCCCTCTTCCTGGCCGCCGGTGATCGAATCGCTTTCGAAGGCGGCAGGCTTGTCGTCGTGCGGGTCAGCGGAGAGCGGCTGACGCCGGCAGGCGACTGGTCCACTCGTTGCTGGCGCAGAGCTGGACGCCATCGGTAGAAGCCGCTCAGGCTGTTCCTTGCGCCCGCCTCGAACGCCAGCACGAACATGATCACCCGGATGGGTATTCGCCGGACGTGAGGGCGGCCTTCGGCTGATCCTGCGCTCCGACCAAGGACGCACTCGACCAGCACGAAGGCCGTGGGGATGAGTCCGCTGCACCACGATGTCCAGCGGGATGCGTTCGCTGTGGCGTCACACTTCCGGGACGACTTCTACGAATGCCTGACCAGGCGGCGCGATGGCCTGTTCGAGGTCACGGACGCGCTGCTGTGCGCGGACGGGCCGGTGACCACGCCGGTGGATCTGACACTGCTGGCTGAGCACCGTCGTGGGCACGGCGCCCTGTACGCGGCCTTGAACGAGGGCCGCATCGACGCGGGCCGGCTGCGCCGGACACTGGCCCCGTTGCCCCAGCCGCAGGCCGCCGGCGAACGGCTCGTCCTGACGGTGGACGTGAGCAACTGGCTACGACCGGACGCCGAGTGCGGTGCGGACAGGCTGTTCTGCCACACCTTCGGCCGCGGCCGGGACCAGCACCTGATGATCCCCGGATGGCCGTACTCGTTCGTCGCCACCCTCGAAGCAGGGCGGACATCGTGGTGCCAGCTGCTGGACGCCGTCCGGCTGGGGCCCGAAGACGACGTCGCCGAGGCCACCGCCGCCCAGGTCCGCCGCGTGGTGGAGGACCTGATCGAGGGCGGTCGGTGGCGCCAGGGCAACCCCGACATCCCCATCGTCTTCGACGCGGGCTACGACGTCCCGCGCATGGCCTACCTCCTTGGTGGCCTGCCGGTCGAAGTCCTGGGCCGGCTGCGGTCGGACCGCGTGATGCGCAAGCCCGTCCCCCGCCCTTGGATCTGCCCGCCCCAGGGCGGGCGGCCCCCGAAGCACGGCAAGGAGTTCCGCTTCGCCAAGCAGGAGACCTGGGGCAAGCCGGACCAGGCCACCACCCAGGTCACCGACCGGTACGGTACCGCCCAGGCCATGGCATGGGACCACATCCACCCCCGCCTCACCACTCGCTCGGCCTGGATCGACCACGACGGCGAACTACCCCTCATCGAGGGCACGCTGATCCGCCTGCAAGTCGACCACCTGCCGAGCGGCGAACACCCGCTGCCCCTGTGGCTGTGGTCCTCCCAGACCGGCATGACCGGATCTGACGTCGACCTGCGCTGGCAGGCGTTCCTCCGCCGGTTCGACCTGGAACACACCTTCCGGATGATCAAGCAGACCCTCGGCTGGACCCGGCCGAAACTCCGCACCCCCGAGGCTGCGGACCGCCGGACCTGGCTGATCATCACCGCCCACACCCAGTTCCGCCTGGCCCGTCCGCTGGCCGAGGACCTCCGCCGCCCCTGGGAGAAGCCCGCCGAGCCCGGCCGACTCACCCCCGCCCGAGTCCGCCGCGGGTGCCGGAACCCCCGCGCTCACCTGCCTTGCCCAGCAGGTGCACCCAAACCGAACCGGCCAGGCCCCGGCCGGCCTCTCGGCTCGAAGAGCCAGAAGCCCGCCACCCGCTACGACGTGGGAAAAACCGTCAGACGACCCGAGACCATCATCGAACGCGACCAGGCCAGACCTGAGCGGTGGCCTGCTCTCCGGCAGGGATGAAGATGGTGGCTCCGGGACTCCGAAGTGGCCGACCGCTGGACCTGGCTCGTCCTGGCCGCGCACACCCAGCTCCGGCTCGCCCGCTCGCGCGCACGGGATCTCCGCCGGCCCCGGGAGCGGGCGGCGGAACCGAACAGACTCACTCCCGCCCGGGGCTGCTGGGGGTTCAGGAACCTCCGCGTGAAGGCTGGCATGCCGGCCCGTGCACCGAAACCGACTCGGCCCCGGCCGCCCACCCGGCCCGAAGAACCGGCGGACAACTACCCGCTATGACGTCGGACGCGTCCTCGCCACCGGCGAGTTCCACACCCGACCTGCACACCACAAGGTCGGCACGAAGCCTCGACGAACTGGATAAACGTCAAGCTCAGCAGGCGTCGGTCGGCGGCCGCGAGCGAGTGGTGTCGGGCAGACCAGCAGCATCGAGCGCGTCTGCTCCCAACACCCTCTGGAGTAGGGGAGGGGCCCACCTGAAGAGCGCCATTGGCGGCGGCAGTAAGGGGCTCTACCATCGGTCGGCGCCCATCAGATCGGCATATCGGACACCGCTACTCGGTCCCGGTCCGTCTGATCGGCAGGCGGGTCCGTGTCGTGGCTGCACACCTCTCACCTGGTGGTTTACGACAGGAACGTGGAAGTGGCCCGGCACGAGCGCCTGATCGCGGAGGGCGGCTGCCGCCTGGATCTGGACCACTACCTCGAGGCTCTGATCCGCAAGCCGGGTGCTTTCCCCGGCGCCACCGCGCTCGAAAGGGCTCGATCCGCGGGCAAGTTCACGCCGGTCCATGACGCCTGGTGGGCCGCGGCGGTCAGGGCCCACGGAGACACCGCCGGCACCAGGGCCCTGATCGAGGTGCTGCTGCTGGCCCGCCACGTCTCTCACGAGTACCTGGTCGCCGGTCTGGCGACTGCTCTGCGGGCTGGGGCCTTGACCGCAGACGCGGTCGCGCTTGAGGCCCGCAAGGTCGCCCAGGTCGAGGACGAGCCGACCGGGACGCTACGTGGGCCGGTGCCGCGGGGGAGAGGCGACGGTGACGTTTCTGCACGAGTGGGCCGGTTCGGCACCCTGCCTGGCTTGGCCCCGTGATCGAACTGTGGCCTGATCAGCCCTGGTCAGGCGTATGACGCGTCCATGCTGATCGGTACGCTGTGCAGAATTTTCCAGCTCATTCAGTCACAACGGAATTGGGGTGCCGGTGCGCAGTCGCCGACTTGTTGTCTCAGCTGCTGTTCTCGCGGTCGGCGTGGGTTTCATACCGAGCACGTCGCAGGCCGCCGGCCCGGCCACGCCCGGGGTGTCCGCACCGCCCCCGGAGGCTGCTCCCGACGGTACAACCGCCGCGGAGAGCGGAACCTTCCGCAGCCCGGGCGAGAACACGATCCGTACGGGCCTGCCCTCCGGCGCGGAGAAGGGCGGCTCGGCACAGGCTTCTGCCGACGCCTCGAACCTCGAACTCCTCATTCGGGGCGAGGTCAGGACCGCCCACAGCATCTCCTTCCTCGTCAACCTCTACCAAGGGGCGCCCGTCCCACACGAAGTCACCATTGCCTGGGGCGACGGCACGACGCACACGGCCACCGTCACCGGCGGTGAGATCCTGTACGACGTCAGACACACCTACCCCCGGCCCGGCGACTACACCATCACCGTGACCGCGACGGACGGCGTGAACCACGTCCAGGCAGTCAACCAGCTCCAGTTCTCAACAGGGGGCTCGTTCTTCGTGCCGCACGCCCCCACTCGGCTGCTCGACACCCGAGCCGGTGTGGGCGCGACGAAGGCCAAGGTCGGTGCGTACACGCCGATCAGGCTGAAGATCGCGGGCAATGCGAAGGTACCGGCCGGGGTCGCTGCGGTGGTCCTCAACGTCACAGTCACCAACACCACCGCCGCCGGGCACGTCAGCGTCTACCCCTCGGGCAGGAAGCGGCCCGAGAGCTCGAACCTGAATTATGGCACCGGACAGACCCTCCCGAACCAGGTGATCGTTCCTGTCGGCACGGACGGGTACGTCGAGCTGTACAACGGCGGCTGGAACGCGGTGGACCTGATCGCGGACGTGACCGGCTACTTCGACCGCACGGCCGCTGACGGCTACACCTCGCTGAACCCGGTCCGCTTCGTCGACACCCGCGAAGGCCTCGGCGCGGCCCGCGGTCAGGTCGCCGGACAGGGCACCTTCGGAGTCCAGATCACGGGCAGGAGCGGCATCCCTGCAGGCGCGACCGCCGTGGCGCTCAACGTGACCGTCACCAACCCAAAGCAGGAAGGCCACCTGACGGTCTTCCCAAGTGGTCAGGCAGCCCCGTCCACCTCCAGCCTGAACTTCACCGCGGGCCAGACAGTCGCCAACTCGGTCATCGTCCCCGTCGGCGCCGACGGAAAGATCAACGTCCGCAACGGCGCCTGGGCCGGAACGGACGTCATCGTCGATGTCGTGGGCTACTACGGCGCTGGCAGCAAGGCGGCCTTCACCAGTACGACGCCCGGCATCCCGGAGGGACCGTGGCGGCTGAGGGACTCCCGGCGCCTGCCCCCCGGCAGCTGGTTCTGTCTCGCCGGCGGGTACTACCCCATGAACCTGGACTCCATGAACCGCGGTGATCTCCCCATCGAGGCCTATGTCCTGAACCTCACCGTCGCCGCCACGACAGGAGCGGGCCACCTCTCGGTCGCCCCTGACCCGTACTCGATGGACGCGTACCACAACGGGCGCCCGATCCCGCCGCCCCGGCCCACCACCTCGGCCCTGAACTGGACAGCGGGCAAGGACGTCTCCAACCTGGTGCAGGCGAAGCCCGGCCCGCACGAGATCGTCGACCTCTGGAACCAGAGCACCCGGGAGGTCCACTACATCGTTGACTGGTTCGGCGAGTACGACGCCTACTGATCCGCAGGCGGGCTGCCTGAAGAGGACGCGGGAAAGAGCGTCAGGGCAAGGACTTCATCACGGCCAGGCCCTAAGGGCTGTCCCGTAATCGATCTCCACGGGGTGGACGTGCCGTCGTCCCGGAGGCCAGGTCTGCTGGCTATCCGGCCTGGAGGAGGTTGCACA
>NZ_JBIAVU010000021.1:0-1075 GCF_042894695.1 Streptomyces sp. NPDC001513
GCCCGGTTACATTCCGAACCCGGAAGCTAAGCCTTTCAGCGCCGATGGTACTGCAGGGGGGACCCTGTGGGAGAGTAGGACGCCGCCGAACAATCTTTCAAAGGACCCTTGGTCCAGCGTTCAACGCTGGACCAAGGGTCTTTTTTTGTTTCACCTCTTTACGCCGAAGCGCGGCCATGGGTTGGTTGCGCGAGAATGACTAGCGGTACCCCGAAGACAGGAGTCACACCCATGTCCAACTCTCCCGACGATCGTCCGGAGCGCGAGCCTCGGCGCAACGACGGCGGTGACAGGGGCGGCTACCGCGGGGGCCGTGACGACCGTGGTGGCGACCGTCCCCCGTTCCGTCGTGACGACCGTGGTGCCAGTGGCCGTCCGTCCAGCGGCGGCGGCGGCTTCCGCCGCGATGACCGTGGCGGGCGTCCCGCCGGCGGTGGTGGCGGCGGTTTCCGTCGTGACGACCGCGGTGGCGACCGTCCCAGCTACCCCCGCCGTGACGACGACCGCGGTGGTCGTCCCTCCGGTGGCGGTACCGGTGGCGGCGGTTTCCGTCGTGACGACCGTGGCGGGGACCGTCCGAGCTTCCCGCGCCGTGATGACCGTGGTGGCGCTGGGGACCGTCCGTCGTACCCGCGTCGCGATGACCGTGGTGACCGTCCCACCGGTGGCGGTGGCGGTGGCTTCCGTCGCGACGACCGTGGTGGCGACCGTCCGTCCTACCCGCGCCGTGATGACCGTGGTGGGGCTGGGGACCGTCCGTCGTACCCGCGTCGTGATGACGACCGTGGTGGTTTCCGCGGCGGTCGTGACGACCGTGGTGGCGACCGCCCGTCCTACCCCCGTCGTGACGACCGTGGTGGCGAGCGTCCCTCGTACCCGCGTCGCGATGACCGTGGTGACCGTCCCACCGGTGGTGGCGGCGGTGGCTTCCGTCGCGACGACCGTGGTGGGGACCGTCCGTCCTACCCGCGCCGCGACGACCGTGGTGGGGCTGGGGACCGTCCGTCGTACCCGCGTCGTGATGACGACCGTGGTGGTTTCCGCGGCGGTCGTGACGACCGTGGTGGCGACCGCC
>NZ_JBIAVU010000021.1:1173-91795 GCF_042894695.1 Streptomyces sp. NPDC001513
CCCGTCCTACCCCCGCCGCGATGACCGTGGTGGCGAGCGTCCCTCGTACCCGCGTCGTGACGACCGCGGTGACCGTCCCACCGGTGGCGACCGCCCGTCCTACCCGCGCCGTGACGACCGTGGTGGGGACCGTCCGTCCTACCCGCGCCGTGACGACCGCGGCGGCGACCGCGGTGGCGACCGTGGCGGGTTCCGTGGTGGCCGTGACGATCGCGGTGGTGACCGTGGTGGCTACCGTGGTCGCGATGACCGTGGCGGCGACCGCGACTTCCGCTCCGACCGGGACCCGGTCAAGCGCCTTCCGATCGACGAGGACGTCACCGGCCTCGAGATCGACGCCGATGTGCGCCAGGAGCTGCTGAGCCTGCCCAAGGGCCTGGCCGAAGAGGTCTCCAAGAACCTGGTCATGGTCGCGCGGCTGATCGACGAGGACCCCGAGCAGGCGTACGCGTACTCGCGCATCGCCCTGCGCCTGGCCTCCCGCGTCGCCGCCGTCCGCGAGGCCGCCGGCTTCGCCGCGTACGCCACGCAGAAGTACAGCGAGGCCCTCGCGGAGTTCCGTGCCGCCAAGCGCATGACCGGCTCGGTCGAGCTGTGGCCCGTGATGGCCGACTGCGAGCGCGGCCTTGGCCGTCCGGAGCGGGCGCTGGCCATGGCCGGCGAGCCCGAGGTGCAGAAGCTGGACAAGGCCGGCCAGGTCGAGATGCGTCTCGTCGCGGCCGGTGCCCGGCGGGACCAGGGGCAGCTCGAAGCGGCCATCGTGACCCTGCAGAGCCCGGAGCTGGCCTCCAGCTCCGTCCAGCCCTGGACCGCGCGCCTGCGGTACGCCTACGCCGACGCCCTGCTGGCGGCCGGCCGTGAGGACGAGGCGCGCGAGTGGTTCGGCAAGACCCTCGAAGCGGACAAGGACGGGGCCACCGACGCCTCGGACCGTCTCGCCGAGCTCGACGGTGTCGAGTTCGTCGACGCCGCCGTCGACCTGGCCGACGTCGATGTCGACGGTGAAGGCGAAGGCGACCTCGACATCGAGGACGTCATCGACGACGAGGACGACGAGGACGACGAGGACGCGGCGGAGATCGCCGCGGCCGAGCGCGCCTCCGACGTCGCCGAGTACTACGACGAGGACGACGAGGAGTACGAGCCGCTGGAGCAGTCCGCGGCCGACGCCGACGCCGACGACGCGCAGGACTCGGGCCGCAACAAGGCCTGAAGCACGGTGAACGCATGAGAAAGGGCGGTACCCCACCGGGGGTACCGCCCTTTCTCATGTCCGCAGGGGTTCAGCCCAGGCCGCGCAGGACCAGGCCGGTGGCCGGTTTCGGTCCGAAAGAGGTGGACTTCCGGGGCATGGTGACGCCCTGGCGGGCCAGATCCCGTACGACTTCCTCCCGTACGGGGTGCAGCAGGACGGCGGTGCCCCCGTGCCGTTCGGCCATGGCCACGGTGGACGCGGCGTCGTGGATGTACGTGATCTCCTCGGGGGCGTCCGGCACGTGCCAGAGGGCGTCGAGCAGGGTCGCGTGCAGGACGGTGGCGTCCAGCCGGCGCCAGGCCTCCGGGCGGTCGTGGCGGACCGTGCGGTCGAGGAGCGCCAGATCGGGATCGGTGACCAGGTGGAAGGTGCCGTCGCCGGTGAGGAGGAAGGCGTTGCCGCGTTCCGAGGCGTCCGCGAGGGCGTCCAAGGCCAGCGGGAGCGGTCCGTCGACCGGGGTGACGCGGAAGTGGCCGCCGAGGCCGGCGAGGGCGTCGGAGACCGGGAGCCGGCGCAGCATCCGGTGGATCGCGCGGACCTGGAGCGGGTAGCGGGCGGTGTCCACGAGGAGGACCAGCCCGAAGTCCCACGCCGTGGGGGAGCCGTGCTCCTCCTGGAGGCGCAGGTACGTGGCCCAGCGGTGGTGGCCGTCGGCGATGAGGGCCTGGCGGTGGCTGAGGTCCGCCGTGACGGTGGCGAGCTCGGCCGGGTCCGTGATGGCCCACAGGCGGTGCTGGAAGCCGTCCTCGGTGGTCGTCGACAGCAGGGGCGCGCGCTGGGCGGTCCGCTCGACGACCGCGGCCGCTCCCGTGCCGGGATCCTCGCCCCGGTAGGTGAGGAGCAGGGGTTCGAGGTTGGCGGAGGTGGCCCGCATCAGGCCGGCCCGGTCGGTGACCACGTCCGGCATGACGTCCTCGTGGGGGAGGACGATGCCCGCGTCGGCGGTGGACAGGGCGAGGGCGCCGATGACGCCGCGCTGGAGCAGTCCGGACTTGCGCTGCTCGTACACGTAGAGCGCGGGCTCGGGGTCGGCGCTGAGGATGCCCTCGGCGAGCCAGTCGTGCAGGGTGCGGGCGGCCTGTTCGTTGCGTGCGGCCGGGGTGCCGGCCTGCGGGAGGATCAGGCGGACGATGTTGTGCGGGTCGGCGGATTCGAGGTGGTCGACTCCGTCGGGGCGCACGACCACGTCGTACGGCGGGGAGGTGACGGCGGCGAGGCTGCCGACGCGCTCCGGGACGTAGCGCAGGCCATGGAACGGGATCAGTCGCAGCCCTTGGTCCGCGGTGCGAGGTGTGGTCATTGGTGCATGGTAAGTCGCGTCTCGCCATGCGGGATGATCGGGGCAGTGCAGAATCGGACAAGATCGTTCTCCCCCGGCTACCGCCGGGAGGGCCGTCAGAGGAGCGAACGCGATGACCCGGCAGAGCAGGACCAGTCCCGCGGCGAGTGAGCAGAGTCTGCACCAGGCGTACGACACCGCGCTGCTGGACCTCGACGGAGTGGTGTACGCGGGCGGCGAGGCCATCGCGTACGCCGTGGAGTCCCTGGCCGCGGCCCGGGCCGACGGCATGCACCTCGCCTACGTCACCAACAACGCGCTGCGGACCCCGGACGCCGTCGCGGAGCACCTGGGCGAGCTGGGCATCCCGACGGAGGCGGCCGAGGTGATCACCTCGGCGCAGGCGGTGGCCCGGCTGATCTCGGAGCAGGTGGAGCCGGGGTCGAAGGTGCTGGTGATCGGCGGGGAGGGGCTTCGGGTCGCGCTGCGCGAGCGCGGGCTGGTGCCGGTGGAGTCGGCCGAGGAGGAGGGCCTGGCGGCGGTGGTGCAGGGGTACGGGGGTCCCGAACTGCCGTGGGGGCGCTTCGCGGAGGCCTCGTACGCGATCAACCGCGGGGTGCCGTGGTACGTGTCGAACACCGACCTGACGATCCCGGGGGCGCGCGGGATCGGGCCGGGCAACGGGGCCGCGGTGGAGGTCGTACGGATCGCCACGGGCGCGGAGCCGCAGGTGGCGGGCAAGCCGCTGCCCCCGATGCACCGGGAGACGGTGCTGCGGACGGGTGCGGAGCGGCCGCTGGTGGTCGGGGACCGGCTCGACACCGACATCGAGGGCGCCTTCAACGGGGAGGTGGACTCGCTGCTGGTGCTCACCGGGGTGACGGACGCGGAGCAGCTGGTGCGGGCCGAGCCGAGGCACCGGCCGACGTACGTGGACCGGGACCTGCGGGGGCTGCTGACGGGCCAGCCGGAGGTGGAGCCGGTCGCCGAGGGGTTCCGCTGCGGGGGCTGGACCGCGGTCGCGCTGAACCGCGGGGTCCTGGAGCTGCGCGGGGAGGGCGGGGATCCGGTCGACGGGCTGCGCGCGCTGTGCGCCGCGGCCTGGACGGCGGCCGGGGACGGGGTCTGCACGCTGGACGCGGCGAAGGCGCTGGCCAGGCTGGGTCTTTAGGGCCGAACGGGTGATCCGTGCGAGGCGGAGGGTAGGCTAACCTAACTCGCGTGTTGGTCGAGAGCCCCCCTGAACCCGAACCGAGCACGGCGCCCGAACAGGCCGCCGTCGCCCGCCCGCGCCATGCCGCGCGCGTCGCCGGTCTGCTGGCCGCCCTCGCGGTGCTCGCGCTGATCGCGGTCGTGAGCATCGCGGTGGGCGCCAAGCAGATGCCCCTGGACGAGGTCTGGCACGGCCTGTTCGCCTACGCGGGGACGCCGTCCGACGTGGTGGTGCGGGACCTGCGGGTCCCGCGCACGCTCCTCGGGCTGATGGTCGGACTGGGCCTCGGCCTGTCCGGTGCGGTGATGCAGGCGCTGACCCGCAACCCGCTGGCCGAGCCCGGCATCCTCGGCGTCAACGCCGGCGCCGCGGCCGCCGTGGTCACCGCGATCAGCTTCTTCGGCGCCACGTCGATCCGCGAGTTCGTGTGGTGGGCCTTCCTGGGCGCCGCCGTCGTCTCGGTCGTCGTGTACGTGCTCGGCGGCAGCCGCAGCGCCACCCCGGTGCGCCTCGCGCTCGCCGGTACGGCGGCCAGCGCGGCCCTGGTCGGCTACATCAACGCCGTGCAGCTGATGGACAGCAAGGCGCTGGACAAGCTCCGCTTCTGGACGGTGGGTTCGCTGGCCTCGGCCAACATGGACACCGTCCGCCAGGTGGCCCCCTTCCTGATCGTCGGCGCGGTGCTCGCGCTGTCGCTCGGCCGGCCGCTGAACGCGATGGCCATGGGCGACGACACGGCGCGGGCGCTCGGCGCGCACCTGATGCGGACCCGGATCGCCGCCATGGTCGCCATCACCCTGCTGTGCGGTGCGGCGACCGCCGCGTGCGGGCCCATCGTCTTCATCGGCCTGATGATCCCGCACCTCGTCCGGGCGTTCACCGGTCCCGACATGCGCTGGGTGCTCGCGTACTCGGCCGTCCTGTCACCCGTCCTGCTGCTCGGCGCCGACGTCGTCGGCCGTGTCGTCACCCGGCCCGCCGAACTGCAGGTCGGCGTCGTGACCGCGCTCATCGGCGGGCCCGTCTTCATCTACCTGGTTCGGCGCAAGAGGATGGCCCAGCTGTGACCGTGACCGCGACCGTGAACGACACACCGCGCAAGGGCCGGTCCGGGCCCCGCCCGCTGCGCCTGCCCGGCGGGATCGCGCTCCGCGTCGAGGGCCGCGCGCTGGCCGTCGGGCTCCTGCTCGCCGCCGCGACGCTCGCACTCGCCGTCCTGCTCATCGGCACCGGCGACTTCGAGATCGCACCGTGGGACGTCGTCCAGACCCTGCTGGGCAACGGCACCCCCGCCAACGACTTCATCGTCAACGACCTGCGGCTGCCGCGGGTCCTGGTCGCCCTCCTCGTCGGGGCCGCCCTCGGGATGGCCGGCGCGGTCTTCCAGTCGGTCTCCCGCAATCCGCTCGGCTCCCCCGACCTGCTGGGCTTCGGGTACGGCTCGGTGGTCGGCGCGCTCGTCGTCATCATCCTCTTCAAGGGCGATGCCAACGAGGTGGCCGTCGGCGCGCTGATCGGCGGCCTGCTGGCCGGAGCCGCCGTCTACCTGCTGGCGTACAAGCAGGGCATCCAGGGCTACCGGCTCGTGCTCGTCGGCATCGGCGCCTCCGCCATGCTCGTCGCCGTGATCCAGTACCTGATCACGAAGGCCCAGATGATCGAGGCCACCCGCGCCACGGTCTGGCTGACCGGCTCGCTGGCCGGCCGCGACTGGGCGCAGGTGTGGCCGCTGCTCGCGCTCTGCGCGGTGCTCTTCCCCCTGATCCTCGGACAGGGCAGGGCGCTGCGGATGATGGAGATGGGCGACGACGCCGCGTACGCCCTCGGGGTGCCAGTGGAGCGGACGCGGCTGCTGCTGATGATCGCGGCGATCCTGCTCACCACCGCGGCGAGCGCGGCGGCCGGGCCCATCAGCTTCGTCGCGCTGGCCGCGCCGCAGCTGGCCCGGCGGCTCACCCGCTCGCCCGGCGGGAACCTGCTGACGGCCGCGCTGATGGGCTCGGTGCTGCTGATGGTGTCCGACTGGACCTCGCAGCGGGCCTTCGGCGCCGACCAGTTGCCGGTGGGCGTGGTGACCGGGCTGGTCGGCGGTGTCTACCTGCTCTGGCTGCTCGTCACCGAGCGCAAGGCGGGACGTATATGAACCTGATGAGGAGTACGCAAGTGCAGCGGCTGACCGCGGAGAACGTGACGCTCGGCTACGACCAGCGGGTCATCGCCGAAGACCTGTCGGTGGAGATCCCCGACCACTCCTTCACGGTGATCGTCGGCCCCAACGCCTGCGGCAAGTCCACGCTGCTGCGGGCCCTGTCGCGGATGCTGAAGCCGTCCGCCGGGCGGGTGCTGCTGGACGGGCAGGCCATCGGGTCGATGCCGGCGAAGAAGGTCGCCAAGACCCTGGGCCTGCTCCCGCAGTCCTCGATCGCGCCGGACGGCATCACGGTCGCCGACCTGGTCGCACGCGGCCGGTACCCGCACCAGGGGCTGCTGCGGCAGTGGTCGGCCGAGGACGAGCGGGTCGTGAACGAGTCCATGGCCTCGACAGGGGTCGCCGAACTCGCCGACCGGGCGGTGGACGAACTGTCGGGCGGGCAGCGGCAGCGGGTCTGGATCGCGATGGCGCTGGCGCAGCAGACGCCGCTGCTGCTGCTCGACGAGCCGACGACCTACCTGGACATCCAGCACCAGATCGACGTGCTGGACCTGTGCGCGGGGCTGCACGAGAACCAGGGGCGGACGCTGGTCGCGGTACTGCACGACCTGAACCACGCGGCCCGTTACGCGACGCACCTGATCGCGATGCGGGGCGGGAAGGTCGTGGCGGAGGGGGCGCCGGCGGAGGTGGTGACGGCGGAGCTGGTGGAGCAGGTGTTCGGCCTGAAGTGCCAGATCATCGACGATCCGGAGACGGGTACTCCGTTGGTGATTCCGGCGGCGCGTCGGTCCCGTGCGGGGGCCCACGCGGTGGCGTAGCGGGTGCCGCGCCGTTGCCGGGGGCGCTGCCCCCGGAACCCCCGCGCCTCAAACGCCGGCGGGGCTGAAGGTCAGAGCAGGCTCTTGAGGCGGAGGAGGTCGCGGAAGCCGGCTTCGAGTTTGACTCGGCCGGAGGCCCAGGCCTTGGCGAACTTGAGGTGGCCCGCGACCAGGGCGAGGAGGTCGTCGCCCGCCATCGCGAGGCGGATCTCGGCCTTGGCGGCCGGCGGGCCGGGGGCGACCGCGTCCACGCGGATGCGGCCCCCGTCGAGGCGGCCCGTGAACGTCTCGTCGAGGTCCGTGATGTGGCAGCTCAGGGAGCGGTCGAGCGCGGCCGCGCCGCGTACGCCGCCGTCGGCCCGGGCGAGATTGTCGGAGAGGGTGTCGAGTGCTGCGCGGCACTCCTGGATCGTAGCCATCGTGATCACGACCGTACCGCAGAGCCGTGCGTGGTCGCGGGGCGCTTCGGGGTAGCGTCGGGGCATGACCGACGAAGCCCAGGGCGCAGCAGAAGCCGACGGCGAGGCCTCCGCCGGGCCCGCGGGGCCCGTGGCGCTGGGCGTCGCACGCACGCCCACCGGACACGCAGGCGTGGACGCGCACCTGGCGCGGCTGGCGGACGCGGACCACCTCGCGGCGGACGGACACGTCGAGGTGTACGAGGATGTGCACCGGGGGCTGCGCGAGGCGCTGACCGCGCTGGACGCACCGCCCGTCCCTGGTCCGTACGAAAACAGGAGCTGAACCGAACGTGGCAGGAGTGGCACGCCGCCGCCTGGACGCCGAACTGGTACGCCGCAGCATGGCCCGCTCGCGCGAGCACGCCGCGCAGCTGATCGCCGCGGGCCGGGTGACCGTGGGCGGCACCACCGCGACCAAGGCCGCCACCCAGGTCGAGACGAGCGCGGCGCTGGTCGTCCTCAAGGACGACAGCGATCCCGACTACGTCTCGCGGGGCGGCCACAAGCTCGCGGGCGCGCTGGCGGCCTTCCAGCCGCAGGGGCTGCGCGTGGAGGGCCGCCGCGCGCTGGACGCCGGGGCCTCCACGGGCGGGTTCACCGACGTGCTGCTGCGCGCGGGCGTCGCCCACGTGGTGGCCGTCGACGTCGGCTACGGGCAGCTCGCCTGGTCGCTGCAGAGCGACGACCGGGTGACGGTCAAGGACCGGACGAACGTGCGCGAGCTGACCGTCGAGCAGATCGACGGGATCGCGGTCGGCCTCGTCGTCGGCGACCTGTCCTTCATCTCCATCGGGCTGGTGCTGCCCGCGCTCGTACGGTGCTGCGCGCCGGACGCCGACCTGGTGCTGATGGTGAAGCCGCAGTTCGAGGTCGGCAAGGACCGGCTGGGCAGCGGCGGGGTCGTGCGCAGCCCGGAGCTCCGGGCGGAGGCCGTGCGCGAGGTGGCGGCGCAGGCGGCGAAGCTCGGTCTGGGCGTTCTCGGGGTCACGGCGAGTCCGCTGCCGGGACCGTCGGGCAACGTCGAGTACTTTCTGTGGCTGCGGGCGGGGGCACCGGCACTCGACCCGGCGGATGTTGACCGTGCAGTGGCGGAGGGGCCGCAGTGACAGATTCAACGGGGGAACGCACCGTATTCCTGCTCGCGCACACCGGACGGCCGGCGGCCATCCGCAGCGCGGAGCTGGTCGTCAAGGGACTGCTGCGCTGCGGGCTGGGCGTACGGGTCTTCGCGCACGAGGCGGTGGACCTGCCGCTGCCGCCCGAGGTGGAGCTCGTCACCGAGTCCACGCCGGGGGTGCTCGACGGATGTGAGCTGCTGGTCGTGCTGGGCGGGGACGGGACCCTGCTGCGGGGCGCGGAGCTGGCGCGCGCCTCGGGGGTGCCGATGCTGGGCGTCAACCTGGGCCGGGTGGGGTTCCTCGCCGAGGCCGAGCGTGACGACCTGGACAAGGTCGTGGACCGGGTGGTGTCGCGCTCGTACGAGGTCGAGGAGCGGATGACCCTCGACGTGGTCGTGCGCACGAACGGCGACGTGGTCCACCGGGACTGGGCGCTGAACGAGGCCGCGGTCCAGAAGGTGTCCCCGGAGCGGATGCTGGAGGTGGTCCTGGAGATCGACGGGCGCCCGGTGACCGGCTTCGGCTGTGACGGGATCGTCTGCGCGACTCCGACGGGCTCGACGGCCTACGCCTTCTCCGCGGGCGGGCCGGTGGTCTGGCCGGAGGTGGAGGCGCTGCTGATGGTGCCGATCAGCGCGCACGCGCTGTTCGCGAAGCCGCTGGTGACCTCGCCCACCTCGGTGCTGGCGGTGGAGGTGCAGGCCGGCACCCCGCACGGCGTGCTGTGGTGTGACGGCCGGCGGATGCTGGAGCTGCCGTCCGGGGCCCGCGTGGAGGTCCGGCGCGGGGCGGTGCCCGTGCGGCTCGCCCGGCTGCACCACGCGTCCTTCACGGACCGGCTCGTCGCGAAGTTCGCGCTGCCGGTGTCGGGTTGGCGCGGAGCGCCCCACTAGCGGGTGTTCCGGCGTGTCGTCCATCGTGCTTAATAGCACATCCGTTCGGAGAACTCGGGGCGGGTGACGTCACATGGCACCGGTGAAACCTCGGTATCGTCGTCCCGTGCTTGAGGAGATGCGGATACGGTCGCTCGGGGTCATCGACGACGCGGTGGTCGAGCTGTCGCCCGGTTTCACCGCGGTGACCGGCGAGACCGGCGCGGGCAAGACGATGGTCGTCACCAGCCTCGGGCTGCTGCTCGGCGGTCGCGCCGACCCGGCCCTGGTGCGGATCGGGGCCAAGGCCGCGGTCGTCGAGGGCCGCATCGTCCTGCGCCCCGGCGCGCCCGCCGCCCTACGCGCCGAGGAAGCCGGGGCTGAGCTCGACGACGGCGCCCTGCTGATCAGCCGGACCGTGTCCGCCGAGGGACGCTCGCGCGCCCACGTCGGCGGCCGGTCCGTGCCCGTCGGCCTGCTCGGCGAACTCGCGGACGACCTGGTCGCCGTACACGGCCAGACCGACCAGCAGGGGCTGCTGCGCCCGGCCCGGCAGCGGCAGGCGCTCGACAGGTACGCCGGGGACGCCGTCGCCGTCCCCCTGGAGAAGTACGGATCCGCCTACCGCAGGCTCCGCTCCGTCGCCGTCGAGCTGGAGGAGATCACCACCCGGGCCCGGGAACGGGCCCAGGAGGCGGACCTGCTGCGCTTCGGGCTGGACGAGATCGCCGCCGTGGAACCGGTGGCCGGCGAGGACACCGAGCTGGCGGCCGAGGCCGAACGGCTCGGGCACGCCGAATCGCTGGCCTCGGCGGCGCAGCTGGCGCACGGCGCGCTCGCGGGCAATCCCGAGGACCCCGAGGCCATCGACGCGAACATGCTCGTCGCGGGCGCCCACCGCGCCCTGGAATCCGTACGGTCGCACGACCCGGCGCTCGGCGCGCTCGCCGAGCGGATCGGGGAGCTGGGCATCCTGCTGTCCGACGTGGCCGGGGAACTGGCGGGCTACGCCGACGACCTGGACGCCGATCCGCTGCGGCTGGCCGCCGTGGAGGAGCGGCGGGCGGCCCTGACCCAGGTGACCCGCAAGTACGGCTCGGACGGCACCGTGGACTCCGTGCTGGAGTGGGCCGAGCAGGGCGCGGCGCGGCTGCTGGAACTGGACGGCGACGACGAGCGGATCACCGAGCTGACCGTCGAGCGGGACGGGCTGCGCTCCGAACTGTCACTGCTGGCGCAGGCGTTGACGGACGCCCGGGTGGAGGCGGCGACCCGCTTCGCCTCCGCCGTGACGGAGGAGCTGGCCTCGCTGGCGATGCCGCACGCCCGGGTGACCATCGACGTCCGGCAGGCCGAGGACGCGGACGGAGTGGAGGTGGGCGGCCGTCCGGTCGCCTACGGACCTTCGGGCGCGGACGAGGTCGAACTGCTGCTGGCCCCGCACCCCGGCGCCCAGCCGCGGCCGATCGCCAAGGGCGCCTCGGGCGGTGAGCTGTCCCGGGTGATGCTCGCCGTCGAGGTCGTCTTCGCCGGCTCCGACCCGGTGCCGACCTACCTCTTCGACGAGGTCGACGCGGGGGTCGGCGGCAAGGCGGCGGTCGAGGTGGGCCGGCGCCTCGCGAAGCTCGCCAAGTCGGCGCAGGTCGTGGTCGTCACGCACCTGCCGCAGGTGGCGGCCTTCGCCGACCGTCAGCTGCTCGTCGAGAAGACCAACGACGGGTCCGTCACCAGGAGCGGGGTCACCGTCCTGGAGGGCGAGGCCCGGATCCGCGAGCTGTCGCGCATGCTCGCGGGGCACGAGGACTCGGTCTCCGCGCGGGCCCACGCCGAGGAACTGCTGGCGGCGGCGCGCGCGGACGCGTGAGCCGCGAGGGGTGACACGGTCGCGGAAGGGCCCGGCGCGCACGGCGCGGCGGGCCCTTCGCCGCGCCGGAGGCCGTGCGCGGGCGGGGCGGGCGGCCCGCCGGGGTGACGCGACACTAGGCCGTGTGGGTGAGGCTGGGGGGTGTCCTGCGGTATCTCGTACGGGATCCGCACCCGTATGGTCCCGGAACGCGCGTGCGGACTGGCATCCTTGGCGACGTCTCTGACTCCCTCACCCTGGAGCTTCGGCCCGTGAGCAGCTCCCCGGTCTCCACCTCCCTCCCGGCACAGCCCTACGGGCGCCCGCCGCTCCGCACCGTCCAGGTACTCGGCGACGGCGCGGGCGCGGGCAGCTGCGCGCACGTACGGTCGCTCGCGACCGGGCTCGCCGCACGCGGCGTACGGGTCACCGTGTGCGCACCCGTCCAGGCCGAGGGGGAGTACGACTTCACCGGCGCCGGGGCGGAGTTCGCGCCCGACGCGGTGAGCGCCCTGCGGGCCGCGTGCGCCGGCGCGGACGTCGTGCACGCCCACGGCGTGCGCGCCGGGCTGCGCGCCGCGCTGGCCATGCGGGGGCGCCGGGTGCCGCTGGTGGTGAGCTGGCACGGCGACGGGCCCACGACCGCGGGCGCGCTGGGGCGGCTGAGCCGGATGCTGGAACGGCACGTGGCGCGGGCCGCGGCGGTCGTCCTCGGGGCCTCCTCGGACCTGGTGGACCTCGCGCGGCTGCGGGGCGCCCGGGACGCACGGCTCGCACCGGTGGCCGTACCGGCGGGCCCCGCCGGAACCGAGGCGGCGGATCCGGGCAAGGTACGGGCGGAACTCGGGGCGGTCGAGCGGCCGTTGCTGATCACCGTCGGCAGCCTGGTGCCGCACCGCGGGTACTCCCTGCTGCTCGACGCGGCGCGGGAGTGGCGGGCGCTGGAGCCGGCCCCGCTGCTGGTGATCGCCGGTGAGGGCCCGCTCCGGGCCGAACTGTCGCGGCGGATCCAGGCCGAGGGGCTCCCGGTACGGCTGCTCGGACGCCGCCGGGACGCGGCGCAGCTGCTGGCGGCCGCGGACCTGGCGGTCCTGCCGAGCCGGCGCGTGGCACGGGCCCTGCTGGCGCAGGAGGCACTGCGGGTGGGGGTGCCGCTGGTGGCCACGGCGGTGGGGGGCGTGCCGGAGCTGGTGGGGGAGGGCGCGGTACTGGTCCCGCCGGGCGACGCGGCGGCGCTCGCCGCGGCCGTGACCGGCCTGCTGGCGGACCCGGAGCGGAGGGCTGCGCTGGCGGTTGCGGGGCGGGCGCAGGCGGCGACGTGGCCGTCCGAGGACGACACGGTCGCGCAGGTCCTGTCCGTCTACGACGAATTGATGGAACGCCGGCGTTAGCCTCCCGGCGGGGTCGCACCCCAAAGACCGGGGCTCCGCCCCGGACCCCGCGCCTCAAACGCCGGCGGGGCTGGATTTTGCGGGCTGGATTGCCGCGGAGCGGCAATTTCAGCCTCGCCGGCGTTTGAGGCGCGGGTCCGGGCGGAGCCCGGGGAACGGTGGAAGGGCGGGTAGGGGACAGCCCCGCAGGGCGCCGTCTGTGCAGGCGGCCGCCCAGGCATCGGCGCGACCCCGGCGAGGCCCGCCAGGGCCAGGACGTGCGGGGAGGGCGTCAAGAAGGAGACGGGGCGTGGCGGCGGGCGCGGAGGGCCAGGCTCAGGGAGAGGACCGTTTCGGGGTCGTCCAGGTCCGTGCCCAGGAGTTCCGAGATGCGGGCCAGCCGGTTGTAGAGGGTCTGGCGGTTCAGGTGGAGCTCGCGGGCCGTCTCCGCCTTGCGGCCCGCATGGGCCAGGTACGTCTCCAGCGTGGGCAGGAGCGGCGGGCGGGACGTGGTGTCGTGGGTGCGGAGCGGGCCGATCGCCCGGTCCACGAAGGCCGCCAGGTCGGGGTGTTCGCGCAGCCGCCACAGGAGCAGGTCGATGTCCAGCCGCCGCGCGTCGTACCAGGGCCGCGCCGGCAGGCCGTGGGCCGCCGTGGCGGTCTCCGCGGCGTGCCGCAGACCCGCCGACGCGGCCGCCCAGCCGCCCGCGACGCCGACGACCACGGCCGGCGGGGCGGCGGCACGGTCCAGGCCCGCCCGTTCGACGCCGGCCCGCAGCGCGGCCGAGACCCGGTCCGCCACTGCCGTGCGTTCCGATTCGGCCCGCAGGGACACGAGGAGGGGCACACGGCCCTCGACCGGGCGGACGCCCAGCAGGACCGGCACCCCGACGGACGACAGCTCCTCCAGGACCGCGCGGGCCAGGACGGCCCAGTTCCCGGACGGGCCGAGGTCCGAGGAGAGCCGCATGACCACCGGCAGCAGCGGCCCCGCCCCCGGCTTGAAGCCCAGGACGCGGGCCTGCGCAGGGGCGTCCTCCGCCGAGATGCGGCCCTCCGCCAGGTCCGTCAGGAAGTCGCCGCGGCCGCGCGCCGCCAGCTCCTCCTCCTGCCGCGCCTGCATCAGCACGACGGCCAGCACGCCGGCCGTGCGCTCCGCCGCCATCCGGTGCACCGGCTGCAGCGGCGCCGAGACGCCGACCAGGACGACGCGGGCCCGCACCGAGCCCGTGCCGTGGCCGCCGCCCGGTACGTCGACCACCACCGTGTTCGCCGACGGCTCGGCCTCGCGCTGGCCCCGTAGGCCCTCCCACACCTGCAGCGGGTCCGCGCCCGCGTCCCCGGCGGCGCTGCCGGCCGCGTACAGCAGCTGGCCGTCGGGGGTCTCCAGGAAGACCGGGTTCCCGGTGAAGTCGGCGAGGATCCGCAGCACCTGCGGGATGCCCCCGCCGCCCAACAGGGCCTCCGTGCAGCGCCGGTGGACCTCCTCGGCCCGCTGGAGCAGCGCGTAGTGGTGGTTGACGATCTCGGTGTGGACCTCCTCCGTGACGGCGACGAAGGGGACCTCCCGGTGGAGCTGGACCAGCGGCAGTCCCGCCGTGCGCGCGGTCTCCACGATCGTGGCGGGCAGCCGGGTGAAGCGCGGTCCCAGCTCGACCACCAGCGCGGCGATCCCGCGGTCCGCGAGGCGGCGTACGAAGGCACGCTGCTCGGCGGGCCGCGTGCCCAGGCCGAGACCCGTGGTCAGCAGCAGCTCGCCGCCCTTGAGCAGGGAGGCGATGTTCGGGACCTCGCCCGCGTGCACCCAGCGGACGGTCCGGCCGAGGCGGTCCGCGCACGCCACCACCTCGGGCAGCCCGCTGCGCAGTCCCGGCAGCTCAAGTGCCCGCTGAACCGTGATCCCGCCCTGATTGTCCATGTCGCGGGACGCTATCAGGGGGTCAGACCGGCCGGATGTTGTGGTTGAAGCGGAAGATGTTGTCCGGATCGTACTGCCGCTTCAGCTCGCCCAGCCGCCGCATGTTCGCGCTGCCGAGACCCGAGACCACCCGGTCCCCGCCCTCGTCCCCGGTGAAGTTCAGGTACACCGCGCCGGTGCTCCACGGCCGGGCGTCCGCCCGGACGTCCTTGACCCACTGCCGGCACCTCTCGTCGTCCGCCTCGTCCTCCCAGATCCCGAACGGGTGCACCGCCCAGGGCGCGTCGCGGTACGGCACCGGGTAGTCGGCCGGGCCGGAGGCGATGGCACCGCCCTGCGGGAACACCAGGTGCTGGGTGCCGGTCGGCACCGGCATGGACGCGGCGCGGGCGCAGAAGGCGTCCACGAATGCGTCGGGGAGACCGGTGAGGTACTCCGCCGACCAGTAGTTCCGCAGGCCCGGCGGGTCGTCGATCATGCACTGGAGGTCGGCGTACGGGATGGCCGTGACGATCTCGGACTCGTGGGGGATCGCCAGCAGCGGCCGCGCCAGCTCGCGCATCTCCTCCTCCGGGCCCGCGTACGTCAGCAGCGCACCGGCCAGCAGCAGCCCGACCAGGTGCGGCGGTACGAAGTCCTCGGGCGGGCCGGTCACGTACAGGGCGGCGCCGGACGCCTCCGGCGGACCGGCCTCGACGAGGTCCCGGAACGCGCGGACCACCTCGGGCCCGCGCTCGGGCAGGTACAGCACGAACGCGATGGACATGGCGGGCAGTTCGTGCAGGCGCAGGGTCAGCGAGGTGGCGATGCCGAAGTTCCCGCCGCCGCCGTGCAGCCCCCAGAACAGCTCGGGGTGGTCCTCGGCGGTCACGTGCAGCAGCTCGCCGTCCGCGGTGACCAGGTCCACGCCCAGCAGGTTGTCGACCGCCAGGCCGAACTTCCGGTCCAGCCAGCCGGTCCCGCCGCCCAGGACGAAGCCGCCGACGCCGGTGGTGGAGGCCCGGCCGCCGGTGGTGGCCAGGTCGTAGGGCTGGCAGGCCCGGTCCAGGTGGCTCATCGTGGCCCCGCCCTCGACGTGCGCGGCCCTGGCCGCCGGGTGGACCGTCACCTCGTGCATCCGCCGCAGGTCCACGACGAGGCCGCCGTCGTTGAGGGACATCCCGGCCACGCTGTGCCCGCCGCCGCGCACGGCGACCTTCAGGTCGAGGTCCCTCGCGAAACGCACGGCGGTCACCACGTCCGCCGCGCTCTCGCACTGGGCGATGACGGCGGGCTTGCGGTCGATCATCGCGTTGAAGACCTTCCGGGCCCCGTCGTACCCCGGGTCCTGCGGGGTGAACACCTCGCCGGACAGGTCCTCGCGGAGCGCGGTCAGCGCCGCGCCCGCCTTCGAGAGGGGAGCCATGGCCACCCCTTCCACCGGAGGGCAAAGGACCCTTCCAGCGTAGGGGGCGGGGTTCGGCGGGGCGCGCCGAGGAGCGCGCGCCTCGTACGCCCGAGCGGGGTCCCAGCCGAGCCCCCGCCCGCGTACGCCCGGGGAGCGCGCTACCCCCCGTACGCCCCGCTCGCCGTCAGCCGCAGCGCCGTGTCGATCAGCGGAACGTGGCTGAAGGCCTGCGGGAAGTTCCCCACCTGCCGCTGGAGCCGCGGATCCCACTCCTCCGCCAGCAGACCCAGGTCGTTGCGCAGCGACAGCAGCCGCTCGAACAGCCGCCGCGCCTCGTCCACCCGGCCGATCATCGCCAGGTCGTCGGCCATCCAGAACGAGCAGGCCAGGAAGGCTCCCTCGTCGCCCTCCAGGCCGTCCACGCCGGCCTCGTCGCCCGCCGTCGGGTAGCGCAGGATGAACCCGTCGGGCGTGGACAGCTCGCGCTGGATCGCCTCGATCGTGCCGATGACCCGCTTGTCGTCCGGCGGCAGGAAGCCCATCTGCGGGATCAGCAGCAGGGAGGCGTCCAGCTCCTTCGACCCGTACGACTGGGTGAAGGTGTTGCGCTCCTTGTCGTAGCCCTTCTCGCACACGTCCTCGTGGATCTCGTCGCGCAGCTCGCGCCACCGTTCCAGCGGACCGTCCGCGTCCCCGCTCTCGATCAGCTTGATCGTGCGGTCCACGGCGACCCAGGCCATCACCTTCGAGTGCACGAAGTGGCGGCGCGGGCCGCGCACCTCCCAGATGCCCTCGTCCGGCTGGTCCCAGTGGGTCTCCAGGTAGCGGATCAGCTTGAGCTGGAGCAGCGAGGCGTAGTCGCTGCGGGCGAGGCCCGTCATGTGGCCCAGGTGCAGGGCCTCGGTGACCTCGCCGTAGACGTCGAGCTGGAGCTGGCCGGCGGCGCCGTTGCCGACGCGGACCGGGCGGGAGTTCTCGTAGCCGGGCAGCCAGTCCAGCTCGGTCTCGCCGAGCTCCCGTTCGCCCGCGATCCCGTACATGATCTGCAGGTTCTCCGGGTCGCCGGCCACCGCGCGCAGCAGCCACTCGCGCCAGGCGCGGGCCTCCTCGCGGTAGCCGGTGCGCAGCAGCGAGGAGAGGGTGATCGCCGCGTCGCGCAGCCAGGTGTAGCGGTAGTCCCAGTTGCGGACCCCGCCGATCTCCTCCGGCAGTGAGGTGGTCGGCGCGGCGACGATCCCGCCCGTGGGGCCGTACGTGAGGGCCTTGAGGGTGATCAGGGAGCGGACCACGGCCTCCCGGTAGGGCCCGTGGTAGGTGCACTGGTCGACCCATTCGCGCCAGAAGTCGGTGGTCGACTCCAGGGCCGCCCCGGCGTCCGGGGGGTCCGGCGCGTCCTTGTGGGAGGGCTGCCAGCTGATGCTGAAGGCCATCCGGTCGCCGGGTCCGACCGTGAAGTCGGAGTACGTCGTCAGGTCCTTGCCGTACGTCTGGGCCTCGGTGTCCAGCCAGACCGAGTCGGGGCCGGCGACGGCGACCGTGCGCCCGTCGACCTTGTGGACCCAGGGCACGACCCGCCCGTAGCTGAAGCGCATCCGCAGTGCCGAGCGCATCGGGACGCGCCCGCTGACGCCCTCCACGATGCGGATCAGCTGCGGCGCGTGGTCCTCGCGGGGCGGCATGAAGTCGATCACGCGCACCTTTCCGCGGGGCGTGTCCCACTCCGACTCCAGCACCAGCGAGTCACCGCGGTAGCGGCGGCGGTCGGCACGCGGGGCCTCGGAGCCGGCCGGGTACGCCGGGCCGATCCGCCAGAACCCGTGATCCTCGGTGCCCAGAATGCTCGCGAACACGGCATGGGAGTCGAAGCGTGGCAGGCACAGCCAGTCCACCGCCCCGTCCCGGCAGACCAGCGCCGCGGTCTGCATGTCCCCGATCAGTGCGTAATCCTCGATGCGCCCGGACACGTTGCATCTCCAGTCGAACGGCCACGTCCGCCCCGAAGGGCGCTTGCATTGCGCGTATGCGCGGTCACCTGTGGGTGGGGATCTCCGCGTTGAGCCCATGATTCCGCATATCGGCTCGGTTAGGCCGTCTGACGGACTGCCCGGCGGTGATGTTCGCAATATCCGAGCAGGATATGACGGCACCCTAGTGATCTCCTTAAGCCGCGGAAGAATGCCGCTGGGCCGAACGGGTGAGCCGGCGCCACGCCGGCCCGGCGCACTTCGGCGCCCTGCTACCGGCCGCTGACGCCGCGTGGCCGGAGGCGGACCGGCCCGGGCGCTGATAGGCTGGTACCCCGTGGACCGGTGGTCTGCCTGTGCGAATCAGGAGCCCCGAAACCGCAGCTTCGGCGCCCCCTGAGACCCCTCCGGATCGACGGTGGCCGGCGCCGGACGCACCTCACCTCGCGACCACGGGAGCCCCCTCTTGGCGATGCCGCCCAAATCAATGACGACCAAGCACATCTTCGTCACCGGGGGTGTCGCTTCCTCCCTCGGCAAGGGCCTGACGGCCTCGAGCCTGGGTGCGCTGCTGAAGGCGCGCGGTCTTCGGGTCACGATGCAGAAGCTCGACCCGTACCTGAACGTCGACCCGGGCACGATGAACCCGTTCCAGCACGGCGAGGTGTTCGTCACCAACGACGGCGCCGAGACCGACCTGGACATCGGTCACTACGAGCGCTTCCTCGACGTCGACCTCGACGGCTCGGCCAACGTCACCACCGGCCAGGTCTACTCGCAGGTCATCGCCAAGGAGCGGCGCGGCGAGTACCTCGGTGACACCGTGCAGGTCATCCCGCACATCACCAACGAGATCAAGCACCGCATCCGCCGCATGGCGACCGAGGACGTCGACGTCGTCATCACCGAGGTCGGCGGCACCGTCGGCGACATCGAGTCGCTGCCGTTCCTGGAGACCGTCCGCCAGGTCCGCCACGAGGTCGGCCGCGACAACGTCTTCGTCGTGCACATCTCGCTGCTGCCCTACATCGGCCCCTCCGGCGAGCTCAAGACCAAGCCGACCCAGCACTCGGTCGCGGCCCTGCGCAACATCGGCATCCAGCCCGACGCGATCGTGCTGCGCGCCGACCGCGACGTCCCGACCTCCATCAAGCGCAAGATCTCGCTGATGTGCGACGTGGACGAGGCGGCCGTGGTCGCGGCCATCGACGCCAAGTCGATCTACGACATCCCGAAGGTCCTGCACACCGAGGGCCTGGACGCGTACGTCGTGCGCAAGCTCGACCTGCCCTTCCGCGACGTCGACTGGACGGTGTGGGAGGACCTGCTGGACCGCGTCCACAACCCCGACCACGAGGTCAAGGTCGCGCTCGTCGGCAAGTACATCGACCTGCCCGACGCCTACCTGTCGGTGACCGAGGCGCTGCGCGCCGGCGGTTTCGCCAACAAGGCCCGGGTCCAGATCAAGTGGGTCGCCTCCGACGACTGCAAGACCGCGGTCGGCGCGGCGGCGCAGCTGGCCGACGTGGACGCGATCTGCGTGCCCGGCGGCTTCGGCGACCGCGGGGTCAACGGCAAGGTCGGCGCGATCACCTACGCCCGCGAGAACAAGATCCCGCTGCTCGGCCTGTGCCTGGGCCTGCAGTGCGTGGTCATCGAGGCCGCGCGGAACCTAGCGGGCATCGATGACGCCAACTCCACCGAGTTCGACGCCTCCACCCCGCACCCGGTCATCTCGACGATGGAGGAGCAGCTGGCCTTCGTCGAGGGCGCGGGCGACCTGGGCGGCACCATGCGCCTGGGCATGTACCCGGCGAAGCTCGCCGAGGGCTCGATCGTCCGTGAGGTCTACGGCGACCAGGCCTACGTGGACGAGCGCCACCGCCACCGGTACGAGGTCAACAACTCCTACCGCGGCGAGCTGGAGAAGAAGGCCGGTCTGGTCTTCTCCGGAACCTCCCCGGACAACAAGCTCGTCGAGTACGTCGAGTACCCGCGCGAGGTGCACCCCTACCTGGTGGCCACCCAGGCCCACCCGGAGCTGCGCTCGCGCCCCACGCGCCCGCACCCGCTGTTCGCGGGCCTGGTCAAGGCGGCCGTGGAGCGGCAGCAGTCCGCGAAGTGAGCGCCTGACCGCATAACGTAGACAGCCGGGGCACGGATCGTGCCCCGGCTGTCGCGTTCTCGGGAAGGTATCGGCCATGGCCATGGGCAACGACATCGGCAACGACATCGTGGACACACCGGAGTCGTGGGAGGTCGTCGCCTCGCGCACCCCGTTCGAGGGCGCGAAGACGTCCGTCAAGTCGGACCAGGTCCGGATGCCCGACCGTTCGGTGGTGCGCCGCGACTACCAGGTGCACCCGGGCTCGGTGTGCGTGCTCGCCCTCGACGAGCAGCAGCGGGTGCTGGTCCTGCGGCAGTTCCGGCACCCGGTACGGCACCGGCTGTGGGAGCTGCCGGCGGGGCTGCTGGACGTGGCGGGGGAGAACCCGCTGCACGCGGCGCAGCGGGAGCTGTACGAGGAGGCGCACGCCAAGGCGGAGGACTGGCGGGTGCTGGCCGACTTCTTCACCTCCCCGGGAGGCTCGGACGAGGCGGTACGGGTCTTCCTGGCGCGGGACCTCGCGGAGGCGGAGGGGGAGCGGTACGCGGTCTCGGACGAGGAGGCGGACATGGAGATCGCCCGTGTTCCTCTCGGGGACCTGGTACGCGGGATCCTCGCGGGCGAGCTGGGCAACCCGGGGCTGGTGACGGGGGTCCTGGCCCTGTCCGCCGCGCTGGCCTCCGAGGGCGGCCTCGAAGCCCTCCGCCCGGCCCTGGCCCCCTGGCCGGCCCGCCCGTACGAGGCGTAGCCCGCGGCGCCGTTGCCGGGGCTCCGCCCCGGACCCCGGTCCTCAAGCGCCGGACGGGCTGAATCTCCAGCCCCGCCGGCGTTTGAGGCGCGGGTCCGGGCGGAGCCCGGGGAACGGTGGAAGGGCGGGTAGGGGAGGGCTTCGCGCAGCGGCGGGCTCGCAGGCGGCAGACGGCCCGCGCATGCCCCGAAGCCCCGCCCGAAGGAACGGCGGACGGAGTCCGGCGCAGCGGCGCGAAGCCGGTGAGGCCCCCCGGGGCCGAGTCCGCGCGAGCGGCGCGTGAAAAAGAGGACCATCCGCTGATCCGATTGGGGGATTTGCCCGCCGCGCTCCACACGGGTCGTCGCTCTCCGTGAACTACGCTCGCCATCCGAAGGCAGGGAGAGGAGCGGATCCGTGACGGATTTCGTCGGGCGGCGGCGTGAGCTCAAGGAGCTGCGCGAGGACATCGCGCGGACCGGGCTCGACACCCTCTCCGGCCGGAAGGCCAAGGCGCCCCGGGCGAGGGTGCTGCTCGTCGCCGGGCGGCCGGGCTCCGGGCGGACGGCCCTCGCCGAGGAGTTCGTGCGCGAGGTGGCGGGCGAGTACCCCGACGGGGTGCTCCGGACCCGGCTCGTCCTCCCCGGAGGGGAGACGGTGGACACCGAGCGCGCCGTCAGGGGCCTGCTGGAAGGGCTCGGGCGGCCCACCCCGCCCGGAGCGGGCGAGGACGAGCTGAGCTCGGCCCTCCGCACCGCGCTCGACGGCCGACGGGTGATCATCCTCGTCGACGACGCCGCCGATCCGCACCAGGTCGACGCCCTGCTGCCGGACACCCCCGAGTGCCTCGTCGTGGTCACCTCCGAGGGGCCCCTCACGGGGATTCCGGACGTGCGGCCCTGCACCCTCGGCGGGCTCGACACGCCCTCCGCCGTGGAGCTGCTCGCCCAGCACATCGGCGACACCCGCGTCACCGCCGATCCCCGGGCCGCCGACGCCCTCGCCGAGGAATGCGGGGGCCAGCCCGCCGCGCTCGGTCTCGTCGGCGGGTGGCTCGCCGCCCGGCCCAAGGCCTCCGTCGCCGATGTGGCCAAGCAGCTGCACGAGATGCCGGCCCTCACCGGCGGCCCGCTCGCCCGGTGTTTCCGGCTCGTCTACGAGTCCCTGCCGCAGCCCGCCCAGCGGACCCTGCGGCTGCTGCCGCTGGCCCCGGCCGGCCTCGTCGACTCGCACACCGCCTCCGCCCTCGCCGGCTGCTCCGTGGCCGGCGCCCAGGCCACGCTGGACGATTTCGCCGGGCTGGGGCTCGTACAGGGCGCGCACAACGGGCTGTTCCTGCTGCCCGGCTGCCTCGCACCGCTGCTCCAGGCCCTGCTGGAGGCCAAGGAGCGGCCCGCCGAGGTGCAGCTGGCCCGGGCGCGGATGCTGGAGCGCACGGTCCGGCTGCTGCACTCCTGCGGGGCGATGGCCTCGGCGGACGAGGACGACGTACGGGAGGTGCTGGACGGCCTGCCGCGCGCCCTGCGGTTCCCGGACCGGCGGGCCGCCGCCACCTGGCTGGACACCCGGCTGCCCGCGCTCGCCGCGGCCGCCTCGCTGGCCGTGGCCGACGGGGAGCTGGACACCCTGGCCCGCAGGCTGGTCGCCGCCCTCGTACGGGCCCTCGCGGAGCACCGGGGCACCGCCGGGGCCGCCCCGGAGCTGTACGGGCTGCACCGGCTGGTCCTGGACGTGGCGGAGCGCCGCGACCTGCACCGGGAGCAGGCCGCCGCGCTGCTGAACCTGGCCGATCTGGACGCCGAGACCGGCCGGACCCACGAGGCCCTGGAGCGCTACCGGGCCGCGCTGGTCGCGGGAAAGGCCGCCGGGGACCCGTACGCGACCGGCCGCGCGATGGAATCCGTAGGAGGCGCGTACCAGGAGCTGGCGGACTGGCACCGGGCCGCCGACTGGTTCGGCCGGGCGCTCTCCCAGGCCCTCGCGCGGGGGGAGCGCGCGGACGAGGCCCGGCTGTACGGGCGGCTGGGGAACGTGCACACGTACGCGGGCCGGTACGGGGACGCGCTGCGCAGCTGGCGGGCGGCCGCCGCGGGCTACCGGAAACTGGCCGATGTGCCAGGTCAGGCCAAGGCGTTGAGCGAGATGGCGCGGGTCCAGGAGTACGCGGGCCGGCCCGAGGAATCGCTGCACACCTGCCGTGAGGCGGTGGAGCTCGCGCGCAGGGCCGGCGACCAGCGGCTTCAGGCCGCTCTGCAGGTCCGGCTGGCCGACACGCTCGACCGGCTGGGCGACCCCGCGGCCGCCAGGCTGCACCGCTCCGCAGCCGACAGATTGCTGGGAGACGACCCCGCAGCCTGCGAAATCCGCAGTGATATCGACTGAGATTATTTGTTTGCAAGGCTAGACAGCGCGTCGTCCTTCATTAGACTGGCTTCACCACAACATCCCGTGGTGCATCCCGTTGCGCGTTCTTGTGGGCGGGTATGTATGAAAGTGCCCCGAAAAATCCCCTGAGCCAAGGACCGTGATCGACGATGAAGGTCGGCATCCCCCGCGAGGTCAAGAACAACGAGTTCCGGGTCGCCATCACGCCTGCCGGCGTGCATGAGCTGGTCCGCAACGGCCACCAGGTCTTCGTCGAGCAGAACGCCGGTGTCGGCTCCTCGATCACGGACGCCGAGTACGTCTCGGCCGGTGCGGAGATCCTCGGCACCGCCGACGAGGTCTGGGCCACCGCCGACCTGCTGCTGAAGGTCAAGGAGCCGATCGCGGAGGAGTACCACCGCCTCCGCAAGGACCAGACCCTCTTCACCTACCTGCACCTCGCGGCCTCCCGCGAGTGCACGGACGCCCTGCTGGAGTCCGGCACCACCGCCATCGCGTACGAGACGGTCGAGCTCGCCAACCGCGCGCTGCCCCTGCTCGCCCCGATGTCCGAGGTCGCGGGCCGGCTGGCCCCGCAGGTCGGCGCCTACCACCTGATGCGCTCGGCCGGCGGCCGCGGCGTCCTCCCGGGCGGTGTCCCCGGCACCCACGCCGGTGAGTGCGTGGTCATCGGCGGCGGCGTCTCCGGCTGGAACGCCGCGCAGATCGCCATCGGCATGGGCTTCCACGTGACCCTGCTCGACCGCGACATCAACAAGCTCCGCGAGGCCGACAAGATCTTCGGTACGAAGATCAAGACGATCGTCTCCAACGCCTACGAGCTCGAGAAGGCCGTCGTCGAGGCCGACCTCGTCATCGGCGCGGTGCTGATCCCGGGTGCGAAGGCCCCGAAGCTGGTCACCAACGAGCTCGTCGCCAAGATGAAGCCCGGAAGTGTACTTGTCGACATTGCGATCGACCAGGGCGGCTGCTTCGAGGACTCCCGTCCGACCACCCACGCCGAGCCGACCTTCCAGGTCCACAACTCGGTCTTCTACTGCGTCGCCAACATGCCGGGCGCGGTGCCGAACACCTCCACCTACGCGCTGACGAACGCCACGCTGCCCTACATCGTGCAGCTCGCGAACCTCGGCTGGGTCGAGGCGCTGCGCCGTGACCCCGCGCTCGGCCTGGGCCTCAACACCCATGACGGGCAGGTCGTTTACGGTCCGGTCGCCGAGGCGCACGGCCTCGAGACCCTCGAGCTGAGCACGCTCCTCGGCTGACGCGTCAACGACTGACGTCAATCTCACGTATCCGGCCGGACGCGTTTGCGGCATGCCCCGAGACCCCGCTCAACTCGCCTCGAACGTAACCCTTTAACCCTTTCGCGCACCCGCGAAACTTCGCAGCGACAGCTCGCACGCCCTTGACAGAGTGGTGTTCGGTTGCCGACACATCGTGCCGGGTCCGGCGGATTGTGTTGCCGCTGAGTGGTGACACGCCATAGAGTCGCCAACCGTCGGCATGGTGCCACGCTGACCTATCGATAAGTGTCCTGGTCACGTCCGAGGAGGTAAGACGACTTGTGAATGAGTCGACATTTGCCCCTGGGGGTGGTCGAGCAGGGATGCCCGAGCGGGGCCAAGGCCCTACCGGGCTCGAAGCCGTCGGCTCCGTCGCGGTACGCACCTTCGCAAACCACCAGCACATGACGACGCCCCAAAAGAGCATGGACGGCCTAGACGTGAACTCCAGGGCCGGCGACCTGAGCGGCGAAAAGCCCACTGGTTTCGCCGACTACGACAATGTGCCCGAAGGGCACTTCTACGACCCCGACGCGGAGTACGAACCGGACCCCGAGTACGCGGCCACCCTCGCCCCCGACGCTGCCCGCCAGCGCCGTGAGCGGATCGGCCCGACCGGACGCCCGCTTCCGTACTTCCCGATCCCGGGTCCGCTGACCGACCACGGTCCGGCGAAGATCATCGCGATGTGCAACCAGAAGGGCGGCGTGGGCAAGACCACGTCGACCATCAACCTGGGTGCCGCGCTCGCCGAGTACGGGCGCCGCGTGCTGCTCGTCGACTTCGACCCGCAGGGCGCGCTGTCCGTGGGTCTCGGCGTGAACCCGATGGAACTCGACCTGACGGTCTACAACCTGCTCATGGAGCGGGGCATGTCGGCCGACGAGGTGCTGCTCAAGACGGCGGTCCCCAACATGGACCTGCTGCCGAGCAACATCGACCTGTCCGCTGCCGAAGTGCAGTTGGTCAGTGAGGTCGCGCGCGAGTCCACCCTGCAACGGGCCCTGAAGCCCCTGATGGCCGACTACGACTACATCGTGATCGACTGTCAGCCCTCGCTCGGTCTGCTGACCGTGAACGCCCTGACGGCGGCTCACAAGGTCATCGTCCCGCTGGAGTGCGAGTTCTTCGCGCTGCGCGGCGTGGCGCTGCTGACCGAGACCATCGAGAAGGTGCAGGAGCGGCTCAACCCCGAGCTGGAGCTCGACGGCATCCTCGCCACGATGTACGACTCCCGTACGGTGCACAGCCGTGAGGTGCTGGCGCGCGTCGTCGAGGCCTTCGACGACCACGTCTACCACACGGTCATCGGCCGCACGGTGCGCTTCCCGGAGACCACGGTCGCCGGCGAGCCGATCACGACGTACGCGTCCAACTCCGTCGGCGCCGCCGCCTACCGCCAGCTGGCCAGGGAGGTGCTCGCCCGGTGTCACGCCGAGTGAGTCTGCCCGGAGCCGACGAACTGTTCCGTACGACCGGGGGGATGGCGCTCCAGTCGTCCTCGCCGCGGCGCGGGGTCGACGAGGCACCCGTCGCGGAACACTCGGCGAGTTCGGCCGAGGGCACGGCGGGGGAGGGCCGCAGCCGGGAGGCTGAGGCCGGTACGGCATCCGGCGGGCCCGTCGTGGGGCAGCCGCGACGACCGCAGGAAGGTTCTGTCAGCCCCGCCGGCCCGGCCGGCGGGGCGGTCGCCGCCCCGACCGGAGCGACCCGCCGGGGCAAGGGGCAGGGCCGGGGCGCCAACCGGCGCCCCAGCGGCCGCGAACGGCACGACGAGAAGATCACGGTCTACGTCTCCGCCGAGGAGCTCATGGACCTGGAACACGCGCGGCTGGTGCTGCGCGGGGAGCACGGGCTGGCCGTCGACCGGGGCCGCATCGTCCGTGAGGCGGTGGCGGTGGTCCTCGCCGACCTCGAGTCCCGTGGGGACGCCAGCATCCTGGTCCGCCGCCTGCGCGGCCGCTGACCGCCCCCGGCCGGCCCCGCGGAGCCCCGCCGGGCCCGGCCCGGCCCGGCCCAGGGCCGCGCCCGAGCACCTCGGGTACGCCGGCCCTTCTTCGCTCCCCGATGCCCGGCAGCCGGACGCCGTGACCCGATCCGGCCCGATCCGGCACGGCACCTCGGCGCGGTGTCGGAGCGCGCGTACGGCCGGGCACGAGCTGTGCTCGCCCGCCGTGCGATGTACGGCACCGGACGCCGCGGCCCGCTCCACGGAGATCACCCGGACACCCCCTAGGCTGCTGGTGGCCGTGTCGCTCCGCGCGGCTCGCCCCCGCTGCCCCTGCGCACCACTTGGACCGCGATGCCCTTCCCCGCCGAATCCGGCCGACCGCCCCGGCGAGCGCTGGGGCGCGGCCCCGGCACACCCGAGGCGGCGGACGCGGACGCGGGAGCGGGCCCCGAAGCCCCTGACGCGCCCGCTGCGCGGCCCGCGCCGGCGGAGGGCGGGGCGGAGCCCCAGGAGACCCCCGGGCCCCCGGAGGGCCCCCCAGGCCCTCAGCAGGACCATCCCGAGCCGGACAAGGCCGCCCCACTGCCGGCCGACACCCCGCCCGACACCCCAGCCGAAGCCACCCCCGCCGCAGGCGGCCCGGACGGGACCAGGGGTGCCGAAGCCCCTGCCGCAGCCGGGCCGGACGGGGACACCGCGGGCCCCGCCGGAGGCGACGGGCGGTTCACCTTGCGGCTCGCCAACTTCGAGGGGCCCTTCGACCTGCTGCTCCAGCTGATCTCGCGGCACAAGCTCGACGTCACCGAGGTCGCGCTGTCCAGGGTCACCGACGAGTTCATGGCCCACATCCGGGCCATGGGGCCGGACTGGGACCTCGACCAGACCACCGAGTTCCTCGTCGTCGCCGCCACCCTCCTCGACCTGAAGGCCGCCCGGCTGCTGCCGGCCGCCGAGGTCGAGGACGAGGCGGACCTCGCCCTCCTGGAGGCCCGGGACCTGCTCTTCGCACGCCTGCTCCAGTACCGCGCGTACAAGCAGATCGCCGAGATCTTCAAGGCGCGGGCCGAGGCCGAGGGCAAGCGGTACCCGAGGACGGTCGGGCTGGAGCCGCACCACGCGGACCTGCTGCCCGAGGTCGTGATCAGCATCGGGCCCGAAGGGTTCGCCCGCCTCGCCGTCAAGGCCATGCAGCCCAAGGCCAAGCCGCAGGTGTACGTGGACCACATCCACGCGCCCCTCGTCAGCGTGCGCGAGCAGGCCGGGCTCGTGGTGCGGATGCTGAAGGCGCGCGGCGAGGCCACCTTCCAGGAGCTCACCGAGGACGCCGCGGACACCCTCACCGTCGTCGCGCGCTTCCTGGCCCTCCTGGAGCTCTACCGGGAGAAGGCGGTGGTCCTCGACCAGGAGGAGGCCCTGCGGACGCTCACCGTGCGCTGGAGCGGCGGCGACGGCGACGGCATGCCGACCGTGACCGACGAGTTCGACCAGATCGTGGAGGCGAAGGATTGAGCAGCGAAGCGGCGAGCGCGGTGGCCGCGCTGGAGCTGAAGCCGGCGCTGGAAGCCGTGCTCATGGTCGTGGACGAGCCCGCGACCGAGGCGCACCTCGCGAAGGTGCTGGAGCGGACCCCGCGCGAGGTCGCGGACGCGCTGCGCGAGCTCGCCGACGAGTACACGGCCGCGCGCAGGGGATTCGAGCTGCGGCTGGTCGCGGGCGGCTGGCGGTTCTACACCCGGGCGGAGTACGCACCGGCCGTCGAGGGCTTCGTACTGGACGGCCAGCAGGCCCGGCTCACCCAGGCGGCCCTGGAGACCCTCGCCGTCGTCGCGTACCGCCAGCCGGTGAGCCGGTCGCGGGTCTCGGCGGTCCGCGGAGTCAACTGCGACGGGGTCATGCGGACCCTCCTCCAGCGCGGTCTGGTGGAGGAGGCGGGGACGGAACCCGAAACAGGTGCGATCCTATACAGGACGACGAACTACTTTCTGGAGCGGATGGGCCTGCGAGGCCTGGACGAGCTCCCGGAGCTCGCGCCCTTCCTCCCCGAGGCGGACGCGATCGAAGCCGAGACGCAAGAAGGTGTGCCGTCGTTCGATCCGGATGCTCCGGATACCGATGTAGACGACAAGACGACGGACATTTGATGCGAAGCAGCGGCAACGGCAACGGCGGCGGCAACAGGAACAGCGGCGGCGGTGGTGGCGGACGCGGCGGTAACCCCCGTGGCGGCTCCTCCTCTGGCGGTAACTCCCGCGGCGGCTCCTCCTCCGGCGGCAACTACCGCGGCGGCGGCTCCTCCGGCGGTGGCAGCTCCCGCGGTGGCTCCTCCGGCGGCGGCGGCTCCCGCGGTGGCTCCTCCGGCGGCGGCGGCTCCCGCGGTGGCTCCTCCGGCGGCGGCGGCTCCCGCGGCGGCTCCACCGGAGGCGGCGGCGGTTACCGCGGCGGCAACTCCGGCGGCTACCAGGGCGGTGGCTCGGACTCCCGCGACCGCGACCAGGCTCCGCCGCCGCGGATCCGCAACCCGCGCCCCGAGGAGCGCCGCTACGACGTGGGCCCCGAGGGTGAGCGCAACGGCCGCAGCGGTCCCAAGGCCGGCGGCGGCGGTGCCCGTGGCGCGGCCGCGCGCGGTGGCGCCAAGGGCGGCCCCAAGACCCCCGGCATCGGCGGGGCCGGCGGCCCGCGCCGCGGCCCGGGCAGCCGCAGCGGCCAGTCCCGCCCGCGCGAGCTGGACGCGCGCATCGAGGAGCGCGTGCGCGACCGGTACGCGGACAAGCCCGTGATCAAGACCCCGAAGACCTTCCCGGGCGCCGAGGAGGAGGGGGAGCGTCTGCAGAAGGTGCTCGCCCGCGCCGGCATGGGTTCGCGCCGCGCGTGCGAGGAGCTCATCGAGCAGGCGCGCGTCGAGGTCAACGGCGAGATCGTGCTGGAGCAGGGCAAGCGCGTGAAGCCCTCGGACGAGATCAAGGTGGACGGCCTGACCGTCGCCACCCAGTCGTACCTGTTCTTCGCGCTGAACAAGCCGGCCGGCGTCGTCTCCACCATGGAGGACCCGGACGGCCGCCAGTGCCTGGGCGACTACGTCACCAACCGTGAGACGCGTCTCTTCCACGTCGGCCGGCTCGACACCGAGACCGAGGGCATCATCCTGCTCACCAACCACGGTGAGCTGGCCCACCGCCTCACGCACCCGAAGTACGGCGTGAAGAAGACCTACGTCGCCGCGATCACCGGTCCGCTGCCGCGCGACATCGGCAAGCGCCTCAAGGACGGCATCGAGCTGGAGGACGGGTACGCCCGCGCCGACCACTTCCGCGTCGTCGACCAGCTCGGCAAGAACTACCTGGTCGAGGTGACCCTCCACGAGGGCCGCAAGCACATCGTCCGCCGCATGCTGGCCGAGGCCGGCTTCCCGGTCGAGAAGCTCGTCCGGACCTCCTTCGGCCCGATCGAGCTCGGCGACCAGAAGTCCGGCTGGCTGCGCCGCCTGACCAACACCGAGGTCGGCATGCTGATGCGCGAGGTCGGTCTGTAGCAGGTCGGTACGGACGCACGTCCGTACGTCCGCAGTAGGTCCGCAGTACGTCCGCTCCTGAGCGGTGGAAGCCCGCAGTGCCCCCGGCGCTGCGGGCTTTTCGCTTGTCCGGCACCCGGTCCACCGTTTATAGTCACCTTGACTATTAATGCGGAGTGAGGGGGGTCGGCATGAGCTGGACCATGAGCTGGACCGAGGTGCTCGGCTTCGCCACCGGCGCCCTGTGCGTCTGGCTGGTCGCCCGGCAGCACGTCGCCAACTGGCCGATCGGCATCGCCAACAACGTCTTCTTCATCGTGCTCTTCGCCCAGGCCGGCCTCTACGCCGACGCCGGGCTCCAGATCGTCTTCATCGCCCTCGCCGCCTACGGCTGGTGGTCCTGGACCCACGGGGGTGGACCAGGCTCCGCCGAGGCCCTGCCGGTACGCCGTACCACGCGCACCGAATGGGCCGGGCTCGCCGCGGCGGGGGCGGTGGCGGTGCTCGGGCTCACCCTCCTGCTGAGCCGGGCCACCGACTCCACCGTCCCCTTCTGGGACGCGCTGACCACCGGGCTGTCGCTCGCGGCCACCTACGGGCAGTGCCGCAAGCTCGTCGAGTCCTGGTGGCTGTGGATCGCCGCCGACCTCGTCTACATCCCGCTCTACGCCCACAAGGGGCTCTACCTGACCTCCGCGCTCTACGTGGGCTTCCTCGCCCTGTGCGTGGCCGGACTCCTCGGCTGGCGGCGCACGCTGCCCGCGCCGCCAGCCCGTACGGCGGCGGAGGCGACGGCATGAGGCGCTTCGGGCACGGCCTGGTCCTCGGCAAGTTCTATCCGCCGCACGCCGGCCACCACCACCTCGTGCGCACCGCCCAGGACCAGTGCGAGCGGCTGACCGTACTGGTGTGCGCGGCCTCCGTCGAGTCGGTCCCGCTCGCCGACCGGGTCGCCTGGATGCGCGAGGCGCACCCCGGGGCCGAGGTCGTCGGAGCCGTCGACGACATCCCGGTCGACCTGCACGACCCGGCGATCTGGGAGGCGCACATGGCGATCTTCCGCGGCGCGGTCCCCGGGCGGGTGGACGCCGTGTTCACCTCGGAGGAGTACGGGAGCGAGCTCGCCCGGCGGTTCGGCGCCGAGGAGGTACTCGTGGACCGGGAACGGACGCTGTTCCCGGTGTCCGGGACGGTGGTGCGCGGGGACCCGGTCGGCTCCTGGGAGTTCCTCGGGCCGGCCGTGCGCGCCGCGCTGACCCGGCGGGTCGTCGTCCTGGGCGCGGAGTCCACCGGGACCACCACGCTGTCGCGGGCCCTGGCGGAGCACTACCGGCGGCGCGGCGGCGTCTGGGCCAAGAGCGGCTGGGTCGCCGAGTACGGCCGCCGGTACAGCGAGGAGAAGCTGGCGGCGGCCCGCGCGGCCGACCCGGCGGCGTCCTGGGCGGACGTGTCCTTCACCTCGCAGGAGTTCCCGGTCATCGCGCGCCGGCAGGACGCGGACGAGGAGCGGGCCGCCCGGCTCGGCTCCCCGGTGCTGTTCTGCGACACCGACTCCTTCGCCACCGGCATCTGGCACGAGCGGTACATGGGCGGCCGCAACCCCGAGGTCGAGCGGATCTCCGCCCGGACCCGACGGGACCTGTACCTGCTGACCGACCACGCCGACGTGCCCTTCGAGGACGACGGGCTGCGGGACGGGCCCCGGCTGCGGCCCTGGATGACCGGCCGGTTCCGGGAGGAACTGGAGCGCACCGGGAGACGTTTCCTGACCGTGGACGGGGACCGGGAGGCCCGCCTCGCCAAGGCGGTCGCCGCCGTCGACGAACTGCTCGGCGAGGGCTGGTACTTCGCCGACCCGCTGCCGGAGAACGTCCGGGCGGAGGCCCCGTGACCGCCGCCGGATACGACCCTCCCCCGGCCTCCGGCCGGGGAGACCCCCATCTCGCTGCGCACGCCTTCGAGCCGTTCGCGGTGGCCGTCGACCTCGCCGTGTTCACCGTCCGTGCCGGGACCCTGCACGTGCTGCTGATCCGGCGCGGACAGGAACCGTACGTGGGGGCCTGGGCGCTGCCCGGGGGCTTCGTCCTGCCGCGGGAGTCCGCCGAGACCGCCGCCCGGCGCGAACTGGCCGAGGAGACCGGTCTGCCGCCGGAGGTGGTGGCGGCGCTCCACCTGGAGCAGCTGCGCACCTACAGCGAACCGGACCGGGATCCGCGGATGCGGGTGGTCTCGGTGGCCTTCACGGTCCTCGTCCCGGACATGCCCGAACCAGCGGTCGAGGGCGGCGGGGACGCCGCGCACGCCCGCTGGCTGGCGGTGGGGGAGGCCTCGGACCTGGCCTTCGACCACGCCGTGATCCTGGCGGACGCGCGGGAGCGGATCGGCTCGAAGCTGGAGTACACCTGCCTGGCCACCGCCTTCTGCCCGCCCGAATTCACCCTGGGCGAGCTCCGGGCCGTCTACGAGACCGTCTGGGGCACCGCCCTCGACCGCCCCAACTTCCGCCGCAAGGTCCTGACGACGCCCGGTTTCGTCGAGGCCGTGCCCGGCGGCGCCCGGCTCACCGGCGGCCGCGGCAAACCGGCCGCCCTCTACCGGCCCGGCCCCGCGACCGCCCTCCATCCCCCTCTGCTCCGACCGGAAGGACCCACTCGATGACCAAGCGAGCCGCGACGGGCGCCCTGATCGGCCTGGCCCTGGGCGACGCCCTCGGCTTCCCGACCGAGTTCAACGACGTGCCCTCGATCCTGGCCAAGACGGGCCCGTGGCGGGAGATGCGGCTCCCCCGCCCGGCGATCGTCACGGACGACACCCAGATGACCCTCGCCCTCGCACGCGGCATACGCACCGCCGCGGAGCGGGGCCGGGTCGGCCCGCTGCGCCTGGCCCGGCCGGTCCGCGAGGAGTTCGTCGACTGGTACCACTCCCCGGAGAACAACCGGGCGCCGGGGAACACCTGCCTCAAGGCCTGCAGCCTCCTGAACCTGCCCGAACGGGACTGGCGGGACGCCAGCCAGCTCGGCTCCAAGGGCTGCGGCGCGAACATGCGGGTGGCCCCGGTCGGACTGGTGCCCGGCTGGACGGAGGAGGAACGGGCGGGCGCCGCCCAGCTCCAGTCGGCCCTCACCCACGGGCACCCGACGGCCCTCGCCGCCTCCGACCTGACCGCCCGGGCCGTGCACCTCCTCGCCACGGGCACCGAGGTGACGGGCCTGGTCGGACGGCTGCGCTCGTACGCGCTGGAGAACCGCACCCGCTACCACGAGCGCTGGCTCGGCGACCTCTGGACGCGGACCGCCTCCGACACCTCGCCCGAGTCCTTCATGGCACGCGGCTGGGACGAGTGCCTCGGCGTCCTGGAGCGGCTGGCGGCCGCTCTGCGCTCCCCGTCCCCGGAGACCGACCCCTGCCTGGCCACCGGCGACGGCTGGATCGCGGAGGAGGCCCTCGCCACCGCCCTCCAGTGCTTCCTGCTCTTCCCCGACCAGCCCCTCCTGGCGCTGCGCCGCGCGGCCTGCACCAGGGGCGACTCGGACTCCCTCGCCTGCCTCGCCGGCGCCTTCGCCGGAGCCCACCTCGGAGCCGACGTGTGGCCCCGGGACTGGGAGGGCCGCATCGAGTACCGGGACGAACTCCTGGCCTTCGGAGCCCTCTGGGATGCTTGATCCATGCTGGACGCACTGAGTATCGACCTGACCCCCGTCGTGGCGGAGCAGCCCGACCCGCTGCTCTTCGCCACGGTCTCGGGCGCGCACCTGTACGGCTTCCCGTCCCGGGACTCCGACATCGACCTGCGCGGCGCCCACCTCCTGCCGGCGCAGGCCCTCCTCGGCCTGCGCGAACCGGAGGAGACCCGCACCCGCATGTGGGACCGGGACGAGGTGGAGATGGACCTCGTCACGCACGACCTGCGCAAGTTCGTCCGCCTGATGCTGAACCGCAATGGCTACGTCCTGGAGCAGCTGCTCTCCCCGCTCGTGGTCCACACGACACCGGCGCACGAGGAGCTGATCGCGCTGGCCCCGGGGGTGCTGACCTCCCACCACGCCCACCACTACCGGGGGTTCGCCAACACCCAGTGGCGGCTCTTCGAGAAGGCCGCAGAACTCAAGCCGCTGCTGTACGCGTTCCGGGCGCTGCTCACCGGCGTCCACCTGATGCGGTCGGGCACGGTGCAGGCGCACCTGCCGACCCTGCTGGCCGAGGTGCCCGAGGCGCCCCCGTACCTCGCCGCCCTGATCGAGGCCAAGGTGGCCGCCGAACACGGGGGCTACGAGGGCCCGGCCGTCGGCGGGGTGCGCGCGGACTTCGAGGCGCTGCACGCCGTACTGGACGCGGCGCAGTCGGCCTCCGCGCTGCCCGAGCACGGGTCGGCGTTCGAGGCCCTCGACGCGTTCGTCGTCCGGCGCCGGACGCTGCGCGACTGACGCCACACGACCGACGCTACGTGACCGACGCTACGTGACCGACGCGCGGCGGGCGCGGACCAGGAAGTCCTCGACGCGGGCCTGGTCCGGCTCCGCGGGCAGGGGCGTGGTGGCCAGGGCGGCCTCCGTCTCCTCCTGGAGGCGGGCCATCCAGGCGTCGACCTCGTCCCAGGCGAGCTCCCCGCGGCGGACGGCGAGGAGACGGTCGCGGTACGGGCCCGCCTCGATGGTCAGGCGGCCCGTGCGCAGCAGGTCGCGGCAGGACAGCAGCAGGCGCAGCAGGTGCATGGCGTGCTTCCAGCGCGGGGCGCCGTGGACGCGGACGTCGGCGAGGAGTTTGCCGCGCTGGGAGGCCGCGTACCGGCTGAAGCTGGTGTGGGCCCGGCGGGAGAGGAAGGCCTCGCGCAGCGAGAGCAGTTCCTCGCCCACCGGGGTGAGCTCGTCCACCAGGGGCGAGTGCAGACACTCCAGGATGTTCGGGTTGGCCCGCAGCGCGAGTTCGCAGAAGCGCTCCAGCTCCCACGAGAACTCCTCGTCCCGCGGGCCCTCCACGTGCGTGGGGGGCTTCTCGAACCGCCAGAACAGCGGAGCCGGGGCGAGGTAGACACCGCGCCGGTCGGTGTCGCTCGCCTCCGTCGCCAGCCCGAACGCCCGGGAGCCCATCACGCACCGGTAGACCGTGTGGTCCCGTACCAGTGTCAGATCGTCCATGGGGCGAGCGTAGGTGCCTGACCTGCCGCTATGCGAGTGAGATAGTGCCGTCCGCCGCGACCTTGATCTTCTTCTCCGCCAGTCCCTTGGTGGAGGGCCCCTTGGTCACCGCGCCGTCCGCGATGGCGAACTTGCTGTCGTGGCAAGGGCAGTCGATGCTGCCGTTGGCCACCTTGTTGACCAGGCAGCCCTGGTGCGGGCAGACCGCCGTGAAGCAGCGGAAGGATCCGGCCGTGGGCTGGGTGACCACGAGCTTCTGCTCCTTGAGGATCGTGCCGCCGCCCTTGGGTACGTCCACCGCCTTGACGAGGACCTCCTTGGCCGCCGAACCGGCTTCCGGGGTGGCCGCCGTGGCGGCGCCGGCGGGTGCGGACGCCGAGCCGTTCGCCTCGCCCTGCGGGGTCTTCTCGCCGTCACTGCCGCAGGCGGTCAGCGCACCGCCGGCCAGGGCGGCCGCGCCCGCCGCCAGTACCGTGCGCCGGGCGGTGTGCGTGGGGTCGCTCATGAGTCTCTCCTCGCGTTGTGGCCGGGAAGGGCGTGCAGCATCCTGGCCTGCGGCGAGCCTCAGGTGAAGCTTGCCGCGCCGTTTCATCGGCCCGGTTCCCATGGGGCCAGTGAGGCAGGGGTGCCGGGTGTGCGTACGACCTCCCACACGTGGATCACGGCCTCCCGGTTCAACGGACCGTGGACATGTGGGTAGCGGACGCCCGATTCACCCTCGCGGCGGACTTCCGCGGTCAGGGCGTCCTCGTCGAGCTCCACCGCGAGCAACGTACCCGGCACCTCGCGGTAGTGCGCGTCGACGATCGCGAGCGCCGTCGGGCGATCGGCCGAACAGTGCACGAAGCCCTCCGAGTCCAGTGAGGGCGGGGCGTAGGGGAGCGCGGGCGCGGCGGCCCAGTCGGCGAGCGGAACGATGTGGAAGATCATGCGGATCGTTCTACCGCAGCGGCCCGGGGGTCGCGCATCAGGTGGCGGCATGAGGCGGTATGGGTGACATTGTCCGTGTCTTGAAGCCGGGTACGGCGCTGTCCGCGCGGCCCGGTCCCTCTTCGAAAGGCAGGACCATGGCGGGTAACGACCTCGGCTCTCTTCTCGGCAGCCTCCTCGGGGGCGGCGGCCAGGGCGGGAGCGGCGGCGCCGGCAACATCCTCGGCGCGCTGATCGGCGCGCTCGGCGCCGGTGGCGCCGGCGGCGCCGGCGGCCAGGCGGCCGCCGGCAACGGTGCGAACAATCCGCTCGGCGGCCTGATGGACATGCTGACCAAGTCCGGCCTCGCCGACCAGGCGCAGTCCTGGATCGGCACCGGTGAGAACAAGCCCGTCAGCGCCGACCAGATCAAGGAGGCGCTGCCGGACGGAGCCCTCCAGAAGGCCGCGGAACAGGCCGGCGTCTCCCCGGAGCAGGCCGCCGACCAGATCGCGCAGACGCTGCCGCAGGCGGTCGACAAGCTGACCCCGCAGGGGCAGGTGCCGTCCGGCTCGCTGGAGGACATCATCAAGGCACAGGCGCTCTGACCCTCGGCGACGACAGCCCGGGCCCGACGGACCGTCCCACCGGACGGACCGCCGGGCCTTCGCACGTCCGCTCTGGCTACCCTGGCCGGGCAGTCCCGTCACCGTGCCGTACGCAACCCTGGAGCGCCCGTGAGAACCGCCGTCGTCATCGGAACCGGACTGATCGGCACCTCCGCGGCGCTCGCCCTCGCGGCGCGCGGGATCACCGTGCACCTCGCCGACCACGACCCGGACCGGGCCCGTACCGCCGCCGCCCTCGGGGCCGGCACCGACGAGGCGCCCGAGGGCCAGGTCGACCTCGCGATCGTCGCCGTACCGCCGGCCCACGTGGCGGCGACGCTGGCCGACCTGATCGGACGCAAGGCGGCGCGCGCCTACGTGGACGTGGCCAGCGTCAAGGGCGGCCCGCGGCGGGAACTCGCGGCGCTCGGCGTGGACGTCACCGCCTACATCGGCACCCACCCGATGGCGGGCAAGGAGCAGTCGGGACCGCTCGCGGCCACCGCGGACCTCTTCGAGGGCCGCCCGTGGGTGCTGACCCCGACCCGGGACACCGAACACGAGGTGCTGAACCTCGCGCTGGAGCTCGTGGCCCTGTGCCGGGCCGTCCCCGTGGTGATGGACGCGGACGCGCACGACCGGGCGGTGGCGCTCGTCTCGCACACCCCGCAGCTCGTCTCCAGCATGGTCGCGGCCCGGCTGGAGGAGGCCGACGAGACGGCGGTCCGGCTGTGCGGGCAGGGCATAAGGGACGTGACCCGGATCGCCGCCTCCGACCCGCGGATGTGGGTGGAGATCCTGTCGGCCAACCCGGGGCCGGTGGCCGACGTCCTCGCCGGGATCGCGGCCGACCTCAAGGAGACCGTGGAGGCGCTGCGGGGCCTCCAGTCGGCCGACGTGGAGAAGCGGCGCGGCGGCGCGGCGGGCATCGAGGACGTGCTGCGGCGCGGGAACGCGGGCCGGGTGCGGGTGCCGGGCAAGCACGGTGCGGCGCCGACGGTCTACGAGACGGTGGCCGTGCTCATCAGCGACCAGCCGGGCGAGCTCGCGCGGATCTTCGCCGACGCGGGACGGGCCGGGGTCAACATCGAGGACGTCCGGATCGAGCACGCGACGGGCCAGCAGGCCGGCCTCGTGCAGCTGATGGTGGAGCCGCGGGCGGTGGCCGGCCTGACGGCCGAGCTGCGGGAACGGGGCTGGGCGCTGCGGCAGCAGTAGCCGCGCCGTCCGTGCCGGGGGCGCCGCCCCCGGCACCCCGGGCGGGGCCGGATCCGCACGGCCGGCCGGGGGTGTTCCCGGCCGGAAAACAAGGCGGGGCCGGGAGCCGCCGGGGGCCGGTAACCTTGGGGAGGGGCGTTTTGCCGCGCCCGGACACGTACGCGCAACCAGGAAGGTGCCCGCACCGTGGAAACCGCAGCTCCGTCCGCCGTGATCGTCGCCATCGACGGTCCCTCCGGCACGGGCAAGTCCAGCACCTCCAAGGCCGTGGCCGCCAAGCTCGGGCTGCGCTACCTGGACACCGGTGCCCAGTACCGGGCCATCACCTGGTGGATGATCACCAACGGCGTCGACACCGACGACCCGCAGGCCGTCGCCGTCGCCGCGGGCAAGCCCGCCATCGTCTCCGGCACCGACCCGGCCGCCCCCACCATCACGGTGGACGGCCTGGACGCCGCCGGCCCCATCCGCACCCAGGAGGTCACCTCCAAGGTCAGCGCCGTCAGCGCCGTCCCCGAGGTGCGCACCCTGATCACCGAGCTCCAGCGCTCCATCGCCGCCACGGCGGCCGTGGAAGCCGAGGGGATCGTGGTCGAGGGCCGGGACATCGGCACCACCGTGCTGCCCGACGCCGACCTCAAGATCTTCCTGACCGCCTCCGCCGAGGCGCGCGCCGCCCGGCGCAGCGGCGAGCTCCGCGGCAAGGAGGCCGCCGACCTGGCGGCCACCAAGGAGGCGCTGATCAAGCGCGACGCGGCCGACTCCGGCCGCAAGACCTCCCCGCTGGCCAAGGCCGACGACGCCGTCGAGGTGGACACCACCGAGCTCACGCTCGACCGGGTGATCGAATGCGTCGTGACCCTGGTGGAAGAGAAGCGGGCGGGCCGCAAGTGAGCGAATCGCCCTCCCTCACGGGTGCGGCGGTCGGCAGGCGCATCGGCATCGGGCTCATGTACGGGCTGTGGAAGCCGCGCGTGCTGGGCGCCTGGAAAGTGCCCGCCTCCGGTCCCGTGATCCTCGCCGTGAACCACTCGCACAACATAGACGGCCCGATGGTCATGGGCACCGCACCCCGGCCCCTGCACTTCCTGATCAAGAAGGAAGCGTACGTCGGCCCGCTCGGCCCCTTCCTCGACGGGATCGGGCAGGTCAAGGTCGACCGCACCGGCACCGACCGGACGGCGATAGGCCGCGCCCTGAAGGTGCTCGACAACGGAGGGGCCCTGGGGATCTTCCCCGAGGGCAGCCGCGGCGAAGGAGACTTCGCCTCGCTGCGCGCGGGCCTCGCGTACTTCGCGGTCCGCAGCGGAGCGCCCATCGTGCCCGTGGCCGTCCTGGGCAGCGGCGACAGCCGCGGAAAGCTGATCCCGGGGCTGCCGGCCTTCAAGAGCCGGGTCGACGTCGTCTTCGGCTCCGCCTTCGACGCCGGCGACGGCACGGGCCGACGTACCCGTACCGCGCTGGACGAGGCCACCACACGCATCCAGGACCGGCTGACCGCCCACCTGGCCGACGCCAAGCGCCTCACCGGGCGCTGAGCGAGACTTGAAACCAGTAGTGGAACCGCGCTGCGCGGGTACCACCGACCACCACGAACGACGAGGAACGGACTTCATGAACGACCAGCACGACCACGGAGCACTTGGCGATGCCGAGTACGCGGAGTTCATGGAGCTCGCCGCGGAAGAGGGCTTCGACATCGAGGACGTCGAAGGCGCCATCGGGGCGGCGGGCCACGGCCCGCTGCCCGTCCTCGCCGTCGTCGGCCGCCCGAACGTCGGCAAGTCGACCCTGGTGAACCGGATCATCGGCCGCCGCGAGGCGGTCGTCGAGGACAAGCCCGGCGTCACCCGCGACCGCGTCACGTACGAGGCCGAATGGGCCGGCCGGCGCTTCAAGGTCGTCGACACCGGTGGCTGGGAGCAGGACGTCCTCGGCATCGACGCCTCCGTCGCCGCCCAGGCCGAATACGCCATCGAGGCCGCCGACGCGGTCGTCTTCGTCGTCGACGCCAAGGTCGGCGCCACCGACACCGACGAGGCCGTCGTCCGCCTGCTGCGCAGGGCGGGCAAGCCCGTCGTCCTGTGCGCCAACAAGGTCGACGGCCAGAGCGGCGAGTCCGACGCGGCCTCCCTGTGGTCGCTGGGCCTCGGCATGCCGCACCCGGTCTCCTCGCTGCACGGCCGCGGTACGGGCGACATGCTCGACGCCGTCCTGGAGGCCCTGCCGGAGGCGCCCGAGCAGACCTTCGGCGCCGCCGCCCCCGGCGGCCCGCGCCGCATCGCGCTGATCGGCCGCCCGAACGTCGGCAAGTCCTCGCTGCTCAACAAGGTGGCGAAGGAGGACCGCGTCGTCGTCAACGAGCTGGCCGGCACCACCCGCGACCCGGTCGACGAGCTGATCGAGCTCGGCGGCATCACCTGGAAGTTCGTCGACACCGCCGGCATCCGCAAGAAGGTCCACCTCCAGCAGGGCGCCGACTACTACGCCTCGCTGCGCACGGCCGCCGCCGTCGAGAAGGCGGAGGTCGCGGTGATCCTCATCGACACCACCGAGACCATCAGCGTCCAGGACCAGCGCATCATCACCATGGCCGTCGAGGCCGGCCGCGCGATCGTCATCGCCTACAACAAGTGGGACGAGCTCGACGAGGAGCGCCGCTACTACCTCGAGCGCGAGATCGAGACCGAGATGCAGCAGGTCGCCTGGGCGCCGCGGGTGAACGTCTCGGCGCTCACCGGCCGTCACATGGAGAAGCTGGTCCCGGCGATCGAGACCGCCCTCGCGGGCTGGGAGACGCGCGTCCCCACCGGCCGGCTGAACGCCTTCCTCGGTGAGGTCGTCGCCGCCCACCCGCACCCGATCCGCGGCGGCAAGCAGCCCCGCATCCTGTTCGGCACCCAGGCGGGGAGCAAGCCGCCGCGGTTCGTCCTCTTCGCCTCCGGCTTCCTGGAGCACGGCTACCGGCGCTTCATCGAGCGCCGCCTGCGCGAGGAGTTCGGCTTCGAGGGCACCCCGATCCACATCTCCGTGCGGGTGCGCGAGAAGCGCGGCGCCCAGCACAAGAAGAAGTAGCGGCCGAGAAGGAGTCGCGGCGCAGGCCGCGGTACGCGGAAGGGCCGTCCGGGGTCAGTAGCCCCGGCGAGGAGCGGGCGGCAGGGCCGCCGGGACGTGCGTCATCCCGGTCTGGTGCTGCCGCCCGCCGGCGTATCCGGGGCTGCCCGCGGACGAGTAGGCCGGTTGTGGCTGCGGGGTGTACGAGGGCTGCCAGTCGTCGGTCCGCTGCCATGCCGAACCGTTCCAGCCGCTGCCGTACGAGCTGCCGCCGGCGTACCCGCTCCCGTAGGAGAAGGCCGTGAACCCGAGGTCCTCCTCGCCCGTACGGTCGCCCGGCAGTGCCCGGAAGGCACGCAGGTACTCGGAGTACAGCGTGTCGTAGATCGGGGTGTGCGAGACGGCCGGAGCGCTGTCCCGGTCGCGTGCGGGGCGCATCGCGGGGACGGTGCTCGGATAGGACGGGGCGCGGGAGGAGTCGTATGAATGCACGTATCAGCCAACGAAACCGACGGCTTGCGGATGCGGGGTGACGGGGGAGTAAACGCAGATCGCCGGGGGTGTACGGGACGGACCGCACACCCCCGGCGCACGCCACCGGGCCCCCTCGCCGGGGGCTGGTGGCCGTTCCGGTGATCCGTTGGATCAGGCCCCGGGCGTACCCGCCAGGGGCATCGCGGCGGCCACGAGCTTGCCCGACGCGGCGGCCTTGTCGAGCGCGTCGCGCAGCAGGTCCTCGCGGGGCTGCTGGCCGATGGAGCCGACCGGGGCGGCGTAGATGAGCACGCGCTGGGTCTTCTGGACGGCGGCGCGCCAGCCGTCGGTGACCGACAGCGCCTGGTGCGCCTGCCACCAGGCGACCTGGCCGCCGCCCTCGGTGCCCGGCTGCAGCACGGCGTGCAGCTGGCCGCCGGCCAGCAGGACGGACCAGCCGCCCAGGACGGTGGGCAGCTCGGCGGTGTCGGTGACCGGGATGAAGCCCTGCTCGATGAGGAGCGGCAGGAAGTCGTCACCGGGGCCGTCGCTGCCGGGGCGGGCGATCGGCGCGGTCGGCTCGACGACCAGGGCGGGGTGCAGCTCGCCGGCGATGAGGATCAGGCCGCTGGTGATGCCGAGGACTGCCTGGCCGCCGGGCACGTTCTGCGGGCCGCCGCCGTCGGCGCCGGGCGCCGGGCTGTCGCCGGTGATGCTGCGGACGGCGCCCTGGAGCTGCTCCTCGGAGACGGAGACGACCTGCGAGGGGATGCAGGTGGCGTGGGCGAACGCGAGGACGGCGGTCTCCTCGCCGACGAACAGCACCGTGCTGGTGCGGTCGTTCTCGGGGTCGCCCGGGGTGCGGCAGGAAGTGCAGTCGTAACTGCGCGGCGCGTCCTCGCCGACGAGCAGCCTGTCGGCTTCTTCGTCACCGATCTCGGCACGTACCTCATCACTGACGTCGAGCATGCGCGGCACGGGGTGGCTCCTCGGCATAGGTGCGAGGCCGGGGGACTCCCGGCTCGCCGGGCTCAACGGGGGAGCGGCGGCCGGGGTCACGCCATTGGAGGGAACGGAATCGAACCGGGCCCCCGGAAGAGTGAACCGTCTGATCGGAGCGTTGTTTTCGTGCCAACTGTTTTCTGGTTGTGCTCAGTTGGCGGCCGGGTATGGCCGTTTGGGGCAGGGGTGGCGGGTCGGCCGACCGGGTGGGGTGCGGTGACCCGCCGCGTGGCGGGCCGGAGGGGGCCGCGGGGGGCTGCGTAGCGTGACCCGATGCCCAACCTCCGGATCCGCCGGGCCGCCGCCGTCGGCGTCGCCGCTGCCGCCGTGCTGGTGCTCGTACGTCCCTGCGGCCCCGCGGCCGCGGCTCCGCCACCGCCCGCACCCGGACCGGCGGGCGCGGCGCACCCCGGCTCGCCGGGGGTGATCGGCAGCGGGCCGGGGGACTGCGGACCGGGCGGGGAGTGGCCCTGGGACTGCGTGGCCGACTGCGAGAGCGGCGGGCGGTGGGCGGTCAACACCGGCAACGGCTTCTACGGGGGGCTGCAGTTCTGGCAGCCGACCTGGAAGGAGTACGGGGGGCTGGCCTTCGCCCCGCGCGCCGACCTCGCGACCCGGGGACAGCAGATCCGGGTCGCGGAGGAGCTCCTCGGCTCGCAGGGGTGGAACGCCTGGCCGGTGTGCTCGAAGCGGTACGGGCTGGCGGGGCGGATGCACGCGGTACGGGCCGGGGACACGCTGGTGTCGATCGCGCGCAAGCACCGGGTGCGGGGCGGGTGGCGGGCGTTGTACGAGGCGAACCGGGAGCTGATCGGGGCGCGGCCGCAGGCGATCGCGGTGGGCATGCTGCTGACGGTCCCCGAGCAGCGGCCGGAGCCGGAGCCGGAGCCGAGTCCTGAGTCGGTGGTTCCGGTGGCGCCCGCCGCGCCGGGGACCTCGTTCCCCGCCGTGCCGGCGCCGCCGCCCGCCAAGGCCCCGGCCCCGCTGCGCTGAGAGCGGGGTCCGCAGCCGGCCCCGTGCGCGCGTTGCGGGATGCCGCGCGGGCGCCGACCCTGGAAGGACCGAGCCGAACGGCTCGCTCGGACTCCGGTGGTGAGCCAGATGGTCCAGAGCAGACACCCACGTGCCGCGGCCTGCGCGCTGGCAGCGGTCCTGCTGGCCGTACCGGCCGCGGCGGGACGGTCCGCGGCCGCCGGGCCGGACGGGCAGGGCGCCCCGGCTCCGCCCACGGTCGTGGCCCCCGCCGTTCCCGGTCTGCCCGCCGTGGACGGCCCGGCGGACCCCGCGGCCGCCAAGGATCAGATCGAGAAGAACTGGGCCGCCTTCTTCGACCCGGAGACCCCCGTCAAGGAGAAGGCCGACCTGCTGCAACACGGTGAGATGATCGCCATGCTGCTGGGCCTCTTCGGGACCGACCCCGACAGCCCCGACACCGCGGTGGAGATCTCGGACATCACCTTCACCTCGCCCACCGAGGCCACGGTGACGTACGACCTGCTGGTCAGTGGAGTCCCGGCGCTGGAGGACAGCAAGGGGATCGCGGTGCTCGACGACGGGGTCTGGAAGGTGTCGCTGAAGAGCCTGTGCGGGCTGATCGACCTCAGCGGCCACGACGCGCCGGCGCCGCCCTGCTGACACCCCGCCGCCCGGGCCGCTCCCGTCCGGGCCGCGACCGTCCGGCTCCGCGCCGCCCGGCTCCGCTGGCAGACTCGGGGGATGCTCGACACCTCCGCACGACTGCTGCGCCTGCTGTCCCTGTTGCAGGCCCACCGCGAATGGACCGGGGCCGATCTCGCGGAGCGCCTCGGGGTCACCGCACGCACGGTCCGCCGCGACGTGGACCGGTTGCGGGAGCTGGGGTACCCGGTGAACGCCAGCCCCGGGACCGGCGGCGGCTACCAACTGGGGGCGGGGGCGGAGCTGCCGCCGCTGCTGCTGGACGACGACGAGGCCGTGGCCGTCGCCGTCGGGCTGCGGACCGCCGCCGGGAACGGGGTCGAGGGGATCGGCGAGGCCTCCGTGCGCGCCCTCGCGAAGCTGGAGCAGGTGCTGCCCTCGCGGCTGCGGCGCCGGGTGTCCGCCCTCAACGAGTTCACCGTGCCGATGCTGCGCGGGGCCGAGCGGTCCACGGTGGACGCCTCGGTGCTGACCGAGCTGGCCTCCGTCTGCCGGGACGGCGAGCGGCTGCGCTTCGACTACCGGGACCACGAGGGCAACGTCAGCCGCCGCACCGTCGAGCCGCACCGGCTGGTGTGCACCGAGCGGCGCTGGTACCTGGTGGCCTGGGACGTGGACCGGGAGGCGTGGCGGACCTTCCGCGCCGACCGGATCGAGCCCAGACCGCCGCACGGACCGCGGTTCACCCCGCGCCCGCCGCCCGCCGAGGACCTCGCCGCGTACGTCTCCCAGGGCGTGTCGCAGCGGGTGTACGCGGCCCGGGCGGTGGTGCGGCTGAAGGTTTCGGCACAGGAGGCGGGACGGATCGTCGGGCCGAGCGACGGGGTCCTGGAACCGGTGGACGGGCAGACCTGCCTGCTGCGCACCGGGGCGGCGAACCTTGACGTTCTCGTGATTCACATCATGCTGCTCGGCTGTGAGTTCGAAGTGGTCGAGCCGCCGGAGCTGACGGATCGGATCAGGGCCGCGCGGGATCTCCTGGGCAGGGCCGTGGAGACCGGAGAAGTGAAGGAAATGTAGCGGACCTGAGGGGGATTCAGCTGGTCTGGTCCATGAGGGCCGTGGCAATCTCCGGCGGGAATTCCGGGCCGTTCGGCGTGAATTCCAAAGTCCTTGCACGTCGGGCGTGTCGCGCTTCGGATAAGAATTTGCGGTTGTAGATATTCTGTGACACAAGCGTGACCCGGGACGGACGAACGTCCGGGCGCGACGCTGACGAACGACGAAGGCGGGCCCGGTCGGTGAGACCGGGCCCGCCTTCGTGTCGCGGGGTGAGGTGGTGCGTACCGCCCCGCGGTGGGTCCGTCAGCCGCCGGCGATCGGACGGGCCGCGGCCCCCCGGGCGGCGGCCCGTTCGGTGTGCGCCGGGCGGCGGCTGCCGACCGGGGTGACCGGGGTCCGCTCGGAGCGGATCAGGTGCGGCCGGCCGACGGCCGGGTGCGCGGCGGGCCGGGGGGCCGGGGAGTGCGCCGTGCCGGCGCCGGCCGCGGCGGGGACCGGGACGGGCTCCTCGACGGCTTCGTCGACGCGCCGCAGTTGCCACTTACCGCCCGCGGAGAGCAGCGGGGTGAGCGCGGAGACGACCGGCGCGGGCATCCGTCCGGTCTCGGCGCGGCGGCGCAGCAGCTCGCGCAGGTCGAAGACGTAGGCCTCGGCGCGGGCGATGAGCGGCTCGAACCACGGCAGCGCCAGCAGGATCAGCAGACCCGCGGACCAGCCGAGCAGGACGTCACTCACCCAGTGGGTGCCGAGGTACACGGTGGTGGCGCCGACGCTCAGGGAGACGACCGCGGACACCACGGACAGCACCCGCCGGGTGACCACGGTGGAGGCCAGGTAGGCCAGGATCCCCCAGGTCACGACGGCGTTGGCGGTGTGGCCCGAAGGAAATATATCGCCGCCGGCGAAGAGTTCGGCGGATCCGATCTCCGTGGCGTAGTGCGGGCCGAGCCGGCCGAGGCCGAGCTTGACCGACCCGACGGTGACGTTGAGCAGGAGCAGCGCCACGCCGAGGGTGATCAGCGGCCGGAGCGTGTGCTGGCGCCAGCAGCGCCAGCCGAGCCAGGCGGCGACCATGACGGCGGTGGGTCCGCGCTGGCCGAGCACGACGAGGTAGTCGAGGAAGGCGTGTACCTGCGGCCACTGTTCGTAGGGCCGGAAGAACATGATCTGCCAGTCCAGGCGGACCAGCCACGAAGTGGTCAGTACGGCCACCACGATGGCGAGATAGAAGACGAGGGTCGATCCCAGGAGTACGACGCGGTGCCGGCTCATCTGCGGGGTTTGCAGATGAGCCGGTCGCTCTGGTTCCCGGTCCAGCCGGGCGAACACCCGCTCCAGACGGGTCAGGATTTGGTCGGTACGCACTCAATCGACGTTACCGCGCGCCGCTGCTCGGCCCGGGCGAATCGCTGGCTTTGTGATGACCATGTGATGTGGAGTTGGTCTCACGCGGAGCTTAATTCGCGGTATTTCGGCAGTGGTTGGAAGCCCGAAGATCCACTGCCCCGGCAATTGTTTCCGTCACTTACCCGAACTTTATTGCCGCAGGTCATTTCTTTTGCTGAAAGATGGATGGGAATGATTCATTCCGTTATGTGGGGGCTCTATGGAGGTCCCGAGCCGTTCAGCCAGAACGCCCCGTAGACCGCCGAGGCCAGGGCCGCCGCGCCCAGCACCAGGGCCGCCCGCCGCGTCCGCCACCCCGCCAGGGCCAGCGCCGGCGGCAGCAGCAGCGGGAAGGCGGGCAGCAACAGACGGGGCTTGGAGCCGAAGTAGCCGGACGCGCACAGCGCCAGCGCCACGACGATCCCGCAGTACACGAGCAGCGGCGCCGGCTGCCGCCGGCGCACGCACGTCGCGTACAGCCACAGCACCAGCACCACCCCCGCGATCAGCCCGACACCGGCGGGGAACGCGGACGAGGCCAGCTTCGCGCCGATGAACCGGGCGAAGGCCCAGCCGCCGTCGAAGCCGTTGCCCCAGCCGCCCTGCACGTCCAGGTACCCGAGCAGGCCGCCCCCGGTGCGCGCGCCGACCCACAGCACGTACGCCGCCGCGCCCGCCGGAGCGAGCAGCGCCCCCGCGACCGTCCGCCACGACCGCTCCCCGCGCCGCCACGCCAGGACGGCCGCCACCCACACCGCCGCGACCACCGCCGCACCGACCGGGCGGGTCAGCCCCGCACCCGCCGCGAGCAGCCCCGCCGTCAGCCACCGGCCGCGCAGGGCCCCGTACAGCGCCCAGGCGGCCAGCGCCGTGAACAGGGACTCGCTGTACGCCATCGACTGCACGATCCCGACGGGCAGCGCCGCCCAGACCCCGACCGCGAACACCCCGGCCCGGCGGCCGTACAGCAGATCGGCCACGGCGAAGATCCCCCAGGCCGCGGCGAGCCCCGCGAGCGCCGACACCACCAGGCCCGCGGAGCCGTACGACAGTCCGGTCCCCGCCGACACCAGCCGCTCCAGCCACGGCAGCAGCGGGAAGAACGCCAGGTTCGAGTGGACGTCCCCGTTCGGGAGGACCACCTCGTACCCGTACCCCTCCGCGGCGATGCGGGCGTACCAGAGCGAGTCCCAGCGGGCCGACAGCAGCGTGTGCGGGCTGCTGCCGGCCGCCGCGCCCCACACCGCGAGCACGGTCAGCCCCAGCAGCCGGACCGCCGCGAAGAGGGCCAGAGCGGGCGCGGCCCGACGCAATCCAAGATCCTTCACGGGCATGATTATCGGTGGCGGCGGACCTGCCCGGGTCCGGCGACCACGGGCCGTGAGCAGGCGTGTACGTGGGGGAGGGCCGGGGGATGGGCGAGTGGCACACGCCACACTTGGGCCGTCGCCGCGATGAGAGCTTGGCCACGTGTCGGACGCACGAACTCGCGTACGCTGACCGTTCACTCGCGTGTCGATGCCGGACCCCGTTGGACGCCGCACAGCGCACCACCCCCCGTGGCTCCACAAGACGCTGGTCCACCGAGCGCGAGGGATCACCTGGGAGGTACATGCATGTCGGGGACGAACGCGGCCGGGGCCAGGACCCCTTCCCCCTGGCAGCGGATCTGCGCGGCCTCCGGCGGAGCCAACCGCTGGGTCGTCCTGGCGGTCCTCTGCGTCAGCCTGGTCCTCGTCGCACTCGACGCGACCATCCTGCACGTCGCCGTCCCCTCCCTCACCGAGGACCTGCGCCCCGGCCCCATCGAACTCCTCTGGATCGTCGACGCCTACCCGCTGGTCTGCGCCTCCCTGCTCATCCTCTTCGGCACCCTCGGTGACCGGGTCGGCCGCCGCCGCATCCTCCTCCTCGGCTACGGACTCTTCGGCGTCGCCTCCGCGATAGCGGCCCTCGCCGACAACGCCCAGGTCCTCATCGCCGCGCGCGCCCTGCTCGGCATCGGCGGCGCGATGATCATGCCCGCCACCCTGTCGATCCTGCGCCAGGTCTTCCCCGACCGGCGCGAGCGGGCGCTGGCCATCGGCATCTGGACCGCCGTCGCCGCCGTCGGCGCCGCGAGCGGACCGGTGCTCGGCGGCTTCCTCGTCCAGCACTTCTGGTGGGGCTCGGTCTTCCTCATCAACATCCCGCTGATGGCACTGATCCTGCCGCTCGGACGCTGGCTGCTGCCCGAATCGCGCGGCTCCGCGGACGGGCCGTGGGACGTGCTCGGCGCGCTCATGGCAGCCGCCGGCGTACTCGGCTCGGTGCTCGGCATCAAGCGGCTCGGCGCCGAACGCCACCTCCTCGACGCGCAGGCCGTGGTCCCGCTGCTGCTCGGCGCGGTACTGCTCGTCCTGTTCGTACGACGCCAGAAGCGGCGCACGCACCCCCTGATCGACATGCGGATGTTCTCCCGCGCCGCCTTCTCCACCTCCGTGGCCTGCATCGTGCTCGCCATGCTGGCCCTGGTCGGCCTGGAACTGATCGCCGTCCAGTACCTCCAGCTGGTGCTGGAGCTCAGCCCGCTGGAGACGGGCCTGCGGCTGCTGCCGCTGACCTTCGCCGCCATGGCCGCGGGCGCCACCGGGTCGTACACGCTGGGCCGGGTCGGGCCGCGCACGATGGTCTCGCTCGGCTTCCTGCTGACGGCCTTCGCCGTGCTGCTGCTGACGCTGATGGGCCAGCAGGACCGGCCGCTGCTGCTGACCATCGGCTTCATCCTGCTCGGCTTCGGACTGCAGACCACGCTGTTCGCCGCGTACGAGTCGATGCTGAGCGAGGCCCCGGCGGCCACCGCGGGCGGGGCGGCCTCGATCGGCGAGACCTCGTACCAGCTGGGCGCGGGCATCGGCATCGCGCTGCTGGGCAGCGTGATGAACGCGGCGTACCGGCCGGGGCTGGTGGGGGTACCGGGGGTCTCCGCGGCGGATTCGGCGGGCGCGGCGAACTCTCTCGGCGAGGCGTACCAGATCGCCGCGCACCTCGGGGGGCCGGCGGGGGCCGCGCTGTACGCGGCGGCGCGGCAGTCGTTCGTGCACGGGCTGCACGTCACTCTCGTGGTGAGCGCGGGGCTGTTGCTCGCGGGGGCCGTGATGGCGTTGAGGCTGCCGCGGGTGATGGAGTGCGGGGCCGCGGATGCGGAGGGGCCGGCGGAGGATGCTGTGCGGTTGCCCGCGCAGGCCAAGGGGGAGCCGTGCGGGGCGCCGGCGTCGGTCGAGCACGCGGGCTGATCGCCGTTGCGGGGGCGCTGCCCCCGAGCCCCCGCGCCTCAAACGCCGGCGGGGCTGAAAAACCGGGGCTGGATTTGGGCGGCGGGGGCCAATAGCGTCGGCTGGGCGCAAAAACTTGCGTTGCCAGGTTCTTTATTCAGGCCGCCGGGAGGCCCCGTGTCCGCGTTCCTGCCCCATGATCCGCTCGGGCTCGACGAGCTCCTCGGGCCCGAGGACCTCGCCGTCCGGGACACCGTTCGCAGTTGGGCCGCCGACCGGGTGCTGCCGCACATCGCCCAGTGGTACGAGGACGGTGAGCTGCCCGGGATCCGGGAGCTGGCCCGCGAGCTCGGTGCCATCGGGGCGCTCGGGATGTCCCTCCAGGGCTACGGGTGCGCCGGGGCCAGCGCCGTGCAGTACGGGCTCGCCTGCCTGGAGCTGGAGGCCGCCGACTCCGGGATCCGCTCGCTCGTGTCGGTGCAGGGTTCGCTCGCCATGTACGCGATCTGGAAGTACGGCTCCGAGGAGCAGAAGCAGCGCTGGCTGCCCGGGATGGCCGCCGGCGAGCTGATCGGCTGCTTCGGGCTGACCGAGCCCGATGTGGGCTCGGACCCGGCCGCGATGCGGACGTACGCCAAGCGCGACGGCACGGACTGGGTGCTCAACGGCCGCAAGATGTGGATCACCAACGGGTCGGTGGCCGCCGTGGCCGTGGTGTGGGCGCAGACCGACGAGGGGATCCGCGGGTTCGCCGTCCCGACGGACACCGCGGGCTTCTCCGCGCCGGAGATCAAGCACAAGTGGTCCCTGCGGGCGTCCGTGACGAGTGAGCTGGTTATGGACGACGTACGGCTGCCCGCGGATGCGGTGCTGCCGGGAGTGACCGGGCTCAAGGGGCCGCTCGGCTGTCTCAGCCACGCGCGGTACGGGATCATCTGGGGGTCCATGGGCGCGGCGCGCGCCAGTTTCGAGGCGGCGCTCGACTACGCGAGGACGCGGGAGCAGTTCGGCAAGCCGATCGGCGGCTTCCAGCTCACCCAGGCCAAACTGGCCGACATGGCCCTCGAACTCCACAAGGGCATCCTGCTCGCCCACCACCTGGGCCGGCGGATGGACGCGGGCACCCTTCGGCCGGAGCAGATCAGCTTCGGCAAGCTCAACAACGTCCGCGAGGCCATCGACATCTGCCGTACCGCGCGGACCATCCTCGGTGCCAACGGGATCTCGCTCGAATACCCCGTCATGCGGCACGCCACGAACCTCGAATCGGTCCTCACCTACGAGGGCACCGTCGAGATGCACCAGCTGGTGCTGGGCAAAGCGCTCACCGGCCTCGACGCCTTCCGGTGAGGGCCCTGCCTAGCTCTGGTTGAAGAAGTCGCGCGAGCGGCCGCCGGGCTCGCCGCTCACGATCTGGGTGTCGGCCGGGGTCAGCAGGAAGACCCTGGTCGCCACCCGCTCGATCGAACCGCGCAGCCCGAAGGTCAGGCCGGCCGCGAAGTCGACCACGCGCTTCGCGTCGCCCGGGTCCATCGACGACAGGTTCACGATCACCGGGACCCCGTCGCGGAACAGCTCTCCGATGCCGCGCGCGTCACGGAAACCGTCCGGGGTGACCGTCGCGATCCGGCGGCCGTGCTCCACGGCCGACTCGGAGGCGACCCTCACCCGCGGGTCGGTGACCCACTGCTCGCCGGGGCCGGCCACCGAACCCTGAGGGGCCTCCGCGTAGTCGTCGTCGTAGTAGCGCTCGTCGTCGCTGTCCTCCACGAGACCCAGCCAGGCACTCGCCTTGCGCACCGAACCCATGGACTGCCTCCTTTCACCGCGGTCAGTCTGTCTTCTCTCCGCTGCCCCTATGCTCGTCCATGATGCTGACAACGCGCCAAGTGGATAGCCGCCGCGCAGAGGTTTCGTGACGGTACTGGTGCAGAACATCCGTTGCACGGTCAAGGATCCTGGTGGCTACCACTGCTGACTGAGTGAAAATACGACCACTGCCGCCGTGCGGGTGAGCGATGGGGACGTTCGAGTGAACGAATCGGCTCGCTACCATGCCCGGCAGGAACGCGTACGACACACGGGGGAAGCAGTTTGTTCGGCATCGTCAGGCCTTGCACGCACCGGCTCGGGGAGCGGTTCAAGGCGGAGTGGATGGCCCATCTGTGCGGGCTGTGTCTGGCACTTCGGGGAGACCACGGTCAGTTCGCCCGGATCGTCACCAACTATGACGGCTTGCTCGTCTCCGTTCTGACGGAGGCTCAGTCGGGTCCCGCGCCGGGCGCCCGGCGCACCGCGGGGCCCTGCCCGATGCGCGGGATGCGCACCGCCTCGGTCGCCAAGGGCGAGGGTGCGCGGCTCGCGGCCGCCGTCTCGCTCGTCCTCGCCTCCGCGAAGGTGCGCGACCACGTGGCGGACCGGGACGGGCTGTTGGCCCGTGCGCCCATCGCCGCCGCCGCGCGCAAGGTGGCCCGCGGCTGGGACCGGGCCGGCGCCCGCACCGGGGCCTCGCTCGGCTTCGACACGGCGGTGCTCGTCGACGCCGTGGACCGGCAGACGGGCATCGAGACGCTGGCGGGCCCCGGCACGCCCGTGCTCGTGGTGACCGAGCCGACGGAGACCGCGACGGCCGCCGCCTTCGCCCATACCGCGCAGCTCGCCGGACGGCCAGGCAACGCCCCCGCGCTGGCCGAGGCGGGCCGCTACTTCGGCCGGCTCGCGCACCTGCTGGACGCCGTGGAGGACCAGGGCGCCGACGCCGTTGCGGGCGCCTGGAACCCGCTCACCGCCACCGGGACCTCGCTCGCCGAGGCCCGCCGGCTCTGCGACGACGCCCTGCACGGGATCCGGCTCGCGCTGGCCGAGGCGGAGTTCGCGGACGCGGGGCTCGCCCACCGGCTGCTCGTGCACGAGCTGCGCACCTCCGTGGACCGGGCCTTCGGGACCGGCGGCTGCGCCCACACCGCGACCGCCTCCGCCGGACAGGGCGGCAACCCCTACGGGGGCCAACCGTACGGCGGCCAGAGCGGGAACCCGTACGGCCAGAACCCGTACGGCGGGGCTCCCTACGGCGGGGCTCCGTACGGCGGTGGCACGGGCGGCCCCGGGATGCCGCCCACCGGTCCGGGCGGATTCGGCGGTGCGCCGCCGCCGCAGCGGCCGCGCCGCGGACTCCTCGCCGGCTGCGCGGTCGCCCTCGGGCTCTTCTGCACCTGCCAGATGTGCTGCACCGAGCACGAGGGCCCGTGGTCCCGGAAGAAGCGCGACCCGTGGTGCGACGCCTGTGAGTGCTGCGACTGCTGCAACGGCAAGGGCTCCGGCAGTAGTGGCGGGAGCAGTGGCGACGGCTGCTGCAGCTGTGACTGCTGCGGCTGCGACTGCTGAGGCTCTTCCAGATTTCACAGGTCCGGACGGCGTACGAGGGGATTCCCGTCCGGACCCGCGTGGAAGGGGTGAGCGGGATGAGCGACGACGCAGACGATCCGCAGGCCGCCTGGCGGACCTGGCACGAGCGCAGGGCCGCGGCCGTGTCCGCCCCCTACGGCCCCCTCGCGCTGACCGCCACCCACTGGCTTGCCGATTACCCGGAAGGTCGAATTCCGGCCGTTCCGGGGCGCTGGCGCACGACCGACGGCGGTGTGGCGCTCCACGCCACCGCCGAGGACGGCCTCCGCCTCGACGGCGAACCCTTCACGGGTGACGCCGTACTGGCCGCCGACGAGGCCCCGCCCGCACGATCCCGGCTCTCCGCCGGGGAGGTGCGGATCGTGGTGATCCGCCGCGAAGGGGAGTGGGCGGTACGCGTCTTCGACCCCGCCTCCGAGGCCCGCCGGGCCTTCGCCGGTATGGAGACCACCCCGTACGACCCCGCCTTCGCGCCGCGCGGGCGGTTCCGGCCGTACCCCGAGGACCGGAGCGTCCAGGTGGAGAACGCCGACGGGCGGGCCCGCGGACTCGGCCTCGGCGGAGAACTGACCTTCCCCTTCCAGGGCGCCGAGCACACCCTCCAGGTCGCCGTCGACGAAGACGGCAGCCTCTGGGCCGTTTTCGGCGACGCCACCGGCGGGCGCTCCAGCTACCGCTTCCGCTTCCTGCGGCCCGGCATACCGGACGCGGGCGGGGCGATCACCGTGGATTTCAACCGGTCCCTGCTGCCCCCCTGCGCCTTCGCGGACCACTTCATCTGTCCGTTTCCGCCGCCCGGGAACACGCTGCCCTTCGAGGTGGCGGCGGGCGAGCGGAGGCTGAAAGCCGCTCTTGCGACCGGTATCTGACGACAGGACACTCCCGACAGCGCTTGTCAGGGGCACGGCCAAAGTTCATGCGCCCGCCGTGCCCCCGGCTGCGCCTCACGGGCTCGGCCACCCCCACATCCGCCGGGCCCCCGACCCTCTCCAGGAGGACGAGAAGTGAGGATCAAGCGCATGACCCGTACCAGGCTGCTCGCGGCGGCCACCGGCCTGGCCGCCGCCGCAGCGTTCGCCGTCCCCACGGCGGCGACCGCGGACCCCCGGGACGGCGGCGGCTTCAGCGCCGACCGGCTCGCGTCGGCAAGCGCATCCGTGCTGCGCGCCAACGTCGGAGGCACCGCCTGGCACACCGACCCCGCCACCGGAACCCTCGTGGTCACCGCCGACTCCACCGTCTCGGCCGCCGCGATCGACAGAATCAAGCGCGAGGCCGGAGCGGACGCGGGAGCGCTGCGCATCGAGCGCACCCCCGGCAAGCTCACCAAGCTGGTCTCCGGCGGCGACGCGATCTACGCCAACAGCTGGCGCTGCTCCCTCGGCTTCAACGTGCGCAGCGGCAGCAACTACTACGCCCTGACCGCCGGTCACTGCACCGACGGCGCGGGCACCTGGTGGACCAACTCCGCCCGCACCACCGTGCTCGGCACCACCACCGGCTCCAGCTTCCCCACCAACGACTACGGCCTCATCAAGTACGCGAGCAACACACCGGTGCCCCCGGGGACCGTCGGCAGCCAGGACATCACCAGCGCCGTGAACGCCACGGTCAACATGTCCGTGACCCGGCGCGGCTCCACCACCGGCATCCACAGCGGCCGGGTCACCGGCCTCAACGCCACCGTGAACTACGGCGGCGGAGACGTCGTCTACGGCATGATCCGCACCAACGTCTGCGCCGAGCCCGGCGACAGCGGCGGCCCGCTCTACTCCGGCACCCGCGCCGTCGGCCTCACCTCCGGCGGCAGCGGCAACTGCTCCTCGGGCGGTACGACCTTCTTCCAGCCCGTCGTCGAGGCCCTCAACGCGTACGGGGTCAGCGTCTACTGACGGTGCCCCACGCGCCCCCGTCGCACCCCTGGACGTCCTCCCGCCTTCTGGGAGGATGTCCAGGCGTGCGTGTCCGCGGGGGAGGCAGGTTTCTGCATGAAACGTATCGGCGTGACCGGGCACCGGTCCATTCCCGATGCACTGCTCGGCCATGTGGAGAACGGCCTGCGCGCCGTACTGGGCGGCCACGAAGGGCCGTTGGAGGCGTTCTCCAGTCTCGCCGAAGGGGCGGACCAGATGTTCGCCGCCATCGCGCTCGAATGCGGCGCGGGACTGACCGTGGTGATCCCCAGCGGGGACTACGAGGGCGGCTTCGAGGGCGCCGAGGCCCTGGCCCGCTACCGGTGGCTCAAGCGCCGTGCCACGCAGGAGGTCCGGATGGACTTCGCCCGTTCCACGGACGAGGCCTACTACGCCGCCGGCACCTACATCGCCGACTCCTGCGACCGCCTCGTCGCCGTCTGGGACGGACAGCCCGCCCGCGGGCACGGCGGCACCGGCGAGATCGTCGCCTACGCGCGGGCACTCGGCAAGCCGGTCACCGTCATCTGGCGCGAGGGCGTGTCCAGGGACTGAGCCACGCCCCGTACCGGCACGCCCCCACCGGTCTCAACTGCTGTGCCGGGCCAGCCAGTCGGTGTGCTGCGGGGAGACGTACCGCTCGGTCTCGTACACCGACGAAGGCCACTGGGACTCGGTGATGGTCGTCTGCATCACGACCATCATCGCCGCCAGATCCTGCTCGATCAGGGTGTGCGCCTCGATCAGCGGATGATGGCGGCGCACCTCGTTCCAGGCGATGCCGGCCGCAGCCGCCGCGCTCAGCAGGGCGGTCAGTTTCGGCCCCGGCCCCGACCCGAACGACCCCAGCAGCGCGAACAGCAGCGCCAGGCAGGTCAGCAGCACGATCGTCCACGACCACAGGTTCGTCGCCCGCCGGGACACCTCCGTGCGCCGCCGGTACCAGTTGCGCTGCTCGATCAGCCGGTCCCGGACGTACGTCTCCCGCCGCACCTGGTAGTCCATGCCGCGCAGCCGCTGCATCGCGCCGGTGATCTCCCCGCCCTCCGGTACCGTCCCGGCGGTCCGCGGATCGTCCCAGCCCATCTTCCGCAGCTCGGCCAGACCCGCCTCCAGCCGGGTCCGGTACGTCGCCTCGGGAGCGGCGACCTCACTGCCGAACGGCGCCCCGTGCACGGCGTAACGCCAGGCCAGGGACTTGATGAACTCCGCCGCGCTGCGGTTGAGCTGCCACTGCGGGCGGGCCCGGCGCCGCGTCGCCCGCATGCCCACGCCCAGCACCCCCGCGTACGCGAGCACGCTCAGCAGCCCGAAGAGGTACAGCGAGCCCAGCTTCGGCCCCGAGGGCAGGGCCGCGGCCCCCGCGGCGGCCACGAGCAGCACCAGCTGGGCGCGCGTGGCCTGGGTGGACTCCCGCTGCCGGGAGATCGCCGCCTGGTCGGTGTGGTGGAAGAGGGCCGGCAGGTCCTCGTTTCGGAAAGTCATGCTGTCGGGCACAGCGCCCCCCTGCTGTCGGGTGGCGGGCGGCGGGAGGCCCTCGGTCGCGGGGCCCCCGCCGCCCTCCGTGGAATCACACGGCGAGAGGCTCCAGATCGCGGTGGATCCGCCGCTCGTCACGGGCGTACCGGGTCAGGCTGTGGTCCTCGCCGAGGAGCCGGGTCAGCTCCGCCACCGCCTCCGCCCGCAGCCGGGCCGCCTCCTCCTTGCGGCCCAGCGAGTCCAGGCTGACCGCCATGTTGGAGCCGGCCGCCAGGGTCTCGGGATGGTGCCCGCCGAGCGCCTCGCGCAGCCGCATCACCGCGAGCCGCTCCAGCTCCAGGGCGCCCTCCGGATCGCCCAGGTCGGCCCGGGTGTTGGCCAGGTTGAGGTGGGCGAAGACCGTGTGCGGGTGGTTGTCGCCCAGGACGTCCCGCATCAGCCGGATCGTCTGCCGCAGCATCGTCTCCGCCGTCTCCGCCGCGCCCGTGCCCCAGTGGAAGACCGCCAGGTTGTTGACGGCCGCCAGCGTGTACGGGTGCCGCTCGCCCGGCACCTTGATGTACTCGTCCACCACCTCCTGCGCCAGGTCCCGCGCCCCGCCCGGGTCCCCGGTCGCGAAGAGGTCCGAGGCCAGGTTCAGCTCGCAGGACAGCAGGTCCGGGTTGACCGAGGTGTACTTGGCCCGGTAGCGGGCCCGGGTGGCCGTGGTCAGCCGGAGCGCGTCCTCCAGCTGGCCCGCCCGGCGCAGCGACACCGCCAGGTTCTTCGCGGCCGACAGGGTGCCGGGGAAGGCCCGCCCCAGCGTCCGCTTGTAGGTCTCGTACGTCCGGCTGAGCAGCTGCACCGAGTCCTCGTACCGGCCCACCTCGCGCAGGTCGCGGGCCAGGTTCTGCGCGGAGGACAGGGTGTACGGGTGCTCCGGCCCGAGCACCTCCGTGCGCAGGTCGTGCACCTCCTGGTCGATCTCGCGGGCCCGGGTGTACTGGCCCACCAGCCGCAGGTTCAGCGCCAGGTTGTTCGCGGCGGCCAGCGTGCGCGGGTGCGCCTCGTGGAAGATCTGGCTGAAGCCCTCGTGGGCGTCCGTCGCCAGCTCCATCGCCTGCGCGTAGTCGCCGAGCGCGCCCAGGGTGTTGGCGAGACCGCTCATGGTCATGTACGTGTGCGGGTGCGAGGGACCCAGCACCGCCCGCTGGCGCTCCAGCGTGACCTCGTCCAGCTCCTTCGCCTCCACGAACCGGCCCTGCGAACGCAGGATGTTCGACAGGTGGAAGCGCAGGTACAGGTACTGCAGGTCGTCGTTGCCCAGCATCTCCTTCCAGGACTCCCGCAGTTCCTCGCCGAGCGAGTACGCGGCCTTGAAGTCGCCGCGCTTCCACAGGTAGCGCACCCGGTCGATCAGCAGCCGGCGGGTCTCCGGCTCCTTGCAGAACCGGGCCTCGGACGGGGTCAGGTGCGACCAGATGGTGTTGAACCGCGGCCACGTCTCCGGGTTGTCGATCGGCTCGTCGTCGTCCGGCCGGGCACCGGCCAGGATCCGGTGGACGGCGTGCCGGGCCTCCCGCTGCTCCTCCTCGGTCAGCTGGGCCCGGATCACCGCCTGCACCAGCCGGTGCACCTGGATGCTGTTGCTGACCTGGTCGACCTTGGCCAGCGCGAACCGGCCGATCTCCCGGATCACCCGGCCGAGCACCAGCTTCTCCTGGAGCGAGGAGTCGTAGGGCTTGAGGGCGTCGATCATCTCCTTGCTGTAGAGCAGGTTCGCGGAGATCGGCTCGGGCGCGAGGAAGGCGCACAGCTGGAGCAGCCGGACCGCGGCCGGGGAGCGGGACTGCAGCCGCTCTATGGAGATGTTCCAGGTGGCGGCCACCGGCTCCGGATAGCCGGGCGGCTGGTTCAGGGCCAGCACGCTCGCGGCCTGCTGGGCCAGCTGCTCGATGTACGCGGCCACTGGGGTCGCGGTCTCCGCGATCCAGGCCCCCGCCTGCTCGACCGCCAGCGGCAGGTCGCCCACCGCCACCGCCACCTGCTCGGCGTCGTCCTTGCTGAGCCCCGGGGCCCGGCGCTGGAGGTGCTCGATGGACTCCTCGCGCAGGAAGACGTCCACCGGGAGGGCGTCCCCGTACTGCGACCAGGACTGGTTGCGGGAGGTCACCAGCACGTGGCCCGGGCCGCCCGGCGGGAAGAACCGCTTGAGCGTCTCCGGATCGTCCGCGTTGTCGAAGACGAGCAGCCAGCGCGAGGAGGGCACCCCGCGCCGCAGCAGGTCGATCGCCTCCTGGGAGGCGGCCGCCATGTCCTCGCCGGTCTGCGCACCGAGGCGGACGGCCAGCTCGGCGAGGGCCGCGACCACGTCGTCGGTCTGCTCCGAGGAGATCCACCACACCAGGTCGTAGTCGGCCATGAACCGGTGCACGTACTCCAGCGCCACCTGGGTCTTGCCGACGCCGCCGAGCCCGAACAGGGTCTGCGGCTGCGGCAGCACCACGGCCATGCCGCCGCCGAGCTGGTCGCGCATCCGCTCCAGCACGATGCTGCGCCCGGTGAACCCGGGGTTGCGGGGCGGCGCGTTCCAGATCTTCGGGACCGTCCCCGGGAAGCGGGGGCCGGGCTGGGAGGCGCTGTTGGCGGTGTCGGGCAGGGCCATGGGCCGCTCCACCGCACGCAGCAGGGCGGTGGTGGCGTGCACCTCGTCGAGCCGGAAGAGGTCCACCGGGTTGCGGTCGATGTAGGGGGTGGAGAGCCGTACGTCGCCCACCCTCAGCGGGACCAGCTGGCGCCGGCCCCCGGTCGGGTCCTCGGCGGCCGCCCGCTCCCACACGTCCACGGCCCGGGCGGACTTCAGGTAGGCCGTGGAGAGCAGCACCACGGTCCGGGCGGCGGTGTCGATGCTGATGCCCGTTCCGCCGCCGAGGGTGTCCCCGGAGCCGGCGGTCACCGGGGCCCGCTCCGCGGAGACGTCCTTGGGCACGACCCGGAAGCCGGCCCGGGTGAGCACCGACTCGATCCAGTCGGCCCACATCCGGTTCTCGGCGACGTAGGAGAGGAACAGGTCGGCGGGCAGCGCCGGCCGGCGCCGGGTGAAGGCGTCCCTGATCCGCAGACGGACCTCCTCGCCGATGGCCGGCATGGAGGTGATCTCGCCCTCGGTGACCACGGTGGTGAGCCGCTCGAAGGCGGAGAGGAGGGAGTTGGTGAGCCCGGCCTCGTCGCCGAAGGTGGCCAGGGTCTCCTCGTAGGCGTAGTAGGGCCGGTACGGGATCTCCACCGCGCCCCAGTAGGAGGTGAGCTCGTCCCCGACGAGGCCGTTGGGGAAGCGGTCGAACTTGATCCGGGCCAGTGCCCGGCCCGCGTCGGCCTTCTCCTTCTCGCCCTCGTCGATGCGCATCGGGACGGGGTAGATCTTGATGCCGCGGTCGTTGAACCGCTCGTCGATCTGGCGGGCCACGGACGCGGCGCCGTCGATGGACTGGTCGGAGAGGGTGAAGCAGTCGACGAGGACGTCGGGGAGGTGCACGGTGCAGATGTCCGCGATGTCGGACAGGCCGGTGCGGCTGTCGATCAGGACGTAGTCGTAGTTCTTCTTCATGTCGGCACGTAAGGCGTCGAAGAAGAGGCCGCCGCCGAGGCGGTCGTAGAAGTTGTCCCAGTCGAAGGTGGAGACGGTCGCGGAGTACTCGCGGTTCTGCCGGCCCGCGGAGACGAAGTCCAGGGTGCCGCCGTCCGGGAACTCCCAGCCGAGGGTCTCCGGGGTGAGCGAGACGGCGTGCGGCTGTATCCGCGCGTAGTCCTTGTGCCAGTCGTCGGCGCGCTGCACCGGGCTGGTCGCGGCCCAGGCGTATTCGCTGATCAGGTCGATGACCCCGGTGGTGGCCCCGAGCGTGGAGGGGTCCAGGAAGGGGTGGAAGAAGCGGTGCAGGCCCGGGGCCTCCAGGTCCCAGTCCACGGCGAGGACCCGCTTGCCGTTGGCCGCGAGGATCCAGGCGGTGTTGGCGAGCGCCATGGTGCGGCCCGTGCCGCCCTTGTACGAGTAGAAGGTGACGATGCGTCCGTCACGGGTGTCCCTGCTGTCACGACTCGCTGTCATCCGCGTCCCCCCGGTCGGTGTCGTTGCTGTCGTTGCCGTCGATGTGGGCGTCGTACGTGTCGGGCGGGAAGGGAGCCGGCGGCGGTGCGGGCGGCTCGCTCATCCCCATCGGCCCGATCAGCCGCGGACGTTCGGTGTGGGTGTTGCCGGCCGGCAGGTACACCTGGGCGTGTCTGAGGAACTGCTGGGCGGCGGCCTCGACCACCTGGGGCAGGATCTGTCCGAGGGTCTCCATGTTGGCCACGCCGTTGGCGGCGGCCCGGCAGGCGGCCCGGCCCTGGCTCATCTTCACGGGCAGGGTCTCCTCCAGCCGCCGGGCCAGCTCGGCCTCTTTCGCCCGGCTCTGGTGGTCGTAGCGGTTCCACGGCACGACCACGTTGATCCACGGGCGGGACTCCTGGTCGAAGGCGGCCAGGCGCTGGCGGCGGTGCTCGTCCTCCACCACCCAGCGGTCGACGATCAGGATCTCCGGCCGGGTCGGCGGCTGCTTGCTGTCGAAATGACCGGCCTCGTCGTCGAAGGAGGACATGGTGGTCTGGTAGTTGAGGTTCTTGATCACGTCCTCGGCGACGTACGCGATCGGCCGCTGGGACACCGGATGGTACGGGTTCCAGTCCAGGGCGCTCTCCCCGTAGTACTCCGGGCTCCGGCCGTCCGGCAGATCGTGCCGGGAGCCGGCCGCCACGGTCACGTGGAGGGTGCGGGCGGGGCCGCCGCCGGCGCCGCCGGCAGTGCCGGAGGGGCCGAAGGCGCTGGGCACCACCCGGTAGTCCATCGGGCGGACGGGATCGAGACGGACGGTCTCGGCGACCCGGACGATGCGCCGGGCCAGTTCGTACACGGCCCGCTCGTACTGCTCGGCGTATCCGCGCAGTTTGATCAGCCCGTACAGCCCGTCGGTGACGTAGCGCTCGCCGAAGGTGTTGTGGTTGAACTGCAACCGCTCGGCGGGGCCGGGCAGTTGGGAAGGCGGGACCGGCACCCACAACGCGGGCACGATGGCCTCGGCGCGCTCGTTGCTCGCCGCGCCGTGCTGGATCGCGCGGTGCGCGAAGGCGAACCACTCCTTCCCGCACATCTCACTGGCGAAGTACCGCGGCGAGAACAGGGGGACGAAGACCCGGCAGGTGGCCAGCGCCGCGCCGAGCCGTTCCGACCAGCCCTCGCCGCTGCGTATCTCCCGGTCCATGAAGCCGGCCTCGGCGCCGGCGGGCAGGTCCGTCAGCGCCATGACATGGCCGCAGAGATCGCGGAAGAGGCGCTCCACCCACATGTCGGGGTCGGGCCCCCCGGCCCCGAATCTCGGTGTGTGCGCATAACTGAGAAAAAAATATGGGTGCACTGATGCGGGCAACACGCCCCCCGTCCCGAAGCTGCGAGCGAAGAAACATCATTCCGGAGCTGCTTCGCCACATCCCCTCATCGTTCAGTCAATCAGCGTCGGTTTTCGGTCATCCACTCCAGGGCGTGATCAACGGCCTCCGGGAGGGAGAAGAGCATGGTCGCCGCCCCTCCCACCCGCCCCCTGCGCACCCGGGAATCCGGGAACGCCCTGCCGATCGCCGCGAAATCCCCGTCGTCGAGCGCGACGTCCTCGTAGGCGGTCCACGCCCCCTCCCGCCGACTTCCTCGCCGCTCCGGAAGGTTCACCTTCACCACACACTCGTACATGCGCAAGGGGGGCTTCGGAATTCGATACTCCGCGAGATGGAAAGCCGTGCAGACCGAAAACCCCACATTGATCATGAGTACCTGACCGCCCTCCCAGCACAACTTCCCCAGCGGTGACTCCTCCCCCAGGTGGCTTTCGGTGCGGTGCCCGGAACAGAGCCGCTCCGCGTCCGCGCCGAGGGCGGCGAAGGAAGTCTGCGGGTGGGAGCTGCGCGCGGCGCCCGGCGCGGTGCGGACGGCCTCGGCGAGGGAGCCCATGCCCTGGCTCGGGCTGCTCGCCGGATCGAAGGGGGGCATCCGCTCCCGGAACGCCCGCACCCCGGACTCGTCCAGACCGGCGATCCGCTCCAGATGGGCGCTGGAGGTCTTGGAGTTCTCCGGGGTGAACGCGGGCACCACCAGGGTGCCGCGCGGGCCGAGGACCCCCGTCAGGGCGTCGCGCAGCTGCTCGGCGCGCAGCCCGGTCCCGCCGAGGCCGGCGTGCACCAGGAGCCGCATCCCGGGGCGGACCCCGAGCAGCCGCAGCTGCACGGCCAGCCGGAGCGTGCCGTCGGCCCGGCCCGGGCCGACGGGGGACGGGGACCGGGGCGGCGCGCTCACGCGTCGACCGCCTTGAGTTCGTAGCGGAGCTCCGCGACGAGCCGCTTGCCGGTGACGGTCAGCTCGGCCGCCTCCGAGAGGCGGTCCAGGGCCCGGTGGATGCGGTCCGCGCCGCCCGGCTCGGCCGCCGCGGTGGCCCGCCGGTACGCCTCCACCGCCACCCGCTCGTGCACGTCGGCCAGCAGCCGCGACACCGGGACCGGCCGCTCCCGCCACGGCGAGGGGTGCTGCCACTCCCCGTCCAGCGCATACAGGTCGGCCACCTCGGTCAGGGCCCGCAGCCGGGTCCGCCGCCGCCCGGTCAGCAGCGCGAGCGCGGTCTCCCGCACCCCCGCCGCGTACGGCACCCCGAGCGCTCCCGGACCGTGCCGGCCCGCCTCGCCCCAGCCGCCGGACCGCGGGCCGCCCGCCAGCGGGGTCAGGGTGGTCAGCCCGTCCGCCGCCGCCCGGGCGAACCCGGGCACCGCCTTGTGCAGCAGCGCCCACGCCCGGTCCAGCCGGTGCCGCCACTCCTCGGCCTCGCCGGTGCCGAGCCGGAGCCGGGGCGGGCGGGGGAAGCAGTTGCGGTACGGGTCGAGGTCCTCCAGCGCCACCGGGGCCGCGTCCGGCCCCGGCGACCAGGTGCGCACCGGCTGCCAGCGCGCGTCGCCCGCGGCGGGCCCGAAGCGGTGCTCGGCGCGCCCGTCCCGTACGGCGTACCCCTCGTCGGTGACGTGCAGCGCGGCCCGGCCCTCCGTGCCGGGCTCGCCGAGCCGCAGCAGCCCCAGCGTCGGCAGGTACACCTCGCCGTCCCGGTAGACCACCTCGGCCGGCAGGTCCAGCCCGCCGCGCAGGACGGCCGCGACGGCCAGCGCGGTCAGCCGGCGCGCCGCCTCCGGACCGTCCTGCCGGCCCTCGCGGGCGGCGTCCAGGGCCGCCAGCACCCAGGTCCGGGTGAAGGGGTGGTCCAGTACGGCGTCCAGCGCGTCCGCGCCCGCCTCCCCGGCCTGCTCCACGGCGGTCAGCAGCTGCCAGGCGCGCGCCCAGTCGGGCTCGGCGCCGAGGTCCGCGTGGAGCCGGGCCAGCAGGATCCGGGTCAGCTCCGCCTGGGAGCGGGCGAGTTCGGCCGGATCGGAGAGCTGCGGTGCGCTCTCGCGCAGGGCCGTGCGGCCCTCGACCCCGTCCACGAGCTCGCGCAGGTCGGTGCAGTAGACGGAGGGGTTGTCGAAGCCGTTCCGGTCGCGGTAACGGTGGGTGTAGAGCCCGCCGCCGCACGAACGTACGACGGGGCACCGGCGGCACGAGTCGCTGACGCCCGCGAGGCCCAGCTGCCGGGCACGGACCCCGGGATGGGCCGCGACCTGGTCCAACGCGTGGTCGAAGACGTTGAACCCGGTGGCGGCGGCCCCCTCGAAGGCGCTCTTGAGGGAGTCCACCTGCTCCAGGGTCCCGTCGGTCTCGACGACGACGAGGTCCGTGGGCGCGAGGCCGAGCGACTCGGTCAGGCTGGGGCCGCCGCGCAGGGTGGAGAACAGGGACTCGAAGAGCCGTACGGGCACCGGGCGGCCGAGGCGCTCCCAGTGGTCGAAGATCCGCAGGAGCCAGCGCGCGTACGCGTCGGGGGCGTCGTCGGGGCGGACCGGAGGGGTCTCCCAGGTGGCGTGCGGCAGGAGGAAGTCCACGCGGGGCGGGTCGAGTTCGACGAGCGCGTCCAGGACGGCCACGGGGTCGTTGGCCACGTCCACGGTGCAGAGCAGACCCTGGTACAAGTGGCGGTAGGGCTCCGAGCGGAGCAGCGCGACGGCCGCGAGGACCAGCGGGTGGCTCGTACGGCCGTCCGCGAAGCGGCGGTGGCGGTCGTTGGCGGCGCGGTCCCCGTCGAGGGAGATGCCGACCCGGACGCCGAACTCGTCGAAGAGGTCGAGGTAACGGGTGCTGAGCTGCAGTCCGTTGGTGTGGATCCGCAGGTCGAGGTCGGCGGTTCCGCTGAGCGCCCGGCTGAACTCCTCGCACACGAGGCGGAGCCGGGCCGTTCCCGCCAACAGGGGTTCCCCTCCATGGAGAATCACCGTGACGGAGGGGAGTGCATGGTCACGGGCATGTTCGGCGAGCCGCGACGCGGTATGCGAAATTACCTCGGGGGAGATCACTTTCGGCCGGGCTCGCCAGCTCTGATCTGCGTGTTCGTAGACATAGCAATGATCACAAGCAAGATCGCATCTGCTGTGAACTTTCAGGACGATCTCGCGAAATGCGATCAGGCCGGTCATTCCACCAGTCTAGAGCGCTTACTTCGGTGTCAGAGCGCGGAGTTGAAGATCGGTGCCTGAACCGGACGACCGGATTCAGCCGGCAGAACGCGACCGAGCGTCGTCGCCGCGGACGCGGTGTGGACGTCGATCTTGCCGAGCGGGAGCCGGTGGGCCTTGACCGTGCTGGTCGCGGGGGTTGCGGAAGTGTTCACGACACCGTCCTTGGGGAAGCCATGTGGAATGGGCATGTGAATGACAACAGCGACATGCTGCCGTCAAGCGTGGACTTTACTCGGCCACACCCCATTGGCAACCGAGACATGACGCCTGGTCAACCGTTCTATGGCAAGCCCGGGGCATTTCTCGACGTGGCTTATTCGGCCGTTCGCCGGACGGCAAGATCCTTTTCTTCCGGCGGCGGACCCGGACCGGGATCGGGCCGGGGCCCGCACCCGGGTCCGCCCGGGGTGCGAGGGCGCCGCAACCCGGCGCTGACCTGGGCGGACCCGCCTCGGCGGGTTGGCCGTACGACCGCGCCGCCCACCACGCCGCCCCTGATCCCCCTGCTGTCCGGAACACCCCCTAGGCCGACTGCTGTTCGCTGAGGGGTGGGATGGGCAGGTCGCGCAGCAGCCAGTTCAGTGCGTCGGGCAGCGCGCGGAAGGCCGCGAAGTGCGCGGCGGCCGGCTCGATGGCGGTCGTGGCCCCCGGGATGCGGTTGGCCAGCCAGCGGGAATGGCCCACGGGGGAGAACACGTCGAGCTCCCCGTGCCAGATCAGCACCGGACAGCGGATGTCGGCCGGGTCGAAGCCCCAGGGGCGGCTGAAGGCGAGGACGTCGTCGATCCAGCCGTACGCCGAATGGCGCAGCCCCTCACGGTAGTTCCGCAGCAGCATCGACCGCAGGCCCGCATCCGAGACGATCATGCGGTCGTTGTCGGTGAGCTCCCGGCGCAACTCGTCCAGCAGCCGGCCGGGGTCCTTGCGGATGCCGTCGGCGCGGGGGATCAGCCGGGCCGCCAGCTCCTCGGGGTCGGTGGTGGCGGTGGTGTACTCCTTGACGTTCGACGCGGCCATCCCGGCGAACCAGTCCAGGTCCTCCGCGTCCCGGGGGGCCAGGCCGACCATCGCCGCGGTCCGGGTCACCCGGTCCGGGAGCAGGGCGGCGCAGGCGAGGGCTCCGGCGGCGCCGCCGGAGCGGCCGGCCACCGCGAAGGTGTCCAGACCGAGGGCGTCGGCTATGGCGGCCACGTCGTGGGCCACGTCGGCGACGGTGCGGCCCACATGGCGGTCGGAGCCGCCGTAGCCGGGTCTGTCGTAGGCGATGAGCTGCATGCGGCGTTGGTAGAGGACCATGCCCCGGGGGGCGGGACCCAGACGGCTGCCGGGCATTCCGTGGAGCAGGAAGACGGGTTTGCCGTCCGGATCTCCCCAGCGCTCCACGGTCAGAGCGCGTCCGTCCGCTGTGCGCACCTGATTGCGCACGCGCTCCCTCCTTCGCGATCGGTGCGAGTCGTCACGGAGATTGTGCTCGCTGGGGGAGGAGCGCGGTAGGGCGCACTTCGTGCGAAATTATTGTGAAAGCCTTCACAAATGCCCGGCGGCCTTTGGTCCTCTGGTATATGCCCAGGTCAAGAAGGAGGCCGCGGGGGTGTGAACGGGCGTGAACAGGCGTGAATGGGTATGAACGGCCCTTCGGTCTGACAGGAAAGGGCTTTTTCGGCGCGGATGCTTCCGCTTTTGCGCGTCGAATTTCGACATCGGACTGAGGCGTCGGGAAAAAATCGGTCGCGGTCCAGTCCGGTCCGGTCCGAAATTGAAGCGGTCGGATGCGCCGGGCCCGACCGGACCTAGGGGGCCGGGATCAGCAGGGCCGCCGCCGAGCGCGCCTGTCGCAGGGCCCGGGCCCGGTCCGCGCCGCGCTGGCCCAGCACCACCCGGGTGCTCAGGCCGTCCAGGAGGGCGAGCAGCTCCGAGGCCCGCTCGGGAACGTCCAGGGGGGCGAAGCGGCCCTGCTCCACGCCCTTGGTGAGGAGCGCCTCCAGGTCCTGCTGCCAGCTCTCGTCGATCTCCTCCTGCGCCGCCTTCAGCGGCTCGTTGGAGGCGGTACGGGCCCACAGCTCGATCCAGAGCGTCCAGCGCGGGTCACGAGGGCCCTCGGGGAGGTAGAGCTCCAGGTACTGGTCGAGCTTGCGCGCGGCCGTCACCCGGCGGCCCAGCAGGGCCCGGCGCGCGCCGGTGAGCTGCTCCTCGCTCCAGCGCAGGGCTTCGAGCAGGAGCCGGTCCTTGCTGCCGAAGTAGTACAGGATGTGGCCGCCGCTGGTGCCGAGCCGCTCGGCCAGGGCCGACATGGTGAGCGCCGCGAGGCCGTCCTCCGCGATCGCCGCCATGGCCTCTTCCAGCATCCGCTCCTGGGCGATCCGCCCGTCGCGCCGCCGTGCTGCTCCCGCCACCGCTCCCGCCCCCGCCCTCCGGATCTTCGTGGGGCGACCTTATCCCGGACAGGGTCTTGACGGGGTCGAGGTCCAGCCCGCATCTTGAATGCCATTCAAGAAATTAGAACGGTGTTCAAGATCAGGGGCGTACATGGCACAGCAGGAGACAGTCGACGTCGATGAGGTGTTCCGGGTCGAGACGCACGGCATCGACCCCATCCCCGACGCCGAACGCCACGGCAGCGCCAAGGACCTCTTCTGGCTCTGGTTCGGCTCCAACCTCACCTTCACCTACGTGATCAACGGCGCCCTCGCCGTCGCCTTCGGGCTCTCCTTCTGGCAGGCCACCGCCGTGGTCGTGATCGGCGGACTGTCCTTCTTCGCCATCAGCGCCGCCGGGCTCAGCGGCATCCGCACCGGCACCGCCACCCTGGTCATCTCCCGCGCCGCCTTCGGCATCCGCGGCAACTTCCCCGCCGGCGTCCTCAACTGGGTGGTGAGCATCGGCTACACCATCGTCAACACCGTGGTCGGCACCCTCGCCCTGGAGGTCTTCTTCGCCGAGATCGGCTGGCAGGGCGGCACGGCCGGCCGCGCCGTCGCACTCCTCGTCACCCTCGCGCTGACCTTCGCCGTCGCCATGTGGGGACACGCCACCGTGCAGTTCGCCGAACGCTGGATGGCCTACGTCCTCGCCGCCGGCTTCGGCGTCCTGCTCCTCTTCGTCCTGCCCGGCGCCGACACCGCCGCCGCGGCCACCGCCCCCGGGCTGTCCGGCTGGAGCCTCGCCTTCGTGGTCATGTTCGCCGGGCCCTTCTCGTACGTGCCGATGCCCGCCGACTACACCCGCTACCTGCCCCGGACCACCTCGCTGCGGTCCATCACGTGGATGGGCGCCCTCGGCGGCTTCGTCTCCTCCGTGGCCCTCGGCGTCGCCGGCGTCGCCGCCGCCACCCAGACCGACATGACCGACGCGGTCGCGGGAGCCGAGAGCCTGCTGCCCGGCTGGTTCCAGCCGCTGTTCCTGGCCCTCGTACTCGGCGGCTCCGTCACCAACTCGATCATCACGCTCTACTCCTCCAGCCTGAACCTCCAGGTCCTCGGCATCCCGTGGAGCCGCGCCCGCGCCATCGTCATCAGCGCCGCCGTCACCGCCGTCGGCTCACTGGCCGCCCTCTTCCTCACCGACTTCACCACCTCCCTGCTCTCCTTCCTCTCCCTCCTGATCATCGTCTTCGCCCCCTGGGGCGGAGTCTTCCTCGCCGACATGCTGCTGCGCCGCTGCCGCTACGACTCCGACGCGCTGCACGCGGGCAGCACCGGCGCCTACTGGTACCGGTCCGGCTACCACCCGGCCGCCCTGGCCGCCCTGCTCGCCGGCATGGCCTTCGCCGCCCTGACCTGCGACTCCGAACTGTGGACCGGGCCGCTGGTGGCCCCGCTCGGCGGCGCCGACCTCACCCTCCTCGGGTCGGTCGTCTCCGGGCTCACCTACTGGGCCCTCACCCGGCGCCGGGCACCGGCGTACGCCCCGGCCGCCTGACCGGCCGCCCCACTCGGCTGCCCCGCCGCCCGGCCGCCCGTACGACACGTCACATGCAATGGAGCACCCTCACATGGCACGCCACCCCTTCCCCGCCGACCTGCTGCTCACCGGAGCCCGCATCCACACCGTGGACCCGGACCTGCCCGAGGCCGAGGCCCTCGCCGTGTACGACGGCCGGATCGTCTGGCTCGGCCCGGACCACGAGGCCGCCGCCTGGGCCGGCCCGGACACCGAGCGGATCGACGCGGGCGGCAAGCTCGTGCTCCCCGGCTTCATCGACGCGCACAACCACGTCCGGCTCGGCTCGGACGACGCCTGCGTGCAGCTCGCCGGGGTGCGGACCCTGGAGGGCATCCACGAGCGGATCCTGGCCTGGCGGGAGGCCAACCCGGACGCGGAGTGGATCGAGGCCGAAGCCTTCGACTACTCCGCGATCCCGGACGGCCGCATGCCGTGCGCCGCCGACCTGGACCCCGTCACCGGGGACACCCCCGCGATCGTGCTCTCGTACGACGTGCACACGGCCTGGCTGAACACGGCGGCCATGCGGCGGCTGGGCGTCTCGCGCGACCACACGGACCTCCCCTTCGGCACGGCGGCGGTGGACCCGCAGACCGGCGAACCCACCGGATTCGTCAAGGACTTCGCCATCAAGGGGCTCTCGCGCGACGGCCACCGGGCGCTGCGCGACCTGGGCGTCCCGTGGGCCTCGCCGGACCGGCAGTACGGGCGGCTCGCCAAGAGCCTCGACGACGCGATCGGCTTCGGCATCACCACGGTGGTGGAGCCGCAGAACTCCCTCGACGACCTCGCCCTCTACGAGCGGGCCCGGGCGGAGGGCCGGCTGCGCTCGCGGATCGTCGCCGCCCTGTTCCACCCGCGGGGCACCACCGAGGAGGAACTCGACGCCTTCGCGGCGGCCGCCCGCACGTACGCGGGGGAGCGGCTGCGGGTCGGCCCGCTCAAGCTCTACATCGACGACGTGGTGGAACCGCGCACGGCCGCCCTGCTGGAGCCGTACGCGGGCTGCGGCCACCACCGGGGCGAGACCTTCTACCCGGCCGAGGAGTTCGCCGAGCTGCTGGCGAGGCTGGACGCGCGCGGCTTCCAGTGCTTCGTCCACGCCACCGGTGACCGGGGCATCCGGACCGTCCTGGACGCGGTGGAGCACGCCCGGTCGGCCAACGGCCCGCGCGACGCCCGCCACCAGGTGGTCCACGTGGAGTGCCTGGACCCGGCGGACGTCCCGCGCTTCGCGGAGCTGGGCGTGGTCGCGTGCATGCAGCCGAGGCACTGCGCACCGGAGATCGCCGGACCCGGCCAGGACTGGGCGGAGAACGTGGGCGAGGACCGCTGGCACAAGGCGTGGCCGATGCGGAGCCTGCACGAGGCCGGGGCGGTCCTCGCCTTCTCCAGCGACTGGAACGTGGCGGAGATGGACCCGATGGTCGGCATCTACACGGCGGTGACGCGCCGCCCGCTCTCCGGCGCGGGGCCGGCCTGGCAGCCGGCCGAGACGGTGGACGTGGCGACGGCGGTGCACGGCTACACGATGGGCTCCGCCCACGCCAACTTCCTGGACGGGGAGCGCGGTTCCCTCACGGTGGGCAAGGCCGCGGACTTCGTGATCCTCTCCCGCGACATCCTCACCGTCCCGGCCGAAGAAATCCCGGGCACGGTGGCCGAAACGGTGGTGGTGGCGGGCGAGGTGGTCCACGGAACGGCCTGACCCGCCGTTCGGCTCCCGCCCGGGGATCCCGCCGCCTCCGGGCGCGGCGCCGCTTCCGGGGCTCCGCCCCAGAACCCGCGCCTCAACGCCGGCGAGGCTTAAGTTGGTGCGGCGGAGGCTGGAGTGGCGCGGCGCCGCAGGTCGGTGCGGCTCAGGGATCGGGGCTCCGCCCCGGACCCTCCCCCAGACTCCGTCCGGGGGGACCCCCCTCCTCAAACGCCGGCGAGGCTGAAGTTGGAGCGGCGAGGCCGGATGGTGCGGCGAAGCCGAAAGGTGGCAGGGGTTGGGATAGCAGCCGGGCCGGTTGGGGCGGGGTCGGGTGTGTGTCGGGGTGATCCCCGCAGGGCGCCGAACACAACAAGGCTCCGCGCTCCGACCCCTCGTCACGTTCGGCGTCCGAGGAGACGCCCCGGCGCGCGCCCGGCCCCGGCACAACCGGCCCCACCTCCGACCTGGCCCGAGCGGCGCAGCCAACCGGCGCCCGGCCCCGGCACATCCGGCCCCCACCTCGGCCAGGCCCGAGCGGCGCAGCCACTTAGCGTTTGGGCCAGTGCCAGAGGGGTTCGTCCAGGGGGCCCTCGCGGCCGGCCACCTCGGTGCGGCCGAACTCCTTGATCAGGGTGATGGTCCGCAGGTCCACCCGGTGCCGGCGGGTGCCGGCGGCCAGGGCCTCGGCCAGCGGGGCCGCGTGGGTGACCACCACCGTCTGGGTGTCCCGGCTCACCGTGAGGATCAGGTCCGCGAGCGGGTCCAGCAGGTCCGGGTGGAGGCTGGTCTCCGGCTCGTTGAGGACCATCAGGGCGGGCGGCCGCGGGGTCAGCAGGGCCGCCGTCCACAGCAGGTAGCGCAGGGTGCCGTCGGAGAGCTCGGCCGCGCCCAGCGGGCGCAGCAGGCCGTGCTGGTGCAGTTCCAGCTCGAAGCGGCCGTCGCGGTCGGTGACGGAGACCCGGCTGCCGGGGAAGGCCGCCGAGACGGCCTCGTCCAGCGCGGCGTGGTCCCCGATCTCGCGGATCGTCTGGAGCGCGGCGGGCAGGTCCGAGCCGTCGGCGCTGAGCACGGGCGTACGGGTGCCGACCCGCGGGATCCGGGCGGGGGCCTCGGCGTCGGTGCGGACGTGGTCGTAGAACCGCCAGGACCGGATCAGGTCGCGCAGCGCGAGGAGGTCAGGGGCCAGCTGGGGGTCCGCGAGCTCGCTGAGCATGGAGTCGTACGGGCGTACGGCGTTCTGCGTACGGTGCCAGCCGCCGTCGGCGGTGCGGGTCCGCACGGCCGGGCCTGCCCGGTCGGAGAGCAGCGCCGCCGGGCGCAGGACCGGGCCCGCCCACGTGCACTCGCGCTTGATCTCGGGATCGAGGGCGAAGAGGGAGTCGGGGACCGGGGCCGGGTGCCCGAAGTCGACCGCGTAGCCGAACTCGTCGCCCGCGAAGCCCAGACGGAGGCTGACCGGCTCGCTGCGGACCGTGCCCTGGAGCGGCTGGTGCCCCTCGCGCACGGCCCGGGCCAGTTTCTCCGGCCCGGCCCACAGGGTGGAGGGCAGCCCGCCCTCCCTGGCCAGCGCCGCGATCGCCCCGCCGCGTGCGGAGTCGGCGAGCAGGCGCAGCGAGCGGTAGAGGCTGGACTTGCCCGTCCCGTTGGCGCCCGTCACGACGGTGAGCCGGCCGAGGGGGACGACGAGTTTGCGCAGGGAGCGGTAGTTCTCGACGGCGAGGGTGGTAATCACTCCCCGATCATGCCGGGTGCCCTGCGGGCGGCTCGGCGGTGAGGGGTGTGGGTCGGTGCCCCGCGGGAGGGTCTCCTCGGCTCGCGCCTGCGGGGATGGTCGAGTTGTGCGGCCTGGGTTGCGCGCTCGTCCTGCGGGGACCCTCCCGCGTGTCCCCGCCCCACGGCCCGGCTTCGACCGCGGAGGGGAGTGGGGACGTGTCGGGGTGTCCCCGCAGGACGAGCGCGCAACCGCCCTTAGCGGCCTTGACATGCCCGCAGGCGCGAGCCGAGGAGACATCCCGGCGCGGCGCCACGGACCGACCCCGCCGACAAGCCCGCCTGGCGGCCCGCAGGGCAACCGCATCCCGGTGCGGTGCTGCGACCGACCCCGCCGACGGGCCCGTCGGAGAGCCTGCCTAGCCGCCCGTAGGGCAAGCGTCAGTTCGGGAGGTCGCTGCCCCGGGCCGGGTGGGGCTTGCGGAGTAGGGCGCAGGCGAGGGTGATCGCCGAGCCGGCCACCGCCCAGGCGGCGAGCACCAGCAGCGGCCCGCCCGCGCCGTTCCCCCGGAAGTACGTGATGGAGCGCGCGGCGTACGTACCGGCGCCCGGCGGCAGGGCCGGGCCGATGGCGCTCCAGAACGGCGGCAGCAGCGGGTACGGGTAGGCGCCGCCGGCGCTCGGGTTGCCGAGGACCACCACCAGCAGGATCGCCAGGCCGATGCCGATCACGCCCGCCAGCCCCTGGAAGGCGAGGGTGATCGCGCCGACCGCGAAGACGACCAGGGTGCCCAGCCCCCACAGGCCCATGACGTTGCCGGGCAGCGCGCCCAGGATCGGGCCCGCGATGACCGTGCCGAGCAGCCCGGCGGCGATCGCGTACAAGAGCAGCGCGCCGAGCCGGATGACGGCGCGGTGTCCGTTGGCGGGCCGGGCGCCGGCGCTGATCGCGAGGATCGCGGCGCACAGGTAGCCGCCCACGCACCAGCCGATGACCAGGTAGAAGGAGCTCAGGCCGCGGCTGTCGCCCTTGCCGGCCGGGGCCACGTCGGTGACCCGCAGGGTCCGGCCCTGGGTCTTCTCGACGAAGCCGACGACCTCTTCCACGGCCTGGGACAGCGAGGCGCCGGCGCCGGAGGCGACCAGCAGCCGGTCGGTCGTGCCGCGGGGGTCGACGATCAGCGCGGCGTCGACGTCCCGGTGTCTGACCTGGTCGAGGGCCGCGGCCTCGTTCTTGACGACGCTGGGGTCGAGCGGTTCGCCGGGCAGGGCGCCGAGCTGCTTCGCCGTCTGTTCGGCCACCGGAGCGAGGGGGGCGGTCACGGCGATCGGGATCTCGCTGGGCTTCGGATGGTGGAAGGCCCCGATGTACGAGGTGATGAAGGCGAGCTGGAGGGCCAGCACCCCCAGGACCAGCAGGGCTGCCCGGGTGGTCACAGCGTCCTTGACCTCGGCGAGGAAGCCTGTGGACGGGCCTGCGTCGGCGCTCTCGGTGGGCTGGGTCATGTTCCACACGCTCGGCGTACCGGGAGCGGGGCGCAGCAGGGGCGGGCCGAATGGATGACCTCAGATGATCGAACAAGTGTTTCGCACGAATATTCGAATTGCTCTATGGTGGGGAGTGGGGGAGGAGGTGTTCAACGAGCGAAGCAGGAGGCCGCGGGTGCCTGGTTTTACGCATCTGCACACCGTTTCGGGGTTCTCCATGCGCTACGGAGGCTCGCACCCCGAACGGCTGGCGGAACGTGCCGCCGAGCGGGGTATGGACGCCCTCGCCCTGACCGACCGCGACACCCTCGCGGGCGCGGTGCGGTTCGCGAAGGCGTGCGTGAAGGCGGGCATCCGGCCGCTGTTCGGGGTGGACCTGGCCGTGTCGTCTTCGGCGGGGTCGGCGGGGTCGGCCGGGTCGGGGGGCTCGGCCGGCTCCGCCAAAGGTCCCGGGTCCGCCGGCCGGGCGGGTTCCGCCGAGGCCTCGTACCGCCGCCGCACCCCCGTCAAGGGCGGGGCCTTCGTCGACGAGTCCGCCGCGCGGGCCGTCTTCCTGGCCCGGGACGGCGCCGCCGGATGGGCCGAGCTGTGCCGGATGGTCACCGCCGCCCACGCGGGGGCCGCCGAGGTTCCGCTGCTGCCCTGGGAGGCCCTGCGCGGGGAGGGCGTCTTCGTCCTCCTCGGCCCCGGCTCCGAAGTGGGCCGGGCGCTCGCCGCGGGCCGCCCCGACCGGGCCGTCCGGCTGCTCGCGCCCTGGCGGGAGATCTACGGCGACTCGCTGCGGCTGGAGGCCGTCCACCACGGCCGCACCGGCACCGGGCCCGGCTCGCTGCGGCTGGCCGCCCGTACCGTCGGCTTCGCCGCCGAACAGGGCGTCCCGGCCGTGCTCACGAACGCCGTCCGCTACGCCGACCGAGGCCAGGGCCCGGTCGCGGACATCCTCGACGCGGCCCGCCGCCTGGTCCCCATCGACCCCCGCGGGCCCCTCGACACCGGCGAACGCTGGCTCAAGGACCCCGCCGCCATGGCCGAGGCCGCCGACCGCATCGCCCGGGCCGCCGGGCTGCGCCCCGCCGACGCCAGGCGCCTGCTCGCGGAGACTTCCCGTACTGCCGGGGCCTGCGCGGTGGACCCCGAGGACGACCTCGGCATGGGCTCCGTGCACTTCCCCGAGGCCCGGCTCGTCGGCGCCGCCCACCGCAGCGCCCAGCGCGTCCTCGCCTCCCGGGCCTCGGCGGGCATGGTGCTGCGCGGATACGCGGACGACCGCGCGTACTGGGAGCGGATGCACCACGAGCTGGACGTCATCGCCTACCACGGTTTCGCCTCGTACTTCCTGACGGTCGCCCAAGTCGTCGACGACGTACGGGAGATGGGGATCAGGGTGGCGGCCCGCGGCTCCGGCGCCGGCTCCCTCGTCAACCACCTGCTCGGCATCGCGCACGCCGACCCCGTCGCGCACGGCCTGCTGATGGAACGCTTCCTGTCCAAGCGCCGGCGCGTCCTGCCCGACATCGACATCGACGTGGAGTCCGCCCGCCGGCTGGAGGTCTACCGGCGCATCATCGACCGGTTCGGCACCGCGCGCGTCGCCACCGTCTCCATGCCCGAGACCTACCGGGTCCGGCACGCCGTCCGCGACGTCGGCGCCGCCCTGTCCATGGACCCGGCCGTCATCGACCGGCTCGCCAAGTCCTTCCCGCACATCCGGGCCCGCGACGCCCGCGCCGCGCTGGCGGAACTCCCCGAACTGCGTGACGTACGCGGGGAGTCGTACGGGCGGCTGTGGGAGCTCGTCGAATCACTGGACGCGCTGCCGCGCGGGATCGCCATGCACCCGTGCGGGGTGCTGCTCTCCGACGCCTCCCTGCTCGCCCGTACGCCCGTGGTGCCCACCAGCGGCGAGGGCTTCCCCATGTCCCAGTTCGACAAGGACGACGTGGAGGAGCTCGGGCTGCTCAAGCTGGACGTGCTGGGCGTACGGATGCAGTCCGCGATGGCGTACGCCGTCGCGGAGGTCCGGCGCGGCACGGGGGAGGAGCTCGACCTGGACGACCCGGCGCAGGTGCCGCCGGGGGACCGGGCCACGTACGAGCTGATCCGCTCGGCCGAGACGCTGGGCTGCTTCCAGATCGAATCGCCGGGCCAGCGCGACCTGGTGGGGCGGCTGCAGCCGTCGACCTTCCACGACCTGGTCGTCGACATCTCCCTCTTCCGGCCGGGGCCGGTGGCCGCCGACATGGTGCGCCCCTTCATCGAGGCCCGGCACGGGCGGGCGCCGGTCCGCTTCCCGCACCCGGACCTGGCGGAAGCGCTGCGCGAGACCTACGGGGTGGTGGTCTTCCACGAGCAGATCATCGAGATCGTGCACGTGATGACCGGCTGCGGGCGGGACGAGGCGGACCGCGTGCGGCGCGGTCTGTCCGACCCGCAGTCGCAGGCGCGGATCAAGGTCTGGTTCGCGGCGGAGGCGGGCGGGCGCGGCTATCCGGTGGAGGTGATCGCGCGGACCTGGGAGATCGTGGAGGCCTTCGGCAGTTACGGATTCTGCAAGGCGCACGCGGTGGCCTTCGCCGTGCCCACGTACCAGTCGGCGTGGCTGAAGGCGCACCACCCGGCGGCCTTCTACGCCGGGCTGCTGACCCACGATCCGGGGATGTACCCGAAGCGGCTGCTGCTGGCGGACGCGCGGCGGCGGGGCGTGCCGGTGCTGCCGCTGGACGTGAACCGGTCGGCGGCCGCCCCTCGTATCGAACTGGTGTCCGATGTCGCCGTCCGGGCGGCGTGGGGGCTGCGCCTGGGCCTGTCCGACGTCCACGGCATCAGCGGGGCCGAGGCCGGCCGGATCGAGGACGGACAGCCGTACGCCTCCCTGCGCGACTTCTGGGACCGGGCGCACCCGGGCCGCCCGGTCGCGGAACGACTGGCGCAGGTGGGGGCGTTGGACGCCTTCGGCGCCAACCGGCGTGATCTGCTGCTGCACTTGACCGAACTGCACGGCGCCCAGCGGGCGGCCGGGGTCCGCGGCCCCCAACTCCCGCTGGAGGGCGGCCGGTCCACGGCCTCCGTCGGGCTGCCCGACCTCACCGAGGCGGAACGGCTCAGCGCCGAGCTGGGCGTCCTCGGCATGGACGCCTCGCGGCACCTGATGGGGGACCACCACGCCTTCCTGGCCGAACTGGGAGTGGTCCCGGCGAACCGGCTGCGGGACACCGCGCACGGGCAGACCGTGCTGGTCGCGGGGGCCAAGGCGGCCACCCAGACCCCGCCGATCCGCTCCGGGAAGCGGGTCATCTTCACCACCCTGGACGACGGGACGGGCCTGGTCGACCTGGCCTTCTTCGACGACAGCCACGAGCGGTGCGCGCACACCGTCTTCCACTCCTTCCTGCTGCTGGTACGGGGTGTCGTGCAGCGGCGGGGCCCGCAGAGCCTGAGCGTGGTCGGGGCGGCGGCGTGGAACCTGGCGGAGCTGGTGGAACTGCGGGCGGCGGGCGGCCTGGACGCGGTGGCGGCCCGGCTCGCGGCCGAGCCGGCCGCCCCCGGCAGCGAAGGCGGTGATGGTGGTGAGGGTGGTGACCGTGCGGCGGGGGAGGAGCGGCTCCCCGAGCGCCGGATCCGCATGTCCACGGGGTACGAGATGAACCCGTGGGCCGACCTCCAGCCCCCGGGCACCGGCCCCGCGACCGGCCGCAAGCTGTGGCACTCCAGCCCGGGGAGCGCGGGATGAGCACCGTGATGTGCCTGCGGCTGCGCCCCGCCGGCGGGGGACCGCTCGGGGCCGGGGCGTACGCCGGGGTGCTCGCGCTGCTCGGCGGGATCACCCCGGCCGTGCAGGCCCTGGCGCCCGACACCGCCCTCGCCGATGTCCGGGGCGCGCTGCGCTACTTCGGCTGCGACGCCCGCCGGCTGGCCGCCGTGATCCGGGTCAGGTCCCTCGCCCTGTACGGCGTGGACGCCGCCGTCGGCGTGGCCGGCAATCCCATGCTGGCCCGGGCGGCGGCCCGCGAGGCCCGGCCCGGGGACACCCTGGTGATCCCCGACGAGCCCGCCGCCGTACGGGAGTTCCTGGCGGGCAAGCCCGTCACCGTCCTCGACGGGGTCGGTCCCAGGGCCGCCCGCACCCTGTGCTCCTACGGCCTCGACTCCGTCGGCCGGGTCGCCGATGCCCCGCCCGCCGCCCTGCGGCGGATCCTCGGCGCCCGGCTCGGCCGCGAGGTGCACGAACGCGCGCTCGGCGTCGACCGGACCCCTGTCCGGCCGGGTGCGGCCGCCCGCACCATCGCCGCCGAGCGGCTCTTCGACCGGGACGAGCTGGACCCCGTTCGGCACCGGCGGGCCCTGCTCTCGCTGACGGAGGAGCTCGGTGCGCGGCTTCGTACACAAGGACCGGACCGGGGGCAGGTCTGCCGGGCCCTCTCGCTCACCGTCCGCTGCGCCGACCGCACCACGCTCACCCGCACCCGCACGCTGACCGAACCCACCGCGCATTCGGCCACCCTGACCGCCGCGGCCTACGCCCTCTACGAGGGCCTCGGCCTGCAACGCGCCCGGGTCCGCGCGCTGTCCCTGCGGGCCGAGGGCCTGACCCCGGCCGAACGGGCCGTGCGGCAGCTCAGTTTCGACCCGGAGGACGAGAAGGCGCGGCGGCTGGAAGCCGTCACGGACCGGGTCCGCGCGCGCTTCGGGCCGCAGGCCATCGCCCGTGGCTCACTGGCCGCCTGACGGACGATCGGGCGACACGCGAGTTTTTACCGACGCGTAACTTCCCTGTGTTGCTACTCACCCGTAATTTAGCGGCAGCAGCGCCCCCTTGTGATCCGGATCACGGGACGAACCCCCACGCCCCATCCCCTTGAGTCGAACGCAAGGAGATCACACGATGCTGCCCTGGAGACGCCTGCTCCGCCCGCTGGCCGTCCTCGCCCTCACCGCCGCCGCACTCGTCGCCCCCACCGGCGCAGCGCAGGCCGCGTCCGCCCCCAGCAGCGGCTGGAACAACTGGTCGTGCAAGCCGTCCGCCGCGCACCCCCGCCCCGTCGTCCTTGTGCACGGCACCTTCGGCAACTCCGTCGACAACTGGCTCGGACTCGCGCCGTACCTCGTGCACCGCGGGTACTGCGTCTACTCCCTCGACTACGGGCAGCTGCCCGGCGTGCCCTTCTTCAACGGGCTCGGTCCCATCGACAAGTCCGCCGGGCAGCTCGACGTCTTCGTCGACAGGGTGCTCGCCGCCACCGGCTCCGCCAAGACCGACATCATCGGCCACTCGCAGGGCGGCATGATGCCGCGCTACTACCTGAAGTTCCTCGGCGGCGCCGAGAAGGTCAACGCGCTGGTCGGACTCGCCCCCGACAACCACGGCACCACCCTGCTCGGATTCACCAGGCTCCTCCCGTACTTCCCCGGGGCCGAAGACCTGATCAGCACCGCGACCCCGGGCCTCGCCGACCAGATCGCCGGATCCGCCTTCCAGCAGAAGCTGAACGCGGGCGGGGACACCGTGCCGGGGGTGAAGTACACGGTGATCGCCACCAAGTACGACGAGGTGGTCACGCCGTACCGGAGCGCGTTCCTGGACGGGCCGAACGTACGGAACGTCGTACTCCAGGACCTGTGCGTGCTGGACCTCTCGGAGCACGTCGCCATCGGGCTCACCGACCGCATCGCCTGGCACGAGGCGCTCAACGCCCTCGACCCGGCGCACGCCGAACGGACCACCTGCGCCTCCGTCTTCGACTGACGGGAGGCGGCGCAGGCGGCCCGCGACGTTCACCGGTTCACCGGTTCACCGGTTCACCGGTTCACCGGTTCACCGGTGAACCGGTGGGCTAGCGGCCGTGGCGGCCCGCCGTCGTCGTCGCGCGGCGGCGGGCCACTCCGAACAGCACGGCCGCGCCGACGGCCAGGGCGCCGGCCCCGGCGATCGCGATCGCCGGGGTGGCGCCGTTGCCGCCCGTCTCCGCGAGGTTGCGGCCCGCCGCGGACTGCGAGGGGACCGGGAGGGCGGCGGCGGTGCTGCCGTTCGTCTTCGGGTCGTTGTCGCCGTGGCCGTTGTGCTCCACCGTGGACTTGTCCGCGCCCTCGGCGATCTGCTGGTCCGTCGGGGCGGAGGGCTGGTCGGACGGCTGGTCGGACGGCTTGGACCCGGTGCCGGTGCCGGTACCGGTGTCGGGCTTGGAGCTCGGTGACGCCGCCGTGCTGGGCTTGGTGCTCGGCGTGGTGCCGGTGCCGCCGTTGCCGCCGCCCCCGCCCCCGTTGTCCTTGCCGAAGACCACGTCCGAGCAGGTGTAGAAGGCCTCCGGGCTGTCCGAGCGCTGCCAGATGCTGTAGATCAGGTGGCGGCCGGACTTGTTCGGGACGGTCCCCGAGAAGACGTAGTCGCCGTTCTGCATGCCGGGGTCCGTGGCCTTCGCGAACGGCGCGGACTCCAGGTCGGACCACTTCAGCGGCTTCGTCGGGTCGTACCCGTCCTTCGTCACGTACAGCTCGAAGGAACCCTTGTGCGGGGCCGTGCCCTTGTAGCGGAAGGTGTGCGCACCCGCGGTCATCGGGCTGGCCGGCCAGTCGGCCCGGGCCAGGTCCAGCCCCTGGTACTTGTCGTTGCCGGCGGAGCACAGCCGGCCGTTCGGGATCAACGCCCGGTGGTTCCCCGCCGCGTTGGCGATGTTCACGGCGTTCCAGTCGTAGAACGCCTGCGCCCCGCTTGAGGCCACGGCCGCCTTGCAGGCCGCCGACTTCGGCGACTCCGGGCCCTCCGCGTAGCACGCCGCCACCCGGCTGACCGGGTCCGTCATCGAGCCGTGCGCGACCGCGGGAGCGGCGGCGTAGGCGGCCAGCGCCAGCGGGGCGAATCCTGCGGAGGCGATACGGGTGAGCGTCACGGTACGGCGGCGTGCGGGCATGGGTGGATCTCCTTCGGGCACAAGGCGGGGGCGCGCCAGCGGAATCGGAATCGGGCTCGGCGGCGCCGCCCCCCGGCGGCGCCACGTGCGGCCCTTCCTGTCCTGGCCCGGCCAAGCTAGCCCCCCGCACCACGCCTTTCGCCTGCTCCGACCCCCTGGAGCGGATCTTTAGGGTCCTCTTAAGGCGGGGACAAGAGCCGCCTCAGGAAGCGGGCTTCGGGTGGGTTGGCGCCCGGGTGTGGGGGCTACGCTCCGGGGATGAGGCGAGCAGAGGTTCTCAAACGAGTCATCGGCATCCTCACGGAGGCCCAGGAGATCCGCCGGGCGGCGGAGGCAGGCGAGGAGGACGACGGCCCGGAAACGGACACCCGGGTGGTCACCAACCTGCTGAACGAGATGCTGCCCTCGATCAGCGTGCCGGCCGACTCGTCCCCCGAGCAGGTGGCCCGCCTGGTCGCGCAGGCGCTCGGGCCCGCCCTGCAGACCATGGTCGCGGGGTTCAGCCTGGCCTTCACGAGCCTCGCCATCGAGCACGACAGCGGCCAGACGGACGTCTCCGCGATCGAGGTCCTGCAGCGGCTCGCCCTCGAAGTGGAGGCCGGGGTCTTCGACGAGGACGCGTAGCCGGTACGCCGGCGGGGCGGCAGGGGTGCGGGAGGAGGCCGCGCCCGGCCGTCCTACGGCAGGAGGGCGCGCAGGCCGGCCGTCGAGCGGGCCTGGTCGTCCAGGGCGTCGAGGGCCCGGACGGCCTGGGCGGCCGCCTCCGGGTCGCTCGTGACGAGCCCGCTCTCGGCGAACTCGTCCTCGTCCAGCCGCAGGACGTAGGTCCCGTCCGCCGAGACCCACAGGTCGAGGTCCAGGTCCTCCACGAGGATCTCCCCGGCTTGTACCAGGGCCGGGCGGGTCACGTCGCAGTACCAGCCCTTGAGGACGCCGTCGCCGGTCCACACCTCCTTGACCGCGTACCAGCGCGTGCGCCAGAAGTGCTCGACGAACACGTCGCCCGGCTCGAAGCGGACGAAGCCGAAGTCCCGCACGCCGTCGGCCGCCCACGGGGCGCGTACGGAGATCCGGTCGCCGTCGTCGGCGACCCGCGCCGCCGGATAGCGGATCTTGGTCCGTCCGGCCTTGGTCAGGACGACGGTCAGCTGCTCGGTCACGCTGTCTCCAGTTCCTTCGTCGCGGATCGTCGCGGATCGTCGCGGATCGACGCGGCGGTCGTGTGGCGGTCGTGCGGCAGACGCTACGGGCGCTTTCGCGCAGGCCGCCTCCCAATTAACCGGCGATGAGGGACAATCACCCGCGTGACCTCGACAAACCTGAAGATCACCCTCGACGGCTCGGCCGGGTCGGCCGCCCCGTACGAACAGCTGCGCGCACAGATCGCGGACCGGGCCCGGTCGGGGAAACTGCCGGCGGGCTTCAAGCTGCCGACGGTACGGGGGCTGGCGGAGGAGCTCGGGCTGGCCGCGAACACCGTGGCGAAGGCGTACCGGGCGCTGGAGGCGGACGGGGTGATCGAGACGCGCGGCCGGAACGGGACCTTCGTCGCGGCGGTGGGCGAGGGGGCCTCCCGCGAGGCCGCGTCCGCCGCGCAGGCCTATGCGGAGCGTGCCCATCGGCTGGGCCTCACCCAGGCCGAGGCGGTCGCCGCCGCCACCGAAGCCCTCCGGGCCCGGTACTCCGCCCGCTGACCGTCTCGGCGGGCGGCGTCCGCCTCCCCGGCGCAGCTACAGGTACAGCCCCGCCTCCGACGTGTGCGGCTGCGGCGGCAGGATCGCCGCCGGGCCCGAGCCGCGCCGCAGGGCGAAGAGTTCCGCCAGGCTGGCGCCCTCGCGGGAAACGCCCTCGTCCGTGCCCAGCCAGTCCACCGCCTCCCGGTGGGTCAGCCGGCCCACCTCGATGCGGGCCAGGCAGCGCCCCGGCCGGACCACCGCCGGGTGGAGCCGTTCCAGGTCCTCGTTGGTCGTCACGCCGACCAGCACATTGCGGCCCTGCCCCAGCAGTCCGTCCGTCAGGTTCAGCAGCCGTGACAGCGCCTGCCCCGCGGTGTGCCGCGCCTCGCCGCGGATCAGCTCGTCGCAGTCCTCCAGCAGCAGCAGCCGCCAGCGGCCCTTCGACGTGCCCTCGTCCTCGCCGATCGCGATGTCCATCAGGTAGCCCACGTCGTTGAACAGCCGCTCCGGGTCCAGTACGCAGTCCACCTGGCACCAGTCCCGCCAGGACCGGGCCAGCGTGCGCAGGGCGGAGGTCTTGCCGGTGCCCGGCGGGCCGTGCAGCAGGAGCAGCCGGCCCGCGATGTCGTCCGGGGTCACCTTCATCAGCCGGTCCATCGCCCCGGCCACCGGCGCGGTGTAGTTCGGCCGCACCTCCGCCCAGGTCCCGGCGGCGATCTGGCGGGTCGTCCGGTACGGTCCGCGGCGCGGGGAGACGTACCAGAAGCCCATCGTGACGTTCTCCGGCTGCGGTTCGGGCTCGTCCTGCACCCCTTCCGTGGCCTCGCCGAGCACCTTTTCCGCGAGTTCGTCGCTGACCGCCGTCACGGTCACGTCCGCGCCGCGGCTCCAGCGGGAGACGAGCACGGTCCAGCCCTCGCCCTCGGCGAGGATGGCGCTGCGGTCGCTGTCGCGCGCCGAGCGCAACACCGTGGCCTGCGGCGGCAGGAGGGTCGCGTCCGCCTTGACCCGCTCGATCGACACGCTGTGCGAGAACGGCTGCTCACCGGAGGCGAACCGGCCGAGGAACAGCGCATCGACGACGTCCGACGGCGAGTCGCTGTCGTCGACGTTGAGCCGGATCGGCAGCGCGTCATGCGGGTTGGCTGGCATGGCGCCCATGATCCGGCACACCGTGCCCTCGTGCACCCGTGTTTCGCCGGATCGGGTGGCCAAGTTCCCTCTTCAAACGCATTCGGAGTGAAGATTCGGGCCGCGATCTGCCCCGAACATTCTTGGCATGGACACTTCCAGTCAGCCCCGGCTGCTTGTACCACGGACTCAGGAGTAACCCCCACAAGGAGCCGCACACATGAGCATGAGACTGTCGCGCTTCGCCGCCCTCACCTCCTCCCTCTTACTCGCCGCGGGCGCCGCCCTGTTCGGCGCCTCCCCGGCCACCGCCGCCGCCGACTTCGGCTACGTCGCCCTGGGCGACTCGTACTCCTCCGGCGTCGGCGCCGGGAGCTACGACAGCGCGAGCGGCAACTGCAAGCGCACCCCCCGCGCCTACCCGGCCCTCTGGGCCGCCGCCCATTCCCCGCAGACCTTCTCCTTCACCGCCTGCTCGGGCGCCCGTACGGACGATGTCCTCGCCAACCAGCTCGCCCCGCTCAACTCCGGCACCGACCTGGTCAGCATCACCATCGGCGGCAACGACGCCGGATTCTCCGACGTCATGACGACCTGTGTGCTCCAGTCCGAATCCACCTGCGTGAGCCGCGTGAACCAGGCCAAGGCCTACGTGAACTCCACCCTCCCCGGCCGGCTCGACCAGGTCTACAACGCCATCGACAGCCGCTCGCCCGCCGCCCGTGTCGTCGTCCTCGGCTATCCCCGCTTCTACAAGCTGAACGGCACCTGCACCACCGGCCTGACCGAGGGTGAACGCGCCGCCATCAACGGCGCCGCCGACCACCTCAACGCCGCCATCGCCAAACGCGCCGCCGACCACGGCTTCACCTTCGCCTCGGTCGCCGGAGCCTTCACGGGCCACGAGATCTGCTCCGGCAACGCGTGGCTGCACAGCGTCAACTGGCTGAACATCGGCGAGTCGTACCACCCGACCGCCGCCGGACAGTCCGGCGGCTACCTGCCCGCCTTCACCAACGCGGCCTGATCCGCCCGGCCGGCCGCGGGGCTCGCCGCCGCGCTCGCCGACGGCGAGGGCGGCGACGTGCTCGCCGCGGGGGAGGAGGGCCCGGCCGTCGGGGTCTCCTTCCTGCACGTCACGGAGGTGGTCACCCACTGGGTGGTCACCTCCGCAGGCTTGCGCACCTCCAGCCGGACCGCGTCCTCGAAGGTGGCGTCCGGGACGTGCGCGAGCTCGAAGTGCTCCAGCCGCCGGCTCCGCGGCCCGTCCGCCTCGTACGTGACGGACTGCCAGCCGGGACCGGAGGTCCGCCCGCTGCGCGTGGCCCAGCGGTACTCCAGCACCACCGGGATCCGCTCCACCTCGACGGTGGCGGTGAAGGCGGGCGCGTGGTCCTCGGCCGGCGGGCAGCTGCCCGTGTAGGCCGAGCGCACGGCGACGACGTACACCGAGAGGTGCTGCCCCGCGGTGGCCGAGGCGGAAGCCGAGACGGAGGCCGAAGGCGAGGCGGACGGGGCGGCCGAGGGGCTCGTGGTAACGGTCTGGGCCGTGGTCGCCGCCCCCGTCGGAGCACCCGCGCCGCCGCCGCGGCCGTCCGCGTCCCCGCGGTCCTTCAGCAACACCCACGCCAGCGCGACCAGGGCGAGCGCCAGGATCGCGATGCCGGCCGCCAGTACCAGTCCGGCCCGGCCCTCGCGTTCCACCGGACCGTGCCCCGGTCCCGGTACGGGCATCGGCGGCGTGGGCTGCCCGTACGGTCCCACCGGTTCGCCGTGCAGGCCGAAGGCCCCCCGGCCCGCCAGTACCCCGCCGCCCCGCGCCTCGTGCCCGGGGCGCGCGACGGCCGTCGGCGAGTCCGGGCCCGACACCGGCCCGCCGGAGGCCCGTACGGCTCCGCCCGCGCCCACCACCCGCAGCATCCGGGCCGCCTCCGCCGCGGGCAGCCGCTCGGCCGGATCCTTGCGCAGCAGCCCCTCCAGTACGGGCTCCAGCGCCCCGGCCCGGCGCGGCGGCGGCAACTCCGCGTCCACCACGGCCCGCAGGGTGTCCAGCGGGGTGGCCTGCCGGAACGGCGTGACCCCCTCGACGGCCGCGTAGAGCATGACCCCGAGCGACCACAGGTCCGACCCGGGTCCCGGATCGCGTCCCAACGCGCGCTCGGGCGCCAGGAATTCGGGGGATCCGACCACCTCGCCCGTCATGGTGATCGCGGAGGAGCCCTCCAGGCTCGCGATCCCGAAGTCGCCGAGCACCACCCGGCCGTCATTGGCGATCAGCACGTTGCCCGGTTTCACGTCCCGGTGCAGCACCCCCGCGTCGTGCGCGGAGCGCAGCGCGGACAGCACCTGTTCCCCGATGTGCGCGGCGCGCTGCGGGCTCATCGGCCCCTCGGCCTCCAGTACGTCGGCCAGCGAGAGCCCGCGCACCAGCTCCATCACGATCCAGGGCCGCCCGTCCTCGGACGCCACGTCGTAGACGGTGACGACCCCGCGGTGCGAGACGCGGGCCGCGGCCCAGGCCTCCCGCTCCAGCCGCCGGTACATGCGCTGCAGTTCGGCGGGGTCCAGTCCGGCGGGTGCCCGTACCTCCTTGACGGCCACGTCGCGGGCCAGCACCTCGTCCCGGGCCCGCCACACGACGCCCATCCCGCCGCGGCCGATCTGTTCCAGCAGCCGGTAGCGCCCCGACACGACGCGATCGGAGTTCGATTCCTCACTCACACGGGCCCCCCGAGTGCGTCGCCGTGCGCCCGCGTGTCATCGGGCGATCACTCCAAGTTAGCGCAGTGTGTGTCAAGTGGCTCCGGTCGTGACGGGACTCGCGGCGCGACCTTCCGCAGCGTCACCTCTGTGCGGAGAGTGACGATCGACTCCGCTGAGTAATCGTCAACTACCCGTCCCCATAGGGGTAATTCACACCACCGGGATACCCGGGGGCGACGCGGGGGCGATAGGGTTAACCTGCCCGGGCCGGGTGCCCTCGTACGGGTGGGGAGAGAACATGGAACAGATAGCTATGCGCAGCAGGCCGCCTCGCGTGCCTGCCATCAACTGCGGCAGCGGCGCGAGCAGTTCGCGCCTCGACCGCCATCTCGCCGTGCTGGGCGGACCCGCCGTCCCGCACCGGGAGACGGCGGAGGCGACCCTGCTGATGCGCGAGCTCACCTCCCGCGACCACACGCACCGTCTGCGGAGCCGGAGCGCGCGCGTCTCGCTCTTCGCGCCGCTGCGCCGTCTGCGTCGCACGCTCTTCGGCAGCCGCCGTTCGTAACCGTCCCCGCACCGCGGCCGTCGGCCCCCGGGCCCGCGGCCTCCCGGCCCTACCCGATCACACCGTCCCGGCGCAGTTCCGAGATCTGCGCGTCCGCCATCCCCAGGGCGTGCAGCAGGGCTTCGGTGTGTTCGCCCAGCGCGGGCACCGCACCCATGTGCGGTGCCGCGCCGCCCGGCAGCCCGATCGGCGGCAGCAGGGCCCGCAGCGGACCCACGGGTGACTCCACCTCCCGCCAGCGGTCCCGGGCCGCCAGCTGCGGATGCCCGGCCAGCTGGGCCACCGAGTTCAGCCGCGCGCAGGCGATCCCCGCCGCCTCCAGCCGGCCGATCGCCTCGTCCGCGCCCAGTCGGCCCAGTGCCTCCGCCACGACCGCGTCGGTCTTCTCCCGGTTCGACGTGCGCGCCGTGTTCGTCGCGTACGCCGGATCCTCCGCCAACTCCGGCCGCTCCAGCACCTGTTGGGCGAGGCGGTGCCACTCGCGGTCGTTCTGCACCGACAGCAGCACCCGGTCCCCGTCGGCCGTCGGGTAGGCGTCGTAGGGCGCGATCACCGCGTGCGCGAGTCCGGTGCGCACGGGCTGCTCCCCGCCGTGCATCGTGTGGTGCAGCGGATGTCCCATCCACTCGGCCAGCGCGTCCAGCATGGACACCTCCACCCTGCCCCCGCGCCCGGTGACCCCGCGGCGCAGCAGGGCGGCGAGGACCCCCGAGAAGGCGTACATGGCCGCCGCGATGTCCGCCGCCGGGATCCCCGCCTTGACGGGCTGCTCCGGCGTTCCGGTCACCGAGACCAGTCCCGCCTCGCACTGCACGAGCATGTCGTAGGCGCGCTTGTGGGCGTACGGGCCCTCGGGGCCGTAGCCGGAGACGTCCACGGCGACCAGCCGCGGGTAGCGCGCGCACAGCGCGGCCGAGTCGAGGCCGAGCCGGGCGGCGGCGCCCTGCGCGAGGTTCTGCACGAACACGTCGGCGTCGGCCAGCAGGCCGTGCAGGACCTCCCGGCCGCGCGGGTCCTTCAGGTCGAGCGCGATCGACTCCTTGCCCCGGTTGGCCCAGACGAAGTGCGAGGCGAGGCCGTGCGCGGCGGTGTCGTAGCCGCGCGCGAAGTCGCCGCCGTCGGGACGCTCGACCTTGATCACCCGTGCGCCGAGGTCGGCGAGCTGCCGGGTGGCGAAGGGGGCCGAGACGGCCTGTTCGACGGCGACGACGGTGATGCCGTCCAGCGGGAGCGGTTCGGAGTCCGGATCGGAGGCCGGTTCGGGAGCCGTTTCGGTAGCCATGGGCCCTGCCTACCGGCTCGGGCGGGAACTGTCACCACACGCGCTGGTGACATGCGTCATCCGCGCGCCGCCTCCCCGCGCGCGAACCTGCGCGTGGCCAGCGGCACGAACAGCGCGAGGAGCAGCACCGACCACAGCAGGGCCCCGGCCACGGGATGCGCCGCCGGCCAGGCCGCGCCCGCGACCGGCTCGGCCCCGGCGTTCCCGCACAGCTCGCGCACGGCGGTGGCGACGGCGCTGATCGGGTTCCACTCGGAGACCGCGCGCAGCCATCCGGGCAGCCCGGCGGTCGGCAGGTACGCGCTGGACAGCATCGGCAGCACGAAGGTGGCGCTGCCGAGCTGGCCCGCCGCCTCCTCGCTCCTGCTCAGCAGGCCGAGGTACGTGCCCACCCACGCGGTGGCGAAGCGGAACAGCAGCAGCACGCCCAGGGCGCCCAGCGCGCCGGGCAGGCCGTTCTCGATGCGCCAGCCCATCGCCAGCCCCACCAGCATCAGCGGCACCATCGACACGCCCGTGGTGAGCAGATCGGCGGCCGTCTGGCCGAGCGGGACGGCGGTGCGGCTCATCGGCAGGGTGCGGAAGCGGTCCATCACGCCGCGGTGGGCGTCCTGCGCCGCCGTGAACATGCCGGTCATCAGGCCGTTCGCGGCGGTGGCGGCGAGCAGCCCGGGCACCAGGAACTCCCGGTACTCGGCGCCCGGCATGGCGAGGGCGCTGCCGAAGACGTAGCCGAAGAACAGCAGCATGGTGATCGGCATGGTCTGCGTGAGGATCAGCAGCGCGGGGGCGTGCCGGGCCTTCTGGAGCTGGCGGGTGAAGACGGCTCCGCCGTCGGACAGCAGGGTGCTCATGCGGCGTACTCCTGGTCGGCGGGACGGGCCTGGGTGAGGCGCAGGAACACCTCGTCGAGGGTGGGCGGGCGCAGGCCGGCGTCGGTGACCGGAACGCCGGCGGTGTCGAGCTCCCGGATGATCCGCGGCAGGGTGAGCCCGCTGTCGAGGACGGTCGCGCCGACCGTCAGCCGCTCCTCGTCGAGCACGGGACGGCCCCCGGTGAGCTGGTCGAGGACGCAGGCGGCGCCGGAGAGCGCCGCGCGGTCGGTCACCGTGACCTCCGCGTAGGCGCCGATGCGGGCCTTGAGCCCGGCCGGGGTGCCGCTGGCGGCCACCCGGCCGCGGTCGACGACCACGATGTCGTCGGCGAGCCGGTCGGCCTCCTCCAGGTACTGGGTGGTGAGCAGCACCGTGGTGCCCTCCTCGGCGAGTTCGCGCACCGCGCTCCAGATCTGCTCGCGGGCCGCCGGATCCAGGCCGGTGGTGGGCTCGTCGAGGAACAGCACCCGGGGGCGGGTGACCAGGCCGGCGGCCAGGTCCAGGCGCCGCTTCATGCCTCCGGACCAGGTGGCGGCCACCCGGTCGGCGGCCTCGGTGAGCCCGAACCGCTCCAGCAGTGCGTCGGCGCGGACCCGGCCCGCGGAGCCGCGCAGTCCGGCGAGCCGGGCGAAGAGCCGGAGGTTCTCGCGGCCCGTCAGGTCCCCGTCGACGGAGGCGTACTGGCCTGTGACGCCGATCGCGCGGCGGACGGCGGCGGGCTCGCGGGTGACGTCGTGGCCGGCGACGAGGGCGCGGCCGGCGGTGGGTGCCGTGAGGGTGGTGAGGATCCGGACGGCGGTGGTCTTGCCCGCGCCGTTGGGGCCGAGGAGGCCGCAGACCGTGCCCTCGGGGACGGCGAGGTCGAGGCCGCGCAGGGCGTGGACCTCCCCGTAGCTCTTCTCCAGACCCTCACTAAGTACAGCGTACGTAGTCGTCATGTGCGACACCGTACCTCACTACGTACGACGTACGTAACTAAGATGGGGGCGAGACGACGAGGTGATCTGAGCGATGACAGCCGGCGGGCGACCCGCTGAACCCGAAGTGATCTGGTCCCGGCCCCAGCGGGCCGGCCGCGGCCCCAGGCCGGCGCACAGCCGCGAGTCCATCGCGGCCGAGGCGGTGCGCGTCGCCGACGCGGAGGGCATCGAGGCCGTCTCGATGCGGCGCGTGGCCGCCGGGATCGGTGCGGGGACGATGTCCCTCTACAACTACGTGCCCCGCAAGGAGGACCTGTACGAGCTGATGGTCGACGCCGTCAGCGGGGAGTACGAGTTCACCCCGCCGACCGGCGACTGGCGGGCCGACCAGCTGGCGCTGGCCCGGCAGACGCGCGCGCTGATGCACCGCCACCCCTGGCTGCCGCGCCTGCTCAGCCCCGTGTACGGCTTCGGCCCGAACGCCCTGCGCTACCTGGAGCACAGCCTGGACAGCCTGGCGCCGCTGGACGCGCCGGACGCCGAGAAGCTGGAGCTGGTCGCCGCGGTCAACGGCGCCGTCGCGACCTACGTGGCGGGCGAACTGGCCCTGGCCGAGCGGGCCCGGACCCTGCCGTGGAGCGAGGCGGAGGAGCAGGGCGTACGGACGGCCTGGCTCGGCTCCCGGCTGGCCACGGGGGAGTACCCGCGGCTGGCGGCGGCCCTCACGGGCGGCGGCCCGGTCCCGGGCGCGGGTCTGGACATGGACGCGGTGTTCGAGCGCTCGATGTCGCGGCTGCTGGGGGCGTGGGGGTCGTAGGGGAGTGGGGCTCGCGGGGGCGCGGGGGGGGGGGGGGCCGGGGGGGGCGCGCCCCCCCGGGGCCCCCCCCCCCACCCCCCCCCCCCCGCCCCCCCCCCCCCCCCCCCCACCCCCCCCCCCCCCCCCG
>NZ_JBIAVU010000021.1:91804-156663 GCF_042894695.1 Streptomyces sp. NPDC001513
CGGGGGTGCGGGCCCGTCGGACCGGCAGGCGGGCCCGCACCCCCGCACCCCCGCGCCGGCGCTCAGAGCAGCGCGAACTGCCCGCCCGGGCCCTCCTCGTGGTGGTCCAGCACCGAGGCCGGCCGCCGGGCCCAGCCCGGCGGCGGCAGCACCCCGGCCGCGCGCAGCCCCTCGGCCGACAGGCCCGGCCCCGGCTCGAACGCGGCCCGCTCCGGCGCCAGATCGGCCAGCAGCGCCAGGGTCGTCACCAGGGCGAGCAGCTCCGAGGTCCAGCTCTGCGGCCACTCGGCCGGCCCCAGCGCCTCCAGCCCGTCGGCGTCCGGGCCGCGGTGCGCGGTGCGCGCGGCGAACCAGGCCTCCAGCACCCGCACGCCCTGCACCTCGTACTCCCAGGCCCCGGCGGGCACGGGAGAGACCGTTCCGCTCCCGAGGCTCAGCGTCTCGCTCTGCGCGTCGTACGCGAGCCCGTGCGGCCACGCCCCGACCGCCGAGCGGACGTACGGGCGCCGGCCGCCCGGCAGCCGCGGCGGCTCGCCCCCGCGCGCCCCGCGCAGCTGGACGGTGAGCAGCCGGTGCCCCAGCTCCAGCCCGGCCCGCCAGCGCGCGGGATCGGCGGCGAGCGGGACCTCGTAGCCGTGCGGCCCCGGCCGGCCCGCGGCGAGGACCCAGCACAGGAAGTCCTCGGGGGTGGCCCAGCCCCCGTAGCGCTCGCCCAGCAGGGGCAGCAGGCCGGGGGCGAGGTTGGGCTCGGCGCCGCCGGGGCGCCGGTGCAGCGGGCGGATCCGGCCGAGCCGGCCGGCCGGGAGGTGCGCGGTGACCAGCGGGCCGGCGGTCTCTACGAGGAACACCTGGTGCTCGTCCCGGACCCGCCAGAGCTCCGGACGGGCGGTGTCGATCAGCCGCTGGTCGGGCAGGAGCCACTGCTCGTCGAAGGGCTCGCGGAGCACCCGTACGGGGTCGGGGCAGGGGCCGGGCGCGTCGGCGAAACGGGCCGTGGCCGCCGAGCGCTGGCCCGGCAGCGCGGCCGCCCCGGCGGCGGGCCTGCGCACCCGGCTCGGGCGGAACAGCCGCTCCCGCTCGGCCCCTTCGGATCCGGTCAGGAGGGCCCAGCGGGCGCGCAGGGCCGCCGGATCGGGTGCGGCCACCCAGTCCCGGCCCAGACGCAGGCCGCCCGCGGCCCAGGGCATCAGATCGTCCAGCAGCGGTACGTCTTCGCTCACGCCGCCGATGGTAGCGACGGGATCCGATGACCGGGCTGCGTCCAGGCCGAAGCGCTACGCTCCTTATGTACGCATAACTGACAGATACGTACGGGATCGACCGAGGAGACGGTCATGAGCCAGTACGACGAATACTCGACTCCGTCGCAGGCCGAGGGCGAGCGCCTCGACGAGGACATGGACGAGAAGCAGCGCAAGGAGCGGCACCCCCAGACGATGCGGACCACGCCGTCCCAGGCGGAGGGCGAGCGCATCACGGAGACCGACGAGAAGCGGTGACGCTCCGGCCGGTCGGCGTGACCGGCCAGGTCAGTGCGCGTCGACCGTCACGGTGAAGGAGAAACGGTCGCCGCGGTAGCGGATCCGCGCCACGTCCACCACCCGGCCGTCCTCGTCGTACGTCACGCCCGTGTAGTGCAGGATCGGGCTGAGCAGCGGGACCTGGAGCAGCTCGGCCGTCTCCGGGTCGGCGAGCCGGGCCTCCACGGTGTCCGTGATGCGGCTGATGCGGACGCCCACCACGTCCCGCAGCACCTTGGTCATCGGCCAGCGCTCAAGATCGGCGAGGTCCACGGCCTCGGCGAACTCCGGCAGGACCGCGTTCTCCGCCCAGTTGGTCGGCTCGCCGCTCTCCCGGTCATGGCGCAGCCGGCGGTACGTGACCACCTCCGGCGTGGCCGGGAAATGCTCCAGCAGCTCCCCGGCCACGGGCGTGCGCCCGTGGCCGAGGATCGTCGTGCGATCACCCGACTGCTGGGCCACGATCGCGTCGACCGAGCCCAGCAGCCGGACCGGGGTGCTGCGCAGCGCGCCCGGCTCGATGAAGGTGCCGCGCCGCCGGTGCCTGCTGATCAGCCCCTCGCCCTCCAGCTCCTTGAGCGCCTGCCGCATGGTCAGCACGCTCACCCCGTAGTGCTCGGCGAGCTGCTCCTCGGTGGGCAGGCGCAGCGAGGCGTCCGGAGTGCGCCCGAGTATCGAGGCGCGCAGGGACTGCGACACCTGATACCAGAGCGGCAGCTTCCGGTTCAGTACCAGCGAGTCGGGGGCGAAGGCGGTCACGGGGCTCACGGGTGGATCTCCGAACGGGGCTGGACAAGGGTGACGTGCAGCGCATGCAGGGTATGCAGTGCAGGTCAGGCGCGGAAGTGGCGCTGCAGACCCTGCCACACGTCGTCGTAGCCGCGCTGGAGGTGATCGGCGCCGGCCGCCTGGGCGGTGGCGGTGATCGGCCAGCGGGTCTCGAACATGAAGGCCAGGCCGTCGTCGATCTTCTGCGGCTTCAGCTCGGCGGTGCTCGCCCGGTCGAAGGTCTCCCGGTCCGGGCCGTGCGCGGACATCATGTTGTGGAGCGAGCCGCCGCCGGGGACGAAGCCTTCGGCCTTGGCGTCGTAGGCGCCCTCGACGAGGCCCATGTACTCGCTCATCACGTTGCGGTGGAAGTAGGGCGGGCGGAAGGTGTCCTCGCCGACCAGCCAGCGCGGGGCGAAGACCACGAAGTCCACGCCGGCCAGGCCCGGGGTGTCGGAGGGCGAGGTCAGGACCGTGAAGATCGACGGGTCCGGGTGGTCGTAGCTGATCGAGCCCAGGACGTTGAAGCGGTGCAGGTCGTAGACGTACGGGACGTGGCTGCCGTGCCAGGCGACCACGTCGAGCGGGGAGTGGTCGTAGGTGGCCGACCAGAGGTTGCCGCAGAACTTGTTGATCACCTCGGTCGGGCGCTCCACGTCCTCGTACGCGGCCACGGGGGCCTGGAAGTCGCGTGCGGCGGCGAGGCCGTTGGCGCCGATCGGGCCCAGGTTCGGCAGTTCGAAGGGCTGGCCGTAGTTCTCGCAGACGTAGCCGCGGGCGTCGGCGTCCAGCAGCTCGACGCGGAAGCGGACGCCGCGCGGGATGAGGGCCATGTCGCCCGGCCGGGCGGCGAGCAGGCCGAGTTCGGTGCGCAGCAGCAGGCCGCCGCGCTCGGGGACGATCAGCAGCTCGCCGTCGGAGTCGCTGAACACCCGGTCCGTCATCGACGCGTTGGCGGCGTAGAGGTGGATGGCCATGCCGGCGCGCTGGGCCGCGTCGCCGTTGCCGCCGAGGGTCCACAGGCCGGACAGGAAGTCGGTGCCGGGGGCCGGGTCGGGCAGCGGGTTCCAGCGCAGCCGGTTCGGGTCCGCCGGGGCCTCGGTGAAGGGGGCGGTGCGCAGGGCCCCGTTCTCGATCCGGGTGAAGGGCGGGTGCGCGGCCGAGGGGCGGATCCGGTACAGCCACGAGCGGCGGTTGTGGGTGCGGGGCTCGGTGAAGGCGCTGCCGCTGAGCTGCTCGGCGTAGAGGCCGAGGGGGGCGCGCTGGGGCGAGTTCCGGCCGAGCGGCAGGGCGCCGGGGACGGCCTCCGAGCTGTGCTCGTTGCCGAAGCCGGTGAGGTACTCCAGTGCCTCTGCCGTCTTCCTGGCCTGCTCGCTGCCGGCGTGCTCGCTCATGTGCTGCTCCCGCTCCGTCGAAGGAATCCTATGGTCGACAGTAGGATTCCGCGGCCCGCGCGTCAACGGGGTCCCGGAGACTCGCGTTCCGGGTGGTCCGGGGAGCCGGGCGACAGGGCCCTCCCGGAAGCCGCCCGCCGGTCGGTCGCCGGGGGGCCCGGAACGGATTCGCGCAGAGGGGGATCCCAAAAGATGAACATTGCTCTACTCTCACGCGCATGTCGTGGACCCGCAGGTTCCCTGCCGTGCCGGCGGCGCTCCTCGCCGCCCTCCTTGCCCTCCTGACCCTCTTCGCCGCCGCGCCCGCCGCCCGCGCGCACGAGGAACGCCCGGTCACCCTCCCCGACGGCTCCGGATCCGTACCGGAGTACCGCGACAGGGAGCCCGACCTGGTCGTCTGCAAGACCGACCGGCCCGCCTTCGAGCGCCGGATATCCGGCTTCCCGGAAGAGCTCCGCCGACGCAACCTCGCCCTGTACGAGCGGTGCGAGCAGAGCGGCTACCGCCACCTCCAGGAAGCCGTCGACGCCGTGGACCGGCCCGGGATGAACATCGCGATCCTCCCCGGCCTGTACGAGGAGGAGCCCTCGCTCCCGAAGCCGACGGGAGAGTGCGCGGCACTGAAGGCCCCCGAGTCCTCGCTCGGCTACCAGATCCTGTCCTACGAGCAGCAGGCGCAGTGCCGGCACAACCAGAACCTCGTCGCGATCCTCGGCAAGACGAACCTGCAGATCGAGGGCACCGGCGCGTCACGGCTGGACGTGGTCGTCGACGCGAAGTACCAGAAGCTGAACGCCATCCGCGCCGACAAGTCCAACGGCATCTACTTCCGCAACTTCACCGCCCAGCGCACCACCTTCAACTCGCTGTACGTGCTCGCGGGCGACGGCTTCGTCATCGACGACGTGCTGACCCGCTGGAACGACGAGTACGGCTTCCTGACCTTCGCCAGCGACCACGGGCTCTACAAGAACTGCGAGTCGTACGGCAACGGCGACTCCGGCATCTACCCCGGCAGCGCCTCCGACATCAACGACGGCCGCGGCTACGACGTCCCCCGCTACTCCATCGAGATCACCGGCTGCCGCAGCCACCACAACATGGTCGGCTACTCCGGCACCGCGGGGGACTCGGTCTGGGTGCACGACAACGAGTTCGACCAGAACATGGGCGGCGCCTCGATGGACAGCGCCTTCCCCGGGCACCCCGGACTCCCGCAGAACCACGCCAAGTTCGAGCGGAACCTGATCCACGACAACAACCAGGACTACTACCACCACGTCGCCGACGGCACCTGCGCCAAACCGCCGATCGAACGCGGCTACGAACGCGGCGTCGTCTGCCCGCAGATCTCCATGCCTTCCGGCACCGGCATCATCACCGCGGGCGGCAACTGGAACCTGTACGAGGACAACTGGGTGTACGGGCACCGGCGCGCGGGCTTCTTCCTCAGCGCGGTCCCCGCCTTCATCCGGGGCGAGGAGAAGTGGTCGAAGCAGACGGACACCTCCCACCACAACCGGTACGCCGGGAACGTCATGGGCAAGGACAAGTCCGGCGCCGCCCGCCCCAACGGCATGGACGTGTGGTGGGACGGGCAGGGCCGCGGCAACTGCTGGCAGGACGGCCCCGACGGCTCCACCCCCGGCACGGTCCCCCAGTGCGGCGACCGCCGGGGCGACGTCTCCGGGGCTTCGGCCCGGCTGGTCGGGGAACCGGTCAAGCTGGTCCAGCTCCTCGTCTGCGCCGACTACAACGTCCAGGCGCGCAAACTCCCGGCCGGCTGCGACTGGTACGGCGCGCGCGGCCTGGAGCGGGTGGAGACCCAGCTCGCGCTCGCCGTGGCCGCGGTCCTGCTGCTGGTCGGCGGGGTCCTGTGGTGGCGCCGCCTGCGCGGCTCCCGGCTGGGCACGACGGCCACCCTCCTCGGCCTGGCCGGCCTCGCCCTGGACGTGGCCGGCTCCACCATGCCGATGACCGCCACCTTCGTCCCCGCCCTCGCCCTCCTCCTGCTCGGCCTGTGGTGGACCGGTGTGGGCCTGGCCCTGCGCCCCACCCGCCCCTGGCTGGCCCGCCTGACCCTGCTGCTGGCCGCGCTCACCTTGCTCGACGCCTTCGACAAGGCCGTCCTGATGATCCCCTGGACCCCCCTCAGCCCCGCCTGGGTCCGCGCCCTGGTGGCCGTCGTCTGGATCCTGTGGGCCGTCGTGGCCTCGGCCCGCCCCGGCACCCCGGCCCACCCCTCCGCCCTGGACGCGGCCCCGGCAGGCGACCGCACCCCGGTCCCCGCCGGCCCCGCCCCGACCCTCCCCACCGCGCCCCCCGAACCCCCGACCGGCCTGACCACCTCGACCGGCTCGGCTACCCCGGCCAGCCCGACCACCCCGGCAGGCCCGGACCCGGCGCCGTGACCGCCGCCGCCCCCTTCCCGAGCGCCCCGACCACAGGAGGCCAGCCGTGACCGGCCGCCCCGACGACGAGATCCGGTGCGACGCCTGCTGTACGCCGCCCCGCGCGGCCCGCAGGACCCGCCGAGCCGCCCGCGGCGCGGCCCTGCTCGCCCTCGCCCTGCTCCTGGCGTGCGGCGCGGCGACGGGCTGTGGCGGGCGGGCCACCACCCACCACAAGCCCGGCACCAGCCACGAGCAGGCCTCCGGCAACGTGGGCACCCTGCTGACCGCGGACGACGGCGCCGGCCACCGGCTCCGCGAGGTCCCCGCCCAGGGCGCGCCGGAGGTCCAGCTGACCGTCCGCCCGGACTCCGAGGACGGCTGGAACCTCCAACTCGCGGTGAAGAACTACCGCTTCACCCCCGACAGCACCGGCGGCGCCGCCCTCCCGGGCGCCGGCCACGCCCATCTGGAGCTCGACGGACGCAAGGTGGCCCGGCTGTACGGCCCGTGGTTCCACCTGCCCGCCACGCAGGTCCCCGAGGGCGCGCACACCCTGACCGTCCGCCTCTACGCGGACGACCACACCGCCTGGGCGGTGTCCGGCAAGCCGGTGGAGGCCATGACCCAGCTCGCCGCCACCGCCCCGGGCCCCTCCGCGGGCCACGGCCACGGCGAGACCGAGGCGGCGCCGAAGCCACCGGACCCGCAGCAGGCCGACCGGACCGTCACCGTCACCGTCCGGGACGGCAAGGTCAGCCCCGCCCCCGGCCGCACCGAGCTGCGGCGCGGGGAGCGGGTCGCCCTGCGCGTCACGAGCGACCGCGCGGACACCCTGCACGTCCACGGCTACGACAAGGAGCTCGCCCTGCCGGCAGGCCAGGAGGCCACCCTGATCCTGACGGCCGACCGCACGGGCCTCTTCGAGGTCGAGACCCACGAGTCCCGCCTCGTCCTGACCCAACTCCTCGTCCGATGACCCCACCGGGCGGCGGTGGGGCACAGACCCCGGTGGGGCGGCGGTGAGCCCCGTCGGGCCGGGCCTCGCCGCATCCAACCTCGGCGCGTCGGGCTTCGGCGCATCCGGCCTCGTCGGGCCGGGCGCCGGCGCGTCGGGCTTCAGCGGCCCGGGCTCCGGCGGCCCGGGCATCGGCGGTGGCGGAGTCGGTCAGGGCGTGGTCCTTCACCCGACCGATCCGTTCGCCGTGCTCGCGCACGGGATCGGCTCCCAGCACGATCTGCCGATCTCTCCCTTCTACGCCTTCGCGGGCGCCTTCGCCGCGCTGTTCGTCTCCTTCCTCGCACTCGGCCTCCTCTGGTCCACCTCCCGCTTCCGCGGCGAGCGCGCGGGGCTCGCCCTGCCCGCCGGCCTCCAGCGGGTGGCCGACGCGCCGGCCACCCGAACCGCCCTGCGCGGACTGGGACTAGCCGCCGCACTCGCCGTCCTGCTCCACCTCCTCCTCGGTCCCGACGACCCCGCGCACAACCCCGCTCCCGGCGCCGTCTACGTCCTCCTCTGGGTCGGACTCGTCCCCGCCTCCCTCCTCCTCGGCCCCGTCTGGCGCCTGCTCAACCCGCTCCGCACCCTGCACCGCCTGCTCACCCGGGCCCTGCGCCGCCGCGGCCCCGGCCGCCCCCTCCCCGCCCAGCTGGGCCAATGGCCCGCCGCCGCCGGGCTGTTCGCCTTCACCTGGCTCGAACTCGTCGCTCCCGATCCCGCATCCACCACCACCCTCCTGATCGCCCTCACCACCTACGCCACCGCCCAGCTGCTGCTCGCCGCCCGCTTCGGCGAGCGCTGGTTCGACGACGGAGACGCCTTCGAGGCGTACTCCGCCCTCCTCGCCCGGCTCTCCCCCCTCGGCCGTCGCAGCGACGGCCGCCTGGTCCTCCGTAACCCCTTCCACGGACTCGACGCGACGCCCGAGCGGCCCGGACTCGTCGCCACCGTCTGCGTCCTGCTCGGCTCCACCGCCTACGACGGCTTCTCCGACAACCCCTCCTGGATCAACGCCCTCCAGACCTCCCCCCTCGGCCGCACCCCCGCGGCCACGCTCGGACTGCTCGCCTCCATCGCCCTCGTCGCCACCCTGTACTGCCTGTGCGCGGCCGCCACCCGCCTCGTCAGCGGCCCGCACCCCGGCCCGCTCACCGCCTTCGCGCACTCACTCGTACCGATCGCACTCGGCTATCTCATCGCCCACTACTTCTCCCTCCTGGTAGTCGAAGGACCACGCACAGTGAGCATGGCATGGGGCACTGACAACGCCCCCGAACCCGCCCCACCACTGGGTCCAGGCGCCCTCGCCGCCCTCCAGGTCATCGCCGTCGTCACCGGCCACGTGCTCGGCGTCGTGGCCGCCCACGACCGCTCCGTACGCCTCTTCCCGCCCGCGAAGGCGGTGGCCGGCCAACTGCCACTGCTGGCGCTGATGATCACGTACACCGTCGGAGGCCTCAGCCTCCTGCTGAACTGAGGGGTCTCCTGCCGAACCGATGCCCCTGCCGACCCCGGAAGCGAGGAGCGGCATGATGGACCCCGTGCCTCCCGCCCACTCACTGCGCCGTACGCCCGTCCAGCAGCGCAGCGCCGACCGGCTCGCCCGGATCCTCGACGCCTGCGCCGAGCTCCTGGACGAGACCGGGTACGAGAACCTCAGCACCCGCGCCGTCGCCCTGCGTGCCGGAGTGCCGATCGGCTCCGTCTACCGCTTCTTCGGCAACAAGCGGGCCATGGCGATCGCCCTCGCCCACCGCAACCTGGACCGCTACGCCGACGGCATCGCAAACCGCCTCGCCGGCCTCCCGGCCACCGACTGGCGGCCCGTCGTGGACGCCGTACTCGACGAGTACCTGGCGATGAAGCGCAGCGTCCCCGGATTCGCGCTCGTCGACTTCGGCGTCCCCGCGCCGCCGTCCGAGGGTCCGGAGGCCGACCCGAACCACCAGGTCGCCGCCCGCCTGACCGAACTGCTCTCCACGCACCTCGGCCTGACCCCCGACGCCGCACTGCAGCGGGCGGTCCTCGTCGCCGTCGAGGCCACCGACGCCCTCATCCAGCTGGCCTTCCGGACCGACCCGGCCGGCGATCCCGAGATCGTCGCCGAGACCCGCGCGATGATGCAGGCGTACCTCGCCCGCGTACTGGACTGATCCCCGCCCTACGCTTCCCCGGCCCCCGGCCCCCGGTCCCGGCGCACAGCCCGCGCAGTCGGTCCCGCACGCCCCTCCCCTCCCTCCCTACCGGTCGGTATGCTCGGTGCTGCTCACCGCGTGCCCGTGCCGCAGCCTGCCGCCCATGGAGGGCCCATGCCCCGCACCGCCCTGCGCATCTGCCCTCTCTGCGAAGCCACCTGCGGCCTCACCCTGACCATCGAAGGCGCCGCGGTCACCGGCGCCCGCGGTGACCGCGACGACGTCTTCAGCAAGGGCTTCATCTGCCCCAAGGGCGCCGCCTTCGGACAGCTCGACGCCGACCCCGACAGGCTCCGCACCCCTCTCGTCCGGCGCGACGGCCGGTTGCGGGAAGCCACCTGGGAGGAGGCGTACGACGCCATCGCCGCCGCCGTCCCCGCACTCGTGCGGGAGTACGGTCCCCGGTCGGTCGGCGTGGTCCTCGGCAACCCGAACGTCCACACCATGGCCGGCGCGCTCTACCCGCCGCTGCTCCTCAAGGCCCTGGGCACCCGCAACCTGTTCACCGCCAGCACGCTCGACCAGATGCCCAAGCACGTCTCCAGCGGGCTGCTCTTCGGCGACCCGTTCGCCATCCCGGTCCCCGACCTCGACAGGACCGACTTCCTGCTGCTCCTGGGCGCCAACCCGCTTGAGTCCAACGGCTCCCTGTGCACCGCCCCCGACTTCCCCGGCAAGCTCAAGGCGCTGCGCGCCCGCGGCGGCACCCTGGTCGTCGTCGACCCGCGCCGTACCCGTACCGCCGCGCTCGCCGACCGCCACCTCGCACCGCGGCCCGGCAGCGACGCCCTGCTGCTCGCCGCCCTCGCACACACCCTGCTCGCCGAGAAGCTCGCCGCCCCCGGCGCGCTCGAGGAATGGACCGAAGGACTCGGGGAACTCGAGGCCGCCCTCGGGAGTTTCACTCCTGAGGCCGTGGCCCCCGCCTGCGACCTCACGGCCGACGAGATCCGCACCCTCGCCCGCGAGCTCGCGGCCGCGCCCACCGCCGCCGTCTACGGGCGGATCGGCAGCTGCACCGTCGAGTACGGCACGCCGGCCAGCTGGCTGGTCGACGTGCTGAACATCCTCACCGGCAACCTCGACCGGCCGGGCGGAGCCCTCTTCCCGCTCCCGGCCGCCGGCCCGCGGCCCCGCCCCGCCGGGCCCGGCAAGGGGTTCGCCATCGGCCGCTGGCACAGCCGGGTCAGCGGTCACCCCGAGGTCAAGAGCGAACTGCCCACCGCCGCCCTGGCCGAGGAGATCGAGACCCCGGGGGAGGGGCGGATCCGCGCCCTGATCGCCATCGCCGCGAATCCGGTCCTGTCCGCACCCGACGGCGACCGGCTCGACCGGGCGCTGGCCGGCCTCGACTTCATGGTCTCGATCGACCCGTACCTGAACGAGACCTCACGCCACGCCCACGTCGTCCTGCCTCCGCCGCCGCCCTCGCAGAGCGCACACCACGATTTCGCCTTCAACGGCTTCGCCGTCCGCAACCAGGTCCGCTACACGCGCGCCGCCGTCCCGCTCGAAGCCGGCCGCCTCGACGAGTGCGAGATCCACGCGCGCCTCGTCCTGGCCGTCTCCGGCATGCACGGCTCGGCCGGACCGGAGGCCGTCGACGAACTGGCCGTCCAAAGCACGCTGGCCAAGGAGACCGCCGACCCGGGCTCGCCCCTCCACGGGCAGGACCCGGCGCGCCTCGCCGGCCTCCTCACCGGCGAGAGCGGCCCCGAGCGCCGGCTCGACCTGATGCTCCGACTCGGGCCGTACGGAGACCGGTTCGGCGCGGCGGCCGAGGGGGAGCTCAGCCTGGAGCGGCTGCTCGCGCACCCGCACGGCATCGACCTGGGCCCGCTGCGGCCCCGGCTCCCGGGCGTGCTGAAGACCCGCAGCGGCAGGATCGAGCTGCTCCCGGACCCGATCGCGGCCGAGCTCCCCAGGCTGCGCGCGGCGCTCGCCGACCGCCCCGCCGCCCTGGTGCTCGTGGGCCGCCGCCACCTGCGGTCCAACAACAGCTGGTTGCACAACGTCCCGGCCCTCACCGGAGGTTCCAACCGCTGCACCCTCCAGGTCCACCCGCAGGACGCCGGCCGGCTGGGCCTCACCGACGGCGGCCGGGCCCGGATCACCGCCGAGGGCGGGAGCCTGGAGGTGCCGGTGGAGGTCACCGATGCCGTCCGCACCGGGGTGGTGAGCCTTCCGCACGGCTGGGGCCACGACCGCGCGGGCGCCCGCCTCACGGTGGCCGCCGCGGCGCCCGGTGCCAACGTCAACCAGCTGCTCAACGGCACCCGGCTCGACCGGCTGTCCGGCACGGCCGTGCTCAACGGCTTCCCCGTCGAGCTCACACCCCTGCCCTGAGCTGGGGTTTTGCTCGTATTGCTCACGCGTATACGTCTTGTTGGCGCCAGGAGGCGGCACCTACCTTCCCCCCATGCTGACCTTCCTCGGCTTCGCCATGATCGCGACTTTCCTGGTCCTGATCATGATGAAGAAAATGTCGCCCATCGCGGCCCTCGTCCTCATCCCCGCACTCTTCTGCGTGTTCGCAGGCAAGGGCGCCCACCTCGGCGACTACGTCATCGACGGCGTCGGCAAGCTCGCACCGACCGCCGCCATGCTGATGTTCGCCATCGTCTACTTCGGCGTGATGATCGACGTCGGCCTCTTCGACCCGATCGTGCGCGGCATCCTGCGCTTCTGCAAGGCGGACCCGATGCGGGTGGTGGTCGGTACGGCCGTCCTCGCCGCGATCGTCTCGCTCGACGGCGACGGATCGACCACCTTCATGATCACCGTTTCGGCCATGTACCCGCTGTACAAGCGGCTCGGGCTGAGCCTGGTGGTCATGACGGGCGTCGCGGCCACGGCCAACGGCGTCATGAACACCCTGCCCTGGGGCGGCCCCACGGCCCGCGCCGCCACCGCCCTCAAGCTCGACGCCGCCGACATCTTCGTCCCGATGATCCCGGCCCTCGCGGTGGGCCTGCTCTTCGTGTTCGTCCTGGCGTACGTCCTCGGCGTGAAGGAACGCCGCCGGGTCGGCCTCCTGGCCCTCCCCGGCGAGGCTGTGGAGTCGGAGCAGGAGGCGGAGCAGGAGTCCGAGGCCCTCGTCGCGGCCGGCTCGGGCCTCCGTACCACCGGCGGCACCCCCGCCCCCGCCCCCGCGGCATCAGGCTCGGACTCCGGTGGCGAGTCCGCGGAGGCACCCGCGTCTCCCGCGTCTCCCACGTCCCCGGCCGCGCCCGACGAGGGCGACGGTTTCCAGGGCCTCGACCCTCAGCGCCCCACCCTGCGCCCGCGCCTCTACTGGTTCAACGCCGGTCTCACCGTCGCGCTCCTCACCGCGATGATCACGGAGCTGCTGCCCATCCCGGTGCTGTTCCTGCTCGGCGCCGCCCTCGCCCTCACCGTCAACTTCCCGCACATGCCCGACCAGAAGGCCCGGATCGCCGCCCACGCCGACAACGTCCTGAACGTCGCCGGCATGGTCTTCGCCGCCGCCGTCTTCACCGGGGTCCTCACCGGCACCGGCATGGTCAAGCACATGGCCGACTGGCTCGTCGGCGCCATCCCCGAGGGCATGGGCCCGCACATGGCGCTGGTCACCGGGCTGCTCAGCCTGCCGCTCACCTACTTCATGTCCAACGACGGCTTCTACTTCGGCGTCCTGCCCGTCCTGGCCGAGGCCGGCGCCGCCCACGGGGTCTCCCCGCTGGAGATCGCCCGCGCCTCCCTGGTCGGCCAGGCGCTGCACATGTCCAGCCCGCTGGTTCCGGCCGTCTACGTCCTCGTCGGCATGGCCAAGGTCGAGTTCGGCGACCACACCCGTTTCACCGTGAAATGGGCGGCCCTGACCTCTCTTGTCGTCCTCGCGGCAGGGATGCTTTTCGGCATCATCTGACCCCGGGCCGCCCCTGGCCGAGAAAAACTACCGGCGCTAGTTTGTAGGGTGTCGGGGAGGTCGGATCCACGTGCAGACGCGTACGTACTCGGGAGGAATGCCATGAAGGCCCAGGACGGGATGTACATCGACGGCGCGTGGCGGCCCGCCGTCGGAGCCGACCGGATCGAGGTCGTCAATCCGGCCGACGGCCAGGTCATCGCCGAGGTCCCGGCCGGCACCGCCGAGGACGTGGACGCGGCCGTACGCGCGGCCCGCGCGGCCCTGCCCGGCTGGGCGGCCACGCCTCCGGCCGAGCGCGCCGCCCTGATCGGGGCGCTCCGCGACGCACTGCAGGCCCGCAAGGGCGAGTTGACCGAGACCGTCACCGCCGAACTCGGCGCCCCGCTCCCCTTCGCGAAGGCGGTCCACGTCGGAGGGTCCATCGCCGTCACCGCCTCCTACGCCGAGATGGCCGCCTCGTACTCCTTCGAGGAGCGCATAGGGAACTCCACCGTCCTGCTGGAGCCGGTCGGTGTGGTCGGGGCCATCACCCCCTGGAACTACCCGCTGTACCAAGTCGTTGCAAAGGTGGCGCCCGCTCTCGCCGCCGGCTGCACCCTCGTCCTCAAGCCGGCCGAGGACACCCCGCTGACCGCACAGCTCTTCGCCGAGGCCGTGCACGACGCGGGGATCCCGGCCGGAGTCTTCAACCTGGTGACCGGTACCGGTCCGGTCGCCGGGCAGGCGCTGGCCGCGCACGAGGGAGTCGACTTCGTCTCCTTCACCGGCTCGACCGCCGTCGGCAGGAAGATCGGCGCCACGGCCGGCGCCGCCGTCAAGCGCGTCGCCCTCGAACTCGGCGGCAAATCGGCCAATGTCATCCTGCCCGGAGCCGACCTGGCCACGGCCGTCGCGGCAGGCGTCGGCCACGTCATGAACAACACCGGCCAGAGCTGTAACGCGCTCACCCGGATGCTCGTCCACCGGGACCAGTACGAGGAGGCGGTCTCGCTCGCGGCCGCCGCCGTCGCCGAATACCCCACCGGCGACCCCCGCGAGGCCGGTACCCGCATCGGCCCGGTCGTCAACGCGAAGCAGCACGAACGCGTCCGCGGCTTCATCGCCAAGGGCGTGGAGGAAGGCGCGCGCCTCGTCGCGGGCGGGACCGACGCGCCCCACGAGCAGGGCTACTTCGTGGCCCCCACCGTGTTCGCCGATGTCACGCCCGACATGACCATCGCCCAGGAGGAGATCTTCGGCCCCGTGCTGTCGATCCTCGCCTACGAGGACGAGGAGGAGGCCCTGCGCATCGCCAACGGCACCGTCTACGGCCTCGGCGGCGCCGTCTGGGCCGCGGACGAGGAGACGGCCGCGGCCTTCGCCCGCCGCATGGACACCGGGCAGGTGGACATCAACGGCGGCCGCTACAACATCCTCGCGCCCTTCGGCGGCTACAAGCAGTCGGGCGTCGGCCGCGAGCTGGGCCCGCACGGCCTCGCGGAGTACCTCCAGACCAAGTCCCTGCAGTTCTGATCCCGCGACACCGCAGAGTCCGCAGCCCCTCCACCCTCCCCCTCCCCAGCACCGGAAAGACGAGACGACGACCATGGTCCGCGCCGCCATCCTGCCCGCCGTCGGAGCCCCGCTGGAGATACGGGAGATCGTGCTGCCCGATCCCGGTCCCGGGCAGGTCCGCGTACGGCTCGCCGCAGCCGGGGTCTGCCACTCCGACCTCTCCCTCACCAACGGCACCATGCGGGTCCCCGTGCCCGCCGTCCTCGGCCACGAGGGCGCGGGCACGGTCCTCGCCGTCGGCGAGGGGGTCACGCACGTCGCGCCCGGCGACGGCGTGGTGCTCAACTGGGCGCCGTCCTGCGGGGAGTGCCACCACTGCACCCTCGGTGAGGTCTGGCTCTGCGCCAAGGCGCTCAGCGGGGTCGGGGCCGTCTACGCGCACGACGCGCAGGGCGCCGAGCTGCACCCCGGGCTGAACGTGGCCGCCTTCGCCGAGGAGACCGTCGTCGCGGCCAACTGCGTGCTGCCCGCGCCCGCCGGGATCCCGCTGGCCGAGGCAGCCCTGCTCGGCTGCGCCGTCCTCACCGGTTACGGGGCCGTCCACCACAGTGCCCAGGTCCGGCCGGGCGAGTCGGTGGCCGTCTTCGGCGTCGGCGGGGTCGGCCTGGCCGCCCTCCAGGCCGCCCGGATCGCGCAGGCGGGCCCGGTCATCGCCGTCGACGTGTCCCCGGCCAAGGAGGAACTGGCCCGCGCGGCCGGGGCCACCGCGTTCGTGCTCGCCTCCGACACCACCGCCAAGGAGATCCGCGCGCTCACCGGCGGGCAGGGCGCGGACGTCGCCGTCGAGTGCGTCGGACGGGCCGAGACCATCCGCGGAGCCTGGGAGTCCACCCGCCGCGGCGGCCGCACCACGGTCGTCGGCATCGGCGGCAAGGAGCAGCAGATCACCTTCCACGCGCTGGAGATCTTCCACTTCGCGCGCACCCTCACGGGCTGCGTCTACGGCAACAGCGACCCCGCCCGCGACCTCCCGGTGATCGCCGATCACGTCCGCGCCGGCCGCCTCGACCTCGGCGCCCTGGTCACCGACCGCATCACCCTCGACGGCATCCCGGCCGCCTTCGACGCCATGCTGGCGGGCAAGGGCGGCCGCTCCCTGGTCGTCTTCTAGCCGCGCCACCGCCGGCCCGCGCCGCCGCCCGGCCCGCGCCCGACCGGCGCGGCGGCCGATCTCAGTCGGCAGTGCCGGCCGGCGCGGCGTGCGCGCCCGCGCCCGCCGCGGCCTCTCGCCGCCGCCGCAGGTGCCGGTGTGCATCGTCCAGCGACCAGTACCCGGGCCAGTCCTCCTGGTAACCGGAGCTGATCCAGTCCAGCACCTCCTCGCCGCGCGGATCGTCGAGCAGCACGAGCGCCCGTACCGCCTCGACCTGGACCTCGACCGACGGATCGCCCAGCAGCGGCAGCAGCGCCTTGCGGAGGTCGGCGGAACGGTCCCCGCGCTCCGCCACCGCGCGGCATCCCTGGCCGCGCACCACGGCGTCGGCGTCCCGGAGGAAGTCGAGCAGCGCCGGGCGCACGCGCTCCTCGCCCGCGCAGCCGATGAACGCCCCGGCGACCGCCCGCCGGACCGCAGCGGACGGATGGCGCGCGTGGGGGAGCAGGGCGTGGGCGACGGCTGCGCCCGACCCTACGGGGTGGCAGTCCGAGAGGCCGACGAGCAGCACGGCGAGAACATCGGGCGACGGTTCGTCGGCCGCCCACGCGAGGAAGTGGTCCCACGTCAGTACCCGCAGGCAAGCGGGCCCGTCGACACAGGGACCGGCTTCGTCGCACTCGTCGAAGAGGGCCATGCAGCGCACCACTTCGGCGCCGAAGTGCCGTACGGAGGACAGCGGATGGCCGCGCAGGGCCGCCGCCTCCTCCCATGTCCCGCGGTCGGCCCGGCGGTACAGCACGCGCACGACCGCTTCGCGCGTCACGCCGTCGAGGTCGGCCTCCGCCTCGGCGCGTGCGAGGAGTTCCGCGAAGGGGGTCCGTATCCCGTGGGCCGCCTCCAGCGCGCACAGGATCGCCGTGTGCCCGGTGCGCACCCGCACGTCGGAGCCTGCCAGCCGCAGCAGGCCGGTGAAGGAGTACGCGTCGTCCGGGACGCGGCTGAGCTCCGCCGGGCCCGTGGCCCCCGTCCGGTGGCGCAGCTCGTTCTCGGCGCCCGTCTCGTGCCAGTGCCGGGCCAGTTCCAGGGCGGTGCGCCCATCGGGGCCCGTCGGCCAGGTCGGCACCGAGGAGGAAAGGAGCAGGGAGGCGACCCCGTAGGCGCCGGCGTCGACCGCGCGGAGCAGCGGGGTCCGACCGTCGGGACCCTGACGGTCCAGCCGCGCCCCGTGGCTGCGCAGGACGTCGACCACCGGGTACGCACCACGGGCCGCGGCGATGTCCAGCGCCGTCAGGCCGTCCGTGCCGACGGCCTCCAGGTCGGGACCCTCGTGCAGCACGGCCCGTACACGCACCGCGTCGTCGGCCCGCGCCGCGGCGATCAGGTCGGTGTCCCCGTGCGTCACGCAGGCTCCTTCAGCGCCTCGTACTGGAGGGCCAGGCCGTCGAGCAGCGCCGCCAGGCCCGTCTCGAAGGCGCCCTCGTCCACCTCGCGCTGCCGCTCGGCCAGCAGGTGGGCCTGGCCCAGGTGGGGGTAGTCCGCCGGGTCGTATGCGGCGCGGTCGTCCACGAAACCCCGGGCGAAGGAGCCCACGGCCGAGCCCAGGATGAAGTACCGCATCAGCGCGCCGATCCGGGTCGCCTGCGCCGGCGGCCAGCCGGCCGCCGTCATCGCGCCGAACACCGCGTCCGCCAGCCGCAGTCCGGCGGGGCGGCGGCCCGGCCCGCGGGCCACTACCGGCACGATGTTCGGATGGTCCGCCAGGGCGTCGCGGTACGAGTGCGCCCACGCGTGCAGGGACGCCCGCCAGTCCCGGCCGTCGTCGAACATCGACAAGTCGACCCGTGCGCTCACCGAGTCCGCCACCGCGTCCAGGATCTCGTCCTTGGTGCGGAAGTGGTTGTAGAGCGAGGGCCCGCTGACGCCGAGCGCGGCCGCCAGCCGCCGCGTCGACACCGCCTCCAGCCCCTCCGCGTCCACCAGCGCGCCGGCCGCCTCGACGATGCGGTCGCGGCTGAGGAGGGGCTTGCGCGGTCTGGCCATGCGCCACATAGTAGGGCCTGGCCACCATAAACTACCGGTGCTAGTTAAACGCCCCGGACGAGACGCCCGGAGGTGCCCGGTGAACCTGGAACCGAGCGAGGAGCAGAGCGCCGTACGCAGGCTCGCCCGCGAGTTCACCGAGCGCGAGGTCGTCCCGTACGCCGCCGCGTGGGACCGCGCCGAGAGCGTGGACCGGGCCATCGTCAAGAAGCTCGGCGACCTCGGCTTCCTCGGCCTGACCGTCCCCGAGGAGTACGGCGGCTCCGGCGGCGACCACCTCGCCTACGTCCTCGTCACCGAGGAGCTCGGACGCGGCGACTCCGCCGTACGCGGGATCGTCTCCGTCTCCCTCGGCCTGGTCGCCAAGACGATCGCCGCCTGGGGGACCGAGGAGCAGAAGCAGGAGTGGCTGCCCCGCCTCTGCTCCGGCGACGCGCTCGGCTGCTTCGGCCTGACCGAGCCCGGCACCGGCTCCGACGCGGGCGCCCTCACCACCCGCGCCGTGCGCGAGGGGGACGCGTACGTCATCAGCGGCAGCAAGATGTTCATCACCAACGGCACCTGGGCCGATGTGGTCCTCCTCTTCGCCCGCACCGGCGAGGAGCCCGGCCACCGCGGGATATCCGCCTTCCTCGTCCCCACCGACACGCCGGGCCTGACCCGCCGCGAGATCCACGGCAAGCTCGGCCTGCGCGGCCAGGCCACCGCCGAACTCGCCCTCGACGGCGTCCGCGTCCCCGCCTCCGCGATGCTCGGCCCCGAGGGCAAGGGCTTCTCGGTCGCCATGTCCGCCCTCGCCAAGGGCCGGATGTCGGTCGCCGCCGGCTGCGTCGGCATCGCACAGGCGGCCCTGGACGCGGCCGTCACGTACGCCGCCCAGCGCGAGCAGTTCGGCAAGCCGATCGCCCACCACCAGCTGGTGCAGGAGCTGATCGCCGACATCTCGGTCGACGTGGACGCGGCCCGGCTGCTGACCTGGCGGGTCGCCGACCTCATCGACCGCGGACAGCCCTTCGCCACCGAGTCCTCCACCGCCAAGCTCTTCGCCTCCGAGGCCGCCGTGCGCGCCGCCAGCAACGCCCTCCAGGTGCACGGAGGCTACGGCTACGTCGACGAGTACCCGGCCGGCAAACTGCTGCGCGACGCCCGCGTGATGACCCTGTACGAGGGCACCAGCCAGATCCAGAAGCTGCTCATCGGCCGCGCCCGCACCGGGGTTTCCGCCTTCTGAGCCCCAGCGGGTCGAGCGGGCCGAGCGGGTCGAGCGGGCCGAGCGGGCCGAGCGGGCTGAGTACCCGCATGAGTACGCGTGCGGATGTGCCCGCCCCCGCCGCGCCCGATGCTCGACCCATGAACGAGACACCGGTCAAGCAGCAGAGCACGGGGGCGTACTACGGCCAGGCCGTCGCCTCCTTCGGCATCGCCATCGGCGCCGTGTCCGTGGGGATCTACAACCTGGACGCGAACGGCTGGGTCCGCGCCTTCCTCGGCATCGCGGTCCTCTACCTCACCACCTCGGCCTTCACCCTCGCCAAGGTGATCCGCGACCGCCAGGAGGTCACGCAGATCGTCAGCCGGGTGGATCAGGCCAGGATGGAGAAGATGATGGCCGAGTACGACCCCTTCGCGCCGAAGTAGTCGGCAGTCGACCCGTCCGCACTAAGCGCTTGCTCACCCTCCGGTAGGGTGTTCACTTCCACACGGCGAAGAGGTGAGCGAGCGATGGACAGCGCGGAGGAGACGGTCGGCGGATACCGGCCGTGGTCCGAGGTCACCCCCGATGCCGCACGGCGGCTGCTCGTCGCCGCCGTCGAGGCCTTCGCCGAGCGCGGGTACCACGCCACCACCACACGTGACATCGCGGGCCGGGCCGGCATGAGCCCGGCCGCGCTCTACATCCACTACAAGACCAAGGAAGAGCTGCTCCACCGGATCAGCCGGATCGGCCACGACAAGGCGCTGGAGATCCTGACCACCGCGGCCGAGGGCCCCGGCTGCGCCGCCGAGCGGCTCGACGCCGCCGTACGGTCCTTCGTGCAGTGGCACGCGGCGCACCACACCACCGCGCGCGTGGTCCAGTACGAGCTCGACGCTCTCGCTCCGGAGCACCGCTCCGAAATCGTGGCACTGCGCCGGCAGAGCGACGCCGCCGTCCGCCGGATCCTCGCCGACGGGGTCGCGGCAGGGGAGTTCGACGTCCCGGACGTGCCGGGCACCACCCTCGCGGTGCTCTCGCTGTGCATCGACGTGGCCCGCTGGTTCAACGTGGGCGGGCAGCGCACGCCCGACGAGGTCGGCGGGCTCTACTCCGACCTCGTGCTCCGCATGGTGGCAGTGCCTCAGAAGTAGTAGCGGGACACCGACTCCGCCACGCACACCGGCTTGTCGCCGCCCTCGCGTTCGACCGTCACCGTGGCCGTGACCTGCACGCCCCCGCCCGCCTCCGTGACCTCCGTGATCGCGGCCGTGGCGCGCAGCCGCGAGCCGACCGGCACCGGCGCGGGGAAACGCACCTTGTTCGTCCCGTAGTTGAGACCCATCTTCATGCCCTCGACCCGCATGATCTGCGGCACCAGGATGGGCAGCAGGGACAGCGTCAGATAGCCGTGCGCGATGGTGGAACCGAAGGGTCCGCCCGCTGCCCGCTCCGGGTCCACGTGGATCCACTGGTGATCGCCCGTGGCGTCCGCGAAGAGGTCGATCCGCTTCTGGTCCACCTCCAGCCACTCGCTGGGACCGAGCGGCGCGCCGATCCCGGCGCGCAGTTCCTCGGCGGACGTGAAGACCCTCGGCTCGGCCATGCCCTGTTCCTGTCTCTCGCGGACGACTGACGGACGAATAAGCGCTTGCTCAGCATGCTGGGACCGCATGTGTATGTCAACGGACCTCCGACTACCCTCGGCCGGGTGCCGCAGATTCCCGAGAAAGTCCACGAGCTCACCGTCGGCCAGCTGTCCGCCCGTAGCGGCGCGGCCGTCTCCGCACTCCACTTCTACGAGGCCAAGGGCCTGATCAGCAGCCGTCGCACCTCCGGCAACCAGCGCCGCTACACCCGTGACGCGCTGCGTCGCGTCGCCTTCGTGCGCGCCGCCCAGCGCGTGGGCATCCCGCTGGCCAGCATCCGCGACGCCCTGGCCCAGCTCCCCGAGGAACGCACCCCCACCCGCGAGGACTGGGCCCGCCTCTCCGAGGCCTGGCGCACCGAGCTGGACGAGCGGATCATGCGGCTCGGCCGACTGCGCGACCACCTCACGGACTGCATCGGCTGCGGCTGTCTCTCGATGAAGACCTGCGCCCTGTCCAACCCCGACGACGTCTTCGGCGAACGCCTCACCGGCTCGCGGCTGTAATCCCCGCGGCGGCCGTGCCCCGCGCCATCAGGTCCCGGGCCGCCGCCACCAGTTCGGCAGTCGACCGTGCCGGCCGCCCGTCCGGCAGGTGCAGTACGTCGCCCACGCCGGTGCGCGCACCCGTTCCGCACCGCGCGGCCAGCCGCAGCACCGGCCAGGCGGCCGCCTCCCGCCCGCACACCAGCACCGCCACCGGAGGCAGCCCGCGCAGCCCGGCCATCAGCGCCGGATCGGCCGCCGCGAGCTCGACCACGAGCCGGACCCGCCCGGGCTCGCGCACCGGCCAGGCCAGGAACCGTGCCATCGGTTCCGGGCCGGCCGGTCCGCCCACCGGCACCACCGCGTCCACCGAAACCCCCCGCGCCAGCAGCGCCCGCGCCAGCTCCCCGGCCCCCGGCTCCCCGAAGCGCACCACCGCCCGGTCCGGCAGCACCGTCCACGAGCGCACCCGCTCCAGCCGCCCCGCCGGATCGGGCTCGGCCCCGATGCCCGCCGGCACCGACAGCGGTACGTGGACCCCCGCGCCCCGCATCGCCGCCAGCACCGGCCCCACCACCCGCGGCGAGAGGCTCTCCCGCCCGCACGGCGTCCGTGGGTGCACCAGCACCTCCCCGGCCCCGGCGGCGACCGCCGCCAGCGCCGACTCCGCCAGATCCGCCGGCGACATCGGCACGGCCGGGCCGTCCGCGGCGCTCCGCGCACCGTTCACCGAGGCCAGCAGCAACGGCAGCAACGGAAGCAACGGCAGCAATGGCATCACGCCGCCCCCGCCTGGGGCGTCTCCGCGAGCGCCGGTCTCGGCACCACGATCCCGCAGCCCGCGCACACCGGCCCGTCCCAGGCCCACGCGCCCTCCCACGGACCGATCGTCGTCACCGCCGGCCACCGCAGTTCGGTGTCCCCGCAGACCGGGCACGCCGTCCCGGGCTCCGACTCCAGCGCCCGGACCAGCCGCCGCAGCACCTCGCCCAGCGCCCCCTCCGGCCGCACGCCCGGATCCGCGCACCGCACCACCGCGTCCCCGCTCCCGCCCCACGCCCACTCCGGCCGGCGCAGCCCGTCGTGCTTCTCCCGGCGGCGCCGCTCCGCGAAATGGCGCTCGTACTCCAGCCAGACCGCCCGCGCGTCCTCCAGCTCCTCCAGCGCGGCGACCAGCCGCAGCGGATCCGCCCCCCGGTCCTCGGGGGCGATCCCGTGCCGGTCACACAGGTGCCACCACGTGGCCCGGTGCCCGTACGGGGCGAACCGCTCCAGGCAACGGCGCAGCGAATGGCGCCGCAAGGCCCGGTCATTGCGCGCGTCGCGCACCTGGTAGGCCAGACTCCGGAATCCCGCCATCACACCATCACCTCCGCCGATGTGCCCAACATGCCCTGCCCGGGCCGGGCGCATGCGGGGGCGGTCGAGGCGTGCGGGTGGCACATGGCCGGAACTCAGCGCCCCATGCGCCCCGCGGTCACCACCACCCGGGCCAGTTCCTCGTGGCAGATGTCGCTGTGCGCCCCCGAGGGGGCACCGCCGCGGCGGACCACGGAGCCCGCGTCCACACTGACGCAACCGGCCGCGGGCACCCCCTCGCGCAGGGCCGTGGCGAGGCTCAGCCGCGGCGCGCCCGGCACCGCCTGCACCCCGTCGTGCCCGATGGCGCCCCACCGTTCGTCGAAGCCCAGCACTCCGGCCGAATCCCCTGCCATCCGGGAGGCCAGCGGATAGAAGAGCTTGAGGGCCGAGTCGTGCGGGGAGTGGCAGGCCACCACCGGCCCGTCGACGCGGCGCTGGAGGCCGCGCAGGGCGCCGCCGGTGCTCCTGTCGTGCGGCAGCCGGTCGGCGAACGCGTAGTGGGAGAAGGCCCCCTGGAGCAGGGTCACGGACTTCACGTACCGGGCGCCGTCCGGCAGCGCGCGCAGCGCGAAGGACACCACCCGCGCCCCGAAGCTGTGTCCGATCAGGTGGAACCGCAGGGCCGGGCGGTCGCCCGCCAGCTGTGCCAGCACCGGGCCGAGACCCCGCTCGCCCACCACGCCCGCCCGCTTCTTCATCTTGTAGTACGTCGCCTGCCGCAGCAGCTCCTTGGCCCCGCCCCACAGGCCGCGCAGGGCGCCGCCGACCGCGAGGCCCGGGCCCTCGATTCCGTCGGCCCCGTCGGCCCCGTCGGCCGGCGCGCCCGCCGCGGCCAGGGCGCGGGAGAGCGCCCGGCACACCTCCAGCACGTCGTCCGTGAAGAGGGCGGGGACCGCCGGAGCCGCCGCCGCGGGCACCGCGTCCACCCCCGCCAGCTCCCGTACGAGCGCACCGAACTCGATGAACGCCGCCGCCGACTCCGGCCGCTCCTCCAGCAGCTCCGCCACCCGGTCCAGCTCCGCCTGCCGTCCCGGCCAGAACTCCCCGAGCGCCCGGCGGGTCAGGGGGTCCAGTGCCGTGCCGAAGCCGGGCTCCGCGAGGGCGCCGGGTGCGTCGAAGTCGGGGATCGGCTCGTCGGAGAACCGCATCGAGGGCCACACGACACCCACGTACCCCAGCCGTACCCCCGACCCCACCAGCCCCGGGAAGGGGGCGAAGAACCGGTCGTAGAGCCGGGTCGCGGTGGACCGGTCGCTGTTCCAGCCGTGTGCGAAGACCAGCACGTCCGTGGCCTCCATCCGGGCCACCGTGCCCTGCGTGGCCCGGTCCACGTCCCCTTCGGAGTCGAAGGTCAGCTCCGCGTACGGTCCGACGCCGATCCCGGCCGTGACCCCGGGCCGGTACCCCGCCGGGATCGCGGCCGCAGCCCCGGCCGCAGCCCCGGCCGCCGTCCCGGCCGAAGTCCCGGCCCCGATTCCGAACCCGCCACCGATGTCCGCCATGACGTCCCCCTCCACGCCGTGCCCTCCGGTGCTGCCAGCATCCTGCTGACGCGCCCGCCCGGCCAGCCCCCCGGCGCGCTCGGCTCACTCGTAGAGGAGGTATTCCCCGCGCGTCGCCCTGAACCGCGCCAGCCCCGCCGCCCAGTCGCCCGCGATCTCCTCCACCCCGGCCCCCGCGTCCACCATGGTCCGCACCCGGTCCGAGCCGGTCAGCCGGTCGATCCAGTGGTCCGTCCGCCAGCCGAAACCGCTCCACGCCCGCCGCGCGGTGACCAGCAGCCCGATCCCGGCCCGTACCGGGTCGAAGGCCTCCCGGTCGTGGACGATCAGCCGGACCCCGCCGCACACCTTCCCCACGTGCTTGGAGAAGGTCGGGGTGAAGTACGCCTCCCGGAACCACACTCCGGGCAGGCCCAGCGCGTTCGCCGCCTCCGCCCACCGCCGGTCGATCCCCTCCGCGCCCACCACCTCGAAGGGCGTGGTCGTCCCGCGCCCCTCGGAGAGGTTCGTCCCCTCGAACAGGCACGTGCCGGAGTATGCGAGGGCCGTGTCCGGGGTCGGCATGTTCGGGCTCGGCGGCACCCAGGGCAGCCCGGTCTCCCCGAAGAACGACTGCCGCCGCCACCCGGACATCGCCACCGTCCGCAGCCGCACCGGACGGTCGGCCAGGAACTCGCCGTTGAAGAGCAGGGCCAGTTCGGCCGCCGTCATCCCGTGCGCGAGCGCGATCGGCTCCCGGCCCACGAAGCTCGCGTACGGCCGTTCCAGTACGGGCCCCGCCGCCCGGCGGCCGCCCACCGGATTCGGCCGGTCCAGCACCACCACCGCCTTGCCGGCGAGCGCGGCCGCGCGCATGCAGTCGTAGAGGGTCCAGATGTAGGTGTAGAAGCGCGCCCCGACGTCCTGGATGTCGAAGACGACGGTGTCGACCCCGGCCGCCGTGAACACGTCCGCGAGCCGCTGCCCGCTCTTGTCGTACGTGTCGTACACCGGCAGCCCGGTCGCCGGATCCCGGGAGGCCCCCTCGGAGTCGCCGGCCTGCGCCGTGCCGCGGAACCCGTGCTCGGGGCCGAACACCGCGACCAGGTCCACCCGTTCGTCCGCGTGCAGTACGTCGACCAGGTGGCGGGCGTCGGCGGTGATCCCGGTGGGGTTGGTGACCACCCCGACCTTCTGCCCGGCCAGGAGGGCGTACCCGTCCGCGGCGAGCCGCTCGAAGCCGGTACGCACCCGGTCCGCCGCCCGCACCCGGTCCGCCGCCCGCACCCGGTCCGCCGCCCGCGGCGCGGAGCCCCGGCCCGCCGGTGCCGTCCCGGCAGCCCCTGCGGCGGCCGCCGTCCCCACGGCTCCCACGGCGCCCGCCGTTCCCACTGATCCCAAGGCCCCCGCCAGTCCCAGCACCCCGCGTCGCGACAGCGTCATCCGGCCACGCTACGAGTCCGGCCCCTTCCACCCGCACATACCGACTGGTTAGTCTGCCGCCATCCGGTCTTCGGATCCGGCACTCGGCACTCGGCCTCCGGCCGCACGAAAGGTGATCCCCGTGAACGCGTACCAGGACCAGCGAGTCGTCGTCACCGGCGCGGGCGGCGGCATCGGCGCCGCCCTCGCGCACCGCTTCGCGGCCGAGGGCGCCACGGTGGTGGTCAACGACCTCGACCCGGCCAAGGCCGCCGCGGTGGCGGGCGCGATCGGAGCCCGGGCGATCCCCGTGCCGGGCGATGCCTCGGAGATCGTGGCCGAGGCCCGCGAGGCCCTCGGCGGGACGGTCGACGTCTACTGTGCCAACGCCGGACTCGCCTCGGGCGGCGACGCGTTCGCCGACGAGGCCGTCTGGGAAGCGGCCTGGGACACCAACGTCATGGCCCACGTCCGCGCCGCCAGGCTGCTGCTGCCGGACTGGCTGGAGCGGGGGACCGGCCGTTTCGTGTCCACCGTCTCCGCCGCCGGACTGCTGACCATGATCGGAGCGGCCCCGTACAGTGTCACCAAGCACGGTGCGCTCGCCTTCGCCGAATGGCTCTCGCTGACCTACCGACACCGCGGTGTCCAGGTCCACGCGATCTGCCCGCAAGGGGTGCGCACCGACATGCTGACCGCCGCGGGCTCGGCGGGCGAACTCGTCCTGGCGCCGACCGCGATCGAGCCGGAAGCGGTCGCGGACGCACTGTTCGACGGCATGGAGAAGGGCCGGTTCTTGATCCTCCCGCACCCCGAGGTCGCCGACTTCTACGCCGCCCGCGCCACCGAGCCGGACCGCTGGCTGAGCGGCATGAACCACCTCCAGCAGAAATGGGAGACGCGGTGACCTCCTCGTACGCCGCCCGGCCCTGGCTCGGGCTGCTCGCACCGGCCCAGCGGGAGCCCGTCGCGCCGCCGCCCACCGTGCTGCACGCCTTCCGCGCGGCCGCCGCCCGGGCCCCGGAGCGCACCGCGCTCGCCTACTTCGACGGCCGGATCGGCTACGCCGAGGCCGACGCGCTCTCCGACTCCGTCGCCGGTCACCTCGCGGCGCGCGGCCTGCGCCGCGGGGACCGGGTCGCGGTCATGCTGCAGAACACCCCGCACTTCGTGCTGGCCGTCCTCGCCGCCTGGAAGGCCGGGGCCGTCGTCGTCCCGCTCAACCCGATGTACAAGTCCGGCGAGGTCCGGCACGTCCTGCGCGACTCCGGGGCCGCCGCGCTGGTCTGCGACGGCCGCGCGTGGACGGCGTACCTGGCCGAGGCCGTCCGGGACAGCGCCGTACGGACCGTCCTGACCGCCTCGGACCTGGACTTCCAGACGCGCAACGACCCGCGCGTCTTCGGCCCGCAGCCCGGACCGGACGCGTCCGCCCCGCCGGCCCGACCCGGCCTCCCCGCCCCACCGGAGCTCCCGGCCCGGCCCCGCCTGCCGGCCCAGCGCGGACCGGTGGCACCGGAGCGGCTCGTCCCCGTACCCGCGCCCGTACCTGCTCCCGTATCCACCCCCCTGCCCGGAGGGCACACCGCCGACCTCCTCACCGTGGCCCGCGGCGGGCGCCCCGCACCGGACGACCCGCGGCTCACCGCCGCCGACACCGCCCTCATCAGCTACACCTCCGGCACCAGCGGCACCCCCAAGGGCGCCATGAACCCGCACGGCGCGCTCACGTACAACGCCGTACGGCAGGTCACCTCCCACCCCCTGCCCGAGGGCGCCGTCTACTTCGCCCTCGCGCCCCTCTTCCACATCACCGGCATGGTCTGCGAGCTCGCCGCCTGCTTCGCCAACGCCGGCACCCTGGTCCTCGCCCACCGTTTCGAGGCGGGCACCGTCCTCGACGCCTTCCTCGAACACCGCCCCGCCTACACCGTCGGCCCGGCCACCGCCTTCATGGCCCTCGCCGCCCACCCCGCCGTCACCCCCGACCACTTCGCCTCCTTCCAGGTGATCTCCTCCGGCGGCGCCCCGCTCCCGCCCGCCCTCGTCGAACGCCTGCGCACCGCCTTCGGCTTCTACCTCCGCAACGGCTACGGCCTGACCGAGTGCACCGCCCCCTGCGCCAGCGTGCCGGTCCACCTCGAGGCCCCCGTCGACCCGGCCTCCGGCACCCTCTCCGTGGGCCTGCCCGGCGCCGACACCGTCGTGCGCATCCTCGACGAGCAGGGCGGCGAGGTCCCCTTCGGCGAGACCGGCGAGATAGCCGTCCGCGGCCCCCAGGTCGTGCCCGGCTACTGGGGGCTGCCCGCGGAATCCGCCCAGGCCTTCCCCGGCGGTGAACTGCGCACCGGGGACGTCGGTTTCATGGACCCGGACGGCTGGCTCTACGTCGTCGACCGCAAGAAGGACATGATCAACGCCTCCGGCTTCAAGGTCTGGCCGCGGGAGGTCGAGGACGTGCTCTACACCCACCCCGCCGTCCGCGAGGCCGCCGTGGTCGGCGTCCCCGACCCCTACCGCGGGGAGAGCGTCAAGGCCTACGTGAGCCTGCGCCCCGGGGCCTCGGCCGAGCCGGAGGAACTGTCCGCGTACTGTGCCGCGCGCATCGCCGCGTACAAATACCCGCGCCAGGTGGAGATCCTGCCTGTCCTTCCGAAGACGACCAGTGGCAAGATCCTGCGACGGGAACTGCGCGATCGCGGCTGAAAACAGTCGGACGGTCGTACAGCTGGTCGCAGTGACCAGGCAGGAACGAGGAAGGGAAGGTCAGCGCCATGGCGGCACGGACCACGGAACCCGCAGGCACGCACGAGGCCCCGGTACCGCAGCGGCTGCTGGCCGTCGCCACCCGGCTGTTCGCCGAGCGCGGCTACGACCGCACCTCGGTCCAGGAGATCGTCGAGGCGGCCGGTGTCACCAAGGGCGCGCTCTACCACTACTTCGGGTCCAAGGACGACCTGCTGCACGAGGTGTACGCGCGGATGTTGCGCCTGCAGCAGCAGCGGCTCGACGCGGTGGCCGATTCCGACGCGCCCGTCGAGGAGCGGCTGCGCACCGCGGCCGCCGACGTGGTCGTCACGACCATCGAGAACCTCGACGACGCGATGATCTTCTTCCGGTCGATGCACCAGCTCAGCCCCGAGAAGTTCAAGCAGGTCCGGGCGGAGCGCCGGCGCTACCACGAGCGCTTCCGCGCGCTGGTCGAGGAAGGTCAGCGCACGGGGGTGTTCTCCAGTGCCACCCCCGCCGACCTGGTCGTGGACTACCACTTCGGCTCCGTGCACCACCTGTCCACCTGGTACCGGGCGGACGGCCCGCTCACCCCGCAGCAGGTCGCCGACCACCTCGCCGACCTGCTGCTGCGCGCGCTGCGCCCCTGACGGGTCACCGCTCCAGGACGGGGTAGTCGGTGTAGCCCTCCGCCTCCTGTACGTACATCAGGAACTCCGGGCGGAGCTCGTTGAGCGGCGCGCCCGTGCGCAGCCGCTCCACGAGATCGGGGTTGGCGAGGAAGCCCCGGCCCAGGGCCACCAGATCGGCGCCCGCGGCCAGCAGCAGTTCGCCGCGCCGCCTGCCGCCGTCGGCCGCGAGCTCCTCGTGGGAGAGCGCGGGGTTGGCGATCAGCGTGCCGGGCCAGGCCCGGCGGATCTCGGTGAAGGCGGGCTGGTCCGGGGCGGCGTGGACCTGGTGGAGATAGCCCGGCCCGACGTCCGCGAGGGCCTTGACCAGCGCCGGGTAGATCTCCCCGGTGTCACCCTCGTCGATGCCGTTGACGTTCGCTCCGGGCGAGATCCGTACGCCGACCCGCTCGGCGCCGATCGCCCCGGCGACGGCCCGGACCACCTCGACGGTGAACCGGATCCGCCCCTCGACGGCCCCGCCCCACGCGTCGGTGCGCCGGTTGGTGTTCCGCGACAGGAACTGGTGGAGCAGGTGTCCGTTGGCGGCGTGCACCTCCACGCCGGCGAAGCCCGCCTCGACGGCGCCCCGGGCGGCGTCCGCGAAGTCGGCGATGGTCGACGCGATGTCCTCGGCCGTCATCTCCCGGGGCACGACGGCCTCCCGCAGCCCGCCGGGCGTGTGCAGCGGCTCGGGGAACCGCACCGCCGACGGGGCGAGCGGGACGTGCCCGCTGGTGTCGGGGTGCCCGACCCGGCCACCGTGCTGGAGCTGGAGGAACATCCGCCCGCCGGCCGCGCGCACGGCCTCGGTGACCCGGCGCCATCCGGCGATCTGCGCCGGGCTGTGGATGCCGGGGATGTGCGGATAGGTCTGGCCGACGGCGTTGGGGGTGGTGCCCTCGGCGATGATCAGACCGGCCGAGGCGCGCTGGGCGTAGTAGGTGGCCATGAGCTCGCCGGGGACCCCGTCGGCCCCGGCGCGGTTGCGCGTCAGCGGGGCCATCACCAGGCGGCTGGGCAGCTCCAGGCCGCCGAGGCGGGCCGGTTCGAAGAGACGGGATGCGGTGGGGGCCTGCTGTGTCTGCGTCATGCCGGTACCGTAAAACCTGACATTGATGTCAGATTCAAGACCTGAGGTGGGCCATGCGGATCGGGGAACTGTCGGCGCGCACCGGTGTCGGCGAGCGTTCGCTGCGCTACTACGAGACCCAGGGCCTGCTCGTGTCCGACCGGACCCCCGGCGGCCACCGGGAGTTCTCCGAGCGGGCCGTGGACCGGGTCATCCGCATCCAGGAGCTCTACGCGGCCGGCCTGAACAGTGCCAAGATCGCCCGGATCCTGCCCTGCATGCGGGACGAGGACGGCGGCCCGTCCGTGCGCGCCACCCCGCAGCTGGTGGCCGAACTGGCCGCCGAGCGCGAGCGGATCGACCGGCTGATCGGCGACCTCCGCCGCTCCCGCGAGGTCCTGGACGAGGTCATCGACGCGGCGGCGGCGGGCCGCGCCTCCGCCTGACCCGACGGCCCGGCCCGGCCGCGGGTCAGGCGGAGGTGCGGCCCGCCGGAGCCCCTACATGTGGCGCTTCAGCTCCCGCCGCGCCAGCGACCGCTGGTGGACCTCGTCCGGCCCGTCGGCCAGCCGCAGCGTCCGCGCCGCCGCCCACAGTTCGGCCAGCGGGAAGTCCTGGCTCACCCCGCCCGCACCGTGCAGCTGCACCGCGTCGTCCAGGATCCGTACGACCGCCCGCGGGGTCGCGATCTTGATCGCCTGGATCTCGGTGTGCGCGCCCCGGTTCCCGACCGTGTCCATCAGCCAGGCCGTCTTCAGCACCAGCAGCCGCAACTGCTCCACCGTGACCCGGGCGTCGGCGATCCAGTTCTGTACGACGCCCTGGGCGGCCAGCGGCTTGCCGAAGGCGGTACGGTCCACCGCACGCCGGCACATCAGATCGATCGCCCGCTCCGCCATGCCGATCAGCCGCATGCAGTGGTGGATGCGGCCCGGGCCGAGCCGGGCCTGGGCGATGGCGAAGCCGCTGCCCTCCTCGCCGATCAGGTTCGCCGCCGGGACCCGCGCCCCGTCGAAGACCACCTCGGCGTGCCCGCCGTGGTCGTGGTCCTCGTACCCGTAGACCGTCATGGCGCGCCGCACCTCGACCCCGGGGGTGTCGCGCGGGACCAAGATCATCGACTGCTGACGGCGCGGATCGGCGCCTTCCGGGTCGGTCTTGCCCATCACGATGAAGATCTTGCAGTCCGGGTTCATGGCCCCGGAGATGAACCACTTGCGCCCGGTGACCACGTACGCGTCGCCGTCGCGCTCGATCCGCGTCTCGACGTTCGTGGCGTCCGAGGAGGCCACCTCGGGCTCGGTCATCGCGAAGGCGGAGCGGATCTCCCCGGCCAGCAGCGGCTCCAGCCACTGCTTCTTCTGCGCCTCGTCACCGAACTGCGCGAGCAGCTCCATGTTCCCGGTGTCCGGGGCCGCGCAGTTCGTCGCCATCGGCGCCAGGTGCGGGCTGCGGCCGGTGATCTCGGCGAGCGGGGCGTACTGGAGGTTGGTCAGCCCGGCGCCGTGCTCGGCATCCGGCAGGCCGTGCCGGTCCACATAGAAGAGGTTCCACAGGCCCTGGCGGCGTGCCTCGGCCTTCAGTTCACCGAAGACGGCCGGGGTGTCCCAGGGCGAGGCCAGCCGTGCGCGCTGCTCGGCGGCGACGGGCTCCGCCGGGTAGACGTACTCCTCCATGAACGCGAGCAGCCGCTCGCGGAGTTCCTCGGTCCGGGCGTCGAATGCGAAATCCATGGGTGCGTGCCTCAGCCTTCCTGGCCGTTTTCGAATGGACGGAGGCCCTGCAGGGTGGTCAGTCCGTGCTCGATGAAGACCGGCACCAGCTCACCGATCCGGTCGAAGCCCGCACCGACGGTCTGCCCGAGCGTGTAGCGGTAGTGGATGCCTTCGAGGATCACCGCGAGCTTGAACCAGGCGAAGGCCGTGTACCAGGCGATGCCCCCGGTGTCCCGGCCGGAGCGGGCGGCGTACCGCTCGACCAGCTCGGCGGGGGACGGGTGGCCGGGAGCGCCGCTCGTCGTACTGACCGGCGAGCCGGTCAGGCCCAGGTCCGAGCTGTACATCGCGAGCAGCCCGAGGTCGGTCAGCGGATCCCCGAGCGTGGACATCTCCCAGTCCAGCACCGCCCGGATCGCGTCGTCCGGGCCGCCGATCAGGACGTTGTCGAGCCGGAAGTCCCCGTGCACGACGGTGGGGGCGGGGGAGACGGGCAGGGTGCGGCCGAGCGCGCCGTGCAGCTCGTCGATCCCGGCGAGCTCGCGCCCCCGGGAGGCCGCGAGCTGCTTGCCCCAGCGGCGCAGCTGCCGGTCGAGGAACCCCTCGGGCCGGCCGAAGTCGCCCAGGCCCACCGCCTGCGGATCCACGGCGTGCAGCTCGACCAGGGTGTCCACCAGGCCCAGCACCGCCTGCCGGGTGCGCTCCGGGCCGAGCGCGGCGAGTTCGCCGGCCGTCCGGTACGGCACCCCGTCCACGTACTCCATGACGTAGAACGGCGCCCCGAGCACGGCCTCGTCCTCGCACAGCAGCACCGGCTCGGGCACCGGCACGGCCGTGCCGTGCAGGGCCTCGATGACCCGGTGCTCGCGCCGCATGTCGTGCGCGGTGGCCAGTACGTGCCCCAGCGGCGGCCGGCGCACCACCCAGCGGGCGGTCCCGTCGGTGACCTCGTACGTCAGGTTCGACCGGCCGCCTTCGATGAGCCGGCCGCGCAGCGGCCCGGCCACGAGGCCCGGCCGCACGCGGTCGAGATGACCGCGCAGCCGCTCCAGATCCAGGCCGCGCGGGTCGGCCGGGGCTGAGGTCATGGGTGCGCACCTCCGTGCGGAGTGAGAACAGCGGACTGCCATCATGCCGACCAGTCGGTATGCCGTCCAGAGCGCGGGGCGAAAGAAGACCTTCCGCCCGGCGATGTCACCTCACGCGTGACACAGGATCGGTGTCCCGCCGTTCATCACCGTCATGTCCCTCAGGACCGCCAGGATGTCCAGCGGCACGCCCTCCGGCTCCCCGGCCAGTTCCGCGTACGCCCGGTGCACGTTCGCCACCAGCCGCTCGCTCTCCCGCCACGCGCCGAACTCCCCGAGGTCGGCCTGCCGGGCCACCTCCAGCGGGGACAGCCCCTTCGCCCGCCCCTCCCGGGCGAGTTCGGCCACGTACCGCAGATAGCGCTCGGTGGCCTCGTAGGCCGAGGGGTCGGTCAGCGGCCCGTGCCCCGGTACGACCGTCTCCGCGTCCAGCGAACGCAGCAGCTCCAGCGCCCGCAGGGAGCCGGCGAGGGAGCCCATCGCCAGGAACGGGGTCCCCTCGGCGAACACCAGGTCCCCGGTGAAGACCACCCGCTGCCGGGGCAGCCACACGACCGAGTCCCCGGTGGTGTGCGCGACGCCCGGGTGGATGACCTGCACCTCCGTCCCGCCCACGTGCACGGTCGCCCGCTCGCTGTACGTGAGATCGGGCGCGGTGATGTCGATCGCGCCGAAGTCGGTGGCGGGCCAGATCAGCTCCAGCTGGTGCCCGGCGGCGAGCTGTTCGGCGCGGGCGCTGTCGTGCCCGAGGATCAGCGCCTCGGGGGCGAAGACGCCGTTGCCGTAGGTGTGGTCGCCGTGGTGGTGGGTGTTCACCACGGTGCGGGGGAGCGGCACGCCGGCCGCCACGACCGCGTCGCGCAGCGCCAGGGCCCGCCGCTCGGTGGCGGCGGTGTCCACGAGCAGGGTCCGGCCGCCGTCGCTCACGAAGCCGGCGTTGTTGAGGCACCAGCCGCCGTCCGGCTGGACGTAGGCGTACACCCCCGGCGCGGGCTGGACGAGGTACGGCTCTTCGACGGGCATCTGGGCTCTCCCCGGGTCGCTTTGACGGGCGTTCGGCATCCTGCCAGCCGTCGTCGCGCCGGGGGAGAGCGGGTCTGCGGCGCCGCTCGGGGACGCCGCTCGGGGACACCGGTCAGGGGCGCCGGTCAGTGGTCGTCGTAGTGTCCGTCGTGTGCGGCGTGCCGGTGCCCGTCGTGCACGTAGTCGACGTGGTCGCCGTGCTGGACCGTCTCGTGCCCGCAGCCGGGGGCGTGCGCGTGGTCGTGGCCGTCGTGGGCGGTGTGCCCGGTGGGCTCGCACTCGTCCCAGTGCCCCGAGTGCTCCCGGTGCAGATGGCCGTCGTGCGCGTAGTCGACGTGGTCGCCGTGCCGAACCGCCTGGTGCCCGCAGTCCGTGCCGTGCGTGTGCTGGTGCGTGGGGTGTTCGTGGTGCAGGGTCGTCATGCGGCCGAGATTAGTGTGGATCACCGGGTATCGCCCGTTGTGTCCGGGCGACGCGTAAAACCGCTATCATCCGACCGGATCAGAGGACCACCGCCATCGCGAACAGCGCCAGCGCCACCGTGCACCCCGCCGCCGCCAGCGCCGCCCGCGGCGCGAGCCCCCGCGGCCGGTCCGTCGCCAGCGCCCGGATCCGCCGGTGCGCCACCCCCATGAACGCCAGCCAGAGCAGGGCGATCGCGGCGGCCCCCGCGGCCGTCACCGGCGTACCGGATCCGTGCAGGGCCTGCCGCATCCCCAGCACGGCCACCACCGAGCAGGTCAGTGTCGTACGCCGCCACGCGAGCCGGGTCCGCTCCGGCTGCAGCCCGGCGTCGCGGGTCTCCCCGTAGGCGGTCACCGGGCCCGCGTCCAGCCCAGCAGCACGACCACCACCATCGCCACGCCGACCAGCCCCACCCCCAGGCTCAGCACCACGGGGAACCGCGACAGCGGCAGGTCCTCGCCCCGCCGCATCGCCCGCTCGCACCGCACCCAGTGGTTCACCGCCCGCAGCGCACAGGCCGCGCCCACCGCGAGCAGCGCGACGGCCATCGAGACCCGCACCCCCCAGCGCAGGTCCGGCAGGAACTGGTCCACGGCGAAACCGCCGCCCACCAGGGCCAGCGCGGTCCGGATCCAGGCGAGGAAGGTCCGCTCGTTGGCCAGCGTGAAGCGGTAGTCGGGGGTCTCGCCCTCGTCCTTCAGCCGCGCGGGTGCGAACCAGAGGCGCACGTCCTTGACGAAGTCGATCACCCGGCCAATCTACTGGCCGGCCTCCCGGAACCCGCGCAGCCGCCGGTAGGCCTCCAGCCCGTCCGGCACCCAGGCCCAGTCCCCGCCCTCGACCCGCCGGTCCAGCTCCTCCTGCGTGAGGTGGGTGTGCCAGTCGACCTCCGAGACCTGCGGGTCCACCGGCAGCTCGCACCGCACCTCGTGCACGTACGACCACCAGGCCCCGCCCGGGCCCTCGTACAGGAACTTGAACAGCGGCGTCGGCTGCGGCAGCCCCCGTACGCCCAGCTCCTCCTCGGCCTCCCGCAGCGCGGCCCGCGCGTAGGTCTCGCCGGCGCCCAGCACCCCGCCCACGAACATGTCGTAGTGCGAGGGGAAGACGAGCTTCGAGGCGGTGCGCCGGTGGACGAAGATCCGCCCCTGCGCGTCCCTCGCCTGCACGAACACGCAGCGGTGGATCAGCCCGCGGGCGTACACCTCGCCGCGCGGGGCCTGCCCGGTCACCCGGTCGTCCCGGTCCACCACGTCCAGTACTTCATCAGCGGCACTCACACGGTTCATCCAACCACCCCTGTTGACTGGTTACCGCTCCGTAGCCAAGGATCTGCCCCACCACCGACGGAGGACGGGTAGCCGCATGACGTACGACGCAGACGTGATCGTGATCGGAGCCGGGCTCGCGGGCCTCGTGGCCACCGCCGAGCTCGTCGACGCGGGCCGCAAGGTCATCCTGCTCGACCAGGAGCCGGAGCAGTCCATCGGCGGCCAGGCGCACTGGTCCTTCGGCGGCCTGTTCTTCGTGGACTCGCCCGAACAGCGCCGGATGCGGATCAAGGACAGCCACGCGCTCGCCCTCCAGGACTGGCGGGGCACCGCCGGCTTCGACCGCGAGGAGGACGCCTGGCCGCGCCGCTGGGCCGAGGCCTACGTCGACTTCGCGGCCGGCGAGAAGCGCTCCTGGCTGCACGCCCAGGGCGTCCGCTTCTTCCCCGTCGTCGGCTGGGCGGAGCGCGGCGGCTACGACGCCAACGGCCACGGGAACTCCGTCCCCCGCTTCCACATCACCTGGGGCACCGGCCCCGGCCTGGTGGCCCCCTTCGAGCGGCGCGTCCGGGCCGGCGCGGCCCGCGGCCTGGTCCGGTTCGCCTTCCGCCACCGCGTCACCGGGCTCTCCGCCACCGCCGGCGCGCTGGACACCGTCACGGGCGAGATCCTGGCCCCGTCCGGCGCCGAGCGGGGTACCGCGAGCAGCCGCGAGGTGACCGGGACCTTCTCCCTGCGGGCCCAGGCCGTGATCGTCACCAGCGGCGGCATCGGCGGCAACCACGACCTGGTGCGCGCGCAGTGGCCCGCCCGGCTCGGCACCCCGCCGCAGCGGATGCTCTCCGGGGTCCCGGCGCACGTGGACGGCCTGATGCTGGGCATCGCGGAGGCGGCCGGCGCCAGCCACATCAACAAGGACCGGATGTGGCACTACACCGAGGGCATCGAGAACTGGAACCCGATCTGGGCCAGGCACGGCATCCGCATCCTGCCCGGCCCGTCCCCGCTGTGGCTGGACGCCACGGGCAAGCGGCTGCCCGTCCCGCTCTTCCCCGGCTTCGACACCCTCGGCACCCTCGACCACATCATGAAGACCGGGCACGACCACACCTGGTTCGTGCTCAACCAGCGGATCATCGGCAAGGAGTTCGCGCTCTCCGGCTCCGAGCAGAACCCCGATCTCACCGGCAAGTCGATCCGCGACGTGATCACCCGCGCCCGCCAGGCCGTACCCGGGCCGGTCAAGGCCTTCATGGACAACGGCGCCGACTTCGTCGTCGAGCGCGACCTGTCCGCCCTGGTCCGCGGGATGAACGCGGTGACCAAGGAGGACCTCCTCGACGAGGCCGCCGTCCGGGGCGAGATCGTGGCCCGCGACCGCGAGATCGCCAACCCCTTCACCAAGGACCTCCAGGTCACGGCCATCCACGGCGCCCGCAGGTACCTCGGCGACAAGCTGATCCGCACGGCCGCCCCGCACCGGATCCTGGACCCCGCCGCCGGGCCGCTGATCGCGGTACGGCTCTCGATCCTGACCCGCAAGTCGCTGGGCGGCCTGGAGACCGACCTGTCCTCGCGCGTCCTGACCGGGACGGGCGAGCCGCTGCCCGGTCTCTACGCGGCGGGCGAGGCGGCCGGGTTCGGCGGCGGCGGGGTCCACGGCTACCGGGCCCTGGAGGGGACCTTCCTCGGCGGGTGCATCTTCTCGGGGCGCGCGGCGGGCCGCGCCGCGGCCCTGGCGACCGGCTGACGGGCCCGGCTCCCGCCTGCCGATCCTGCGGCGCGGGAGCCGGCGGGCCCGCCGGCCGATCCCGCCGGCGGGAGCCGAACCGTTCCGTCAGACCAGCCGCTCGGTGACCCGGAACCGCTCCGCGATGACGAGGGTGTCGTCGTCGACCGTGAACCCCGGGTCACCCACGGCCGCGCGCACCGGCTCGCTGTGCCAGAAGTCCTCGTGTGCCGTACGCCATTCGGCCACGGACGCGAACCCCTCGCCCTCGTCGAGCGCGTGCGCCAGCCCGACGTCCCCGAGCCGCAGCACCTCCACGGCCGTCACCTCCACCACCGCCACCCCCCGCTCCCCGGAATCGACGAGCAGGGAGCGGGCGCCCGGCTCCGGCAGCGGCTCGCCCTCGGCCTCGTACTCCGCGAGCAGGCCGGTGGTGCTGGTCTTGGCCCCGCTCAGCACGGCCGCGACCAACTGGTCGCGCAGCGGGCCGGGGAACCCCAGCAGGTAGGGAGGAAGATCGTCACAAGTGGTCATGGGGCCACCCTATGACGCCGCCACCGCGACCTCCCGAACCCGCACAACCATCCCAACTCACATGGCCATCGGTGCAGTTGAAACCCGCCACGCAGTGGACTGGACCTTGACTCGGAGGCGTGCGTACCGCTTTGCTGTGCGTGATCACCGGTGTGCTCACCGACACGATTCCCCGACCACCAGGCCGAACCGCTCGCGTGCGCCCTGCGCGCGTTTCCGGCCGCCGCCGACCTTCGTCCGCCCGCGTCCTGGAGGGAAACCCGCGGATGTCCCCGCCTCCGCCGCCCCTCGGCCGCGCCCGCAAGCGGGAAGCCCAGCTCTTCGACCCGGCCCTCTGCGACGCCGAACTCGTCGACGTCCGATCCCAGTTCACCCAGGGCCGCTGGGCCAGGGCCCGCGCCCTCCTCGTCGGGACCGGCGACGACTGGGACCGCCGCGCCCACCGCGTCGTCGTCCTCGCCCAGACCCCGGCGGCCACCGCCTGGGCCCGCGAATGGCTGCTCGCCGAGCCGGAGAGCGCCGACGCCGCCACCCTCCTCGCCTGCGCCACCGTCTTCACCGCCCTGCGCCACAAGGCACCCCCCGCCGCCGCCGAGGACGCCTGCCGCCGGGCCGCCGCCCTGCTCCCCGCCGACCCCACCCCCTGGCTCGGGCTGCTCCTCCTCTCCCGCGCCTTCGGCAGCGAGGAGGAGTTCAGCCGCCACTTCGACCAGGTCCGGGCCCGCCACCGCGAGCACCACCACGCCCACCACCTGATGGTCGCCCGGCTCGCCGAACGCGCCCTCGCCTCCGGCCAGGACCCGCTCCACGAGGTCTACGACTTCGCGGCCTGGGCCGCCGAGGAGTCCCCCGCCGACTCCCCGCTCGCCGTGCTCCCCGTCGTCGCGCACGCCGAGCGCTACCGGGTCCTCGCCGCCACCCACGGCCACACCCCCGAGACGGCCGCCGCCCACTGGGCCGGCCGCCGCGCCCGCCAGGTCCTGCGCTCCGCCTTCGACTGGTGGCTGGAGTGGGAGCGCGAGGACCACCCCCGCAACCGCGTCGACCTCAACTTCCTCGCCCACGCCAAACTCTGCGAGGGCCGCCCCGCCGAGGCCGCCGCCCTCTTCCACCGGATCGGCAGCCACGCCACCCGCGCACCCTGGTCCTACCCGGACCGGGACCCGCAGAAGGCCTTCCTCGCCGCGCGCAGCGTCGCGCTCGGCACCGCCTGACACCGAAGACACCGACGCCCGAGAACGGCGCCCCGAGAGAACAGCGCCCCCAGAGAACAGCGCCCCCCCCGAGAACCGCGCTCCGCGAGAACCGCCCCCGAGAGAACCGCGCCCCCGAAAGGACGCCGCCATGCCGACGGGCAGATCCACCACGCTCCAGGACCCGGCAGAGATCCGTACGTACAAGGGCCAGGACCGCGCCCTGCGCGCCGACCGCCTCGGCACCGCCGGCCTGCTCCTGTCCGTACTCGCCGCCAGCGCACCCCTGATGGTCGTCGCCGGTGTCATGCCCACGACCTTCGGGGTCATGGGCATCGTCGGTCAGCCGCTGCTCTTCGTCATCCTCGGCGCCGTCCTCGCGCTCTTCAGCATCGGCTACGCCGAGATGAGCCGGCACGTCCACAACGCCGGCGCCTTCTACGCCTACATAGCCCGCGGCCTCGGCCCCACCGCCGGCGCCGGTGCCTCCTTCGTCGCCCTCGTCGCGTACAGCGCCATGCAGTGCGGGGTCTACGGCATCCTCGGCTTCGAGATCTCCGGCCTCTTCGCCACCTACCTGGAGATCGAGGTCTCCTGGTGGATCCCGGCCCTGCTGGCCGTCGCCCTCACCGGCGCGCTCGGCTGGCTCAAGATCGACCTCAACGCCAAGGTCCTCGGGGTCCTCCTCCTCATCGAGTGCGCCCTCGTCGTCGCCTTCGACCTCGCCGCCCTCGCCGAACCCGGCGCCGAAGGCCTCTCGCTGCACGCCTTCAACCCCGAGACCCTCAGCGGAGCCGGCCTCGGCACCGCGCTCTGCTTCTGCATCGCCGCCTTCGTCGGCTTCGAGCAGTCCCCGGTCTACGCCGAGGAGACCAGCAAGCCGCACATCGTCGTCTCCCGGGTGATGTTCCTCGCCGTCGGCTTCGTCGCCCTGTTCTTCGCCCTCAGCGCCTGGGCCCTCACCGTCGCCACCGGCCCCGCCGAGGTCGTGAAGACCTCCGCCGAAGCCGGCCCCGGCCTGCTCTTCCAGCTCACCGAGAGCCGCCTCGGCGCCACCTTCACCGACGTCCTGCACGTCCTCTTCGTGACCGGCATGTTCGCGGCCATGCTCAGCTTCCACAACGTGGTCGCCCGCTACGCCTTCGCCATGGGCCGCGAGGGACTGCTCCCCGCCGCCTTCGGCCGGACCAACGCCGGCACCGGCGCCCCCGGCACCGGCTCCCTCCTGCAGACCGGCATCGCCGCCCTCGTCGTGATCGCCTTCGCCGTCACCGACGACCTGCCCGCCGGCGACCCCACCGCCCCCGTCCTGCACCTGTTCACCTGGATGGGCAGCGTCGGCGCCCTCGGAGTGACCCTCCTCATGGCGGCCGCCTCCTTCGCCGTCATCGCCTTCTTCGTCCGCCGCGGCACCGCCGGCGCCCAGGTCTGGCGCCTCGTCGCGGCCGGCGCCGCAGGCCTCGCGCTGCTGGCCATCGCCGTCTACACCGTCAAGGACTTCGGCGTCCTCGTCGGCGCCGAGAAGGGCTCCGCGCTCAGCTGGGTCCTGCCCGGCATCATCGGCGCCGCCGTCGTGGCCGGCCTGCTCTACGGAGCCCTGCTGCGCCGCAGCCGCCCCGAGGTGCACGCCCGTATCGGCCTGGGCAACGAGGCCTTCCGCCTCGACCAGGCGGCGGGGGCCGACACCGCCGACTGACCTCGCTTTCGATCCCCTGCGAAGCCCCCGACGCCCCTTTCCAAGGTCGTCGGGGGCTTCGGTGCACAAGGGGCCGATTTTGGCGGGTGGCGGACCCTCATGGTCTCCTGGGGCGACAAATTCACCGGACCGCGACACAGGGGACACCACCCAGCTCCCCTGCGCCGTGGCACGGACCTGCCGTCCGACCCCCACGAAGGCGAAGTCATACATGAGTGACCTGAGTGACCGCACCTTGACCGAGGCTCCGGCCCCGGCGTCTTCCCGCCATGTCGACGCCGGTGACGAGGGCTACAGCAAGGACCTCAAGTCCCGCCACATCAACATGATCGCGATCGGCGGAGCGATAGGCACCGGACTGTTCCTCGGCGCGGGCGGCCGCCTCGCCGGTGCGGGCCCCTCCCTCGCGATCGCGTACGCGGTCTGCGGAGTCTTCGCCTTCTTCGTCGTCCGGGCGCTCGGCGAGCTCGTCCTGTACCGCCCGTCCTCCGGTGCCTTCGTCTCCTACGCGCGCGAGTTCATGGGGGAGAAGGGCGCCTACACGGCCGGCTGGCTGTACTTCCTGAACTGGTCGACCACCACGGTGGCCGACATCACGGCCGCCGCGACCTACGCCCACTTCTGGTCGATGTTCACCGATGTCCCCCAGTGGGTCCTCGCGTTCATCGCCCTCGCCGTCGTCCTCACCGCCAACCTGATCTCGGTGAAGTACTTCGGTGAGATGGAGTTCTGGTTCTCGCTGGTCAAGGTCGCCGCCCTGGTGATCTTCCTGATCGTCGGCATCTGGCTCGTCGCCACCAGCCACGAGATCGGCGGCCACACCCCGGGCTTCTCCTCCATCACCGACAACGGCGGCCTCTTCCCCTCCGGCGTCCTCCCGATGCTCCTGGTGATCCAGGGCGTGGTCTTCGCGTACGCCTCCGTCGAACTCTGCGGCGTCGCCGCCGGCGAGACCGAGAACCCCGAGAAGATCATGCCGAAGGCGATCAACTCGATCATGTGGCGCGTGGGCCTCTTCTACGTCGGCTCGGTCGTCCTCCTCGCCCTCCTCCTGCCCTACACCGAATACAGCACGGACCAGAGCCCCTTCGTCACCGTCTTCGACAAGCTGGGCGTCCCCGGCGCCGCCGGCATCATGAACCTCGTCGTCCTCACGGCCGCCCTCTCCAGCCTGAACTCCGGCCTCTACTCCACCGGCCGCATCCTGCGCTCGATGTCCCTGGCCGGCTCCGCCCCCAAGTTCACCGGCGTCATGAACAAGGGCAAGGTCCCCTACGGCGGCGTCCTCTTCACCGCCGCCTTCGGCGTCGCGGGCGTCGGCCTGAACGCCTGGATGCCGGGCGAGGCCTTCGAGATCGTCCTCAACCTCGCCTCCATCGGCATCCTCGGTACCTGGGCGATGGTCATGATCTGCTCGCTGTTCTTCTGGCACCGCGCTGAGAACGGGCTGGTCGAGCGCCCGTCGTACCGCCTGCCCTGGGCCCCGTACACGCAGATCGTGACCCTGGTCTTCCTCGTCACGGTCCTGGTCCTGATGTGGTGCGACGGCGGAGTCGGCCGCACCACCGTCATGTTCCTCCCGGCCATCGCGGCCGCCCTGGTCGGCGGCTGGTTCCTGGTACGCCGCCGCGTCGCCGAGCTCGCCGCCGGCCGCGACTGACCTCCCGGGCCGATACGACGAAGGACCCCGCCACCGGCGGGGTCCTTCGTCGTATCGCGCCGCATCCGTCGATCCGGCACGGCCGGGAAACGCAGAAAACCCCACACGAAGTGGGGTTCTCTCACTGGTGTCCGAGGGGGGACTTGAACCCCCACGCCCGATAAAGGGCACTAGCACCTCAAGCTAGCGCGTCTGCCATTCCGCCACCCGGACAAGGTGTCTGTCTCGCGTCCCTCGCGGGCCGTTCCGACGTGGAAAACATTACCAAACATTCCGGGGTCCTCGATCACACCCCCTGACGGCCGGGGATCGCCCTTGGGGAGAGCGGCCCGGGGCGCGAGGATGGAGGGGTTCGGTACTGATCAGTGGGAGGAAGCAGCGTGAGCGAGTCGAGCGCGGGCAGGACCGTCTCCGGCGAGGACGAGGTAGTCGACCTCTGCCGGGACCTCATCCGGATCGACACCAGCAACTACGGAGACCACTCGGGCCCCGGGGAGCGCAAGGCGGCGGAGTGGGTCGCCGAGAAGCTCGCCGAGGTCGGGCTGGAACCGCAGATCTTCGAATCGCACAAGGGGCGCGCCTCGACCGTGGCGCGGATCGAGGGGGAGGACCCCTCGCGGCCGGCGCTGCTGATCCACGGGCACACCGACGTGGTTCCGGCCAACGCCGCCGACTGGACGTACGACCCGTTCGCGGGCGAGATCGCCGACGGCTGCCTGTGGGGCCGCGGCGCCGTCGACATGAAGGACATGGACGCGATGACGCTGGCCGTCGTACGCGACCGGATGCGCAGCGGCCGCAAGCCCCCGCGGGACATCGTGCTGGCCTTCCTCGCGGACGAGGAGGCGGGCGGCATCTACGGGGCCCGGCACCTGGTCGACAAGCACCCCGGCCTGTTCGAGGGCGTCACCGAGGCGATCGGCGAGGTCGGAGGCTTCTCCTTCACGGTGAACGAGAACCTGCGGCTCTACCTCGTGGAGACCGCCCAGAAGGGCATGCACTGGATGCGGCTCACGGTGGAGGGCACCGCGGGCCACGGTTCCATGACCAACAAGGACAACGCCATCACGGAACTGTGCGAGGCAGTGGGGCGGCTCGGCCGCCACCAGTGGCCGGTGCGGGTGACCAAGACCGTACGGAGCTTCCTGGACGAGCTCTCGGACGCGCTGGGCACCCCGCTCGACCCGGACAACATGGACGAGACCCTCGCCAAGCTCGGCGGCATCGCCAAGATGGTCGGCGCGACGCTGCGCAACTCGGCCGCCCCGACGATGCTCGGCGCCGGCTACAAGGTCAACGTCATCCCCGGCCAGGCGACGGCCCACGTCGACGGCCGCTTCCTGCCGGGCTACGAGGACGAGTTCTTCGCCGACCTGGACCGCATCCTCGGCCCGCGCGTGAAGCGGGAGGACGTGCACGGCGACAAGGCGCTGGAGACCGACTTCGACGGCCGCCTGGTGGACGCCATGCAGGGCGCCCTGAAGGCCGAGGACCCGATCGCGCGCGCGGTCCCGTACATGCTCTCGGGCGGTACGGACGCCAAGTCCTTCGACGACCTCGGCATCCGCTGCTTCGGCTTCGCGCCGCTCCAGCTGCCGCCGGAGCTGGACTTCGCCGGGATGTTCCACGGCGTGGACGAGCGCGTGCCCGTGGACGGACTGAAGTTCGGCGTGCGGGTGCTCGACCGATTCCTCGACAACGCCTGAGATTCGGGTAGGTGTGCGCATTCCACTGAGAAGAGTGAATGCACTCATACGCTCGTAGCCCCGGTGATCCCTCCTCGTTACAGGTGGTGCGGTCCGCGGCTGGGACCGCATTTGCCTACTAGGAGGAACAATGATCAAGAAGGTTGTCGCCGCTGCGGCTGCCACTGGTGGCCTGGTTCTCGCGGGTGCGGGTCTGGCTGTCGCCGACGCGGGTGCCCAGGGTGCGGCCATCGGCTCCCCCGGTGTCCTGTCCGGCAACGTCATCCAGGTTCCGGTCCACGTTCCGGTGAACGTCTGCGGTAACTCGGTCTCCGTCATCGGCCTGCTGAACCCGGCCTTCGGCAACACCTGCGTCAACGCCTGACGCGTCTGAAGTCTTGGGCCCCGGAGCGCAATCCAGCGCTCCGGGGCCACCGGGCTTTCCGGCCCGGATTCCCATCTTCGGCGTACCAGGCGGGGGAGCCTGGACGGCCCGGCCGCCGAGAGCGGCCGAAACGCACTCACCAGGGGACGAGTACAGATGCGACGACCGGCACAGGTCACCAGGAAGACCCTGATCACCATGGCTGCCGCGGGGGGTGTCCTCGCACTGGGCGGGGGCTACGCACACGCGGACTCACACGCCACGGGGCACGCCGCGAACTCTCCCGGACTGCTGTCCGGGAACAACGTGCAGGCGCCCGTGGACGCACCGGTGAACGCCTGCGGGAACACGGTCACGGTGGTGGGAGGCCTCAACCCGGCCTTCGGGAACCACTGCGCCAACGGCGGCCACGGCAAGCCGGGCAAGCCGCAGCACCCCGGTCACCCGGGCAACCCCGGACACCCCGGTCACCCGGGCGGCGGCGACGAGCCGTGCGACGACCACCCCGGGAACCCCGGACACCCCGGTACGCCGGGCGGTGAGAACCCGGGCGGCGAAACCCCCGGCAATCCCGGAAACCCGGGCAATCCCGGAAACCCGGGCACGCCGGGCGGCGAGACGCCCGGAAACCCCGGTGGCGAGACCCCCGGCAACCCGGGCAACCCCGGAAACCCGGGAGGCGGGACTCCCGGCACTCCGGGCAACCCCGGCACCCCGGGTGGTGGGATTCCCGGAACCCCGGGCACTCCCGGTACCCCGGGCGGCGAGACCCCGGGGACCCCGGGCAACCCCGGTACGCCGGGCACGGGCACCCCGGGTACGCCGGCCAACCCCGGCACGGGTTCCGTCACGCCCGTCACCCCGATCACGCACCCCGGCCCGGGGACCGGCACGCAGACGGGGGGCGACACCGGGCAGACGGCCGGTCTCGCCGCCACCGGCTCCGGTGACGTCCTCACCGCCGGCCTCCCGCTCGCGGGCGGCCTGCTGCTGGCCGGCAGCGTGCTCTACCGGCGCGCCCGCAACGCAGCCTGACGGCTGTTCACGACGCGGGCCCCGTCCCCGGGGCCCGCGTCACCAGGTCGCGCGGACCTGGCGGATGATCCGGCGGCGCAGTCGCACACGGCGACTGCCGTCCCGGTACAGGCTCAGGCGGTCGAGTTCCCAGTACCCGTACTCGGCATGGTCGGTCAACAGGCGGGTCGCCTCGCTCCGAGAGACACCGCGGGGCACGTACACGTCGACAAATTCGTATTCCGGCATCGCATCTATTGTGCGGGCAGAGGCCTGCTACGGATAGCGTCTGCTCTATGTCTGATGCCGCTCTTCCCACTGTTGCCGAGGTACGCGCCGCCGCCGAGGCGGTCAAGGCCGCGCTCGACCGTCACCTCGCCGCGGTCGAGCGCAGGATCGGGGACGAGGACCCCGACGTCTACGCCGCGTTCAACGAACTCGCCGCCGCGGCCGAGGTGTACGACGAACTCCTCTACGACCGCCACGACGAGGTCACCCCCTTCGAGATCCCCACGCCCGAGGACGGCGTGCCGTACACCGGCCCCGCCGAGCCCGCCGCCTTCAGCGTGCTCATCCGCCGCGACTACGCCGTCGTCGAGCCGCCGCGGCTGATCGCCCAGGCCGAGCGGATCGCCGCGCACGACCGGGACGCCGAGTTCGTCCAGGACGGCGGCACCGCCGAGGCGCTGGGCGTCCTCTTCGGGGAGTACGAACCCGACGAGATCGCCTCCCGCTTCAAGGACTTCGGGCTGGAGGAGGGTGACTCCACGCTCTGGATCGCCGCCGCGGAGGAGATGGCGGAACCGGGGGAGTGGCTGGGCTCTCCCTTCGGGAACATCGATCCGCAGGACGTGCTGCACCGGTTCGACGTCAGCTCCGTCTTCGACGAGGAAGAGGACGAAGACGAGGATGAGGATGAGGACGAGGACGAGACCGCGGAGCCGGGGCTGACCCCGGCCTGATCCCCGGCCCTTCCCCCACCCGGCCGTGGCCCCCGCCCCGCAGGGCGGGGGCCACGGCCGGGCGTCACTCCGCCCGCTCGCCCGCCGTCGCGAGCGCCTTCAGCAGACCCGCCAGCCGTGTCGTACGCGGCTTCGGCAGCACCTCGGCCACCGCCTGCGGCAGCGCCTGGTCGACGCCGTGCACCACCGACAGGTGCCGCTCGGCCCGCCCGAACGCCGTGTACACCCAGTCCCGCGACAGCGCCTGCGCCGCGTCACCCGGCAGCACGACGACCACCGCCGGCCAGCGCGTGCCGACGGCCTGATGCGCCGTCACCGCCCAGCCGTGCCGCACCTGGGACTCGACGAGCTCCTTCGGTACGACGATCCGTACGCCCGCCCGGTCCAGGTGCAGCCCCTCGGCGTCGGCCGACACCACCCGGGCCGCGAGCGCCCGCCCGGCGGACGGCACGTGGACCACCCGGTCGCCGGGGTCGAAGCCGCCGAAGCGGCCGGGACCGGGGTTCAGCCGCTCCTTGAGGGCGGCGTTCAGCGCCCGCGTCCCCGCGGAGCCTCCGTGGCCCGGGGTGATCACCTGCACGCTGTCCGCCGGGATCCCGAAGGCCCGCGGCACCGACTCCGCCACCAGCTGCACGGCCCGGTGCACGGCCTCCCCGGCGTCCTTCACCGGGACGATGACGACCTCCTTGCCGGGGGCGTCGACCTGGTTCAGCTCACCGATCCCGACCCCGGAGACGAGCTCGCCGAGGGGGCCCGGATCCGGCGTGCGGGAGACCACCTGGGGGCACGTACGGGCCGCCAGCACATCGGCGAACACCCGTCCGGCCCCGGCGGACCCGAGGACCCCGGGGTCCCCGGAGAGCACCAGCCGGGCCCCGTCCGGCACGGACTCCACCAGGGCGGCCGCGGTCTCCACGTCCAACTGCGGCGCGTCCAGCACCACGAGGAGGTCCAGCGCGAACTGCCCGTCCGCGTCCCGCCCGGGCCCCTCCGCCCCGGAGAGCAGCCCCGCCACGGTCACCGAGTCCGGGCCGGCGGGGGAGTGCGCGGCGGGCCAGGCCCGCAGGCCCAGCTCGCGGGCGGCCGCGACCAGGGCGAACACCTCGGCACGCGCGGCCTCGCCGCCCGTGTGGGCGACCAGGCCGTGGCCCGCGACCGTGCGGATCAGTTCGGCGGCGGACGGGCCCGGCGCGGCCGCGGCGGCCTGCTCCCAGTCCGCCGTGCCGCCGAAGGTGCCGGCGAGCCGGGCCAGGCCGTCGGCCAGGCTCTCCTCGGCCATGGCGGCGCCCTCCAGGCCCACGAGGAGACGTACGGGCTGCTCCTCGCCCTCCTCGACGGGCGGCCCCAGGGGCTCGTGGAAGACCAGCACCGAGCCGTCCGCGATGGCCTGTTCCAGCGCTTCGGCCGGATCCGGTACGCCGTACTGGGCCAGGGCCTTCTCCAGCACCGGCGCTTCTAGGGCGGTGTGCCCCTTGAGCCCGGCCTGGGCCAGCAGCCAGCCCACCAGGACGGTGGCGCGGCGCTCGTCCCCGGGACCGGCCCCGGAGCCCAGCAGGGACCGGGCGAAGCCGTCCGCCTGGGTCGGGCGCACGGACGCGACCGACAGCAGCCGCCAGGGGTTCTCGGTGAGCTGCTCGGCGGCTCCCTCGCCGAGGGCCGCCGCGGCGGGACCGGCCAGGGCCTCGGGGGCGCCGCCGCGGGCCAGTACGGCCCGTACGCCCTCGACGGCATCGGCGGAGGGCGCCGCCGCGGTCACCGGCGCCGGGGCGGCCGGGCGCGGCGCGGCGGGGGCGGGGGCCGGCCTGCGGGGCGCGGCCGGGGCCTCGTCGAAGTACACCGCGGGGGGCTTGTCCCCGCTCTCCACGGCCCGTACGGCGGCCAGCAGATCGGCGGCCTTCCCGCTGAGCTTGGCCCCGGCCTCGACGGGCGCCTCCCGCTCCGCCTTGCGCCGGGCGATCCGCTCCCGCTCGACCTTCTGCGCGGCCAACTCGGCCTGTGCCTCGGTGAGCGCGGGCGCCGGGGCCTCGGCGGCCGGCGCGGCGGATTCCGCTGCTTCGGCTTCGGCTTCGGCTTCTGCTTCGGGCTCGGGCCCTGCGGGGCTCTCCCCCTCCCCGCCCCCTCCCGAAACCGGGGGCTCCGCCCCCTGTCCGGTGTCAACGGCTTCGCCGTGCGGTGCGGCAGGCCCGGCCTCGGGCCCACCCGAGTCGGCCTGTGCCCCGGCCGGTTCCTCCGCGGCAGTGGCTTCGGTCTCGGCTTGGCGGTCCGTACTCACAGCGTGCTCCAGTCCTGATCGGGGTAGCGGTGCACCGGAGCCGAAACATCGTCCAGCGCCCGGCAGATCTCCTCGGGAAGACTAAGGGCCTCCACCGACAGTGCCGCCGCGAGCTGCGCCGATGTCCGCGCGCCCACGATCGGCGCGACCACCCCCGGCCGGTCCCGGATCCACGCGAGCGCCACTTCGAGCGGGGTCACGGCCAGCCCCCGGGCCGCCGTCGCCACCGCGTCCACGATCCGGCCCGCCGCCTCGTCGAGGTACGGGTCCACGAAGGCGGCCATGGAATCCGAGGCGCCCCGGGAGTCCGCCGGCACGCCGTCCCGGTACTTGCCCGTCAGCACCCCGCGCCCCAGCGGGGACGAGGGCAGCAGGCCGATCCCGAGGTCCAGCGCGGCCGGCAGCACCTCCCGTTCCACGCCGCGCTGCAGCAGCGAGTACTCCATCTGCGTCGAGGCGATCCGGGTCCGTACCCCGGGCGCCGCGAGCTGCCAGGTCGCCGCCTTCGCCAGCTGCCAGCCGCAGTAGTTGGACACCCCGGCGTACCGGGCCCGGCCGCTGCTCACCGCCAGGTCCAGCGCCTGGAGGGTCTCCTCCAGCGGGGTCGCCGGATCGAAGGCGTGCACCTGCCAGAGGTCGACGTAGTCGGTGCCGAGCCGGTCCAGCGAGGCGTCCAGCGCGTCGAGCAGGTGCCCGCGCGAGCCGTCGAACCGCCGGTCCGGGTCCGGCACGCTGCCCGCCTTGGTCGCGATCACCAGGTCCCGGCGCGGGACGAGCCCGCCCACCAGCCGCCCGAGGAGGTACTCCGCCTCACCGCCCCCGTACACGTCGGCCGTGTCGACGAGGGTGCCGCCCGCCTCCCAGAAGGTCTTCACCTGCTCGGCGGCGGCTTCCTCGCCGGTGTCACGGCCCCAGGTGAGGGTGCCGAGGCCGATCCGGGAAACGCGCAGTCCGGTGCGGCCGAGATGCCTCTGCTCCATGACCGCTGAGACTACTGGGGCGCTGACGCGGAGCGCCCTGGCACGCTACAGTCCCCGCACACCAACGTTACTGATCGGTAAACCGGTAAGGGGACGACACATGCGGCTCGGCATCAATCTCGGTTACTGGGGCGCGGGCATGGACGGCGACAACCTCGCCGTCGCCCAGGAGGCCGACCGCCTGGGCTACGACGTCTGCTGGGCCGCCGAGGCCTACGGCTCCGACGCCCCGACCGTGCTCGCCTGGGTCGCCGCCCAGACCTCGCGCATCGACGTCGGCTCGGCGATCATGCAGATCCCGGCCCGGCAGCCCGCGATGACCGCCATGACGGCGGCCACCCTCGACTCGCTCACCAAGGGCCGCTTCCGGCTCGGCCTCGGCGTCTCCGGCCCGCAGGTCTCCGAGGGCTGGTACGGCGTCACGTTCGACAAGCCGCTCGCCCGCACCCGGGAGTACGTGGAGATCGTCCGCAAGGCCATGACCCGCGAGCGGCTCTCCTACGACGGCGAGCACTGGACCCTGCCGCTGCCGGGAGGCCCGGGCAAGCCGATCAAGCTGACCGTGCACCCCGAGCGCGAGCACATCCCGCTCTACATCGCCGCCATCGGTCCGAAGAACCTGGAGCAGACCGGCGAGATCGCCGACGGCGCCCTGCTGATCTTCCCGGCCGCCGAGCACCTGGAGGCCACCGCCCTCACCCACATCCGGGCGGGCCGCGAGAAGGCCGGGCTGACCATGGACGGCTTCGACGTCTGCCCGACCGTGCCGCTGGCCCTCGGCGAGGACGTGACCGCGCTCGCGGACATGTTCCGCCCCTACACCGCCCTGTACGTCGGCGGCATGGGCAGCCGGAAGCAGAACTTCTACAACCAGCTCGCCCAGCGCATGGGCTACGAGAAGGAAGCCGCCGAGATCCAGGACAAGTACCTGGCGGGCGACAAGACCGGCGCGGCCGAGGCCGTCCCGCACTCGCTGATCGACTCGACCACGCTGCTCGGCCCCGTCGCCCGCATCGCGGACGGGATGCGGGCCTACGCGGAGGCCGGGGTCACCACCCTCACGCTGGCCCCGGCCGGATTCACGCTGGACGAGCGGATCGCCGCCCTGCGGGCCGGCACCGAGGCCATGGAGCTCGCCGGTCTCGCCTGAGACCCGGCTCCGGCCCGCCGGACCGAGTCCGGCGTCAGTAGGAGTCTGCGGCCGTGGTGGGGGCTCGGGGGGTCTTCCCCGCCACGGCCGACACAGCCAACAACGCCCCGGGTGCCCGCGGGGTTACGCGTGGCGGTCCATCCCCTCGTTTCGTTCATTCGGACGAGTAGTGAGACCTATCGGTTGCCGGTCCCCACGCCCGGCGTTTGACTCGGTTCATGCTCTCTGCCCGCAGCCTGTTCCAGGAGATCGTCGACCACGACGACTCCTTCCAGCTGTTCTGCTCCATCGCCGCCAGCGGGGAGACCCAGGGCGGCTGGGAGAACGCCCGCATCGCGGCCCTGGTGCCCGACGCCATGCGCGACCTCGCGCCCAAGATCACCCGGCACGGCGCCGACGAGGACAAGCACGGCCGGATCTTCAACGCGCTGCTGCGCAAGCGCGGCCTGCAGCCGGTCCCGGTCCCGCCCGAGACCGACTACACGATGCTGCTGGAGCGCCGCGGCATCGGCCTCGCCCACGACAAGCTGCGCCGCGAGCAGGCGCTCAGCGAGGAGGACATCGTCGTCTACCTCGCGCACAGCCGCGTCACGGAACAGCGCGCCGCCGACCAGATGGACATGCTGGTCGGGTACTTCGGAGACCACCCCGAGTTCGGCAAGGCCATCCGCATGATCGGCAACGACGAGGCCAACCACCTCGCCTACTGCCACGAGGAACTGCTGCGCCTCGCCCGCGCGGGCCACGGCCGCACCATCCAGCGGGTGCTCCGCGACAGCGCGCTCACGGAGATCGGCGTCTACCGGGACGTCAGCCTCGCCGTCATGGACCACATGGGACGGCTGCTGCACTGGCCCGCCCCGAAGGCGGCCGTGCTCGCCGCCGGCATCCGCGCCACGTACGCGTACGAACGGTTCAGCGGCTGGCACCGGATGGTCGACCTGCGGATGCCCCAGCACCGCGACGCACTGGGCGGCGCACCGGCCACCGCCCCCGAGTTCGCCTAGAGGCCGGCCGTGCCCTGCGCCACGCCGCGCCCGGCTACAGCCAGCCCCGGCGCTTGAACATGCGGTGCAGGCTCAGGCAGATGCCCACCATGACCGCCACCACCACCGGATAGCCCCAGACCTGCCTCAGCTCCGGCATGTGCTCGAAGTTCATCCCGTAGATCCCGGCCACCATCGTGGGGACGGCCGCCATCGCCGCCCACGCCGAGATCTTGCGCACGTCGTCGTTCTGACGCACCCCCATCTGGGCCAGATGCGCGGACAGCGCGTCCGACAGCAGCCGGTCGAGCCCGTCGATGTACTCGCTCGCCTTGGTCAGGTGGTCGGCGACGTCGCGGAAGAAGGGCTGCGCGTGCTCGTGGACGAAGGGGACCTCGCCGAAGGCGAGCCGCTCCATCGGCTGGAGCAGCGGGTTCGTCGCCCGCCGGAACTCCAGCACCTGCCGCTTGAAGCCGTAGATCCGGGCCGCGGTGTTCTTCGCGTTCGAGGGGTTCGGGGAGAAGACCTCGGCCTCCAGCTCCTCCAGATCGACCTGGAGCTCGGCCGCCACCTCGATGTAGTGGTCCACCACCGCATCGGACACCGCGTACAGCACGGCCGTCGGACCGTGCCTGAGGACATCCGGCTCGTGCTCCAGCCGACGCCGTACGGCGGCCAGCGCGGCGCCCTCGCCGTGCCGGACCGTGACCACGAAGGAGTCGCCGATGAACAGCATCAACTCGCCCGTGGTCACCGTGTCGGACACCTCGTCGTACATCACCGGCTTGAGGACGACGAACAGCGAGTCGTCGTACACCTCCAACTTCGGGCGCTGGTGCGCGGTCAGCGCGTCCTCCACCGCCAGCTTGTGCAGGCCGAACTCCCGGCTGACGTGATCGAACTCCTGCTCCGTCGGCTCGTACATGCCGATCCACAGGAAGGCGTCCCCGCTCGCCCGGGCCGCGTCGAGCGCGTCCGAGAGATCCTCGGGTCCCTCGGTGCGGCAGCCGTTCTGATAGATGGCGCAGTCCACAATCACGCGGGCATTGTCCCTCGTCCACGGCCGGCCCGCACTCCGGCCCCACCGCATAGGCTGCCCCCATGGCCACGCTGATCCTCGTACGACACGGGCGGTCCACCGCCAACACCGCAGGGTTGCTCGCCGGGTGGACCCCGGGAGTCGGCCTCGACGAGCGCGGCGCCGAGCAGGCCGCCGCGCTTCCCGGAAGGCTCGCGGGCGTGCCGCTCGCCGCCGCCGTCACCAGCCCGCTGCAACGCTGCCGGGAGACCCTCGCCCCCCTGCTGGCCGCCAGGCCCGAGCTGGAGGTGCACACCGACGAGCGGATCGGCGAGTGCCACTACGGCGACTGGTCCGGCCGCAAGCTCTCCGAGCTCTCCGACGAACCGCTGATGAAGATCGTCCAGCAGCACCCCTCGGCCGCCGCCTTCCCCGGCGGCGAGTCCATGCGCGCCATGCAGGCGCGCGCCGTGGACGCCGTACGGGAATGGAACGCGCGGGTCGAGGACGAGCACGGGAGCGACGCCGTCTTCCTGATGTGCTCCCACGGCGACATCATCAAGTCCCTTGTCGCGGACGCCCTCGGGATGCACCTGGACCTCTTCCAGCGCATCCACGTCGACCCCTGCTCGGTCACCGCCGTCCGGTACACGCCGACCCGGCCGTTCGTGTTCCGGCTGGGCGACACGGGGGACTTCGGGCCGCTCGTGAAGCGTCCGGCCGCGCCGGAAGCGGTCGCTTCGGACAAAGACGCCGAAGACACGGGGAACGCCGTCGTGGGAGGCGGCGCGGGCGCGGCGTGATCGGACGGCGCAGTAGGGTGGACGGGCCACAAGGGCGCAGACCTGCCCCTGCCGCTGAGACTTGGAGACTGGACGTGCCCCGTCAGGTGTTCCTCTACGACCCCCCGGACCGCTTCGTGGCCGGCACGGTCGGTCTGCCGGGACGCCGTACGTTCTTCCTGCAGGCCTCCTCCGGCCCCCGCGTCACCAGCGTCTCCCTGGAGAAGACCCAGGTCGCGGCGCTCGCCGAGCGGATGGACGAGCTGCTGGACGAGGTCGTGCGGCGCACCGGCGGCAACGCCCCGGTGCCGGCCGTCGCCCCCGCCGAGGCCGCGGACACCGCCCCCCTCGACGTCCCCGTCGAGGAGGAGTTCCGCGTCGGCACCATGGCCCTGGCCTGGGACGGCGAGGAGCAGCGGATGATCGTCGAGGCCCAGGCCCTGGTGGAACTCGACGCCGACTCCGACGAGGACCTCGCCGAGGCGGAGGAGCGGCTCCTCCAGGACGAGGAGAACGGCCCGCCCATGCTGCGGGTCCGCCTCAGCGGCGCCCAGGCCCGCGCCTTCGCCAAGCGGGCCCTGGACGTGGTCAACGCCGGCCGCCCGCCGTGCCCGCTGTGCAGTCTGCCGCTGGACCCGGAGGGGCACGTGTGCCCGCGCCAGAACGGCTACCGGCGCCAGGCGTGACCGACACGGGGGAGATCGAGGAACTGCTCGCCAAGGGCGAGCTGACCGTCATCGGCCGGATCCGCGAGGCGTCCAACGCCGTCCTGCTGTGCACCGTCACGCACGAGGGCGCCAGCGCCGACTGCGTGTACAAGCCCGTCAAGGGCGAGCGGCCGCTGTGGGACTTCCCCGACGGGAGCCTCGCCCAGCGCGAGGTCGCCGCCTACCTGGTCTCCGAGGCCACCGGATGGGGCCTGGTGCCCACCACCGTGCTGCGCGACGGACCGTACGGCGAGGGCATGGTCCAGCGGTGGATCGAATCCGCCGAACCGGAAGGCGAATCCCCGGCCGGCGGGCTCCTCGCGCTCGTCGACGGCGAGGAGGCGGGGGAGGGCTGGAAGCCCGTCGCCCTGGCCGAGGTGGGGGAGGGCCGCACCGCGCTCCTCGTCCACGCCGACGACCCGCGGCTGCGCCGGCTCTCCGTACTCGACGCCGTGATCAACAACGGCGACCGCAAGGGCGGCCACCTGCTGCCCGCACCCGACGGCCGCATCTACGGCATCGACCACGGCGTGACCTTCCACGCCGAGGACAAGCTGCGCACCCTGCTGTGGGGCTGGGCGGGGGAGCCGCTGACCGACGAGGCGCGCGAGGTGCTGACCGGGCTGGCCGCCGGGCTGGCCGCCGGAGCCCCGCTCGCCACCCGGCTGGCCGAACTGATCACCGCCGTCGAGCTGGCCGCAGTACGGGCCCGGGTGGCACACCTGCTGCGCACCGGAACCCACCCGCAGCCGTCCGGGCAGTGGCCGTCTATCCCCTGGCCACCGGTCTGAACCGGCCATCCGCCACACGCACAGATTCGGCCAGACCGCAAGAGTGCCGATCAAGACAACAGTCCAGGTCCGGTTCGTTTCCGGAACATGCGTCCGGTTAGGCTCGAGACATGCATGCCTGGCCCGCTTCTGAGGTCCCCGCCCTTCCTGGCAAGGGCCGCGACCTCCAGATCCACGACACCGCGACCCAGGGGACGATCACCCTCGCCCCCGGTCCCGTCGCCCGTATCTACGTCTGCGGCATCACCCCGTACGACGCGACCCACATCGGTCACGCGGCGACCTACAACGCGTTCGACCTCGTGCAGCGCGTGTGGCTCGACACCAAGCGGCAGGTCCACTACGTCCAGAACGTCACCGACGTGGACGACCCGCTCCTGGAGCGGGCGCTGCGCGACGGCCACGACTGGACCGAGCTGGCCGAGCGCGAGACCGCGCTCTTCCGCGAGGACATGACCGCCCTGCGGATGCTGCCGCCGCAGCACTACATCGGAGCCGTCGAGGCCATACCCGGCATCGTGCCGCTGGTCGAGCGGCTGCGGGACGCGGGCGCGGCGTACGAGCTCGACGGGGACGTCTACTTCTCGGTCGAGTCCGACGCGCACTTCGGCGGGGTCTCGAACCTCGACGCCGAGGCGATGCGGCTGCTCTCGGCGGAGCGGGGCGGCGACCCCGACCGGCCCGGGAAGAAGAACCCGCTGGACCCGATGCTGTGGATGGCCGCGCGTCCGGGCGAGCCGAGCTGGGACGGCGGCTCGCTGGGCCGCGGCCGGCCGGGCTGGCACATCGAGTGCGTCGCCATCGCCCTGGACCACCTGGGCATGGGCTTCGACATCCAGGGCGGCGGCTCCGACCTGGCCTTCCCGCACCACGAGATGGGCGCCTCGCACGCCCAGGTGCTGACGGGCGAGTTCCCGATGGCCAAGGCATACGTGCACGCGGGCATGGTCGCCCTGCACGGCGAGAAGATGTCGAAGTCGAAGGGCAACCTCGTCTTCGTCTCCGCCCTGCGGCGCGCCGGGGTGGACCCGGCGGCCATCCGCCTCGCGCTGCTGTCGCACCACTACCGGGCCGACTGGGAGTGGACCGACGACGTCCTCGCCGAGGCGGTGGCCCGGCTGGAGCGCTGGCGCGCGGCCGTGTCCCGGCCGGACGGGCTGCCGGCGGACGCGCTGGTCGAGGAGGTCCGCGAGGCCCTCGCGAACGACCTCGACGCCCCCGCGGCGCTCGCCGCCGTGGACCGCTGGGTCGACGCCCAGAACGCCTCGGACGGCGACGACGAGTCGGCCCCCGGCCTGGTCTCCCGCACGGTGGACGCCCTGCTGGGCGTGGCCCTCTAACAGCGGCAGGCACACGAGGAAGCGCGCTCCCGGCCCGATGCCGGGGGCGCGCTTCGCCGTTCACCGCGTCACTGCATGACGGTCACCGGCGGGTGCCGGGGATCGGCGGGGCACGCGTAGAACTGCAGGGTGTAGCCGCGGCCCACGGTCACCCGGGTGGGGGCGGCGTCCGCGTCGTGCGGTTCCTCGACGGGACGCCAGCTGACGGTGGCGGGATTCCACTCGGCGTGGTCGAGGGTGAGCAGCGGCTCGCCGACGGCCGCGCACTCCCGGCAGCGCAGTTCCTCCGGGCCGCCGGAATCGCGGAAGGTGAACGGGGCGGCCCAGCCGCCGGCCTTCCACCCCGCCGCGACCGACAGGGCATCCCGGTAGTCGGGGGCCCCGTCCTCCTCCCAGCGGCGGATCCGCCCGGCCAGTTCCGGGTCCAGATCGTGCGCGGCCGGGTACTCGCGGACCTGTTCCGGATGGAGCACGCACGGGACCGGCACCAGCTCGTCCGTGCCCACGTACGCGGGCTCCGGCGCGGCCGCCAGGACCTCCGCCACGTCGTCGGCACGCCGCCACCGCAGCTGGACGGCCTCCGAGCCCTCCTGGTCCTCGATGTCGATGAACGGGCACCACAGCACCTGGAGCAGGTCCGTGCCCTCGGGGAACGGCAGGCCGGGGACGTCCCCGGCGTACAGCTGCGCCACCGGTATCAGCGGGTGCGCGCCTTCGGGCAGCAGGGCCGGATCGTGGCCGGCGTTGATCCGGGAGACCTCGGCATGGTCCTCGGCCGTCCACACGTCGCGGGCGCGGATCCGCCGGAGCGTGCGGATCTCCTCGGGCGTGTTCAGCGGGAAGGGGGCGTCGTGCTCCTGCGAGCACGACGCCCAGGGCTCACCGGCCGGCCACAGCAGCGGCCCGCCCACCGAGCTGTCGTGCACGGTGGGGGACCCCGGGCGGGGGTGCAGCCGGGTCGCGGTCCTGGCCAGGTCCGCGAGCTCCGGGAACACCGTGGCAGCGTCGAGCGGGCGGGGCGGGGTGGTACGGGTCATGCTTCCCTCTCTCGGAACGGCAACCCGTATCCAAGCAGGGCGTACTGACAGCCGGACAGCCCGGGCTCCTAGGTCCCGGGGGTCTCCCCGTCCCCGTCGGCGCCGTCGGCCTCGCCCTCGCCCTCGGCGGGGCCGTCCGGATCCGCCGCGTCGTCCGGCTTCGCCTTCGGCTGGGGGCGGCCACCGGACAGGTCCCGGAAGTACGAGCCCGTGTCCGTGGCCGTCTCCGGGCCCGCCGCCGGGTCACGCCGCCGCAGGTACCGCTCGAACTCCCGGGCGATCGCGTCACCCGAGGCCTCCGGCAGGTCCGCCGTGTCCCGCGCCTCCTCCAGCGTCTGGACGTACTCCGCCACCTCGCTGTCCTCGGCGGCCAGTTGGTCCACGCCCAGCTGCCACGCCCGCGCGTCCTCCGGCAGCTCGCCCAGCGGGATCCGGATGTCGATCAGATCCTCCAGCCGGTTCAGCAGCGCCAGCGTCGCCTTCGGGTTCGGCGGCTGCGACACGTAGTGCGGCACCGCCGCCCACAGCGACACCGCCGGCACGCCCGCGTGCGTACAGGCCTCCTGCAGGATGCCCACGATGCCCGTCGGGCCCTCGTACTTGGTCTCCTCCAGGTCCATCGTCCGCGCCAGGTCCGCGTCCGAGGTGACCCCGCTCACCGGCACCGGCCGGGTGTGCGGAGTGTCCCCGAGCAGCGCCCCCAGGATGACCACCATCTCCACGCCCAGCTCGTGGGCGAAGCCCAGGATCTCGTTGCAGAACGACCGCCACCGCATGGACGGTTCGATCCCCCGGACCAGCACCAGGTCGCGCGGCTTCGCCCCGCCGATCCGGACCACCGACAGCCGGGTCGTCGGCCACGTGATCTTCCGTACCCCGTTGTCCAGCCATACCGTCGGCCGGTTGACCTGGAAGTCGTAGTAGTCCTCGGCGTCCAGAGCCGCGAAGACCTCGCCCTTCCACTCCCGGTCCAGGTGTGCGACCGCACCGGAGGCCGCGTCACCCGCGTCGTTCCAGCCCTCGAACGCGGCCACCATGACCGGGTCGATCAGCTCGGGCACGCCCTCAAGCTCGATCACCCAGGTCTCCTTCCGAAGTTCCCCTTGCGTACGTGGGTCAGCCTAAGCCTTGATGAGGCACCGGCCACAGCCCACGACAGAGGGGCGGTTCCCCTCGGAACCGCCCCTCTTCCCCACCTGCGTAAGAGCTATGCCTTGTGGCCCAGCATCTCCTCGACACGAGCCCGTACGGCCTCGTCGTCCAGGCCGCGGATCGTCACCGTCGTACGGCGGCGCAGCACGTCGTCGACCGTCTCGGCCCACTCGTTGTCACGGGCGTACGCGACCTGCGCCCAGATCTCCGGACCGTCCGGGTGGATGCGCTCGGCCAGCGCCGGGTCCTCGTTCGCGAGGCGCGCGATGTCGAAGGCCAGCGAGCCGTAGTGCGAGGCCAGGTGGCGGGCGGTGAGCGGGTCCATCCGGGTGCCCGGCTCACGGTCCACCAGCAGCCGGTGCGCGACCGCGTTCGGGTTGGCGACACCGGGCAGCGCGATCCGGCGCACCAGGGACTTCACCGGCTCCATGTCCTCGGTCAGCGGGCTGCCCGGGAGCTTCGACAGCTTGTCCATGACCACGCGGCCGATGTGGCGGTACGTCGTCCACTTGCCGCCGGCCACCGACAGCATGCCGCCGGCGCCCTCGGAGACGACCGTCTCGCGCTTGGCCTTCTCCACGCCGCCGGGGCCGCCGGGCAGCACCCGCAGGCCCGCGAAGGCGTACGTCATCAGCGAACGGTCCAGGTCGGCGTCCTTCACCGAGAAGGCCGCCTCGTCCAGGATCTGCGCGATGTCGGACTCGGTGGCGCGCACGTCCGCCGGGTCGCCCTCGTACACCTCGTCGGTGGTGCCGAGCAGCAGCTGGTCCTCCCAGGGGAGGGCGAAGGTGATGCGGTACTTGTCGATCGGGGTGGCCATGGCGGCCTTCCACGGCGACTTCCGCTTCATGACGATGTGCGCGCCCTTGGAGAGGCGGATCGACGGCATCGAGTGCTTGTCTTCCATGCGCCGCAGGTGGTCCACCCACGGGCCGGTGGCGTTGAGCACGACGCGCGCGTCGACCCCGAACTCGGTGCCGTCGAGACGGTCCTTGAGCTCGGCGCCGGTGACCCGGCCCCGCGTCTTGCGGAGCCCGGTGACCTCGGCGTGGTTGAGGACGACCGCGCCCGACTCGACGGCCGCGCGGACCGTCATGACGGCGACGCGCGAGTCGTTCATCTGGTGGTCGTAGTAGACCGCGACGGCCTTGAGGTTGTCCGTCTTCAGACCCGGGTTGTCGGCGGCGGCACGGGCCGGCGATATGACCTTGCCCATGCCGTCGCCGAAGGCCGAGAGGGCGGAGTAGGCGAAGACGCCCGCGCCCAGCTTGGCCGCACCGACCGGTCCGCCCTTGTAGACCGGCAGGTAGAAGGTGAGCGGGTTGACCAGGTGCGGGGCCACGTCCTTGGCCAGCACCCGACGCTCGTGGTGGTTCTCCGCGACCAGCTTGACCGCGCCGGTCTGCAGGTAGCGCAGACCGCCGTGGACGAGCTTGGAGGAGGCCGAGGAGGTGGCGCCGGCGAAGTCGCCGGCGTCCACCATGGCAACCCGCAGACCCGACTGCGCGGCGTGCCAGGCCACCGAGGTGCCCAGGATTCCACCGCCGATGACCAGCAGGTCGTACGTGGCCTTCGCCAGCTGCTCACGGGTCTCGGCGCGGCTCGCGTTCGAACCGGCGGTCGGGTGCGTACCCAGGGTGGGAACGCTCTGCGGGCTGCTCATATCTCTTTAGCTCCTCGTCGATTCGTCAGCCGAGTGCGGTCAGCTGGCGTCTTCGTCGTCGACCCAGCCCATGGAACGCTCCACGGCCTTGAGCCAGCTCTTGTACTCGCGGTCCCGCTGCTCGGCGGGCATCCGCGGGGTCCACTCCGCCGCGCGGCGCCAGTTGGCGCGCAGGGCGTCGGTGTCGGGCCAGAAGCCGACGGCCAGGCCGGCGGCGTAGGCGGCGCCGAGGCAGGTGGTCTCGGCGACCATCGGGCGCACCACGGGGGCGTCCAGGAAGTCCGAGAGCGTCTGCATCAGCAGGTTGTTGGAGGTCATGCCGCCGTCGACCTTGAGGGCCGCGAGCTCGACGCCCGAGTCCTTGGTCATGGCGTCGGTGATCTCGCGGGTCTGCCAGGCGGTGGCCTCCAGGACGGCACGGGCGATGTGCGCCTTGGTGACGTACCGGGTCAGGCCGGTGATCACACCGCGGGCGTCGGAGCGCCAGTACGGGGCGAACAGGCCGGAGAAGGCCGGCACGAAGTAGGCGCCGCCGTTGTCCTCGACCGAGGAGGCCAGGGTCTCGATCTCGGCGGCCGACTTGATCAGGCCCATCTGGTCGCGCATCCACTGGACGAGCGAGCCGGTGACGGCGATGGAGCCTTCCAGGGCGTAGACCGGCTTCTGGTCGCCGATCTGGTAGCCGACCGTGGTCAGCAGGCCGCTGTAGGAGTTGATGATCTTGTCGCCGGTGTTCATCAGCATGAACGTTCCGGTGCCGTACGTGGACTTGGCCTCGCCCTCGGCGAAACAGGTCTGGCCGAAGAGGGCGGCCTGCTGGTCACCGAGCGCCGAGGCGACCGGGACACCGGCGAGGACGCCGTCCTTGACGTGGCCGTAGACCTCGGCGGAGGACTTGATCTCGGGGAGCACGTTGAGCGGGACGCCCATGGACTCCGCGATCTTGTCGTCCCAGGCCAGCGTGTGCAGGTTCATCAGCATGGTGCGCGAGGCGTTGGTGACGTCGGTGACGTGCACGCCGCCCTGGGCGCCACCCGTGAGGTTCCAGATGACCCACGAGTCCATGGTGCCGAAGAGGATGTCGCCGGCCTCGGCGCGCTCGCGCAGGCCCTCGACGTTGTCGAGCAGCCAGCGGACCTTCGGGCCGGCGAAGTAGCTCGCCAGCGGCAGGCCGGTCTCGCGGCGGAAGCGGTCCTGGCCGACGTTGCGGCCGAGTTCCTTGCACAGGGCGTCGGTGCGGGTGTCCTGCCAGACCAGCGCGTTGTGCACCGGCTCGCCGGTGTTCTTGTCCCACAGCAGGGTGGTCTCGCGCTGGTTGGTGATGCCGACGGCCTTGACGTCGGCGGCGGTGATCTCCGCCTTGGCGATGGCGCCGGCGACGACCTCCTGGACGTTGGTCCAGATCTCCGCGGCGTCGTGCTCGACCCAGCCCGGCTTCGGGAAGATCTGCTCGTGCTCCTTCTGGTCGACGGCGACGATGCGGCCGTCACGGTCGAAGACGATGCAGCGGGAAGAGGTGGTGCCCTGGTCGATCGCGGCGATGAAGGGGCCGGTGCTGCTGGTCATGTGGCTGCTCCTGGCAGGTCTGGTGAGTAGGCGGAATCAGGAGGGCGGTGCGGATCTTACGAACGCGGCCGTGCTGATCAGGCGAACGCGAGGTTGTAAAGACCACCGGCGAGGGCGGCACCGACGAGCGGGCCGACCACCGGGATCCAGGAGTATCCCCAGTCGGAGCCGCCCTTGTTGGGCAGCGGGAGCAGGGCGTGCACGATGCGCGGACCGAGGTCGCGCACCGGGTTGATGGCGTAGCCGGTCGGGCCGCCGAGCGAGAGGCCGATGCCGACGACCACGAACGAGGTGATCAGGACGCCGATGACACCGAGGCCCTTGCCGTCGTCCTGGAGGCCCTGGGTCAGGATCGCCAGGACCAGGACGGCGGTGCCGATGATCTCGGTCGCGAGGTTCTGCACGACATTACGGATCTCGGGGCCGGTGGAGAAGATGCCGAGCACCGGGCCGGCCTGGTCGTGCGGGTGCGGGTCCTCGGGGCCGAGCGTGGCATCGCGGATGTGCTCCGGGTCCGCCAGGTGCACGCGGAACTGACCGTAGTAGGTGATCCACATCAGGACCGCGCCGAGCATGGCGCCGAGCAGCTGGCCGGCGAAGTAGACGGGGGTGTCGCCCCACTCGCCGGTCTTGACCGCGAGGCCGACGGTGACCGCCGGGTTGAGGTGCGCACCCGAGAGCGGCGCGGAGACGTAGGCGGCGATCAGTACGGCGAATCCCCAGCCGAACGTGATGGCGAGCCAGCCCGCATTGCGGGCCTTGGAGCTCTTGAGCGTCACTGCGGCGCAGACGCCACCGCCGAGCAGTGTGAGCAGGGCGGTACCGATGGTCTCGCCGATGAAGATGTCGGAGCTGGACACCCGCGACTCCTTACGTACGTCCAGGGGTGGGCGGACACCGGGTCCCTCCGGTGGTTCCGCGCACTCGGTGAGTGCTGCACCGGTCCTTGGCCTTGTCGCATCCTAGCGCGTATTGCCGTTAGGTGTTCGACAATGCCGACCGGTGAACGGCAGTTTTCCGCCCAAGTGAAGAATGCGTCAAGAGCCCGCCAGGCCAAGGTGTCGGATCGTTACCACTAGGTACGATCGCCCAAAACAAGCCATCCTGCAGTCGAGATATGGCGAAAAGTGGGCAGAAAGCAGCCAGATGGCGGCTCTGGGGTGCTAAAGCAAGGTCAGAACCGGCCCGCGCCGAGGTCGCGTGAAACCGATCGCGCACAGTCCCGTACGGAGGCCACGAGGGCCGCATGGGGCTCGCCGGACGCCCCGCAGACCCGTTCCACGGCACCCGCCACCGCCACCGCGCCGACCGGCATCCGGCGCCGGTCGTGGATCGGCGCCGCCACCGAGGCGATGCCCTCCCACGTCTCCTCGACGTCGGCGGCCCAGCCGCGCGCCCGGGTCAGGTCCAGGATCTCCTCGAAACCCACGGCGTCCGTGACCGTACGGGGGGTGAACGCCTCGCGCTCCACCTCCAGCGACTGGGTGTGCGCGACCGGGTCGTACGCGGACAGCACCTTGCCCAGCGCGGTCGAGTGCAGCGGCTGCATGGCCCCGACCTCCAGCACCTGGCGGCTGTCGTCGGGCCGGAAGACGTGGTGCATGATCAGCACCCCGCTCTTGTGCAGCACGCCCACGTACGTGCTCTCGCCGCTCGCCCGGGCCAGGTCGTCCGTCCAGACCAGGGCGCGGGCGCGCAGCTCGTGCACGTCGAGGTAGCTGTTGCCCAGGCGCAGCAGCTCCGCGCCCAGCTGATAGCGGCCGGAGGCGGGATCCTGCTCCACGAAGCCCTCGGCCTGCAGGGTGCGCAGGATGCCGTGCGCCGTCCCCTTGGCCAGGCCCAGCGAGGAGGCCACGTCGGAGAGCCCCAGCCGGCGCTCTCCGCCCGCCAGGAGCCGCAGCATCGCAGCGGCTCGTTCGAGCGACTGGATGTTCCGTGCCATCGCGCAGCCTCCTGCTGACCTTGCTGTCATTACTGACCATCTTGATGCGGTTCGACAATGCTGAACAGTATCGGCCGATGCCGACCTTGCGCAGCGAGGGGGAAACTGTTCGCCGTACCGTCGCCGGGACACCCTTGGCAACCCCTGCCACAGAATGCAGTCCGCCACGTGGGACACCCGCACCGGGGCCGGTGCCTCGCGGTTACGCTGACGACGTGCACCCTTGACACAGAGGGGGTGCAAAGCCGACAGCCGTCGCATTCCAGGGAGCACAACCATGGCTTCGTTGCCCAACCCGTCCGCTGACACCCAGACCCGGGCCGATGCCCTCCGTGAGGCGCTCGCGACCCGCGTGGTCGTCGCCGACGGGGCCATGGGAACCATGCTCCAGGCGCAGGACCCCACGATGGAGGACTTCCAGCAGCTGGAAGGCTGCAACGAGGTCCTGAACATCACCCGCCCCGACATCGTGCGCTCCGTGCACGAGGAGTACTTCGCGGTGGGTGTGGACTGCGTCGAGACGAACACCTTCGGTACGAACTACGCCGCGCTGGCCGAGTACGACATCGCCGAACGCAACTTCGAGCTGTCGGAGGCGGGTGCCCGGATCGCCCGCGAGGTCGCGGACGAGTTCACGGCGTCGACGGGGCAGCAGCGCTGGGTGCTCGGCTCCATGGGCCCCGGTACGAAGCTGCCCACCCTGGGGCACATCACCTACGGGCAGATCCGTGACGCCTACCAGATCAATGCCGAGGGCCTGATCACGGGCGGCGCCGACGCCCTGCTGGTGGAGACCACCCAGGACCTCCTCCAGACGAAGTCCTCCATCATCGGTGCCCGCCGCGCCATGGAGGCCCTGGGCGTCACCGTCCCGCTGATCTGCTCCGTCACCGTCGAGACCACCGGCACGATGCTGCTCGGTTCGGAGATCGGTGCGGCGCTGACGGCGCTGGAGCCGTTGGGCATCGACATGATCGGGTTGAACTGCGCCACCGGCCCCGCCGAGATGAGCGAGCACCTGCGCTATCTGGCGCGCAACGCCCGCATCCCGCTGTCCTGCATGCCCAACGCCGGCCTGCCCGTCCTGACCAAGCAGGGTGCCCACTACCCGCTGTCCGCGGCCGAGCTGGCCGACGCCCA
>NZ_JBIAVU010000022.1:0-144117 GCF_042894695.1 Streptomyces sp. NPDC001513
GGCCTGGTGCGGGGGCCCGGGGCCCCCCCCCGGGGGGCGGGCCCGCCCCCCCCCCCCCCCCGCCCCCGGCGGGGGGGGGGGGGGGGGCCGCGGGGCGCCCCCCCCCCCCCCCCGACCCTCCACTCCCTGACGACAATGCCGGCCGCCCCGGCACCCGCTCCGGGGATGGCTGACGCTGTAGGTAGATGTGGAACCCGGCACGAGATGAGGCTCGCACCTGTGAGGGTTGCTCAGGAGCGGGCCCAGCGGCCGGCCACGGCAGGGCTGGTGACTCCGTGTGCGGCGCGGCACAGCTCCGCCATCGGCGCGGGCGCACGGCCGACTTCGGGAACGGCGCCGGTCGGAGGCGCGGCCGCAGGCTCGGGCATGGGGAGAGCGACAGGGTCGGCCCCCGTACGGTGGTCGACGGGGTGCCTGCGGTGTTCCGAGACCGCGACGGGCGAGGCTTCCCGGCGGGTCGAGTGGGAGCGGGGTGGACGGTGACGGATCCCGTCCCGCAGCGAGCTAGCGAGGCAAGGAGGGGGCCTCTGACGGGCTCGCGTGTTGGACGACTCTCTGCATGGTCATGAAGAGGGGTGACGGCGACACTCCCGTTGGGGACTGCGCCATGGCGGACGAGTGTGGATAGTGGTTGTCGTGAGCACTATCCGAATGCGGGCTGCCGTGCTGGCCCTGACCGGTGTCGGTGCAGCCGTCCTCGTGGCCTGCGGCTCCTCCCTGACCGCGGGCGCCGGCCCGGCCCGGTCAAGCAGCCCGTCGGCCGAGCAGGCACTGGGAACGATTGTGCGGCTCGCCGCTGAGCGCGTGATGACCGCGGATACGGTAGCCGCGGCGAAATGGGGCACCGTCCAGCCCATCGACGACCCGTCCCGAGAGAAGACCGTCCTGGACCGTGCGGCCTCCCAGGCCGCGAAACTCGGGATCGACAGGGCCACCGTCCAGCGGATCTTCAAGGACCAGATCGCCGCGAACAAGGACGTCCAACGCGCGCTCTACGCACAGTGGCAGGAACACCCTGCAGAGCAACCGACCCGTCGCCCCGACCTCGCTACCCAGGTCCGCCCGGTCCTGGACCGCGTCGACAACCAGCTGCTCACCGCCATCCAGCAGGCCCAGCCCCTGCTGTCCCGCCCCGACTGTGACGCTCTGATCGAGCGAGGGAAAGCGACGACCGTCCAGGCCATGAGTCTGGACGCCATCCACCGCAGTGGGCTCGACCAAGCCCTCGCCCACACCTGCCCGGCCCGGTGACAGCCGCTGGCGCTGCTGGTGGCTACGACGGCGTGGCGGCCGAGCCGGCCTTTGCCATGCCGTCCCTGCGCTCGGTGGTCGCCAGGTCGGCCAGGGCCTGGCGCAGCGCCTCCAGCAGGGGGCGCGTGCACTCGGGTGCGACCAGCTCAGCCTCGGCGGCAGCGCACTTTGCTGCGGCGTCGATGCCGGTGACTTGCGAGGCGGTCCAGACACCGGGCGTCTCGGAATAGACGGCGACGACATCGCCGACGTCGGCAGGCCGCGGTGGTTGGCTGCAGCCGAGCCCCTGCGCCCGAGACGGTCTCGGTGCCCGTGGGCGGTCGCGGTCAGCCATGTCGATCAGGCGCGAACCGAGATCGAGCCTTCGGATCGAAGGGCTTCAGGCTCATTCGGGCTGGCGCGTGATCCGGATGCCGAGGGCGACGGGTGCCCGCTGGGCGGCTCGGGCGGCGTCGGCCTGTTCGGAGATCCGCTGGAAATGTGGAGCAGGACGGCGGTCGCAGGTGAGCGCGGCAAGGAACTCGTCCAACAGCCCGTCGGGATGCGAGCGCGGATCGGTTTGGGGACTCGCTGGCGTAGCCGGGCCCGCCGGAACTGTGGGATCTCGCCATCCGGAGCCCGGTGAGTCAGGGCGTGGCGCTGTGCTTCCGACTCGGGCGCTGACCGTTGTCGGCTGCGGTGCTTGCGCTTTGTGTCAGCGCGTCGCGGCAGCCGAGTCGGTGGTGTCGTGCCAGGTCCTGCGGTATCCCTCGCGGAGAGGGCCGCCGACGAGGTCGAGCACTTTGAACGCTGCGCTGATCAGTGCTGCGGGGTCGCCTGACCCGCACAAGCGGTGGTGTCCTTCGAGGAGGGCGGCTCCGCGCTGTGGGTCGGCTTCCAACAGGCGGCGGGGCAACCACTTCCCGCCTCCGATCCACGCGTGATGGTGGTCGCAGAGCAGATCGGCGGCGGCGTTGACCACGTATCCGGCCACGGCCAGACGCTCGATGGGGTCTCGCGCGTCAGTGAGGTCGTCCAGGGCGTCCGTCAGACCGTAGCGCTTTGTTTCGACGGTCTCCGGTTCCAGTGCAGGCGGACCGTCACGGAGGTCCGCTTCGGCCAGGGCGCGGGCGCGCCCGGCCTCGCCATGGGAATCGACCAGCACGAGGCCCGAGGCATACATGTTCTGAAGGACCGCCCGCCGTGCGGCGACGTCTGCGGCGAAGAGCTCCAGGAGACCGGTACGGGTGTGGACGAAGAGTTCAACGACACGTTCCTCGAACCGGATCGTTTCCCGGCAGGTCACGCCGCCGTCCTCGATGAGCACGGCGATGTCCAGGTCACTGCCGGCAGTGACTCGTCCGGTAGCCGTGGAGCCGGCGAGGATCACGGAGAGTGCATCGGGGAAGCGGCTGCGGGCGAGACGTCGCGCCTGGTCGATGGGGTCTGCATGCATGGAGGGCAGAGTGCCAGGGTCCTTGATGAGAGGCGAGCCGATTCCGCAGGGCGTGATCCGAGCGGCTCGATTCTGAAGCTACGGACTGTCCAGCAGCGAACAGCGGTTGCCGCAAGGGCCTGGTCCTCAGTGGCGAACTCGAGACCCTGCCATGGCGCGCAGTGGCGCCGGGTGGTCGCGCCTCCCCGGTCGCCACGCGCGCTTGAGTCATCGGTCCCTGGCGGCTCGGAGGCTCCTGGCTCCCATAGATTCGAGGGCGGAGACAGGTGCCGAGTGGACGACCTGCTCGGCATGCCGTTGGAGCCAGCTTGTCGCAAGCTGAGAGTTGGGCGCCCAGAACCTGTCATCGCCATCCCCGCGGAGGGAGCGTAGATGCAGCAGGAGTGGTTGGGCGAATTCCTCGGTTGCCGGATTGCGGTGGTCAACTCGATGGGCGTTGGCTTGATGACGCTCGGATCAATCCCTCTGCCAAAGTTCAGTAGCCACGCCAAGCTGTATCTGGATGGCGTATGCGTCGACACCAACCCGGCGCTGCTCACCAGCAGACGAACTGCGATGCTCCGCGGCCGTGTGGAGCAAGAGGGTCACAACCATGTTGTCGAGGCCTTCCTGTTCGACAAGGGCCTCGGTGTCGGGTGCAGGGTATTGGTGGACGGCCAAGAGATCCCGCTGTCGAAGCGATAGGACTGGGCGGATCGGCGTTCACCTGTCCAGGTGCGGCCGGACTCGTCCGGGTCGCGGTTGGAAGGCTTACGGGAGGCGTCGTGACGGACTCGATCGGCTGGTGGCCGTGCCAAGTGTGCGGGAGCCAGGACTCGAAGGATGTGGAGTGGAGCGAATTCTCCATGGAGGACGGAGTGACGTCGGCCCGGTTGCAGTGCAAGGCATGCGGCACCGATCGCCGTTCGGCGGTCAGTCACCTCTGGGAGCCTGGGGCTGGTGAGGGCTCTCGCTGAACGTAGAGCCGAGCGCACGTCCGATCCGCTGCTTGATCTGCCCCACCTCAGGTGCTGGCTACCCACCTACGCCTGACGTGGTCCGCGTCGAGGCTGGCTGACGAGCGCATCGGCGTCGGCCGCGTCCCCTTTCGGGGCCCGTCGGGGACGGCTGGGACACCGGCTCCCGCTGCCTGCCCGCGGACCGGGACACCGTCCAGCGTCCGCCGGGCGCTCGCTGAGGACGTCGAGGCGTGCACGCGCTGCCGGCCGGGCACTGTGCTTGGCGTGCAGGACTGACCGGACAGTCGCACCCTGGGGGTATGGCCGACAGCGTGTACATCGTCGTCCACCCGCTCGCTGGAGACGGCCGAGCCGTCGTGGCGCACGTTCACGCGGAAAACCGGGCGCTGGGTGTCGCGCACAGCTTCCCCGGTGTGGTGGAGCTGCTCCGTGCAGCCGGCTTGGCGACGGCGGAGGGCTGGCCCCCGATCCGGTGGCTCGGCGGGGGCTCGGAGGAGTGGAGCGAGTGACTGCTCCGGATGCTCTGCCGGGGCGTCGGCGGCAGGCTGGAGCCATGGAGCATGCCCCGATCCTCGTGCACCGGATCTCCGCGTCAGGCGGCCGGCGGGTCGTGATCCGGATCCGCGGCGTCGACACCGTTCTCGGCATCGCGCACTCGGACGGGGACCTGATTGAGTTCCTGCGGCGGCTCGACGTCCCCGATCCGGATGAGCTGGTCCTCGGCAACTCCGAGGTCATCGCCTGGCAAGGTGGGAAGCCACACGTGTACGAGAGGGATGCTGGGGTCTAGCCGGCGTTGATCTTGTCAAGCCACGTTTGCGCTGTGGGTTGATCGTCGATCGTGAAGCAGGCTGGCCTTTGCCGTACGGCAGCGGCAGCTTTGTGGTAATTCGAAGTCCAGGAGCCCTCGGCGGGATCGTTGAATCTTCGATTGTCACGGTTCGGCCATTCGCACCCCCGGCCGCCCGCGCCCCCATACGGTGACCGAATTCGCACCCGCGTCCTCTGGGGGTTCCATGTCTCAGCAGTTCCCGCCGCCCGGCCAGCCGCAGCCGGGGTACGGATACCCGCCCCCGCCCCAGCCGAAGAAATCCAACGCCGGGAAGATCATCGGGTTCGGCTGCCTCGGTATCGTCGGGCTCTTCGTGCTCCTCGCCATCCTCGGCGCGCTCCTCGGTGACAGCGGCAGTGACAAGACGTCGAAGGAGCCGGCCGCGCCGCCTGCCGCCGCGTCGTCTGCGCCGTCGAAGGCCCCGGAGGCCAAGCCGTCATCAGCTGAGCCGGAGAAGAAGGCCGAGGTCGTGGTGGCGGCGAAGAAGACGGAGTTCGAGAAGAGCATCATCGCTCAGGGCAGCGAGTACACGAGCGTGTCGGTAACGGTCACGAACAACTCGTCGAAGCCGATCAACGTCAACCCGCTGTACTTCGCGATCACCGACACGAACGGCACCAAGCACGTTGCCGAGCTGGGGGCGGACGAGAACCAGATCGCCACGGTCGAGTTGGCCCCCGGCGAGAACGTGACCGGCGCGATCACCGGGAAGGGATCGTTTACGCCGAAGTCGGTGACGTACACCGACGGACTGATCGGTAAGTCGGTCCGGGCCGACGTGTCCTGACCCCTCCAGGCCGCTGCGCCCCACCTCCCCGGCCGCTCCGAGGGGTGGGGCGCAGCCGCGTTCAGGCCACGACGCCCCCAGCCTCGGTCCACAGGACGTCGCAGCCAGTGCAGCGCGAGCGCTGCTCGGTCAGCGTCCGGAACGGGCCACCACCGCGTCGACGAGTGCGGACAAGGTGTGTCGTGGGACGTTGAGCCAGTCGGCCCGGGCGGCCTGGTTACGATCATCCCAGGTGAGGGCCTCTGCGATGTCCGGCGCCACAGTCCGAATCGAACGTGCCACCTCCCCCTGGTAGGTGGGGGGTGGCAGGGTGCGAGATTCGCAGGCGAAGCCGGGCGCCGATCGCGTACCGTGTGCGGTCTCAACGACGGGGGCCGGGATGACTGATCGACAAGGGCCGGACTGGGCACGCGGACTCCTGGCCGTGGGGCTGCTCCTCCTCATCGTCGGAGCCTTCACCTTGTGGCCGCTGTGCATTGTCGGCTTCCTGATGATCCTCTTCGTGGGCGCGTCAACCGCCAGCCAGCGACGGGCCAGCGGCAAGCCCCCGGAGACGCTGCTCCGGCCCGGAGACCGGCCCTGGCGGCGCGGCGACGACCAGGGCTAAGAGCGGGCGGCCTATGGGCCAAGCCGCGATTCCCCTTGTGTAGTCGATCCCGGGATCGTCGACAGGCCACATCTGGTACGAGCAGGACCACCTGTCCCCGCACGCCATCGCCGTCCGGGAACGGACCAGCCCCGCCACCCTCCGTCACCCGCTCCGCAGGACTGCATCCCTCTACGCCGCGCCGGGTCCTACCGGGCCGCCCAAGGAGAATGTGACCCTACGGCAGACGCATCATGGGCTGATGACGACATGGATGCGCTGCTACTGGGACGAAGAAGACGTCTGGTTCTACTTCGAGGTCGATGCCGAAGGCTGGGTGATCCGGCAGGTCGAACTCAAAGGGCCTGAACTGACCCCGATCGCGGCTGCCTCTCTCGCCGAGTGGCAGCGGGCCTACGACGCAGGCGGACTGGATGAGTACGACAGCAGGTTCGGGATCACAGCCGAACTGCCCGCCTCGGAATGGGATGGCCACGCCCCCGAGCAACTTACCGTTGAGGAATTCGAGGAAGTCTGGGGTCCTGCTCGCCGGCAGATCGCATCCCGACCCAGCTGACCTATCGGCCCTGCGGATGCTTCTTGGCATCATCTCGACATGACCCCGCCCCTTCCCCGAACTGTCCGAGCCGTCAACACCGCTCAGCTTCTGGACCTGGCCCAAGAGGCCGCCATGCACGGCTTCAGCCAGCGCCTCCCGGTCGACTGGCTCCACAAGCACCTCGCCGCAGAGGCGACGCACTACCTGTTCCCCACCCTCGTACAACGGCTCACGCACCGTCCCGAGATGCCGCTGCAGTGGAGGTGCCAGCAGCTTCTGACCGTCAGCACCGGCGAACAGATCTGGGGTCTGCTCGACATCCTTCCCGGCACCTTCGACAAGATCCCGGAGACCTTGGATACGGCGTCCAAGAAAGACATCGTCACCCGCATCGAGCGAGCAGAGACTGTGCGCGAGTGGGTGGAACGGACGGCTGCCGACGCAGATTTGTGATGCCCCCGGGCGGCGTGTCCCGCACGTCGCGGCGGAACTGCGGAACGTAAGCCACGTAATCATCGCAGGTCAGCCACCTTCCAGCTGCCCAGAGGTCGACCTGGCACACTTGGCCCGCCCCGCCGACCTCTGCGGCGAACCTGAGCCTGTCTGCCAGAGCCCTATTCATGCCGCTGACCGTCGCAGCTTCAGCCCTTCATGAACGCCAGAACCGGTTCTCGTGGACAAAGTCACGTCAGCGGAGCCGGCTCTGCTCCACGTGACGATCGCGCACCCCGCTCTGGTTGTACCGCTCACTGCCGCGATCGGCGGCATAGCCCTCATCACCACCATCGTGGGGGTCGTCGTCGGCTTCATCTCCGCCCCCCGCAGGTAGTCGCCCGCGTACGACGTCGCGCCAGCCGGCCAGGCGACGAAGCGCCCGGCCGCGCCTGGCCTCAGATCCAGGCGGCCTCCGGACGTCCTGGCCGACGTCGTGCGGGCGGTCACCGATCGGCACGGTGACCCTGATCGGTGCAGAGAGGAACTCCGAGGGGTACCCGGACGTCAGCCGGTCTCGTGCGCGGTGGTGGCCTGGTGGCCTGGTGGACGGCTGAGACCACCACCGGGAACGGCACGGTCCTCGGCGAAACACCGGTTGCCCTGTCGCCGGACGGCTCGGTCCACCGCCTCGTCCCGGTACTGGAACACGCGGCGGCGTGCTTCCGCTGGACCTGGTGGCACCCCGGCGCGTCGGGCACCGCGGGGTTTGGGGATGGGCTGTTCCGGTGGTCCGTCGGGCGGGTTCGGGGGCGCTGCGCGAGGTGCGCGGCGGCCTTCACCGGTACGGGGAGATCCTGGGATCCCGTGCGGCGCGGCCGCCTCCACCGTCGTTCGAGCCCGGCCCGCCGGGAAGCTACGGAGACCGATGCCCCAGACCGTCGCCCCCGAAGCCACCGCCGCGGCCCTCGTGCGCCGCCCCCAGCTGTGGCTGGTGCCCACGATCCTCACGGGGCTGCTGGCCCTGCTGCTGTCCCTCCTCTACATGGGCGGCATCGTCAATCCCAACGCGGAGCTGCAGGACCTCCCCATCGCCCTGGTCAACGAGGACACGGGCAAGCCGCCGCCGGGGCAGCAGCAGAACCTGGGCGCGCAGATCACCGCCTCCATCGCCGCCGATCCGGCGGGTGGCAAGGCGGACTGGCGCGAGCTGAGCCTCGCGCAGGCGCAGGACCAGTTGGACTCCGGCAAGGTCTACGGCGCGCTGGTGGTTCCCGCAGGGTTCACCGACGCCGTCACGGCGCTGTCCACGGCCGGGGCCACCCGCCTGCCGACCCTGACCGTGCTCACCAACCCCGGCAAGGGCAGCCTCGGCTCCTCGCTGGCCGGTCAGATCACGACGCAGGCCGCCCACCGCTCGTCCCGCGCGGTCGGCCAACAGCTCACGGCGGCCGCCGGCGCCTCCGCCGCTCCCACCACGAAGCTGCTGCTCGCCGATCCGGTGGACGTGGTCACACAGGTCGGGCACCCGATCGGCACCCACAGCGGACTGGGCCTGACGGCCTTCTACTACACCCTGCTGCTGGTGCTGGCCGGATTCATGGGCGGCAACGTCATCAGCAACGGCGTGGACACCGCCCTCGGCTACGCCGACAACGAGATCGGCCCCTGGCACACGCGCCGCCCGACGGTCCCGATCAACAGGACACAGACGCTGCTCCTGAAGATGCTGATGACGGCCGGCATCACGCTCGTCAGCACCACGCTGGTGCTGGTGGCGTGCGTCGGCATCCTGGGGATGGACGCCTCCCACCTGCCGCTGCTGTGGGTGTACTCGTACTGCGCGGCGCTCGCCGTGGGTCTGGGCGTGCAGGCCATCAACGCCGCGTTCGGCGGCATCGGTCAGCTCGTGTCGATGTTCGTGTTCATCGTGCTGGGGCTGCCCTCGTCGGGCGCGACGGTCCCGCTGCAGGCCGTCCCCGCCTTCTACCGCTTCCTCTCGCACTTCGAACCGATGCGTCAGCTCAGCGACGGCGTACGGGCGATCCTCTACTTCGACGCGCGCGGCGACGCCGGGCTCACCCGCTCCTGGATCATGATCGCGATCGGTACGGTGCTGGCGCTTCTCTTCGGCTTCGCCATGACCAGGTACTACGACCGCAAGGGCCTCAAGCGGCTCACCCCGCAGCCGCCCCTGCCCCAGCCAGTCCAGGACTGACGGGCTTGCCCACCGTGTACGCAGGTCTGCCCAGGCCGGTGCACGCTGGGCTTGCCCATGGGGTGGTGAGGCCTGCGCTGGCCGCGAAGTGCCAGCTCAGGAGGCTCGCCCACAGCTGTGGGAGTCGGTCCTGGTGGCAGGGACGACCAGAGCCACTTGTGGCCCCACCAGCCTGTGGTCGCGTGCAGCCTGAGCAATGTAGGACGCCTCTGTGCCCATATCCTGAGCCGATGTACGAGACCTCAGCGGATCTGGTGACCGCCCTGTGGCCGCTCGCCGCGTCCGCGGAGACCGACTGGCTGCGGGAACTGGCCGAGGACGACGGGCTCACCGGGTTCATGCCACCGGCGCTGCCCGAGGCGGCCTGGGTGCTTCACGCCATGTACGAACACGAGCTCGGGCCCTGTGACATGTCGTACGTCGAGTACCAGCGGGCCTTTCTGAACAGAAAGAGCTCCAGCCCCGAGATCATCCCGGGCCTCGACCCCGCGGAGGTGTTCACCGATCCCTCGGACACCTTCGCCCCGTCCAGAGGTGAGCACCCTGGACCACGCTGGCGCCGCCTGCGCTGGGCTGAGCTCGCCCGGCGGACGGGGGATCCCGTGGCCGCCGAGGGCCGTCTGCCCGGCCACACGTCCTTCCCCTCACTCCGTGAGTCGGGCGGCTGGCCGGTCGGCATCACCGGTCCGTCCGAGGGCAGCCTGGACCGTGCCGACTGGAACCGGCTGATCGAGATCCTCACCGAGCACAGCCCTCAGGGGTCGGACACCCGCTGCCTCGCCTACTACACCCCGCTGGGCCAAGCGGCCGAGGACTTCGACAACCTGCACGTCCGGACCGGCCGGCTCGCGGATGCCAAGGCCCTGTACGACCACCCCGACGAAGAATGGTGGACCCCGTCCAACCTCTGGGCTGACGACCGATCCTGGGTCCTGTGCACGGACTACGACTTGTGGGCCACCAAACTCGTCGGCCCGCCCTCACTCGTCCAAGCCCTCCTCGACGACCCGGAGATTGAGGCCGTACGACTGCCCTGGGCCCACTGATTCGACCGCCCGAGGTAGGACCGACCAGGCCGCTTCAATGTGGTTACGGCGGCACCGGCACCGATGCGATCAGCCGTCCATGAGGTCGACGCGGGCGGCGGCGAGCACGGCAGGCAACCGGGTCAGGCCAGCACCCCGCTGCTGCACCATCACGGCCTTGAGGCTGTCTGCCGCGTAGCCGCGAAGCGGTTCGGCCTCCCCGACAGGTGACCGGTTCGGTCACCGCCGGCCGTCACCGATCTGGTAGACCGGGCATGGCTGAGTGCGGCTCAGCGCGGCGGCCTCGGCGATGGCCCTCACCGGCGCCTTCAAGCGCGGGGTCGTGCTCTACCCCCGCTGCTGCGCCGCCGGGGAGCGCGGGGAAGACATTCACCGTGTACGTGCACACCTACCCGCGGGAGTGGACGTCGGTCAGCGGGCGAGTATGTGGCCGTCATGGGGGCGGTGGTCGCGGGAGCGGCGCAAGTCGGTGGTGACGTAGGTGCGTTGCAGCCAGCGGTCCGCTCCGTCGTAGCGGGGGTGGAAGGCGGTACGGCCATGGACGGTTACGCGGTTGTCGATGATGACCAGCTCGCCCGGATTCAGGCGCAGGGTGCGGGAGGTCGCCTCGCAGGCGCGGCCGAATTCGGTCAACGCTGCGCGGGCTCGAGGGGTGAGCGGGGTGGTGACGAGTTGGGCCATCCGTATGTCCGGATCCTCGACCGCTCCCGACAGCACCGGTCGGGGCTCAACGTCGGGCTCGCTCGCGGCAGCGCCGGGGCCGAAGGAAGGTGGTGGCGTGGTGATGAACTCCGGTGCGAACAGGGTCTGGCGACTGGCCGGGGTGAGGAGCGGCAGGGCTTGGCGGATGCCGGCGACGCGCATGCCGGCGATCCGGTCGTGGTCGGCGCGCAGGCACAGGAAGACCACGTAGTCGGGTGGGTGGGGGTGGAAGCCGTTCTCGGTGTGGAAGGACAGTGGCACCGATCCGGCGTTGCCGTGAAAGCTCTCCTGCCCGGGCACGGGCACGACGTCCTGCACGAGGGCGCCGGATTTCTCGGCCCGGTAGGCGAGAGGCTCGCCGAGCCCGCAGGCCACCATGGTGAGCACCGCGGCCGAGACGGTGGCCCGGCGCTGCACCGAGCCGGGTACGGACGGTGTCGCGGGCAGGGCCGCCTGATCGACGGGCAGGCCGCCGATCACCAAGGTGCCGTGCGGGCCGGAGTGCCTTCGAAATCGGCGCACCCCACGGCGCAGCGGGAACGGAAGGTCCTCCCAGGCGTCCCGGGCCCGGCCCACCCACTCGGGGTTGTCGACCTGGTCGTCCTCGCCGGTGCACAGAGTGCGGGCCATCCGCTCGCAGACGCCGGCATCGGCCGGGTCAAGTGCCCAGTCGGCGGCAGAGCGGTCGGTGGTGCCGGGCGTCGTCTCGGGCATCAGGGTCTCCTGCCGGAGGTGTGGGCGGCGGACACGCGGACTCACGAGTGACGCAGGCCCGCCACGGCGCCGGCGACGTAGTGGTCCCCGAACCGGATCAGGGAGGCGTACTGGGCTGCACGGCGATGGCGCATGTTCCGCAGTTCGGCGACGGCGTTGTCGGGGCCTTCTGGTTTCTGAGCGATGGAACGATGCAGATGCACCATTGAGTACGCGAGGGTGACGTGCCGTTCACCGTCCACGATGTCGGCTTCCAGCAGCGCGCTCCGTGTCTCCGCCAGCTGAGGGGCACGGGCCGCCAACTGCTCGTAGGAGTCCGGAACCGCGGACAGCAGATCCTTCATCGCCGCCCGGAACAGCTTGTATCCGCGGTGTTGGCGCCCGCTCAACGGGACGTCCACCGATGGGGGCGCCATGGTGTGGCGTATCGCAGCCATGTAGTAGTCGGCCGGGACCGTACTCGCGTGGGTCATGGCCGCCGGGAAGCCCCGTACGTACGTTGTCGCATCTGCCAGCCGCGACAGAGCGGCATCGCCGTCGCCGTGCCGTAGATGGCGGGTGGCGTCGGCCACGGCGACCGCGGCGCAGATGTTGAACAGGACGTGGACCTGGTGCCCGATGAGCCACCGAGCACTCCACACGCTCTCCATCGACGCCCTTGCAGCAGGCTCGGGGACGGCCACCAGCGGTATGGAGTCGGGGTCGGCGCCCGGCGCCGCGCCGGTGAGGTCGAGCACCGCCTGCCGCATCCCGGTCGCCTCCAGAGCCAGGTCGGCGCCCGACAGCGGGGCCTCGCACAGGTCCTCCAGGGCGCGGTGGACGACCAGGACTCCGTGCAGGGCGGCCTGCTGATCCGACAATTCCCCTTCACGGACCCGGAAGAACGACTGACTGATGGACTCCGCGGGCAGTCCCTCACCGGCCAAGGCGGGGGCCAGCGCCGACAGCGCGGCCACCAACTCGAAGGCAGCGGCAGCTGCCTGCCGCAGCGCCAGGGTGCGCTCGACAGGTCTGGCATGGGTCGCCAACCCTGCCAGCACGCGCTCGGTGCGCTTCGCCTCAGCATCGACCCGCGGGCCCAGCATCGGGGTGGACCGCCCGCCTCGGGGCTCACGGAAAACAGCGACAGCAGGATGACCGGCAACCGGTGGTAAGCCCATGGTTGAAGTACTTCGCCAAGAACACTCCAGACGAAACCTGACCGGCAAGATCATTCCTTTGCGGTGCGCCGGAGTTGGCCGGAGAGGTCCGTGGCGGCGGCCCCCGCACATCCTGCGGACCCCGGTCCGAGTGCAAAGGCCCGCGGCTGGTCCTGGGGAGCCTTTCGCGGCCCTGCTATACACGCACCTGGCGATTTTCGTGCTGTACTCGGCGGCCTTCGGGCGCCTGGCTTTCCCACCGTCCATGATCACGCGGTCGGGATCAACCCGTCTCGTCACGGAGGACGACGGCCTGCACCATCTGCTGTGCTGGTCCGAGCGGCGAATCCGCCGTATAGGCGAGAATGGAACGGAAACGGGGGTAACGGAAATGGAATTCCTGGTAGTTCTGGGGATCGGTCTCGCCTGGGGGCTCTTCCAGGCCTGGCGCGGCGGCGCATTCGGCGGCAGGTCATCGCAGAGGCGACGACGTTCCCGATCGTGGAAGAACGACGGCGTCAGTTTTTCCTGCGGGGATGGTGCGTCCTGCGGTGGGGGCTCCTCTTGCGGTGGCGGCGGAGGCGACTGACAGCACGACTCCTACCGCGGGCGGGGGACACGCTGCCGGTCCGTAGGTCGCGCCTGCGGAGCCAAGGGCCGACCCGCTGGGCCGGCCCTTCCCTTGCACTGAACCTGTCCAGCCGCGGGGCGTCGCCGCTCACGTCCCGACGGCACCAGGGACCCAGGTGCCGAATTCGAGGACCAGCACGTCTACGCGGCCGTGGCGCTCCAGCGCGCCGGAGACGGAGGCCTCCACGCTGGCGCGATCGGTCACGTCCAGCTGCGCATGCTCGTCGGCTGGACTGGCAGAACTCGGGCAGATGGAGACCGGGCCGGGGCCGGGGTCTCCGCCCACCGGCAGCGGCCCGGGCCCGATATGGGGGCGGGGCGCGGGAGGTGACGCCGGCGCGCGCCGCACGCGCGCCCGGGTGTCTCCTGTGTGGCGGGAAGCGGGCAGCCTCCCAGGCGCCGGACCGCTGGGGTCCGGCTCCCGGGAGGCCGTGTCGTACGGGTCCTGCTGGTGGATCAGTCCATCTGGTAGCCGCCGAAGATGTCCACGACGAGGTCGATGTCGTCCCAGCCGCGGTTCCAGAAGTCGACGATGCCGTTGTCGCCCATGCCGGCCTGGACCAGGTTCGGGACGGTCTCGGCCCGCTTCCAGTTCAGGTTGGAGGAGTTGGGCGGGCTGGGCCAGGTGTCCAAGCCGGCCTTGTAGGCGTTCAGCGTGTTCGGGTCCGGGGAGACCGTCAGGTGCCCGTCGCCCCGGGTGTTGGTGACTGTGGTGTTCAGCACGTAGGCCGTGTTGGAGGGCCGCTGGGTGGACAGCGGCATGTAGATGTATCCCTGGCCCTCCAGCGGGCCCGACGACCAGTGCGCGCTGTCACGGGTGTCGAGCAGACGCTCCGGGACGAAGGGCATGTAGGCGCCGCGGCTGCCGACGCGGTAGTAGCCGACGACGTCGACGATGACGTCGGTGCCGTTCCAGGCGCCGTTGCGGAAGTTGACCGAGCCGTCGGGGCCGACCGGCACGATCACCGAGTTGGCGACCGTCTGGCCGGCGCGGAAGTTCACGTTGGACGTGATCGGAACACTGCCCCCGCCGGGGAACACCGTCAGGTGGCCGTCCTCGCGAGGGTTCGTGACGGTCACGTTCAGTGCGACCGCCGTGGCGTCGTCCGGGATGCCGTCCCTGCCGGTGAACTTGGTGCCGAATGTGGTCTGCCCGCGGACCTGGCCCTGGACGGTGCCGGTGCCGTTGCGGGTGTCGACGAAGCGCGCCGGGTTCAGCGGGGTGTAGCCGCTGGACGTGGTCCGGGTGAAGTAGCCGGTGATGTCGGCGATCAGGTCGACCGACTCCCAGCCGCCGTTGTACAGGTCGACGTAGCCGTTCTTGGCGACCGGCACGATCACCAGGTTCGGGACGGTCTGCCCCTTGGCGAAGTTGACGTTCGACGTGATCGGACGCTCGCTGCCCTCGGGCCAGACCGTCACGTGGCCGCCGCTGGTGGTGTTGGTGGCGGTGACGTTGAGCACCACGGCCGTGACCCCTGCGGGGATGTTGCCGTTGCCGGAGATCTTCACCCGGGTGGTGCCGTACGCGGGGACCTTGGCCTTCGGCCCGCCCGTGCCGTTGCGGGTGTCCAGGAGCCGGGTGGGTGCGTACGGCGTGAAGTCGGAACCCGGAGTGACGACGGCGAGCGTGTTGGTGCCCCGTACGCCCGAAGCGTCCTTCAGAGTGACCTTGATCGTGTAGGAGCCGATCTCCGAGTAGGAGTGGGCCACGGTCTGGTTGGTGGGGCCGTACGTGTCGAACACGTCGCTGCTGCCCTCGCCCCACTCGATGTAGGCCGAGATCTGGGCGTCCGGATCGATGCTGACGGCGAGGTCCAGGCTGATCCCGCGGGCGCTGGTGCCCTTGGCGGTCAGACCGACCGTCGGCTCCGCGGCGGCGGTTCCCTGCGCCTGGGCCTTGCCCTTGCCTGCGGGCCGGACCGTGCGCTCGGCGGCGCTCGTGAAGGTGCTGAAGTTCGATGCCGCGGCCTTGCCGAGGTCCACGTCCGGAGCGCTGACCCCGTGCGCGTCGGACGTGGCCGGGTCGTCGGCCTGGGCTATGCCGGGTACGAGACCTGCACCAGCCGCGATGACGGCGGCGGAAACCATGAGTCGGCGATTGCGCACCGGCCCCCCATTTTCTGTTAATGCTTGAACAGGTTCGAAAGCTCGCCCAGGGTACACAGGCAACGGCCGGTTGATCACCAGGGTATCGGCGCCGGGCAGCACCGCTTTCCGGGTGCCGGCGGGGCCCGCGCCCCGCCGGCCACGTGCCCGGCGCGGTCGGGATCGGTAGCAGTCCACCGCTCCCGGAGAGAGCCGCCGGCGGACTGGCGGGTCAGGTCAACGCAGTCCGGCGAAGAGGTCGTTCTCGGGTACGGCCGCGCCGGTGGCGTCCTTGACACGTACGAAGGTCTCCATGCCCATCAACTCGCCGAACCTCTCCTTGCCCATCTTGAGGAAGAAGATGTTCTCGCCCTGACTGGCGTGCGCGGCCAGCGCATCGAACTTCTGACCGCTGAATGCGGTGGTGTCCACCCACGTGGTGATCTCATCGTCGGGGAGGCCGATCTCGGCCATCGCGGCGGCCTCGGCGGGATCCGGCTCCGGCATGTCCTCATGGAACTCGCGCATGATCTCCCCGAACCGCTGCATCCCCGAGCGGGGCATCGTCGTCCAGTACACCTTCGGTGTCAGCGAGGTCATCTCGAGCGCCGCCATCGTGATGCGGTGGGCCTGGATGTGGTCGGGGTGGCCGTAGAAGCCGTTCTCGTCGTAGGTGACGACCACATCGGGTCGGTAGTGCCGCATGAGTTCCGCGAGTCGGGCCGCGCCTTCCTCCACAGGGGTCTGCCAGAAGGATCCGGAGGCGTCGTTGCTCGGCCAGCCCATCATTCCGGAGTCGGCATAGTCCAGGGTCTCCAGATCGCTGACCTTCAGGACGTCACAGCTCGCCTGGAGTTCTCGACCGCGCATCAAGGCGACGGCCGCCGGATCGTGCCCGGCATCACCCGGCTTGACACCGCCCGGTCCGTCACCGCAACGGCCGTCGGTACACGTCACGAGAACCGTGCGGATGCCTTCCGCCGCGTACCGCGCGAGGACCCCTCCGGTTCCGGTGGCCTCGTCGTCGGGGTGGGCGTGCACTGCCATGAGCGTCAAGGGCCGGTCAGTCATGAAGGAGTCCTCCTGCAGAAATACTTCTTGGTCCGAGTGCGCGGCGGGCGTACCGCGATCCTGGGGCCCGGATCCCGGCGGGGCGGACGACCTTGTGGTCTCCGTGCTCCCCGCCCGTGGTTCCGATCCCTCCGTCGATGCAACCGCGCCGACAGGACCGGCTGTTCCCGGCCAGACCACTCGGTCTTCCAGAACGTACGCGTGGGACTCCTCGAAGGGGAAATGACGACCCGGATCCGTCACTACGCGACGCAGGAATACCAGCCGACGGGCGCGGTGTAGCCGAACCACGCCCGGGTCTCCAGAGGGTTGACGTCGAGCTCGGCCGCGACGGCCTTGGCCGTCTCGGGGGGAGTGGCAACATCCTTCGGCCGCCGGGGTAGCGGGCGTTCGCCTACCTCGGCGCGGGGCGTGGATGGCCTCGCTCAGATCGGCACTGGGCTGTCCCGGGCGCGCGTGTACGTACGGGACCTCGACGGCGTCGGGCCGGAACGACGCCTGGTGCTGTGCCTGCGAGGAGCTCCCCGGGCCGTGCGGGCCACTCGGCCGGGCTGCCCACCCTCGGCTCGAGTGCCAGAGCCCGCCCGCACATGGGCTGCTGTGCGAGGGCGGTGGGACCGGTTTGCCGCCGGGGAAGATGCCGACGTCGGAGGGTTGAGGAGGTTCGGGGACTGACCGGGTCGTGCCGCGCCGGAGCCGGGCCACCTCGTGCGACTCCACCCGGAACGCGCCCGGCCGGGCCCGGATGCTTGGGAGCCACCGCAGTCGTCTGCCGGTCCTGGAGCGGTGCCACGCCGCGGGCCGGTGAGGACGAACTGCCCGTGGTCGACGAGGCCCTGGCCGGGGCCGGGGCCGTGACCGCGCAGGGCGCACCAGGCGTACGGGTGCTGGGCCTGCGGCGGGACACGCGCCGGAGCGGCCGGGGGAGGTCGCGGAGGCGTGTCTGTGGGGGCGGCGGACGCCCCCGCTGAGCCCGCCCGGCGCCGCAGTCGCGGTGGTGGGATCCTGGTCTGACCGGGCGGTCCCGAGGAGCGGGCCGCCAGGCGGCGGGGAGGCGCCGGACAGCCCCGGCCGACCTGCCGGAAGGGCGGGCCCGGCCTTCGTGGTGAGGAGGTAGACGATGTCCGCACATGTTCCAGACCCGAGGCCGCGGATCACGCCCCGACCGCCAGGTGGCGGCGTACCACCGGGCGAGACTCCTCCCTGCGAGTCGAGTACCGGCTCCGGCGCGGGTCCCTACCGCCCCCTCACCCGCGGCTGGGCCATGGGCCCTCTCGTGCTGATCTGCCTGCTGGCCCTGGTCTGCGCCCTCTTCTTCCTCGCCTACGCCATCGTGCTGGACCTCTGAGCGGTACCGACGCGGCCGGCACAGCCGGATCCGCCCGGCTGCCGCGGCCACACGAGCGCAGGCAAGTGGTCGTGCGCCCCGTCCCGCGACCTCGGATGGGCTGACGGTGTCAGAAGCCGCCGAGGCCAGGCCCTTCGTGGATGTCCGGGCTGCTCTCCACGGGCGGGGAGTACCCGGAGTAGGGGTCCGTGAACAGCGGGTGGTCTCCTGTGTTGTAGAGCGCTATGCGGGCGAACCGTCGATGTGCCTCTTCGTCCAGTACGAGACCGGGCGGCAGCGCGGGAAGGGTGCCGGATTCGCTGCCGACGGCCTTCCGCATCCGTTCACCGCGCCGTGACGCCCCGGTCCAGCGTTCCGGAGTGGCCAGCAGGACGGCGCCGCCTGGGGCGAGCAGACAGACGGCGATGCCGAAGGGGAGGAACGATCGGGTGCCGAACCCCGTCATCAGGCCGAGGACCGCGATGATCCCCATGACGGAGCTCAGTACGTATCGGGAGAGCTCGCTGCCGCTGCGGGTGACCAGGCCTGCCTCCCGCACGGTACGGGCGACCTCGTCCAGCCCTTCCGGCCTGCTCACCCTGCCGTACAGCAGGCTGTAGCCCGTGTAGAGCGCCCCTGGCTCCAGCTCATCCAGCACTGCCGCCTGCAGGGCATCCACGTTCTTGCGCTCGACGGGGACCCGCAGATGGTGGTGGCCGACCCGTTCCAGGGCGCCGCTGATGGCCATGCCCTCCACCAGTGTTTTCCTCAGGTGGTGCGCGGCGCCGCTCTGCAAGGCGGCCACCTCGTAGAGCGTGAGCGGTCCGTCCGGTTCCCGTGCCTTCCGGACCGGGGGGTTCTGGGCCCACATCCAGAACACCAGCCGGTACAGGCACGAGGCGGCCATCACCGCCGTGCAGACGAGCCACAATCCCCGCATCGCTCCCCCTCGCCTACCGGAAGAGTCCTCCGGCACCCCTCCACGCGGTCTACCCGGCCGCCATGACCATCACGCTGCCGGGAATGGGCGAGCCGGGGCTCCGGCTGACGAAGCCGCCCTGGTGTGGGTGGCCGGTACCGCGCGGTTGCGCCTTGTCCCGCTGAGCCTCACCAACCTCCACGCGCACGTCGACGTCGGCGTTGGTGTCACCGTTGTCCGGCCCTCCTCCGGGCGCGGCGTGGTCGCCCTGTTCTGACCGCGTTGCGTACGTCGGGGGCGCCCTCGAGGGGTGGGTGCCCGGGATGCTCGGTGTCCACGTCCACCGGTCGATGTCCGGGCCGAGCTGGCTGCCGTCCGCGCAGGGTTTTCGGCGGGTGGGAACATTCCGGCTTGGTTGACCGTTCATTCGTGTGTGGGGTGCGGGAAGGGACTGTGTCCCCGGGCCTGTCCCATGCCTGTGGGGAAGATCGTTCGGCTGAAGCCCCTCAGAGCCTTCCGCCGCGAGGCGACCGCCCCTCCCGCCCCCACACCTTGACCGCCCCGCCCGGCATCCCCCCCGCCAGGTTGGGGCGCGGTCCCGACCGGCCCTCCCCCCCCGGGCTGGTCGGGGCCCCTTCTACTCCTCTTACGCGGGCAGTGGACGTCTCCTGCACCGCACGGTGCACGGTGCCTCCGCAGCCTCGGGGAGGCGACGTCGGGCAGCCCGTGGGGCGGGCGTTCTCAGAGGTTGCCGAGGTCCGAACTCACCCACCGCTGCGGCCGCATCTGGATCACGAGCTGCTCCCCGTGTTCCTTCCAGGCGAAGTCGACGTAGCCCTCGACCTTCTCCGCCGGCAGGTAGCGGGCGGAGATTTCCACCAGCTGATCGCGCGTGGCGGGAACGGTGGAGGTGACCGGTCCCTCGACCGACACGTACCGGATCGTGGGCGCCAGACGGTCCACCATCAGGGTGAACCGGCCTGCGGCCCGGATCAGATCGGCCTTGCGCGAGTCCCGCCCGGTCATGATCCAGATGTCGCCGCCGGGTGCGTACTGGTACCAGATGGGGACCGCGAGCGGCGCGCGGTCACCTTCCACTCCTCCCGCGTTTACCGCGAGCGCGGCGACGTGGGGCTCGGCGAGGAACTGCTCACGTTCGGTACGGGACAGGGCCACGGCACACTCCTTCGACAGTCGGATCCCTCTGAAGAGATCCCTTCCCCAAGACCCTGCCCCGCTGCGCGCCCATTCCCCGCCTGGCCCCTCGTAGCCCTCCCATCACACTCCTATCGCCCACCCACGGACAGCAGGCTGCGCCTGCCAAGAGTGCGGGCGACCAGCGATGACGGCGGCTGCGCCCCCACCCCCCGGAAGCGGACGCCGTCGGGCGTGGACGGATCGCGTGAAGGCGGGCCGGTGGGCCGTGGCGCTCTCACCGCCTCTGCCGGGCGGCCGTGTCAGGCCGAGGTCGGGCCGCTGGTGCGGCTCTCGCAATAGAGGCGTAGCGGCATGCCGCCGTCGGGGGTAGCCGGAGCGAAGGCGATCGGCTGAGTCGCGGAGGTTCAGATGTGGGCTCGGATCTGTTGCACCGGATGGCCCAGTCGGTCCCCCAGAGCCGTCAGTTCGTCCTCGCTGAACCAGAGGCGTTCGGGGTTCCAGACGGCGATCTCGAAACGGGCGAAACCGCACGGCCAGTCGTAGTCCAGCACGTCCAACGTGGTCGATCCTCCACAGCAAGGGACCTCGACGGCGAGCGTGGTGAACCCGTCGTCGCAGTGAGCCTCAAGGAGGTCGCCCCACCACTCCGTGTCGATGGCCGCCTGACACAGGGGGCAACCGATCCTCTCCAGGTTCTCCCCGCAGTCGACGGCGGTCACCACGTCGTGCCACGTCACGTCGATCTCCACGTCCACGCCGCCGGCAACTCCGGGCGTCAGGTCCTCGACGAGCGCGACGACGCGATCCACCGCATCGCGATCCGGTTGCCACTGCGGATCACTCGGAATGATCGACAGGACGTCATCGCTCATGTCTTCCCCACCTCGTCAGGCCGCTGACCACGGAAATGTCGCGCCGCGATGTTATCGATCCGTTCGAGCGGCTTCCGTTGTTGCCCGGGCAGTGCCCCGGAAGCCCCCTTTTCGTCCCCTTGACGATATGGACGCTTCTCGTTATCGTCGCATTGACGAAATGAAGGGGGTCCGTCATGGCCGACATCACCCGGCGCCTCGGCTGGCGCCATCTGCGCTCCGCGCACACCGCCCACATCCGCCACCACAAGCGCGGCCGACTCGTTCACGACGGGCGGGGGCTCAGTTTCTGGTACCGGTCGCTGTCGGCGGCGCTTTCCGAAGTGCCGGTCGACGACCGGGAGCTGGCCATGGCGTTCCACGCCCGTACGTCCGACTTCCAGGACGTCGCGGTACAGGCCACCGTCACCTACCGGATCAGCGACCCGGCCGAAGCCGCGGACCGCCTCGACTTCTCCGTCGACCCGGACACCGGGAGCTGGCGCGGCGCGCCCTTGGAACAGATCGCCACCCTCCTCACCGAGACCGCCCAGCAGCACACGCTCGACGTACTGGCCCGGACTCCGCTGGCCGTCGCCTTGGTGGACGGCGTCGCCTCCGTGCGGGAGAGCGTCGCCGCCGGTCTCGCCGCCGAGCCCAGGCTCCCGGCCACCGGCATCGAGGTGGTGGCCGTGCGGGTCGTGGCGATCCGCCCCGAGGCCGAGGTGGAGCGCGCCCTGCGCACGCCGGCCCGCGAGCAGATCCAGCAGGAGGCGGACCGGGCCACCTATGAACGGCGGGCCGTCGCCGTCGAGCGCGAACGCGCCATCGCCGAGAACGAGCTGGCCAGTCAGATCGAACTGGCGCGACGCGAAGAGCAGTTGATCGACCAGCGCGGCACCAACGCCCGCCGCGAGGCCGAGGAGAAGGCGGCGGCGGACGGCATCCGGACCGAGACCGAGGCGGCGCGCAAGGTCCGCCTGGCCCACGCGGACGCCGAGGCGGCGCGCGAGACGGGCGCGGCCCGCGCCGAGGTTCAGGCTGCCTGGCTGCGCGTACACGACGAAGCCGGACCGGGCACGCTGCACGCCCTGGCGGCGACCCGGCTGGCGGAGAACCTGCCGCGGATCGAGAGCATCACGCTCTCTCCCGACGTCCTCACCGGGCTCCTCACCAGGCTCGGACGTCCGGAAGGCGGCACCAGGCTCGAACGTCCGGAAGGCGGCGCGGGCACGTGAGCCTGGCCCCGCGGGCGGTGATCGTGCACCGCAGGACCGAGTACGACGAACTGCTCGCCCGGCACGGGACGCACGGGCAGGCCGCGTTCTTCCTTTCCAGCCGGGGGCGGTCGATCGACGAGGTGGTCCGTCGCCACGAACGCACGCGGCAGGCGCTGCGGGAAGTGGCGGCGGCGGTGCCGCTCACCTGGCGCAGCTCCCGCGTGGAGCGGGCGGACCTGGACCGCTTCCTGTTCGCCCCGGAGGACGTGGTGGTCGTGGTCGGCCAGGACGGCCTGGTCGCGAACACCGCGAAGTACCTGCGTGGACAGCCCGTGGTGGGCATCGACACCGACCCGGGGCGCAACCCGGGGGTCCTGGTCCGTCACCGCTGCGCCGACGCGGCCGCGCTGCTGCGCGCGGCGACCGCCGCTGGGGACCGGGCAGAGGCGCTGACCATGGTCGAGGCCGTCGCCGACGACACCCAGCGCCTTCTCGCGCTGAACGAGATCTACCTGGGCTCACCCGGCCACCAGACGGCCCGCTACCGCCTCAGCTCCGACGACGAGAAGGGCCCGGGCGAGGCCCAGGCATCCTCCGGGGTGCTGGTGGGCACCGGCACGGGCGCCACCGGCTGGCTGCGTTCCCTGTGGCTGGAGCGCGGCAGCCACGCGGGGCTGCCCGCACCCTGCGACCGGCGGCTCCTGTGGTTCGTACGCGAGGCCTGGCCGTCCCCCACGACAGGGACGACGAAAGTCGCCGGCGAGCTGGGGCGGGGGCAGGGACTGCAGCTGACCGTGGAGTCGGACCGGATCGTGGTCTTCGGCGACGGAATGGAGAGCGACGCCCTGGAGCTGACGTGGGGCCAGAGCGTACGGCTGGGCATCGCGGGAACGTCGCTGCACCTGGTGACGTGAGCGGCTTGCCCGACAGGCTGTCGCCGCCGCAGGGCCACTGGAGGGGGACGACCTCAGCGGTAGTCGAAGGCCTTCGTGCAGTGGTTGAGCGAACGGATGCAGTAGACCTTCTGGCCTTGGTGTCCATAGCCGAAATAGACGGTGTGTTCCCTCACCGGGGGCTTGCCGGGATTGGCGGGATCCCAGGCCTGGGGCGCAGCAGGAAGGTTTTCGGGGAGGGCGGCGGCGGTGGCGGAGGTCATGGACAAGCCGCCGAGTGCCACCGCCGCCACGGCGGTGAGGGGGACGAGGTAGCGGATGCGGTGGGAGATCATGGCGGCGGTCCTTCCAGGGGCCGGCTGTGGGGCCGGCTGCGGGGTGGCGTTGTCCGCCCGCCCGAGCCGTTGTCGGTACCTCCATTAGCTCTGGCCCGGCGGGCCGAGGCACGGCCCGGGAAGTCGGGGCTTGACGGCCGTGTGGAGGCGTGATTGCGGATGCGAGCCGGGGCGCGGCGCGGCCGGCGGCCGGGCTCCCGGAGGGGCTTCCGCTGACGGACCGGAAGCCCGCAATCCCGCTCCCGCTGCCGCATGAGGCCGTGAGGCATACGGGGAACGGTGGCGCGCCTGCGACTGGGCGGTTTCCGTCCGCGTGCGGATGGCGCGGCCCGGCTCAGTACCTCCTGGACTGGGACACGATCGGCGACCAACCCCGATACGAAGCGGGCGTCGACCTCACCGGACCGGTCGCGGACTGGCCCGCGCACCCGTCCGTCGCCCGCGATCCCACCGTGCCGCTGCCGCTGCCGCTGCCGCCGGCCGCGCTACGCACCGCCGGTGTCGGCGTGCGATGGGGTGATGCGGAGCGTGTCGGCCGCGGGCCTTGATCACCCCGGTCTACGGTGGATCCGAGGTCCGGCGTTGCGCCGCCCCGGACAGAGAGGGTCCCAGGCGTGGTCGTCGAGTCCGTCGGGGCAGCCGCCTCGTACGCCTTCACCCGCGAGGAGCGGCACATGAACCCGACATCAAGGACGACCGGAACCATCCGCAACGCCGACACCGTCTGACCCCGACGGCACATGCGATCTGAGCTGCCATCGAGCCCGGGAAGCAGGCGGCCGTGACCGGCCAGAACCCCACCGAAACGGACCGTACGAGCCCACGCGAGCCGGGGCCGAGATCTGCTGTCCGCACCGAGAGCCGCTGGCCGATGGCCGCAGCGGTCGTCGCCTCTGCGGTCCTCACCCTGCTCCTGCCCGACGACCTGCGTCTTGGACCCCGCTGGGCCCTTCCCCTTGCCGAAGCCCTCCTGCTGGTGGCGCTGATCTCGGGAGACCCCGGCCGGATCAGCCGCCGCTCCACTGTCCTGCGCTCAGTGGCGATCGCCCTGGTCGTCGTACTCGCGGGCAGCGCCATCTGGTCGACCGTCCAACTGCTCGACGACCTCATCCACGGCGGGCACGAGACCAACTCCGCCAATGCCCTCCTGCTGGCCGGCGGCAGCGTCTGGTCCTCGACCGTTCTCGCCTTCTCCCTCCTGTACTTCGAGCTCGACAGCGGCGGGCCGGCGGCCCGGGCCCACCACATGCCCCCCACTCCGGCGCTCGCTTTTCCCCAGCAGCTCAGCCCCGAACTGAACGCTTCGCACTGGCGCCCCCACTACATCGACTACCTCTACCTCGCCTACACCAATTCCACCGCGCTGAGCCCCACCGACGTCATGCCACTCGCCCCCTGGGCCAAGAGCGTCATGACCGTCCAGTCCATCCTTTCCCTCATGATCCTGGGACTCGTCGTCGCCAGGGCCGTGAACGTCCTGGCCTGAGATGGCCCGGCTGCGGATCCCCGGGCCGACAGGATGGTGATCGTGCGACGATTCGTTGGCCAACAGAGCCACGAGCGGGGGTGAAGGACGATGGAACACATCAACCTGGATGCGCAGGTCGGCAACCTGTCAGGTGTCATATCCCCTGCTCGGTACCTGGAACGTCTGCCCTCGCTGGCTGACGATCTGCCAGTCGGAGCCCGGGGCTTCGCGACTGCCCCAGAGCACTACGACTTCCACAGCAAGCGGTGTGTGAAGGATCTGGAGGTCCAGTACATCCGCACTGTCGGAGCTGATGACCAGCAGATGGAGATCCGGTTCCGGCACAACTGCTGGAAGCACGACGAGGACCTGATCATCCGCTATGCAGGCGTCTCCAGCTTCGATGCCGGAGGCGTCGAGAACAACAACTGGGCAGACCTGGGGACCGTAATCCTCGATGAGGTCCTGCCCCACCGGAACGGTTGCAGCCACGAGATCGCGTTCTGGAACGGCTCACTCACGGTCGTCTGCCGTGACCTCGTCGCGACCTGGACCGAGGCTGACTGCCCCGACAAGTGAAGGCAAGCCGAGTGGCTGTTCTGAGCCCGTACCCGCGGGTCAATGTCTTGTCTCATGTTGATCTTGCCCGTCATTCGTCTCCGACGTCCGGTGCATCGGGTCGGGCATGCGCGATCATGACGGAATGGACACGCGATTCCTTGGCATAGCCGATCTGTCCGAAGTTCCGTCCGTGGCGGTCGTAGTCGATGTCATGCGGGCTTTCACCGTGGCGGCCTGGGCCTTTGCCCAGGGGGCCGAGCAGATCGTTCTTGCCGAGTCACTGGACGAAGCCCTGGCGCTCAAGGCCGGCCACCCGGATTGGGTGGCGCTCAAAGACGGTCCGCCCGCGCCCGGGTTCGACCTGGTCAACTCGCCGGGCCTGCTGCGGTCCGTTGACCTCCGGGGAAGGACCGTCGTGCAGAAGACCACGGCAGGAACGGTCGGCGCCCTTGCGGTCAAGGACGCGCAGCTGGTGCTGTGCGCCGCCTTCGTGGTGGCGGAGGCAACGGCTCGGCTCTTGCGGACGCGCAAGAGCGACAGCGTCACGTTCGTGGTCACTGGCGAAGACGGGCAGGCCGATGAAGATCTGGCGTGCGCTCAGTACATCGCCCGGAGGGCCACCGAGGCTGGGACGGATGCAGCCGAGTTCGTCCGCCGCGCTGCCGAGTCGCGCGCCGCCGCCGAGCTGGCGGAGGGTGTGCGTCAAGGAGTCCATCCTGACGACGTTGCGCTCTGTCTTGAGGTCGACAGGTTCCCCTTCGCCATGGTGGCGACCTTGGAAGGCTCGCTCATGGTCCTACGTCCGTGCGGCGAATCCGGCTGAGCGACAACACCGCGTGAGCATCAGAGAACGAGAACGCTGCGCGAGAGCAGGACAGTCATCAAGGGTTCTGGGCAAGGGCGGGGCCCAGTTGGCGTTCAAGGAAACGTCAGCGGACGGGTTCGAGCACTGCACTGCACTCCGTCCGGGTGGGGCTCACACCCGTACCAGCGCGTTCACGCCTGGTCTCACCCAGCGTCACCACCCCCGGCTCCGGCCCATGCAGGGCCCACGGGCCGTCGTACCTCACCGGTGCGGGCCATCCAGGGCAGGGCGTCCATGGCGCGAGTCCGGTCGTCCGTGGTGAGATCGGCGACGGCCGCGCGCAGTTCGACGGGGGCGGGTTCATCGGTGAGGCAGAGCCAGCCGATCGCGGCGGCCAACCGGACCTCGGGCGCCTCCATCCGGCCCTGCCACCGCTCTCGCATCCACGCGGTGGTCGGCGGGTGGGGGTGGGCGCGGGTGGCTTCGGCGGTGGCGAGGATCAGGCGGCGCGGACGATCGGGTCCTGCTCGGCGGTGAGACGGGTGCGGAAGGCGGTGCGGACCGCGCGGTCGGGGCCGGCGGCGGTGGCCAGTGCGTAGACGGCGCGGATCCGGATCGCGGGGTGGGGGTCGTCAAGACGTTCCCATCGGCTGTCCGTCCTCGCGGGCCGCAGCCGATCACAAGATGTGTGCCGGAACCCGGGAACGGGAGTCAGGTGCCGCAGGCCTTTCCCCGGGCGTCTCCGTCACTGCCCGCTCTGGTTGGTGAGGGGCTGTTGAGAGGTGGTCGGTGGTGCGAAGAGGGCCTGGACGGTTTCGGTGGCCAGGGTTCTCAGCCAGGTGTGGGCGCGGTCGTCGTCGTAGCGCTGGTGCCACAGCAGGTACAGGGGGACCTCGGGCAATTGGAGTGGTAGCGGCAGCGTGACCAGGCCGAGTTGTTCCCGGGCCGTGCGCGTCACCGCGTCGGGGAGGGTGACGACCAGGCCGGTGTCGAGGGCGAGTTGCAGGGCGAAGGCTGCGGTGGGCCCGGCGGCGACGACGCGTCGTTCGAGGCCGTGCGTGGTCAGGGCGTCGTCGATCGGGTCGCGCAGGCCTCCGCGTCGCGAGACGGTGAGGTGTTCGGCGGCTGCGTAGCGCTCGAGGCTCGGCGCGCCTTCGGTGAGCGGGTGGCCCGGGCGGACGGCGACGATCAGTCGGTCCCTGCCGACGAGGCGGTGGCGGATGTCGGGGAGCGTCGGAGCGGTGGAGCTCGATTCGAGGTCGATCTCACCCCGGCGCAGCTCGGCGTCGTCCGTCCCGGGTTCGGCGGACAGGCGCAGCCGGACGCCGGGGGCCTGGCGGCGGACCGCGCTGATCAGGGCGGTGCCGGAGGCTGCGGTCAGGGCGTCGTGCCAGCGCACGGTGAACACTCGGTCCAGAGCCGCCAGGTCGAGTTCCTGCTGCGCGGAGAGAAGTTGGTGGGCTTCCTGTACGAGGGCGTGGACCTGGGCGCGCATGGCCAGCGCCCGGGTGGTGGGGACCATGCTGCGGCCGGTGCGGACCAGGATCTGGTCGCCGGTGGCCTTGCGGATGCGGCCCAGCGACCGGCTCATCGCCGGTGCGGTGACGTGGAGGCGTGCTGCGGCGCCGGCGACGCTGCCCTCTTCCAGCAGGGCGTCCAGGGCGGTGAGCAGGTTCAAATCCAATTGCATGAGAGTAACTCTACAAGTGACAAGCATGCACTTGTTGTTAATGATCGGGCGGCCTACCTTCGAAGTGCGGGGGCGAGACAACCGCCCCGCCGCTTCTACCGATTCCCCAGGGAGCCCGCCATGAGCACAGCCATGCCTTTCGACGCCGCTACGACGCTCCTGTCCGACGTGACCGCCGCCGTGAAGGTCGCCGGCGTCACGCTGCGCGAGCGCTACACCTCGCACGCCCGGGGCGTGAGTCTGGACGAGGTCGTCGGCGAGATCCACGCCAACGACGACGCCGTACTGGACGTGCTCCGGGAACCGCTGCTGCGGGCCCGGCCGGGGTCGCAGTGGGCCGAGGACGAGCTGGCCGGCGGCGCGCTCCCGTCAGGGGAGTGGTGGGTCGTCGACCCCGCCGAGGGCAACATCAACCACGTCCACGGCCTGGACGACTGGGCCGTCACCGCCACCCTGGTTCGCGACAACCAGCCGGTACTCACCGTCGTCCACCTGCCGCTGACCGGCGACACCTACAGCGCCGTCGCCGGCGGTGGTGCCCGCCTCAACGACCGCCCCCTGAAGGTGTCTGCCAAGACCGACCTGGGCGCCGCCCTCATCGGCACGGGCCAGGCCAAGCCCGGCGAGGACGAGCGCACCTTCCGGCGTATCGGTGACTCCGTCACTGCCATGCTCATCAACGGCCTGGTCGTGCGCGTGTCCGTTCCCGCCACGATGCAGCTCATCCACGTCGCCGCCGGACGCATGGACGCGTTCTGGCAGTTCTCCGACGTCCGCTCCGGCCTGGTCGCCGGCGCCCTGCTGGTCTCCGAGGCCGGCGGCACCGTCACCGACCTGGCGGGCGAGCCCTGGAACACCGGTAGCCGCGACTTCCTGGCCGCCGCCCCCGGCATCCACGCCGCCGCCCTCAAGGTCCTCTCGCCGATCGCCTGACCGGACGTTTCCGTTCTTCCCCATACCGCAAGGAGCATCACCGCATGACCAACATCGGCATCCTGGGCGCCGGCCGCGTCGGAACCAACCTCGCCGGCAAACTCTCCGCAGCCGGACACCACGTCACCCTTGGCAGCCGGAACCCCGAAGGCACCGCCGCCCGCACCACCGGACTGGCCCCGCGGATCGCCTTGGCCGACCAGCGGACCACCGCCCGCACCACGGACATCGTGATCAACGCGACGCCCGGCGACAGCTCCCTGGACCGCCTCACCGACCTGCGCACCGAGCTCGGCGGCAAGATCCTCATCGACGTCTCCAACGCCACCCGCGACGCCGCTGACGGCTTGCCCGGCGACCTGTGCTACCCCGGCAGCAGCCTCGCCGAGAAGCTCCAGGCCGCGCTCCCCGACACCCATGTGGTCAAGACCCTCAACACCATGCTCTTCATGGTCATGACCGCCCCCGAAACCCTGGCCACCCCACCGACCGCCTACCTCTCGGGCGACGACGAACACGCGAAGAAGACCGTCGCCGGCCTGCTCGGCGACCTGGGCTGGCAGCCCGAACTGATCGAGGACCTCGGCGACATCACCACAGCCCGCGCCACCGAAGCCATGATCCTGACCGTGCCCCACATCCTGCGCCGGCACGGCTTCAAGCCCTTCGCCGTCTCCCTCGCCCGCTGACCCACCAAGACCGGGTCCAGACCAAAACCAGGCATCAGGTACCAGGCATCAGGTTCGCCCGAACAGTTCCTGTGCCTGAGGTGCCACGGCCCCGTCCTGTCACCACCCTGCTGCTGTCACTCCTGAGTGCCGTTTTATACAAGACCGGCCCTGGGACACGCCCCCAGACTCATGCCGAGTTCCACCAACCGCGTCTTCTCCTCCGGGCTGTTGTCTCGTGAGCCGGCCGGTCGAGTCAGTAGGCGCACCTCCACGTCAAAGGGGATGGGATACAAGCATGCGTATGACGAGGACTCTTGCAGGAATGGTCGGCGGTATCGCGCTGACTGGCGGTTTGCTGGTCGGGGGCGCGGGAACTGCCAGTGCGGCGGCGTCGGACTGCCCCTCGGGCTACTTCTGCGTCTGGTCCGGATCGAACTACACCGGCCAGAGGCAGCAGGTCGCCGGGACCAACGCCAGCCTGACGCAGTACGCGGTGTTCCAGAACTTCAAGTCCTGGTACAACCATGGCGCTTCCTGTGATTTCAAGGCGTATTCGGGAACCAACTACTCCGGCGACAGCAGGATCGTCGCCAGGGGAGCCAAGGGCTCCGGCAGCCAGAGCTACTACTTCAAGTCCAACAACTGGGTCAACTGCCGCTGACCGGCCCATGCGCAAGGCCGGCGCTCGCTTGCCAGGGGCGCCGGCCTCCATGAGTTGGTGGTGCACCCGGTCGCTGACGCCGGGGACTGCGCGCCCACGCCCGCCGGCCCGGCACCCCGCCGATCATCCCTTCATCGGGCGGGATTCGACAAGGCGCTCGGCGTCGGGTGCTGGTACGAAGGTCGTTGCAGTCCTGCGGCCGGGTCGCAGGTCAACGATCGAGGCATGGGCAGCCGAAGACGCCTGGTGGCCTGCGGCCGCTGTGCGACGCTGAGCGGCACAGGGTCGGGTTCGGTCACGGGGGCTGCGGGCTACCGGGCCCCGCGACCGGGGGCCGGCTTGGTCCGCGGCCTCAGACGTTCGCCCTGCGGCCCGAACAAGATCAGGTACTCGACCGGCCCGCCGGGGCCGGCGTTCGCCACCCCGTGCGGAATGCGGGTGTCGAACTCGGCGACGTCCCCGGCGGCCAGGACAAGATCCTGGGTGCCCAGCGCGAGCCACAGCCGCCCGTACAGGACGCACAGCCACTCGTAGCCCTCGTGGGAGACCTGCCGGGGCCGCGCGGGCGGATCCTCGACGGCGGGCAGTACGTGCTTGTGGGCGTGCAAGCCGCCGACGTACCGGGTGAGCGGCAGCACCGCCTTGTCGTCGCCGAAGCTCAGCGGCGCCGAGGTGCGCGGCTCAGTCACCGGGGCGGGTGCGGTGCCGGCCAGTTCGTCCAGGGAGACGCCGTACGCCTTCGTCAGCTGCAGCACCACCTCCAGGGTGGGCTTGCGGCGGCCGGTCTCGATCCGCGACAGCGTGCTCGACGAGATGCCGGTCGCACGGCTGATAGCGGCGAGCGTGGCGCCGTGCCGCTCGCGCGCGGCCCGCAGCCTGGGCCCCATCGCCGCCAGCGCGCCGTCCGGGTCGTCGCCTGTCACCGTTGCAGCTCCTTCCCTCCGCACCGCTCCACCGCCCTGCCCTGCATTGCCCTGCCCTGCGAGTTTGCCAGAATGGCAACGCTCATCGCGCCGGGCGGCTGCCGCGCCGCATGATCGACGGGTACCCGCGCCTGCCAGCGAACCGAGGAGAAACCCATGCAGTCCGAGCCGGCCGCCGAGCTCCGCCACCGTACCGTCGAGACCCCGGCCGGGCGCCTGCACCTGGTCGAGCAGGGCACCGGCCCGCTGGTCCTGCTCGTGCACGGCTTCCCCGAGTCCTGGTACTCCTGGCGCCACCAGCTTCCGGCCCTGGCCGCCGCCGGCTACCGGGCGGTGGCGATCGACGTACGCGGCTACGGCCGCTCCTCCAAGCCCGCCGCGATCGACGCCTACCGGATGCTCGACCTGGTGGCGGACAACGTCGCCGCGGTGCGCGCCCTCGGCGAGGAGAGCGCGGTGGTCGTCGGCCACGACTGGGGATCCAACATCGCCGCCTCCTCCGCCCTGCTCCACCCGGAGGTCTTCCGCGCCGTCGGCCTGCTGAGCGTCCCCTACGCGCCGCCGGGCGGCCCCCGCCCCACCGACATCTTCGGCCAGATCGGCGGCCCTGAGCAGGAGTTCTACGTCTCCTACTTCCAGGAGCCCGGCCGCGCCGAGGCGGAGATCGAGCCCGACGTCCGCGGCTGGCTCGCCGGCTTCTATGCGGCGCTGTCCGCCGACACCATGCCCGCCCAGGGCGAGCCCGACCCGCACTTCGTCGCCCACGGCGGCCGGCTGCGCGACCGCTTCCCCACGGGCAGGCTCCCCGCCTGGCTGAGCGAGGGCGACCTCGGCGTCTACGCCGCGGAGTTCGAGCGCACCGGCCTGACCGGCGCCCTCAACCGCTACCGCAACATGGACCGTGACTGGGAGGACCTCGCCCCCCACCGCGGAGCCCCGATCAAGCAGCCCTCCCTGTTCATCGGCGGCACCCTGGACGCCTCCACCACCTGGATGGCCGACGCCATCAACGCCTACCCCGCCACCCTCCCCGCCCTGTCCGCCTCCCACCTGCTGGAAGGCTGCGGCCACTGGATCCAGCAGGAGCGCCCGGACGAGGTCAACCGCCTGCTGACCGACTGGCTCACCGCCCTCCAGGGCTGAACCAAACACGCCGAGCACCCGGCCCCGGACACCCCCTCACACAATGCACAGCCCGAGCTGAGGCCGTGCCGGCCGGTGGGGCCGTGCTGGTGGGCATGGGCTGCCGTGTGGGTGAGGCCGGCCGTGTGGCAGCCGCCGAACAGAGCGGCCGAACAGAATAGTTCTCCACGAACGCAGGATCGGATTCAGGGTGCAAACCCGGAAGGATGCGTCGTGGACAATTCTTTGCTGGCCCAGATCGAAGCAGCCGTCGGCAGGGGGAAGGTCGTCGTCTCGGCAGACGACGACGCGGTCGTGGCCCTCGTACAGGAGACCATCAAGAGCGGCAGAACCGCTTCCTTCTACCTGTCCCGCAAGCAGGCCCGTACCCTCCGGGACCTGCACTGGACACCCGAGCTCGTCAAGAGCTCCCGGCTAGAGCAGGTATCGGAGGAGGAGAAGGCGCGGATCGAGTCCGAGCTGGGGATCGCGGACATCGGCGCCTTCCGGTTCGGCCGCTTCGCGTGCAAGAAGGGCCACGAGTTCGGCGCGTTCGACTTCCTGCAGCACGGAATCCGTGAGCACGGGCTGGACGCGGTGAAGGCGATCTTCGAGCTGAAGAACGTGGCCTTCCTCCGCGTCAACCCGTACTTCGCCGTCAGCTGCGCCACCTGCGACCAGCCGATGGAAGGCGGCATCACGTACGAGGGCGACACCTACGCCGGGTGCTCGTACCCGGACCCGCCGGTCTGCATGTAGCCGGCTCCGGCCTCGACGGCCGCCACCGAGGCCAGAGCTCCTGGCGGCCGTCCCGCCGCTGGACCCGTGCCCCCTCGCGTCCTGTGTTCTGCGGAGCACCGGCTCATCGTCGCTCCGTGGCACGGGCAGCACGGTGCCCCCGGCGGCCAGGAGCCGGGGGCACGGGTCGGCACTGGGCACCAGGCCCCAGGCACTGCTTCTCGGATCAGCTGGCGCCGCACATGCTCCGGCCGACGGCTGGCACCGGCCCGGCCACCGCGTTTCACTGGGAGGAGCCGGTAAGACCGAAGCCGGCACGCCGGGAGGTCCCGTGAATACGCACACGCCGCCGCGCTTCGACCCGACCAGGGTTCCCCACCTGCTGGGCTCGTTCGCGCCGGTGAGCGAGGAGGTCGACGTCGCCGGCCTCGAGGTGACCGGCGAGATCCCGCCGGAGCTGGACGGGCTGTACCTGCGCAACGGACCCAATCCCCGTTTCACCCCGATCGGCTCGTACCTGTACCCCATCGACGGGGACGGCATGGTGCACGGGGTCTGGCTCTCGCAGGGCCGCGCCCGCTACCGCAACCGCTTCGTACGCACCCCAGCGCTGCGGGCCGAGGAACAGGTCGGCCGGGCCCTGTGGGGCGGCGTGGAGTCGATGATCATGCCGGACGCCGACCAGGTCGGGCCCGAACTCGCGGGCACTTTCAGGGACATGCCAGATATCAACGTCGTACGGCACGGCGGGCGGCTGCTGGCGCTCGCCGAGTCCGCGTGCCCCTACCGCATCGGCGCCGGCCTGGAGACGCTCGGCCGCGAGGACTTCAACGGCGCCCTGCCGATGGGCATCACCGCCCATCCCAAGATCGATCCGGTCACCGGCGAGATGGTCGTCTTCTGCTACGGCCTGGAGGCGCCGTACCTGACCTGGTCGGTCATCGGCCGCGATGGTGTGGTCACGCGGGGGCCCACGCCGGTCGACGGCGTGGACGAGCCGATGATGATCCACGACATGGCCCTGACCGAGCGCTACGCGGTGATCGTCCTCGCCCCCGCCTTCTTCGACTTTGCCGCGGCCATGGCGGGCGGCTCGGTCCTCGCCTGGAGGCCCGAGCGCGGGACCCGCGTGGTGCTCGTCCCGCGCGACGGCGGACCGCCGCGCTGGGCCGCCGACGAGGCGTTCTGGCTCTGGCACACGGTGAACGCGTACGACGACGGACCCGGCCCGGATGCCCCGGTGGTCCTGGACTACGTGCAGTGGAGCCGGCTGACCGTAGGCGGAGAACCGGAGCCCGGCGCGGCCCCCGCGAGAGGTGGACTCGTACGGGCGCGCATCGACCCGGTGGCGGGCACCATGGCCCGGACCCTGCTGGACGACGCCCGGGTGGAGTTCCCCCGCATCGACGACCGACGCATCGGCCGACGCCACCGCTACGCCGCGCTGGCCACCGAGACCGGCCGGACGGACCTGCTGCCCGGCGAGTACGACGCCGTGCGCTTCCACGACACCGAGACCGGCACCGCCCGCGTCTGGGATGCCGGGGACTTGTCCGTCGGGGAGCCGGTCTTCGCACCGGTGCCGGGGCGGGACTCCGAGGAGCAGGGCTACTGGCTGACGTTCGCCACCGACCGCACCGACGGGTCCGCGTGGTTCCTGATCGTCCCGGCGCAGGACCCTGCCTCCGGCCCCGTGGCCCGCGTCCGCATCCCGGTCCGGGTCCCGCTCGGCCTGCACGGCTGCTGGCTGCCGACGGACGGCGGCTGAGCGACGTGGCCCCAGCCGGCCGGAACGGGAGCTGCGCAGTCGGTCGCCTGCCGACGCAGAGCTCCCCGGCTCGTCTGCACCCCCGAGGCGAAGGTGAAGCGCTCCCGGGAACCGGCGTACGCGGGCTCGAAGGTGCGGGCGGCGGCGAGGAACGTCGAGCGGTCCGTCAAGGCTCAGCCGAGGCGTGCGGCGGCGTACTGAATCTCCATGGCGACCCTTCGGACAAGGAGCCAGGTGGAGCAGGTTGGGCCCGTCGATAAATGCCTCGACAACGGGCGCGGTGATCGGGGACGCTTCGCGCGATGACCAGAATCGACGACACACCGCCCGCGTGGGACGAGCGCACCCAGCTCACCACGTTTCTCGACTACACCCGTGACACCGCCCGCGCCAAGTGCGAAGGCGTCTCGGCGGAGAACGCCCGCAAGGCGCTCTTGCCGGGCTCACCGCTGATGACCATGAGCGGATTGATCAACCACCTCCGCTGGGTCGAGTACTACTGGTTCCAAGTGGTCTTCCTCGGCGAGGAAGACCGGGGCCCCTGGACCGAGGAGGACCCTGACCGCGAGATGCGCATCGCCGTCGACTTCCCGCTCACGCAGTTGCTCGACGAGTACGCCGAACAGAGCGCCCGCTACCGCGAACTGGTCGCCGGGAGCGGCCTGGAAGACCAGGCCAAGCGAGCCGTCCGCAACGGCCTCCACGTCGACCTGCGCTGGATCCTCCTCCACCTCACCGAGGAGACGGCCCGCCACAACGGCCACCTGGACATCCTGCGCGAGCTGCTCGACGGCACGACAGGCGACTAGCGCGTGTCTCCGTGTTCGTGCGCCGGATGCTGTGCTGTCGCCGATTCAGATCAGGGTCTGAGTGAGTTCGCTCCGCGTTGATGTGTGGACCAGGCGGCCGTGCGCCCCGTTGACGATCGGCATGTACGGCGGGACGTGGCCGCATTCCACGTCGGCGATGAGCGGAACGTTCAATGGGCCCAGCGCGTCCAGTACGGCCTGGTGTTGGGACAGAGACGGGGCGTCCGGCGCCGTGGTCCGTCCGATGAGGACCGCCTTCGCCGCGTCGAAGAAGCCGGCCAGCCGCATGCCGTGCAGGTTGCGGCAGATGGTGAAGGCGTCATCGCCGGTGGCCTCCACGTACACCAGCAGGCCGTCCGCAGCCTCGGTCCGTGCGAAGCCGGACACGTCGAGATAAGGGGTCCCGGTGAGGTTGCACAGTGTTTCGATGCACCCCCCGATGAGGCGGCCTTCGACTTCCAGATCCTCGCTTCCGTCCAACCGTGTCCATGTGCCGGAGGCGTCGAGCGTGAGGTCCCGTACCTCGGGCTGGGCGGCGTAGTCGTCCCAGCCAGTCGATCGGTGCCGGCCCGGCGGGATCTGCGTGAACTGGTGCCCCCGTGGTGCGCTGACGATGTCGAGCCACGAGACCAGCCCGTCCGGGGTCCGATAAGGAGTGTCCATCAGGTTGTTGCCGTGAACGGTCGCGGTCCCGGTGAGGAGGGTCAGCGGGGTGATGAGGGTCGAGAGGTCGGAGAACCCCACGAGCCAGGTCGGTTCAGCGGCGCGCAGTTGGTCCCAGTCGAGCAGCGGCAGGAGGTCGATCGCCAGCTCCCCGCCCCAGGGCGGCACGACAGCACCGATTTCGGGATCGGTCAGCAGAGACATCAGTTCGTCCGCGCGCGCGGCGGCGGGAGCACTGACATGTCCCGAGCCGTCCATGCACTTTCCGAGGACCACCTCGAATCCGCGTGCCTCCACATCGCGGATGGCCACGTGGAGGCGCTCGCTGAGCTCCTCGTTGACTCCACTGGAGGGGGAGGTGATTCCGACGCGGTCGCCGGGGCGCAAGGGGCGAGGATATCGAATGGGCATGCGCTGGATTCTGGCACGGCACCATGTCGGCCGGGCAGCGAGTTTCAGCGCATGGCCTCTCGGTCACGTTCGGCCGCAGGCGGGCTTCGCACGCACCGTCGGCGATGGCAGGGACACGCGGCGGCGGCCATACGGCGGTTCTGCTGCGTGTCCTTCGCGTCCCGTCAGAGCCCCTCTGGTACGACGGGCGGAGCCGCCGTGGGTGGTCAGGCGTGGCGCTGAGGTAGACCCGGCTGGTGCGGTCGTCGTCGTATGGCGGGCAGTCGGACCGATGGGCGTGGCTCTTCCGGCGCCCCGTTTGAACGTGCAAGGGAGAAGGAAGCGTGGGCGTGCCAGGGCTATGTGAGAAGGACGCGTACACGGTCGGTTTCGCGCAGGCGGCGAACGAGACCCCCTGGCGCATCGCCCAGACCGCGAGCATGCAGGACGAAGCCGCGAGGGTCGGCTGCCGGCTCGTGTGCACGGATGCGCGCGGCTCGGCGGCCCAGCAGGTCCTGGACGTGAACTCGATGGTTGCGCAGGGAGTTGATCTGATCTTTCTGTCGCCGATCGAGGGGACGTCGATTGTCCCGGCCGTTGGGGACGCCAAGGCTGCCGGTGTTCCTGTCGTCCTGCTCGATCGGAGACTTGACCCGTCCCCGGCAACAGCCGCCGGGGATTGTCTGACCTTCATGGGGTCCGATTTCGTCGAGCAAGGGCGGCGTCTTGCCGAATGGCTGGTGAGGAACGCCGACGGGAAGACCAAGATCATCGAGATTGAGGGGGCCGCGGGCGCCGCACCGGCCGTCGGCCGCAAGAAGGGGTTCGACGAGGCCCTCACAGCCGCTGGAGGGTTCAAGGTTCTCGCCTCGCAGTCGGGGGACTGCGTGCGTGACAAGGGTCGCCGGGTCGCCGAAACCCTCCTCGGGACGCACCCGGACGCCAACGTCGTCTACGCCCACCACGAGGAGATGGCGCTCGGTGCCGTGGCCGCCCTCGACGCCGCCGGCCGCACCCCGGGACTGGACGTCATCGTCCTGTCCGTCGGCGGCGGCAGGGAGATCCTGCAGGCCGTGGCCGACGGCCGGGTGAACGCCGTCGTCGAATGCAACCCCCGGTTCGGACCACTCGCCTTCGAGACGCTGCACAGGTACGCGAACGGCGAGCAGATCGGGCCGTGGGCGAAGCAGGCCGACGGCTTCTTCGACATGGCGAGTGCCGGTGCCGGGATCTCCCACGCGTATTGAGTGAATGCGCCGTTGTTCATGAGCGGATCGTGAGGCGGGGGAGGAGGTCCAGGTGCTGGCGGGGAGCGGTGTCCGGGGACGCGGTGCTCGACAGGCGGTCCAGCAGGAGGGCTGCCGCTCGCGCGCCCACCTCGTGCTTGGCCGGTGCCACCGCCGAGAGGGGGACGTCGGCCATCCCGGCCACCTCGTCGTCGTACGTGATCACCGCCAGGTCCTCCGGTACGCGCACCCCGCGCGCCTGGAGCCGCGGGATCAGCATGATCGCGTCGGTGTCGCTGTGGACCAGGGCGGCGGTGACCCCGCCCGCCGTCACCGCCTCGCAGAGGTAGTCCAGGGTCCGGGCGAACATGTCCGCGTCCGAGAGCGGCCCCGGGCCGGCCGGCGGCCACGGCGGGGCCGGTTCCAGGCCCAGCGCGGACACGGCGGCCTCGTAACCGGCCCGCAGCCGTGCCGTGGTCGGGGTCGCCCGGCTGGCGAGGGCGATCCGCCGGTGCCCCTGCTCCACCAGGTGCTGCACCGCCCGGGCCGCGCCGTGCGCGTGGTCGGAGGCCACCCGGTCCAGTGCGGACGCGGGGTGCCCCGGGGGCGCCCAGCGTTCCACCAGTACGGTCGGAACCGGGAGTTCGGCGGTCCAGGCGCCCTCACCGGGCCCCGGCGACCCGGCCTCCCAGTTCGGTGTCAGCAGCAGCCCGTGCGCGCCCGTGGACAGCAGCCGGTCCGCTTGCGTCCGGTCCTCGCCCTGCAGGTACCGGGTCAGCCCCACGGTCAGCCGGGCCCCGCGCGCCTCCACCGCCTCGCGGGCCCCGCGTACGACATCGGCGTAGTAGTACTCGGTGGTCGGGACCACCATGCCGACCACCAGCCCCTCCGCCGTACCACCCGCGACGGCGGCAGTCGAGGCAGGCGAAGGAGCCCGGCCCGGGTCCACTCGGCTGATCCCCCCGTGCATCCGCTGGATCTCGCCACGCGCCGCCATCGCCTCGATGTCCCGGCGCAGGGTGACGGGGGAGATGCCGAGCTCCCGGGCCAGGTCGGCCACGCGCACGCTGCCGCGTGCCCGGACGAGCTCGAGCACCTGTGCCTGACGCTGGTTCACGTGTCTTCTCAAGGTGTCCCCCTGCGGTCCGCCGGTCCGCCGGAGCGGCTGGTGTCGGCGACATCGTCGTGTCAGTCAGCGACATCATGTCGTGTCAGCGACAGCATAGGGAATCGAATCGATCGATTCGATCGAATCCGATCAACTGGTCATTGACGGCTCGGACGGTGCGTTCATATATTCGGCGGCGTTCCGTACTTCTCGGCATCTCGATCTCTCTCGGGAGTCAGCGCATGCTCACGTACGACCAGGACGGATTTCGACGCGCGGGCCGCCCCCACCGCATCGTCTCGGGCGCCCTGCACTACTTCCGGGTCCACCCGGACCTGTGGGAGGACCGGCTCACGCGCCTGCGCGCCCTGGGTGCCAACACCGTGGACACGTACGTCCCCTGGAACTTCCACGAGACCGCGCCCGGCAAGGCCGACTTCACCGGCTGGCGCGACCTCGGCCGCTTCCTGCGCCTCGCCCAGGACCTCGGCCTCGACGCCGTCGTCCGCCCCGGCCCGTACATCTGCGCCGAGTGGGACTTCGGAGGCCTGCCCGCCCGCCTCCTCGCCGTCGACGGCCTCCACCTGCGCTGCTCCGACCCGCGCTTCGAGGCCGAGGTGGACGGCTGGTTCGACCTCGTCGTCCCGGAGCTGCTGCCGCTGCTCGCGAGCCGCGGCGGCCCCGTCGTCGCCGTGCAGATCGAGAACGAGTACGGCTCGTACGGCAACGACACCCGCTACCGCGCCCACGTGGAACAGGCCCTCGTCGAACGCGGCGTGGACTGCCTGCTGTTCACCGCCGACGGCCCCGAGGACGCCATGCTCCAGGGCGGCATGCTCCCCGGCCGGCTCGCCACCGCCACCTTCGGCGCCCGGCCCGCCGAACGCCTCGACGCGCTCCGCCGCTACCAACGCACCGGCCCGCTCGCCGCCATGGAGTTCTGGATCGGCTGGTTCGACCACTGGGGCGAGGACCACCACGTCCGCGCCGTCGAGGACGCGGCCGCGGCACTCGACGAACTCCTCGCCACCGGCGCCTCCGTCAACCTCTACATGGCCCACGGCGGCACCAACTTCGGCTTCTGGGCCGGCGCCAATCACACCGGATCCCGCCCCGGAGACGCCGGCTACGAGCCCACCGTCACCAGCTACGACTACGACGCACCCATCGGCGAGGCCGGCGAACTCACCCCCAAGTTCCACGCGTTCCGCGAGGTCATCGGCACGTACGTGCCCCTCCCCGACACCCCGCTGCCCGAGCCGCCGCCCCGGATCACCCCGGCCCTCGCCGTGCCCGCGGGCACCGTGGAGCTGCTCGACCGCCTCGACGTCCTCGCCGGGGCCCCGGTCCTGCGCCCCGCCCCCGAGTCCATGGAGCGGCTCGGACAGAGCCACGGCCTGATCCACTACCGCACCGCCGTCACCGGCCCGCGGCCCGCCATGCCCGTCAGGATCGACGGCCTCGGCGACCGCGCGTACGTGTTCGCCGACGGGGTACCCCTCGGCGTCCTCGACCGGAACAGCCCCGACGAGGGGCTCGATCTGGCGGTCGGCGAGGACGGGGTGGTCATCGACGTACTCGTCCGGGCCCAGGGGCGGGTCAACTACGGCCCGCTCCTCGACGACCGCAAGGGCATCTGGCGCGGCGTACGCCACGGCCACCAGCAGCTGTTCGAGTGGGAGATCCGGCCGCTGCCCCTCACCGATCTGACCGGACTCGACTGGCTCGACGAGTCCGGTGACCAGGCCGGAAACCGGCCGGCCGGACGGCCCGCCTTCCACCGCTTCACGCACGCGCTCGCCGAGGGGCACGGGCCGGCCGACGCCTTCCTCGACGTGTCCGGCTGGGGGACCGGTCTGGTCTGGCTGAACGGCTTCCTCCTGGGCCACTACGACACTCCGCGCGGCCCGCAGCGCACCCTCTACGCCCCCGGGCCCCTGTGGCGCCACGGTGAGAACGAGATCGTCGTCCTCGAACTGGAGCGCCCCGGCACCGAACTGCCGCTGCGCGACCAGCCCGACCTCGGCCCCACGACCGTCGTCACGCTCGAGTAATCCCCTCCATGGCCGGGCCGAGGCAACCTGTGCTCGCCGATGCACCTCCTCCCTGACGGAACGGTCAGGCGACATAAGGGGAGTCGGGGACATGAACAGCCGGACGAACAGCCTCACGAACAGCCGCACCAACCAGAAACGCAGGTTCGGCCGCACCGCGCCCGCGGCGGCCGCCGTCGTCGTCGTATGCGCCGCGGCCCTGGCGCTCGGGGCAGCGGCCGCGCCGTCCTGGGCGAGCGGCTGGGCCTCCTCGGAGCAGGTCGGCCGTGCGGGTGAACTCGTACCGGTGATGGCCAAGGACGATCCGCAGCACCAGGCGCGCGTTCCCGAGGGACGGCAGCTGCGCGTGGTCAAGGTGAGCAGCCCGGTCCTGGCGGAGGACTCGGAGGACAACCAGATCGGCTACAACGGCCGGTCCCACCTGGGTTGGGTGCGGATCAAGGCCGACGCGCAGCCGGGTGAGTATCCGCTGTCCGTCACCTTCGACTACGTGAACCCGCTCGACTCGGGTGACACGGCGGGCAGCCGCCCGTACGTGGCCGGTGGCGGCACGATCACCGTCGCGACCGGGGGCGGGGAAGGCGGGGATGGGGAAGGAGCAGGCGGTGTCGCCGGCCGCCCCGAGGTCTGGGCTCTGGGCGGCGCCGCGGTGGCCGCGCTCGCGACACATGGTGTTCACGTCGTACGGCGCCGACGCCGTACCACCGCCGGGCCGGGCCGCCTAGACTGAAATGCAGTTGATCATGTACCCGACGAGTCTGAGGAACGAAACGCATGCGCTATCTCCCCCTGGGCAATTCAGGTCTGCAGGTCTCCGCCGTCGGCCTCGGCTGTAACAACTTCGGTGGCCGGCTCGACGCCCAGGCCACCCGCGCCGTGGTCGACGCCGCCCTGGACGCGGGCATCACCCTCCTCGACACCGCCGACATCTACGGCAACGCCGGCGGCTCCGAGGTCCACCTCGGGCAGGCCCTCAAGGGCCGCCGCGACCAGGTCGTCCTCGCCACCAAGTTCGGCTACGACGGCGTGGACATGAAGTACGGGCCCGCCGCCGGATCCCGCGGTGGCCGCGCCTACATCCGGCGGGCCGTCGAGGAGTCCCTGCGCCGCCTCGACACCGACCACATCGACCTCTTCCAGCTGCACAGCCCCGACCCGGCCGTCCCGATCGCCGAGACCCTGGCCGCGCTCACCGAGCTCGTCGCCGAGGGCAAGGTCCGCTACCTCGGTCACTCCAACCTCTCCGGCTGGCAGCTCGCCGAAGCCGCCCACGTCGCCCGCGAGACCGGCTCGGTCCCCTTCGTGTCGGCGCAGAACGAGTGGTCGCTGCTGGAGCGGTCGGCCGAGCGCGAGCTGGTCCCGGCCGCCCTGCACTACGGTGTCGGCGTGCTCCCGTACTTCCCGCTGGCCAACGGTCTGCTGACCGGCAAGATCCGCCGGGGCGCGCCCGTCCCGGCCGGCTCCCGCCTCGAGGGCCGCGACGCGTACCTCACCGACGAGCGCCTCGACGTGGTCGAAGCTTTGGCCGCGCTCGCCGAGAAGCACGGCCGCACCGTCCTCGAACTCGCCATCGGCTGGCTCTCCGCCCAGCCCGGCTGCGCCTCCGTCATCGCGGGAGCCACCTCCGCCGAGCAGGTGCGTGCCAACGCGGCCGTCGCCGACCGCCCGCTCGACGCGGAGCTGCTCGCCGAGATCGACGCCATCGCCCCGGGCGTCGGCGCGTGACCGGCGGCGGGCGGCGGCCCCTGCGCTGTGCGCTCCTCGACGGCTTCCAGGACGTCGGGCGCACCGCGGCGGACTGGTCGCCGCTCGCCGGCCGTGTCGAAACGGTGAGCTTCACCGACCACACGGACGACGAGGACGTGCTCGCCGGACGGCTGGCCGGCTTCGACATCGTGGTCACCCTGCGCGAACGGGTCCCGTTCCCGGCCTCGCTCCTCGACCGGCTGCCGCGCCTGCGCCTGCTCATCGCGTCCGGCATGCGCAACGCGGTGATCGACTACGCAGCCGCCGCGCGCAACGGCGTGACCGTGTGCGGCACCGGCAGCTCCGCCACCCCGCCCGTGGAGCTGACCTGGGCCCTGCTGCTGGGCCTGGCCCGCGGCCTGGTACGGGAGAACACCGCCCTGCGCGACGGCGGCCCCTGGCAGCAGGGCGTCGGCGCGGACCTGCACGGGCGACGGCTCGGACTGCTCGGCCTCGGCAAGATCGGCAGCCGGGTCGCCCGGGTCGGGCTCGCCTTCGGCATGGAGGTGGTGGCCTGGAGCCCGAACCTCACGGAGGAACGGGCCGAAGAGGTGGGGGTCGGGCTCGCGCCGTCCAAGGAGGAGCTGCTGGCGAGCAGCGACTTCGTCTCCGTCCACCTCGCCCTCGGCGAGCGCAGCCGGGGCCTGATCGGCGCCGCCGAGTTCGCGCTGATGCGGCCGACGGCCTACCTCGTCAACACCTCGCGCGCCGCGATCGTCGACCAGCAGGCGCTCCTCGAAGCCCTGCACGCGGGCCGGATCGCGGGCGCGGGCATCGACGTCTTCGACATCGAGCCGCTGCCGGCCGGGCACCCCCTGCGGAGCGCCCCCCGGCTGCTCGCCACCCCACACCTGGGCTATGTGACACGGTCCAACTACGCCACGTACTACGGCGATGCGGTCGAGGACATCCGGGCGTTCCTCGACGGCTCACCCGTGCGCGTCCTCGGCTGACGGCCGCCACCAGGCCGCCACGTTTCCCCGGGCTCCAGGACCGCGTCGCGCACGTCCTGCCGGCGGCCGATCCGTCCGGCCGCCTCCGGCCACGCCCGAACCTTCGTTCACGCCCGGCCCCCTCATGTCCCCGGCGCCCGACGCACCCCGGGGACAACCGTGTTTCCACGGCCCTAGGACACGATGTCCTTGCGTGAGAATCCCCGGAAGGCAAGGGCGAACAGCACCAAGGCGTACGATACCGACACCACGGTCCCCTTGATCATCCCGCCCCATTCCAGCTGCGGCTGCAAGGCGTCCGCCCACGCGAACTGCCAGTGCGCCGGCAGGAACTCGCGCCAGGATCCGAGCGCGGTCACGGCGTCCAGCACATTGCCGACGATCGTCAGACCGACCGCCCCGCCCACCGCGCCGAGCGGCGCGTCCGTCCGCGTGGACAGCCAGAACGCCAGCCCGGCCGTCACCAGCTGCGACACGAAGACGAAGGCCACCGCCAGCGCGAGCCGCGGCACGGTGTCCGCGGCCGCCAAGGCCCCGCCGGCCGGGAGCTTCAGCGGCCCCCACCCGTACGCGGCCGTGCCCGCCGCCAGCGCCACCAGCGGCAGCAGCACCATCGCGGCCAGGCTGAAGCCCAGCGCCACCACCAGCTTGCTCCACAGCAGCCGCATCCGCGGTACCGGCGAGGCCAGCAGGTAGCGCAGCGAGGACCAGCTCGCCTCCGAGGCCACCGTGTCCCCGCAGAACAGTGCCACCGGCACCACCAGCAGGAACCCGGCCGAGACGAACAGACAGGTCGCGGCGAAGTTCGCGCCCGAGGCCGTGGCCGTGTCGATCAGGGTGACCCGGCCGTTCCCGCCGTCCCGGCTGCCCGGACCGCCGCCGACCGCGAACGCGATCATCAGGATGAACGGCAGCCCGGCCAGCACCCCGCCCATCACCAGCGTCCGCCGCCGGCGCCACTGCCGCAGCGCCTCCACGCGCAGTGGCAGCGTACGGCTCGCCCGGTAGCCCGGGGCCACCTCCTGTACGGCGCTCACGCCGGACCTCCGATCAGGGTGAGGAACGCGTCCTCCAGTCGCCGGTGCGGTCCCACTCCGGTGACCGGCACCTCCAGCCGTACGAGTTCGGCGATCAGCCCCGCGGCCGTCGCGCCGTCGAGCCGCACGAGCAGCCCGTCGTCGGCAGTCACCACGGAACCCACTCCCTCCAGCGCCGCCACCTTCTCGAGGCCCACCGCGTCCACCGGCTCCGCCAGCGTCACGAGCAGCGTGTCCCCGCCACCGGTGATTTCGGCGACCTCGCCCGCCGCGACGCGCCGGCCGCGGTCCATGACCACCAGGTGCGTACAGGACTGCTCCACCTCGGACAGCAGGTGGCTGGAGACGATGACCGTCCGCCCGCCGGCGGCGTAGCGGATCATCACGTCCCGCATCTCCCGGATCTGTGGCGGGTCCAGACCGTTGGTCGGCTCGTCCAGGATCAGCAGGTCCGGCATGCCGAGCATGGCCTGCGCGATCGCGAGGCGCTGGCGCATGCCCTGCGAGTACGTGCGCACCGCGCGCTCCAGCGCGTCGCCCAGTCCCGCGATCTCCAGCGCCTCCGCCATGTGCGAGTCCTCGGGCGGGCGGCCGGTGGCCTGCCAGTACAGCTCCAGGTTGGCGCGGCCCGTCAGATGCGGCAGGAATCCGGCGCCCTCCACGAACGCCCCGACCCGCGACAGCACCGGCGCGCCGGCCCGTACCGCGTGCCCGAACACCCGGATCTCCCCGGCGTCCGGCGAGATCAGCCCCATCAGCATGCGCAGGGTGGTGGTCTTGCCGGCGCCGTTGGGCCCGAGCAGCCCCAGCACCTGGCCCTTCTCCACCCGGAACGATAGGTCCCGCACCGCGTACCGGTCCTGCGCCTTCGCGTACCGCTTCGTCAGTCCGGTGATCTCCAGGGGTACGTCGGCCAGCGCGGGGTCCGGCTGCGCCGGTCCGGGCCGGGTCCCCGCGGCCCCCCGGCCGGTCCTGCGGATCCCGAGCAGCGCGGCGGCCAGCGCCACCGCGCCGAGCGGCAGCCACCAGATCCAGGCGGGCAGCCCGGTCGCGGCCGTCCGCACCCCGGTCGCGACGGGCACGGCCAGCGGGCCCTCCATCGAGACGGTGTAGGCGGCGGGTGCGGCCGGGGTGGCGTAGCCGAGGTCGGTGGCGGCGACCACCAGTCGCAGCCGGTGCCCGGCCGCGGCGGAGTGGTCGATCGCGGGCAGTGTCAGCCGCACGCTCACACCCTGCTGCGCGTTCTCCACCCGCACCGGGGCGACCAGCTGATTGGGCAGCACCTGCTGCTGCCCGTCGGGCCCCACGTCGTACACCTTGCCGAACAGTACGGCCGATCCGTCGGCAGCTGTCGACCTCACGTTCAGGGTTACAGTCGGCGTCCCGGTGATCCGTACGTCCTCGGTCAGCGGAGCCGACTCGAACCGGGCGTTCTGCCCGGGGAAGTCCAGGGAGAAGCCGGCCCCGAAGGCCGCGAGCTGCCCGCCGATACCGGGCAGCGAGGACAGGGCCGGAGGCGCTCCACCCGCCGGATTGGCGAAGGTCTGCTCGCGTCCCGTCAGGGCGAACTGCCGCGGGCCGGAAACCAGCCCGGGGTACGCGTCGCCGCTCGCGCCGCGCAGGGTGACCTCGCCGTCGGTGGAATCGATGCCGCCGGAGCGGGTGACCCGGAAGGCCGGGCCGGTGTCCGCGGCCCCTTCCCCCTTCAGGTGGCGGTCGAACCAGGCCGCCACCCGGTCCTCGACCCGGTCCGCCTCGCGCATGCCGCCGTCGTGCCCGCCGGCCGCCCAGTCCACCGAGACGGGTGCCCCGTTCGCGGCGATGGCCCGGGCCATCGCGTCGGCCTGGTCAAGCGGGAAGAGGGAGTCGTCCTGGCCCTGCACGATGAGGGTCGGCACCTTGATCCGGTCGCCGACGGCCGACGGGCTCCGCCGCTCCAGCAGGGCGCGCGCCTCGGGGTCGGGCTTCCCGGCCACCGCGACGCGTTCGTACATCGCGCACAGCTCGGGCTGGAAGCGTCCGCAGCCGGGAGCGGCCGACGGGTCCGGCCGCCCGGGTCGGGCCTGCTGCAACCCGCCGGACGAGCCGGTGGTGAAGAAGATGCCGGACCACAGCTTCTTGAAGACGCCGTTCGGGAAGAGGGAGTCCGCGAGGTTCCAGTACGTGATCTGCGGAGCGATCGCGTCCACCCGCCGGTCGTACCCGGCGGCGAGCAGCGAGATCGCCCCGCCGTACGAGGCCCCGGACACGCCGACGCGCGGATCGCCGTCCGCGTCGAGCCGTACCTCGGGCCGGGCCGCGAGCCAGTCGATGAGCCGGGAGACGTCCTTGACCTCGTGCTCGGGGTCGTTCAGGCCGATCTGTCCCTCGGAACGGCCGAAGCCGCGTGCCGACCAGGTCATGACGGCGTACCCGTCCCGGGCGAGGCGCTCGGCCTGCTCGCGGACATCGTCCTTGCTGCCGCCGAAACCGTGCCCGAGGAGAACGGCGGGACGTTTTTCCGCACCGCCGCCCGCGCCCGCGGTGAAAAAGGAGGTGTCGATCCCGGCACCGGGCATGGACAGGACCTGGTCCTCGCGGTGCACGGGGGGCGCGTCGTCGGACGCGAACGCGGCCGTCCACGTACCGGCGCCCGCCACGACGGCGAGCGCGGCGGCGCCCGCGAGGAGGCGGTCTCGGCGGCGCCGGGGCATTCGGAGCTTCATATGGGAACCCTAAAGGGCCGGTACCCGCGCTCCGAGCACCCACAGGCGGAACCCCAGACCTTCTCAAGGACCACGCCGGGCCCCGGACGTACCGCACCTGCGGTATGCGCGGCCGACCTGCGCGGTACGAACGGGGGCGGGAGGATGGCCGCATGCTGCTGGCCGACGTCGCACGCGTGTCCCGGGAGGTCGCCGAGACCTCCGCCCGGTCCCGCAAGACCGCGCTGCTCGCGGAGCTCTTCGCGGCCGCTCCGCCCGAGGAGGCCAGCCTGGTCATCTCCTACCTCTCCGGGCGCCTCCCGCAGGGCCGCCCGGGCATCGGCTGGCGCGCCCTCGCCCAGGAGATCGAACCGGCGGCCGACCCCGCCCTGACCGTCCGGGACGTCGACACCGCGGTCGGCGAACTGGCGACGGTGTCGGGCGCCGGCTCCGTGGAGCGGCGCGGCCGGATCCTCGCCGACCTGCTGGGCCGGGCCACTGCGGCCGAGCAGGCGTTCCTGCGCAGCCTGCTGTCCGGCGAGGTACGCCAGGGGGCGCTGGACGCGGTGGCCCTGGAGGGCGTGGCCGCGGCCGCCGGAGTGCCGGCCGCCGCACTGCGCCGGGCGGTCATGCTGGACGGCTCGCTGCCCCGGGTGGCGGTGGCCGTCCTGGCCGAGGGCGAGGAGGCCCTGCGCACGGTCACGCTGCGCGTGGGGCAGCCCGTACAGCCGATGCTGGCGGGCACGGCGAAGTCGGTCGCCGAGGCGCTGGCGGTGCTCGGGCCGTGCGCGGTGGAGGAGAAGCTGGACGGGATCCGGGTCCAGGTCCACCGCGAGGGCGACGACGTACGGATCTTCACGCGCTCCCCGGACGAGATCACCGGGCGGCTCCCGGAGGTGGCGGAACTGGCCCGGTCCCTGCCGGGCGAGCGGTTCATCCTCGACGGGGAGGTCATCGGCCGTGCGGCGGACGGCCGCCCCGTCCCCTTCCAGGAGATCGCGAGCCGGGTCGGCTCCCGCGTCGACGTCGAGGCCGCACGGCGGACGCTCCCGGTCGTCCCCTGTTTCTTCGACGTGCTGGCCGCCGGTGAGGACGTCCTCCTCGACCTCCCGGTCCGGGAGCGGTACCAGGCCCTGGCCGCCCTCGTGCCCGAGAGCGCCCGGGTCCGGCGCCTCGTTGTGGAGGATCCGGGGGCGCAGGCGGCCGAGGCCGAGGAGTTCTGGGCCGAGACCCTGCGCCGCGGCCACGAGGGGGTCGTCGTCAAGGCACTGGACTCGGCCTACGCGGCCGGCCGCCGCGGCAAGCACTGGCTGAAGGTGAAACCGGTGCACACCCTGGACCTGGTGGTCCTCGCCGCCGAATGGGGCCACGGGCGGCGCACCGGACTGCTCTCGAACCTGCACCTGGGGGCGCGGGCCGCCGACGGCACCTACGCCATGCTCGGCAAGACCTTCAAAGGGCTCACCGACGAGATGCTGCGCTGGCAGACCGGGGCGCTGCGCGCGCTCGCCACCTCCGACGACGGCTTCACCGTGCGGGTGCGGCCCGAACTGGTGGTGGAGATCGCCTACGACGGGCTGCAGCGCTCCCCGCGCTACCCGGCCGGGGTGGCATTGCGGTTCGCGCGGGTGCTGAGGCACCGCCCGGACAAGGAAGCGGAGCAGGCCGATACGGTGGAGACGGTGCTCGGCGAGGGAAGCGGACCCTGATCGGCGGCTGAGGGCCGCAGGACCCGGGCAGCCGAGGCCTGGGCAGTCGAGGTCCGGGCAGTCGAGGCCCTGGAGCCGAGGATTTGCCTCAGAGGCAAGGCGGATTGCCAGAAAGGCAAAGCTCTGGCTCAATCAGGGCATGAACCCCGGTCCCGCCCCCGGCCCCGAAGACGCGGCCGACGAGCTGCCCGCAGTGGCGCCGCAACTGCGCGAACTGCGCCGCCGCGCCGGACTCACCCTGGAGGCTGCCGCCGCCCGGGCCCGGCTCTCGCCCGCCCACCTGTCCCGCCTGGAGACCGGCCGGCGCCAGCCCTCGCTGCCGCTCCTGCTCGGGCTCGCCCGCACCTACGGTACGACGGTCTCCGAGCTGCTCGGCGAGACCCCGGCCGTCGCCGATCCCATCGTACGGGCCGGCGGTCCCGGCGCCCGCGAGGCCGACGGATGGACGTACTGGCAGGCGGGCGGCTCCGGCCGCGGCATGCAGGCCCTGCGCGTGCACGTCCCGCACGGCCGCAGCCAGGGCGAGCTGGTCCGCGTACATCCCGGCGAGGAATGGCTGTACGTCCTGGACGGACGGCTGCGGCTGTACCTGGGGGAGGCCGAGCACCTGCTGGAGCCGGGGGACAGCGCGCACTTCGACTCGCTCACCCCGCACCGGATCGGCGCGGCCTCCTCCGGGGGCGCCGACCTGCTGTTCGTCCACACCCTGCTGCAGAGCAGCCTCGCCGGGCTGTGCCTCGGCGGCACGACCACCACCACGCACCACCGATAGCGGAGGAGCCGTACCCCATGTCCCAAGCCGAGAAGCCCGCGACCACGGCCGCGCCCACGAGCGTCCGGGACCGCTTCGAGTCCAAGTTCCCGCGCGGTCTGATCATCCGGCTGATCGCCTACCTGTTCGTCGGCCACCTCTTCGCGTTCTTCGTCTACCTCCTCTTCGTCCTGGGTGGCCAGAACCAGTAACCCGGCGGGGCGGACGAGTTCGGGCCGCGCGGCTCTGGCAACGTGAGGGCCCTGTGGCTACCCTCCGCGCATGATTTCCACGGTTGTCTGGGGTACCGGCAACGTCGGCCGTCTGGCCATCCGCGCCGTCGAGGCCCATCCCGCGCTGAAACTCTCCGCCGTCATCGTCCACAATCCAGCCAAGGTCGGCCGCGACGCGGGCGAACTCGGCGGCCTCGACCACCTGTTGGGGGTCGAGGCCACCGACGACATCGAAGCCGTCCTGGCCGCCCGCCCCCGGGCCGTGGTGTACGCCGCGTCCGGGGACGTCCGGCCCGACGAGGCCCTCGCCGACATCACCCGGGCCATCCGGTCCGGCGCCGTCGTCGTCAGCCCCGCCCTCTATCCGCTCTACGACCACCGCAGCGCCCCGCCGGAGTTCCGCGATCCGGTGCTCGCCGCCATCGCGGAGGGCGGCGGCTCGCTCTTCGCCTCCGGAGTCGACCCCGGCTGGGGCAACGACGTGCTCCCGCTCCTGCTCAGCGGGCTCGGCACCACCATCGACGTCATCCGCTGCCAGGAGATCTTCGACTACTCCACCTACGACCAGCCGGACTCCGTCCGCCACCTCATCGGCATGGGCCACCCCATGGACTACGAGCCGATGATGCTCATGCCCTCGATCCCGACCATGGTGTGGGGCGGGCAGATACGGATGATGGCCCGGGCCCTCGGCGTCGAACTCGACGAGATCCGCGAGACGTCGGAGCGCCGCGCCCTCGACACCACCGTGACTACCCGGACCATGGGCGAGTTCGGGGCCGGCACCCAGGGTGCGATCCGCTTCGAGGTACAGGGCATCGTCGAGGGCGAGCCCCGCATCGTCATCGAGCACGTCACCCGCATCCACGCCTCCTGCGCACCGGACTGGCCCACGCCCCCCGACGGCGGCGACGGCGCCCACCGGGTCGTCATCGAGGGCCGGCCGCGCATCGAGGTCACCATCGAGGCCACCGACGAGGGTGAGAACCGCTCGGTCGGCGGCAACGCCACCGCCGTCGGCCGCCTCGTCAGTGCCATCGACTGGCTCACCGAGGCGGAGCCCGGACTCTACGACGCCCTCGACATCCCGCTGCGCCCCGCCACCGGCAGACTCGGAAGGAAAAAGTCATGAGGATCGACATCCCCGAAGGCCAGCACCCGATCGAGTACGTGTGGGGCGACATGGTCCCCGGCATCGGCATGGCCGCCGCGAACTTCTCCCTGTCCGTGTACGCCCACACCACCCTGGGCCTGCGCGAGTTCGAGGCGGCCCGGCTGCGCGTCGCGCAGATCAACGGGTGCGTCTTCTGCCTCGACTGGCGCACGGAGCGGGACGGGGAGAAGGTCGAGGAGGAGTTCTCCGAGGCCGTCACCGAGTGGCGCACCACCGACCGCTTCGACGAGCGCACCCGGCTGGCGGCGGAGTACGCCGAGCGGTACACCCTGGACCACCACGGCCTCGACGACGCGTTCTGGGACCGGATGACCGCGCGCTACAGCCAGTTGGAGATCGTGGAGCTGACCATGAGCATCGGGTCCTGGCTGGCCTTCGGCCGGCTCAACCACGTGCTCGGCCTCGACAGCGTGTGCGTACTGCCCGGCCACTGAGCGGGGCGGAGCGCGACGGGGAATGAAAAGGGGCCGTTCGGTGAATCCGAACGGCCCCGGCCGCTGGGGGGAGGACGCGGCCCTACGGGAGGTCGGTTGCGATGATCTTCTCTATGTTGCGCTCGGCGAGTGCCGTGATGGTGACGAACGGGTTGACGCTGGCGTTTCCGGGGATCAGCGCTCCGTCGATCACGTACAGGCCGGTGTAGCCGTGCAGGCGGCCGTAGTTGTCGGTGGCCTTGTTCAGGACGGCGCCACCGAGCGGGTGGTAGGTGAGGGTGTCGTTCCAGATCTTGTTGCCGCCGAACAGGTCGGTCCGGTAGATCGTCCCCTCCTTCGAGTTGATCTTGTCGAAGATGGTCTTGGCCATGCCGATGGACGGCTGCTTCCAGGCGGTCTGCCAGCTCAGGTCGGCCTTGCCCGTCGCGGCGTTCCAGGTGAACTCGGCGCGGTTCGGGTTCTTCGTGATCGACAGGTAGAAGGAGGCGTAGGTCTCGATCCCGGTGGGGAGCGGTGCGACCTCGGCGAAGGCGCCGCCGGCGTCCCAGTTGTCGATGCCGGAACAGGGGATGGTCGACTGGAGCTTGCCGGTCGGGTCCCACAGGTGGTTGGCGCGGCCGCACATGACGTTGCCGTTCTCGCCCCAGCCCTTGCCGACCTCGCTGTTGAGGTTCGGCAGCGCTCCGGTGGCTTTCAGCTTGACCAGGAGCTTGCTGGTGCCGACGCTGCCGGCCGCGAAGAACACCCGGTCCGCGGTCACCGTCTTGGTGGCCACGGTGTCGCCGGTGGTGTTGATCTGGTCGATGGTGACCGTGTAGCCGCCGCCCGCGGCGGGGGAGACCGAAGTGACCTTGTGCAGCGCCGAGATGGTGACCTTTCCGGTCGCCCTGGCCTGCGCGAGGTACGTCTGCACCAGCGACTTCTTGCCGTGGTTGTTGCCGTAGAGGATCTCGCCGGCCAGGGCGGACTTGGTGGCGGTGCCGGCGGCCTCCTGCTTCATGTAGTCCCAGTCGTACACGTCGGGTACGAAGGTCCAGGCGAATCCGGAGCGCTGGGCGTGCTTGCGGCCGACGCGGGAGAACTGGTAGCAGTCCGCGGTGTCGAACCACGCCGGGTCGATCATGCCCACCCCGAGACCGGCGTTGGCCCGGGGGTAGTAGGTCGCGTACATCTCGTCGGCGTCCACCGACGGGAGGACGGCGGCGAAGTTGGCGCGCTTGGGCGTGACCGCCATGCCGCCGTTGACCAGCGAACCGCCGCCGACGCCGCGGCCCTGGTAGACCGTGATGCCGGCGAAGTCCTCGGCGTCGAGGATTCCCGTGTACTTGGGGACGTCCTTGTCGATCGGGAAGCCGAGGAAGTTGCTGAGCGGTGCCTTGGTCCGGGTGCGGAGCCAGAAGGACCGGTAGTCCGGAGTGGTCACCTTCGGGAAGATCTTCCCGTCCGAGCCCGGGGTGTCCCAGGACATGCCCATCTCGATCATCTGCACGTCCACGCCGGCCTGCGCGAGGCGCAGCGCCGCGACGGAGCCGCCGTAACCGGTGCCGATGACCAGGGCCGGTACGCGGGCGCCGTCGGCGATCGGGGCGGCCGCGGGAGCGGCCTGGGCCGGGGTGATGTGGCCCGCCAGGGCCACGGCTCCCAAAATAGAACCTGTTCTACCGATGAATCCACGACGGGAAATTCCCCTGGAGCTATTTCCGGGCAGGGTTTTGTCACCCATGTGACGTTCCTCACTCTCGGTGGAATAGGAACGAGTTCTACTGCCGGGTGCATGTGAAGTCACTACATACGTCTAGGTAACTTTCGGTCAGCGTGTGGCGGAGGGGAGAGGTTCCCGGCGCCGTACCCAGCCCAGGACGAGCACGGACGCGACCGCGGCGAAGGCGCACCAGGTGGAGGCGAATTCCAGCCGCCACAGCGCTGAGCAGGCCAGCGCCCCGGCGGCCAGCACCACGCCGAGCGTCCGCAGCCGCCGGTCCCCGGCGAGCAGCAGGGCGCCGAGGGTGGCGAACAGGTAGCCCGTCAGGACGAGCGGCATCCACGGAACATTCACGCCGTAGCCGATGGTGCGGCCCCGGATCTCGGCCGTCACCGGCCGGGTCGCGAGGCAGTACACGAGCACCGCGGCGGTGGCGAGACCCACGGCCACCGGCCCCCACAGGCGGCGCCGCGTCCCGGGCGCGGCCGCGAGCAGCACCCCCACCGGCACCCAGACCGGCAGCAGCGGCAGGGCGATCACGGCCCAGGCCGTGGTCGCCGCGGAGCAGCCGCCACCGGAACTCCAGACGGCGGCCTCCACCAGCTGGTGCGCGCCCAGCAGCAGCGGCAGCGCGGCGATCGGCAGATCGCGGGCCCGCCGCACGCGCGCCACGCACACGACTCCGACGGCGGCGATGACCGTGCCCGCCACCAGATCGGCCGTCGCGCTCCAGCACACGGGGATCAGCCGGACCCGACCCGGAACTCAGCCAAGTCCCCGCTTCTCCTCCCGCGGCGGTTCGAGCGGCGGGGCCGTCACCGCGCAGTACGTATGGCACTGCGGGTGGCACGCCTCGGCGGGCGCGGGGGAGCGTACGGTCGCCCAGGACACGGCGGCGCCGGCCAGGAACGCCCCGGTGCACCAGAGCATGGCCCGCCCGAAAGCGGCGTCGAACTGGGTCGCCGAGCGGTACGACTCCGGTCCCATGCCGGACAGCAGCGGCAGCGCCGCCACCGCGAGCAGCCCGGCGACGCGCGCCGCGGCGTTGTTGATGCCGCTGGCCAGGCCCGCCCGGCCGGGATCCACCGAGGCCAGCACGGTCGACGTCAGCGGAGCGACCAGGGCCACCAGGCCCATGCCCATCACGACCATCGCGGGCAGCACGTCCCGTACGTACGAGGCCGCGGGCCCCACCCGCAGCATCAGCAGCGTCCCGGCCGCGCACAGCAGCGGCCCCACGGTGAGCGGAATGCGCGGCCCGATCCGCTCCCCGAGCTCACCCGAGCGGGCGGACAGGAGGAGCATCAGGAGGGTCGTCGGCAGCATCGCGGCCCCGGCGGCCAGCGCCGAGTAGCCGGACACCACCTGGAGCTGGAGCACCGCGAGGAAGAAGAACCCGCCGATGGCCCCGTACACGCATAGGGTGACGAGGTTGACCGCGGTGAACTGCCGGGACGCGAAGATGTCCGGCGGCACCATCGGGTCGGACCGCCGCCGCTCCACGAAGACGAAGGCGACGGCCAGCAGGACCCCGAGCACCGCCGCGACGGCCACCGCCACCGTGCCCGACCGGGCTTCGATCAGCGCGTAGGTGACCAGCCCCAGGGCGGTCGCACCGAGTACCGCCCCGGCCACGTCGAACCGCCCGTGCGCCTGCGGGTCCCGGGACTCCGGTACGTGCCGCAGCGCGACCGGCACGCACACCGCGGCCAGCGGCACGTTCAGCAGGAACACCCACCGCCAGCCCGGCCCGTCCACCAGCCAGCCGCCGAGGAACGGTCCCACGGCCGCGCCCACCCCGCCGAACCCCGACCACAGGCCGATCGCCCGTCCCCGGTCCTCGGCGCGGATCGACGCCTGGATCAGGGCCAGGGAGCCGGGCGCCAGCAGCGCCCCGCCGATGCCCTGCAGGGCCCGGGAGGCGATCAGCACCCCGGCGTTCGGCGCGATCCCGCACAGCAGCGAACCCACCGCGAACCAGACGACGCCGAGGACGAAGATCCGGCGCCGCCCGAACCGGTCGCTCAGCGACCCGCCGACCAGGATCAGCCCGGCCAGGGTCAGCAGATAGGCGTTCACCGTCCACTGGAGCACCGCCAGATCCGCGTCGAGGTCCTCCCCGATGCGCGGCAGGGCCACGTTCACCACGGTCCCGTCCAGCATGGCCATGGTCGACCCGAGCACCGTGGTCAGCAGGATCCACCGGCCACGCGCGGACGCGATCGGGACACCGGCTCCGGACGGCTCGGCGGGCGCAGTCATGTCTTCAGGCTGGCCCGCGCGGCCCGGAAGGGCCACCGGGAGGACGTGGTCCGGGGCCGGGGAGGACGTGGTCCGGGGCCGGGGATGGCGAGATCCGGCTCAATAGGCCCTCTTGTAATGAACATGACCCCTCCTTCACCATGACCCGCGCACGTCACGCGCACCCTTCCCGCACAACCCGCACACGGCGTACGAGGAGACAACACGTGGCCCAACGCGACAACCGGTCCTCACGAGCCTTAAGGCCCACAAGGTCGACCAGGCCCGCACGGTCCTTACGCGCGGCGCTCGCCGCCCTCACCTCGGTCCTGCTCCTCCCGCTCGGCGCGGGCGTCGCCGCGGCGGCGCAGGACCCCGGTCCCGGCGCGCCGAGCGCGGCCGAGCGCAAGATCGAACCCAAGCTCCGCGCCCAGCTCGACGGCTCGGCCAAGGCCGTCTTCTGGGTGTACCTCGACAGTGCCGCCGACCTGACCGCCGCGGGGAAGCAGCAGACCCGCGCCGCCAAGGCCGAAACGGTTCTGCGGACCAAGAGGGACCACGCCGCGCGCAGCCAGGCCGGGATCGTCAAGGCCCTGGAAGGCGCCCAGGCCGAGTACACCTCGTACTGGATCGTGAACGCCGTCCGCGTCGTCGGCAGCGAGAAGCTCGCCGGGACCCTGGCGCAGCGTCCCGAGGTCGCCCGGATCGACGCCGACGACAAGGTCGAGCTCCCCAAGCCCGCCGAGGGCAAGCGGGAGCAGGTCGCCGCCGACGCCGTCGAGTGGAACATCGACCGGATCAAGGCCCCGCAGGTCTGGGACCAGCTCGGTGTCCGCGGCGAGGGCATCGTCGTCGCCAACATCGACAGCGGCGTGGACTACACGCACCCGGCCGTGAACAACCAGTACCGCGGCAAGAAGGCGGACGGTTCGTACGACCACGCCTACAACTGGTTCGACCCGGCCGGCGTCTGCTCCACCGCGGCCCCCTGCGACAACAACGACCACGGCACCCACACGATGGGCACCATGGTCGGCGACGACGGCGGCGCCAACAAGATCGGCGTGGCCCCCGGCGCCAAGTGGATCGCCGCCAAGGGCTGCGAGTCCAACTCCTGCTCCGAGGCCTCCCTGCTCGCCTCCGGCCAGTGGATCGTGGCTCCGACCGACCTGAACGGTCAGAACCCGCGGCCCGACCTCGCCCCGCACATCGTCAACAACTCCTGGGGCGGCAGCGGCGGCGACACCTGGTACCAGGAGATCGTCAACACCTGGCGGGCCGCCGGCATCTTCCCGGCCTTCTCCAACGGCAACGCCGGCCCGGGCTGCTCCACCAGCGGCTCCCCGGGCGACTACGCGAGCTCCTACAGCTCCGGCGCCTTCGACATCAACAACGCGATCGCGTCCTTCTCCTCGCGCGGCGCGGGCCCCGGCGGCATCATCAAGCCGAACATCGCCGCCCCGGGCGTGAACGTCCGCTCCTCCGTACCCGGCGGCGGATACGAGGCCTTCTCCGGCACCTCCATGGCCTCCCCGCACACCGCGGCGGCCGTGGCCCTGCTCTGGTCCGCCGCGCCCACCCTCGAAGGTGACGTCGCGCAGACCGAATCGCTCCTGGACGGCACCGCCCAGGACACCGACAACAGCCAGTGCGGCGGCACGCCCGCCGACAACAACGTCTTCGGCGAGGGCAAGCTCGACATCCTCGCCGCCGTGAACGCCGCCCCGCGCGGGGCGATCGGCTCCCTCGGCGGCGTCGTCCGCTCCGGCGGCCAGCCGCTCGCGGGCGTGAAGATCACGGCCGACGGCCCGATCGACCGCACCGCGACCACGGCCGCCGACGGCAGCTACGCCTTCCCGTCCCTCTCCGTGGGCGACTACGCGCTGACCGCCGCCAAGTTCGGCTACGGGCAGCAGACCGCGTCGGCCACGGTGACCGAGAACGCCACCGCCACCGGCGACTTCGCCCTCACCCAGGCACCCTCCGGCAAGCTCACCGGCACCGTCTCCTCGGCCGCCGGACCCGCCGCCGGCGCCTCCGTCGCCATCGCGGACACCCCGGTGACCGCGACCGCCGACGCGCAGGGCCGCTTCGAGGTCACCCTGCCGCACGGCACGTACGACGTGAGCGCGACCCACGCCTCCCGCTGTGTCACCGGCGGCACCGCGAAGGTCACCGTCGCCGGCGACGCCACCGTCGCGGTGAACCTCCCCGAGCGCACCGACGGGTACGGCTACGCCTGCGCCACCGCCGGCGACCGCCCGTACACCGAGGGGAGCCGGCAGCTCGCGCTGACCGGCGACAACACCACCGAGCGCGTCGACCTGCCGTTCCCGCTGCCGCTGTACGGCAAGACGTACGGCCAGGCCTGGATCGGCACCAACGGCACGGTCAGCTTCGGCGGCAACAACACCGGTGACATCAACGGGGACATCCCGAGCACGGCCACGCCCAACGCGGCCCTGTACCCGTTCTGGGACGACCTGGTCGTCGGCGCGGCGGGCAGCGGCTCGGGCGTCTTCACCGGCGTCACCGGCACCGCCCCGCACCGCAGTTACGTGATTGAGTGGCGCCAGGTGTCCCACTGGTCCGCGCAGGCCGACAAGTTCTCCTTCTCGGCGGCGATCGGCGAGGACGGCACCGTCTCGTACTCCTACAAGGGGACCGGCGGCACCGGCATCAAGGGCGGCTCCACGGCCACGGTCGGCGTCGAGAACGCGGCCGGCACCGACGCCTTCAAGTACTCCTTCAACACCGCGGTCATCACGGACGGCCTGTCCATCGCCTTCCGGACCACCAAGAGCGGCGTGGTGGCGGGCCGGGTGCTCGACGCCAACGACGGCAACGGCGTCGCGGGCGCCACGGTCACCGTCGGCACCGGCGACACGGCGGTGTCGGCGACCACCGCGGCGGACGGCGGCTACGTCGTCCAGAGCCCGTCGGGCTCGCTGCCCGTCTCGCTGGCGGCGCCCCAGTACGAGTCCGCCACGGCGACGGTGAACATCAAGGCCGCCGACGTCACGGCGGTGACGCAGTCCCTGCGCACCGGCAAGGTGACGGCGTCCAAGCCGTCCGTGGAGATCGTGCTCCCGGCGAACCAGAAGCGGACGCGGACCCTGGACCTGACCAACCCGGGCCTCGGCACCGCGTTCACGGTCTCCGAGGACGCGGCCTGGCTGACGGCCACGCCGGCCGGCGGTGACCTCCCGACGGGCGGCAAGATCCCGCTCGCCCTGTCGGTGGACACGACCGGGCTCACCCCCGGGACGGTCCTCACCGCGGACCTGAAGATCACCTCGGCGAGCGGCCGGACCCCGGTCCTCACCGTGCCCGTCAAGGCGATCGTCCCGCGCTACCAGGTCTCCCTGGACGCGGGCTCCACCGGCGCGAGCACGGACAGCCTGGGCGACGCCTGGTCCCCGGACCGCAAGTACACGGCCGGCTCGTACGGCTACCAGGGCAACGGCTCGGTGGAGTCCACCAGCCGCACGATCGCGGGCACGGACGAGCAGCGGCTCTTCCGCAACGCCCGTGAGGGCATGTACGAGTACCGCTTCGACAACGTGCCGAACGGCACCTACACGGTGGAGCTGGGCTTCGCGGAGCTCTCGTCCACCAGGCCCAACAAGCGCGTCTTCGACGTCCTGGCCGAGGGCACCCAGGTCCTGCCCTCCCTGGACATCTCCCTGGAGGCGGGCACGTACAAGGCCCTGACCCGTCAGTACACGGTCACGGTCACCGACGGGGTGCTCAACATCCGCTTCGTCACGCACAACGGATTCGGCAAGCCCCTGCTGAACACCCTGCGCGTGACCGACCGCCCCGACAAGAGCTAGCCAAAGGTGTGAGGGGGCGGGACGCTCACGGGCGCCCCGCCCCTTCCCCTTCGCCCCCGTCACCCGAGGGTGGGGTTCCCGCCCCATTCGGGTGGCGGGGGACGCGAATGCGCCACGACGCGCCGGGAGGCCCCGGCCGGGCTCGTTAACCTGGGGCACCATGACGCTCCTGAGCGACCAGGCCGACGACATCCGGGCTCTCGTCGAGTCCGCCGACCCCGGGGCCGTCTGGGCCGTCGGCGACGCCGAAGGCGTCCACGCGGGATCGGACCCCGCGGGCGCAGACTCCGCGGGATCGGACTCCGCGGACGCGGACTCCGTGAGCAGGAGCGCCGGAGACACGAGCGCCGGGGGTACGAGCCCCGCGGGTACGGGCGCCGGGGGCGCGGGCTTCGACGTCGGCGGCCTCACCGCCGTCCTCGCGCTCTGGCCGGTCGTGGGGAGCCTCGTCGACGAGGGCGCGATCCACCTGCACACCCCGCTCACCGCCTACGGGGACGCGGCCGCCGCCGGCGCCCCCGCCGGGACCACCGCCCACCACCTCCTCACCCGCCCCGGAGGGACCGCCCTCCTCACCCGCCTCGCCGAACACGTCTGCGGCAGCCCCCTGGCCGAACTCGCGGCCACCCGGGTCTGGCACCCCCTCGACATGGCCGGGACCCGGTTCGCCGACGGCACCCTCCGCGCGCCCCTCGCCGACCTCGTCCGCTTCCTGCGCCGCCTCCTCGCCCCGGCGGACCCCGACGGCTCCCCGGACACCGCCCGCGGCATCACCCGCGCCTGGACCAGCGAGTCCCTCCGCATCCGCACCGGCGAACTCACCCCCGCCCGCGGCCTCCTCTGGCACCCCGCCCCGCACGGAGCCTGGGCCCACCACGCCCCGCAGGACGGCGGCCCCGCACTGTGGGTCTCCCCGCGCCACGGCCGCTGGGCGGTCCTCCTCCCGACCGGGGGCCACAGCCCCCTGCGCACCGCCTTCCGCGAGGCCGTGTTCGCCCCAACTCCGCCCAGGTGAAGGCGCGTTGTATGCGATGCTGGGTGCCGCCCCACCAGGAGGTCCCGGCACCGTGAAGAAGACCCGCCAGAGCGACCGCGACGTGCCCGGGCCGCCGCCCAGCCCGTGGGACGAGATCGCCCCCGGCCTGTGGATGGGCGGGCACTACTGGACCGACCCGGCGGGGGAGCTGCGGCCCACCGTGGTCGCCGACGAGTTCGACCTCGTCATCAGCCTCTTCACCCGCACCGGGCACGGCCCCGGCCCGCGCGCCGAGCACGTCGTGGCGCAGATGCCCGACGCCGAACTCACCGCGGCCCAGCTCCGCACCGTCCAGCGCCTCGCGCGCACCGCAGGACTCGCCCTCGACAGCGGCCTCACCGCACTGGTCCGCTGCCACTCGGGCTACAACCGGTCCGGCCTCGTCGTCGCCCAGTGCCTCGTCGACCGGGGCATGGCACCCGGCGAGGCCATCGCCCTCGTGCGCCGCCGCCGCTCCCCGTGGGCCCTGCACAACGAGACCTTCACCTCCTACCTCACCGCCGGGCTCGACACCGCGGCCCTGCTCGTCGGGCTGGACCCCCTGGCGTAGTCGGGGCGCGGAGTGCGCAGGCGAGACGTACGGTGATGCCGACGTCACCGACCGTTGTCGGTCCGGCTGCGGAGGTACACGGATGCGTACGGTCCAAGGGGTCGCCCTGGACGGGCTCAGGGCCCGGGTTCGGGCCCTCGCCGAGCGGACCGGGCTGCCGGTCCGCTCCGCTCCGGGCACCGTCCGGGTGACCGCGGCGCCCGCCCGCCGCCACACCGGGCGCGTCGGCCGGTCGCCCCGGGGCGGGACCCCGCTCGCGGACCGGGGGCCGGCCGGGAAGTGGCTCGGCGCGGAAACCGCCGACCGGCGGACATCCGTAAAAGAATCGTTTCGGCGTCCGGCCGCCGCCCCCCTCACCCTCGGCGTCCTCCGCTCCCTCCTGCACGGCCTCGCCCCCGCCGGCCCGCGCCGCCGACCGGGCGCGGTGCGCGCCTCCGCCGCCGCGCTGCGCGCCCTGCGCGCCCGGCACGGCGACGCCCCCGCCCTCGTGCGCACCCGCTCCGGCCGGACGGTCCTCGTCCTCCTCGACCCGCAGGACCTGCGCCGGTTCTACGAGGAACCCGTCAGCGTCCTCGCGGCCGACCCGCCGGAGAAGTGCCGAGGCCTGGACGCGGCGGAGCCCGCCGGCACCGGCTGCTCCCGCGCCGAACTGCCCACGGAACGGCGGCAGGTCAGCGCCGAGGTACTGGCCGCGGGACAGCCCGTGCACCCCTCCTGCGGGCCCTTCCTGGCCGCCGTCGCCGAAGAGGCCCGGCACCTCACCGCCACCGGCACCCTCGACCTCGCCCGCGCCCGGAACTCCGTGAACCGGGCCGCCCGGCGGATCGTGCTCGGCGACGCGGCCGCCGCGGACGAGGAGCTCGCCGGCTGGCTCACCCAACTGCGCGCCGAGGGCAAGGGCCTGCGCGGCGGCCGGGTGCGCACCGCCCGCTCGGTGCGGGACAAGGCCCACGCCCGCATCCGGGAGTACGCCCGCCACGCCGACGGCGGCACCCTCGTCGGGCGGGCCGCCCGCCACGCCGACCCCACCGGCACCCTGGACCCCGTAGGCGAGGCCGAGCACTGGCTGCTGGCCATGGGCGCCGTCCCCGACACACTGCTGCGCACCCTGCTGCTGCTCGGCGCGCACCCCGCAGAGCAGGACGCGGCCGCGGCGGAGGCGGCCGCCGAGACCGCGGCCGGACCGGGCCGGGGCGAACTGCCCCGACTGCGAGCCTGCGTACGGGAGTCCCTGCGGCTGTACCCGGTGGTGCCCGACCTGATCCGCGTCACCCGGGCCGAGACCGAATGGCGGGGCGTGCGCTACCCGGCCGGCACCTCCGTGCTGCTGCCGGCCGCGTTCCACCAGCGCGACCCCGAACGGGTACCGGCGGCGCACGTGTTCGTGCCGGGCCGGTGGAAGAACCCGCGCGCGGACCAGGACATCCGGATGGCGCCCTTCAGCCATGGCGGCGGCCGCTGCCCGGGCGACCAGCTCGGCCTGATGATCACCGCCGCGCTCTGCGCCGAGGTGCTGCGGAGCCATCGGATCCGGTCCACCCGGCCGGTACTGGACCCGGTGGGACCGCTGCCCGCGGCGCTCGACCCGCACGGCATCCGGCTCACCCTCACCCGCCGCTGACGGAGCGTACTTCCGAACGCCGCTGTTGCCGTCGCTGCCCCGCTGCCCGAACCCGCTCGCCGCGCGCCCTGCCCGTCGCCCGCGCCCCGTCCGCCGCCCGCTCGCCGAACCTGCCGAAGCCCGCCGCACCTGCCGAAGCCTGTCGAACCCCACGAGGATCCCATGCCCGACGCCGCGACCTCCGCGTCCACCGACCCGGACGTCGACCTGCTCGACGCCCCGTGCCGCGCCCTTGCCGAGGCCGCCGACGCGGTCGGCGAGGCCGCCCGCCACGCCTCCGGCCTGGCCCTCGGCGCCCGCCTGCCCGCGACCGCCCTCGCCCGTGGCGGCAGCGCCCGGCGAGGCTGGCGCACCCTGCTCCGTACGCTGACCGACCCGGCGGGCCTCGGCTGGGCCCCGCGCGGCCGGGGCGTCGCCCGGGCCGGGCGGCTCGCCGGCATCCTGGTGAGTCGCGAGAGCCTCGCCATCAGCATCGCCGTCTGCGGACTCAAGGCCCGGATCCGGGCCGCGAGCACGGGCCGCCCCGAACTCCTCGACGACCCCGGCGCGGCGGCGGTCCTGCGGGCCGTAGGCGCTGGCCGGCAGGCCGAGGCCGTCCGGCTGTTCCGCGCGATCATGCGCGACCAGGGCGCCGAGCACGCCTTCGCCCTGCTGGCCCCGTCCTTCGCCGACATCCTCGCCTGGAAGGCACTGACCGACGCCAACCCCTTCAACGACCACGCCGGCTGGCAGGTCGCCACCGGCCGGGCCGAGACCGCCGAACCGCTGCTGGGGCTCGGCGCCGCCTTCTGGGCGCTCTGCGACCGTGGCCAGGGACTGCCCGAACGGCCCCCGGCAGGGCGGGTGTCCGCCCGCGGCCCGGCCCGGCGCCGGGTCACGGGCCGGCCGCCGCGGCCGGCGCCGCGACCGCCGGCCGGTGACCTGCGCGGCCACGCCGCCGCGCTGCGCACGCACGCGGCCCGGCTGAGCGCTGCCGCCGCCGGGCCGGACTGGCACGGTCCGCAGACCGAGGCCCTGCGCGCCGAGGTCGAGAACCTCGCGGCCCGTTGCGAGAGGGCGGCCGACGGGCTCGCCCTCGCCGCCGCCCAATTGCAGGGCCGGCTGCCCGTGCGGCTACACGACCAGTGACAGCAGCAGGACGAAGCCCAGGCCGACCACCGAGATGATCGTCTCCATCACCGACCAGGTCCTGATGGTCTGCCCGACGGTCATCCCGAAGTACTCCTTGACCATCCAGAAGCCGGCGTCGTTGACGTGGCTGAAGAACAGCGAGCCCGACCCGATGGCGAGGACCAGCAGAGCGGTCTCCGTGGTGGACATGCCGGCCGCGAGCGGCGCCACGAGGCCGGCCGCCGAGATGGTGGCCACCGTCGCCGAACCCGTCGCCAGGCGGATGGCCACGGCGATGAGCCAGGCCAGGAGCAGGGTCGGGATGGCCCAGCCCTTCGACAGGTCCAGGATCATCTGGCCCACGCCCACGTCGATCAGGGTCTGCTTGAAGCCGCCGCCGGCGCCCACGATCAGCAGGATGCCCGCGATCGGGCCCAGGGACTTCTCCACCGTGGCGGACAGCTGCCCCTTGGTGAAGCCGGCCGCCCGGCCGAGGGTGAACATGCCCACGAGCACCGCGGCGAGCAGGGCGATCAGCGGGGAGCCCGCGACGTCGGTCACGCGCTGCACCGGGTTGGCGGGGTCGTTGACCACGATGTCGACCAGGGCCTTGACCAGCATCAGGGCCACCGGCAGCAGCACGGTGAAGACCGTCGCCCCGAACCGCGGGCGGTGTTCCGGATCGGCCGAGGGGCGCTCCGTGAGGAGGCGCTCCGGCGCCGGTATGTCCACCCAGCGCGCCGCGTACCGCGAGAAGAGCGGTCCGGCGATGATCACGGTTGGGATCGCGACGACCACACCGAGCGCGAGCGTGACCCCCAGGTTCGCGTGCAACGCGTCGATGGCGACGAGGGGTCCGGGGTGCGGCGGTATCAGCCCGTGCATCACGGACAGGCCGGCCAGTGCCGGAATGCCGATCCGCATCAGGGAGTAGTTCCCGCGCTTAGCCACCAGCAGCACCACCGGGATCAGCAGCACGATGCCGACCTCGAAGAAGAGCGGCAGCCCGATCACCGAGGCGATCAGCACCATCGCCCAGGGCATGGCCCGGCCCTTGGCGCGGGCGAGGATCGTGTCCACGATCTCGTCGGCGCCGCCCGAGTCCGCCAGCAGTCTGCCGAGGATCGCGCCGAGGGCGATCAGTACGCCGACGCCCGCGACCGTGGCGCCGAGTCCGGCGGTGAAACTGGCGATGGTCTTGGCCAACGGCGCGCCCGCGAAGACCCCGAGGGCCAGCGAGCCGACCGTCAGGGCGAGGAAGGCGTGCAGCTTGAGGCGGGTGATGAGCAGGACGATGACGGCGATGCCCGCGAGGACGGCGATCCCCAGCTGGGTGTTCCCGGCCGAGGTGATCGGACCGGTGCCGGCCGCTGCCAGTGTCTCGACGCTGAGACTGGTCACGGTGACGTTTCTTCCTTGGTTTCGGGGTGAGTGGTTCTCGGGTGTGGCGTGTCAGGCCGTGGAGAGTCAGGCCGTGGCGTGTCAGGCCGTGCCGTGTCCGGCCGTGCGGTGCCCGGCCGTGTCGAGGAGGCGCAGGGCGGCCAGGGCACGTTCGGTGATCTCCTCGGGGGACCCGGACACCTCGACGACCACGCCCGCTTCGTCCTCCTGGAGCGGCTCCAAGGTGGCGAACTGCGAGTCCAGCAGGGTGGTGGGCATGAAGTGGCCCTTGCGGGCCGCCATCCGCTCCTCGATCAGCGGGCGTTCCCCGGTGAGGTGGACGAAGACCGCTCCGGGGGCCGAGGTGCGCAGCCGGTCGCGGTAGGCGCGCTTGAGGGAGGAGGCGGCGACCACGCCACCGCGCAGCCCGGCGCAGTTGCGGATCCACTGGCCGATGGCGTCGAGCCACGGCCACCGGTCCGCATCGTCCAGGGGAGTGCCGGCCGACATCTTGGCGACGTTGGCCGCCGGGTGGAACGCGTCGCCCTCCGCGTACGGAATGCCGAGCGCCGTCGCGAGCAACCGGCCCACGGTCGTCTTGCCCGTGCCGGCCACGCCCATCACCACAATGACGCGCTGGGTGCTCACGCCTACCTCGCTGTCCTCGTCGACATCGGTTCGTGCGGCACCACTGAAGCGCATTAAGTAGTACTTATTCAAGGGTTGAGTGGCATACATCGCACTTTTGCCGACGGGGGTGTGACCGTACGCTTACGCCATGACCACCGAAGGCAGTCCTGCGCAGGGGCTCCACTCCCACGTGCTGGACACCCTCGGCCTCGCGATCACGGCGGGGGAGTACCCGCCGGGCAGCGTGCTGCGCACGGACGAGATCGCCGAACGCTTCGACGCCTCCCGCACGGTGGTACGGGAGGTCGTCCGCGTCCTGGAGTCGATGCACCTGGTGGAATCCCGCCGCCGGGTCGGCGTCACGGTCCGCCCCACCGACCAGTGGAACGTCTACGACCCGCGGGTGATCCGCTGGCGGCTGGCGGGCACGGACCGGCCCCGGCAGCTGCGTTCCCTCACGGTGCTGCGCTCCGCGATCGAGCCGGTCGCCGCCGGACTGGCCGCGACCCTGGCCACCCCCGAGCAGTGCGCCGAACTCACCGAGGCGGCCCTCGGCATGGTCCGCACCTCGCGCGGCCACCAGCTCGAGGGCTACCTGGAGCACGACATCGCGTTCCACCGCGTCGTGCTGAACGCCTCAGGCAACGAGATGTTCGCCCGGCTCGGGGACGTGGTCGCCGAGGTCCTGACCGGACGCACCGCACACGCGGTGATGTTCCACGACCCCGACCCGGCGGCCGTCACCCTCCACGTCCAGGTGGCCGAGGCGGTACGGGAGGGAGACGCGGCCCGCGCCGAGGCGCTGACCCGGCAGATCGCGGTGGGCGCGCTGGAGGAACTGGACGTACTGGCCCCCTAGAGGGCCGGGGCAGCTCACTCGGCGCCGAGTCGCGCGCCCATCCACTCCAGGGCCGGGGGGATCTCACGGTTCCACGTGTTGAAGCTGTGTCCTCCGCGGTCGAGCGTGATCGACGAGACGCGGGCGGGATCCTTCACCGCCTTGATGAACTGCTGGGTCGGCTTGTAGTTCTCCTCGCCCTGCAGTGAGGTCGTCACGAGGAACGAAGAGGCGCCCTGCGGCCGGTTGGCCAGATGCCACAGCAGGTCGGATCGTTTCTCCTCGTCCTTGTCGCCGCGGAAGAGATCGCCGGAGTCCTGGTCGATCTCCGGCTTGTAGTCCGCCGAGAGGCCCACCCCGGCCGCGTAGGTCTCCGGATGCTGCACCGTCATCTTCAGGGCGCAGTAGCCGCCGGTGGAATCGCCGATGATGCCCCAGTTCCGCGCCGAGCCGCCGACACGGTACGTGCTCGACACGGCCTTGGGGAGGTCCGTACCGAAGAAGGTCTCGCTCTGCGGGCCGCCGCCGCGGATGTCGACGCACTGGGTGTTCTCGGCCGAGACGGTGGGCCGCATCATCACCAGGATCATCGGCTGCGCCTTCTTCTCCTTGGCCAGGGTCCAGGCCGTCTTCGGGTACCGCAGCCCCTTCAGCAGGTTCTCCGCCGTGCCCGGGTAACCCGTCAGGACCACGGCCGCGGGGAACTTCCGCTGCTCGTTGCCCTTCTGGAAGTACTCGGGCGGCAGGTACACATAGGCCTGGGCGGCCCTCCCGGAGCGCTCGCCGTGCAGGTTCACCTTCTCGATCACACCGCTCACCAGCGGATTCCCGCCACCGGGCACGCCCGGAGCCTGACGCCCCAGCACCTCCACGGCCACCCCCGGGCGCACGGCCTCCTGGCGCGCCCGCCCGGCCAGGTCCGCCCAGGATCCGTAGATCAGCAGGCTGCGGTTGGCCGCGAGCGCGACCGACGCGAACAGGAACACCTGCACGAGGACGATGAGTCCCACACGCCCGGCCACCCGTGGCCGGCTCCCGCGGGCCAGTCGGGGCCAGAGCCACACCGTGGCCGCGAACGTCAGTGCCGTGCCGAGCACGACACACAGCAGGAGCGCACTACTTGTCAGACCCATGGATCAGGGGAACCCTCTACGACGTCTCGATCCGGACGCAGCGGTCCAGAGCACCGCCAACCGGTGCGCACCAGGCTAGAGAGGCGTCGGGGCAGAAACGTTCCATTGGGCGTCGGCGGTCTCGCAAGATCGTCCTGTGCCGCAGGGGGCCCGCGGGCGGGGTCAGCCGCAGCCACATCCGCCGCACCCGCCACATCCTCCACCGCAGCCTCCGCCGCAGCCACCCGTGGTGGACTCCGAGCTCTTCGACTCCGCGCGTTCCCGCTCGCGTTCGCGCCTTCGCTCCTCGGCCCGGCGCGCCGCCTCCCGGACGGCCTCGCGGTACGAGCGCCCGGCCGGCTTCCAGCCGCGCAGCCCGTGCCGGCGGTGCGGGAGCAGCGAGGCGGCGGTGACGTACGAGACGAGGCGGGTGCCACCCTCGTAGACGGCGTTCTCCAGGATGACCTCGGCCCCCTCGTGCACGGCCCCGTACAGGACCGCCTCGAAGGGTTCCGCGTGCGCGTCGACGTCGTGGTGGGCCGTGCGCAGGGTCGGTTCGGAGCCGGCGAGGAGGATCCGTCGTCCGGAGAGGACGTCCCGGGCCCGTGCCCGGTGGGAGATCAGGGGCGACCCGGCCGGGGTGTCGGCGTCCGGGTGGATCCAGTGGTGTCCGGACCGGGAGATCCGTACCCCGACCAGGAGCCCGGGCTGCGGCCGGCCGTTGAGGCGGCGCGCGGCCAGGAGGCGGGCCAGGCCCCGGCCGAGCACGGTCGTACCGGGGAGCAGGAGGACCAGGGCGAGCATCTGCAGGGCCCACGGGTCGTACGGGTGCGCGCCGCCCGAGGCCCGCACTTCGAGGAGCGCGCCGCCGGCGAGGGCCGCGCCGGCCCCGAGGCAGCACACGGAGCCGATGACGATCCCCGTCAGTCCGCGGCGTCGGTGTGCGGCGGGCAGCGGTTCCGGCAGCGGGAAACGGGCGGGTCCGGCTGCGGCGAGGGCGAGTTGGCGCTGGCGTCGGCGGGCGTGGAGGCGGGCCAGCGCCCCGGTGAACGCCCACGCGGCGAGGGCGAGGACCAGGCCGTGGCCGATCGCGCCCGCCGCGTCGGTGGCGGCGGGAAGCGAGCGGGCGGCGTCCACCGCGATGACGGGCGAGGCCACCAGGGTGGCCACGGGTAACGAGCGGAACCAGAACGGCAGGGCGATCAGCAGGACGCCCATGGCGTAGCCCCACCAGTCCTCTCCGTGCGCGGGCTCCGCATCGCCGAGCGCCGTGAGCACGATCGAGAGGACGACCAGGCCGCCGAGGAGCCGGCCACCGGCGACGGGGGCGAACGCCGCCGGGACGCGGGCGCGGAGCCAGCGCCGGGCGTCGTCGACGCCCCACGCCATGACCCCGCCCTCCGGTATCGCGGCGGTCGGCAGGTGCTTGACGTAGTCGGTCACGGCGCCAGTATGGGAGCGCCGCGCCGCGGCCCAGAAGGGGCGGCCGCGGCACGGAATCGCTACGGCCGCTTCCGGGCCGGCGCCCGGGCCGCGGCGGAGTCGGTACCGCGGCCCGGACCGGGGTCAGGCGTCGAGCACGGCGAGTTCCAGCCCGCGGAGGCGCTCCGGCTCCGCGACGATGTCGATCTCGGTGATCAGGCCGTCCTCGACGGTGAAGCGGAGCACCAGGAACAGTCGTCCCAGCGGGGCCATCGCCAGGCCCACCACACCGTCGACCAGGGCGGGCTGCGTGGACCGCGCGCGCTGCATCGCGGCCATCGCGCCCTTGGCGACGGTGACGGAGCCGGTGATGAACAGCGGTGCGGGGGTGGGGCCGACGGCTTTGTCGGCGCGGAGCACCACGTCGGGGTGGAGCAGCGAGACCAGCGCGTCGAAGTTCCCGCCGCGGGTGGCGGCCAGGAAGGCCTCCACGACTCGGCGCCGGCGGGTGAGATCGGCCTCGGACACCAGCGGGACCCCCTTGACCCGGCGGCGGGCGCGGCTCGCGAGCTGGCGGGTCGCGGCCGGGGTCTTCTCGATCAGCGGGGCGATCTCGTCGAAGGGCACGGCGAACAGGTCGTGCAGCACGAACGCCAGCCGCTCGGCCGGCGCGAGGGTGTCGAGCACCACCAGCAGGGCCAGCCCGACCGAGTCGGCGAGTACGGCCTCCTGCTCGGGGTCGACCGTGTCCTCGTCCTCACGGCTGACGACGGGGTCGGCGGGGCGGGCCTCGAGGGAGTCCTCGCGCCGGGACTCGCGCGAGCGCAGCATGTTGAGGCACACGCGCGACACGACCGTGGTCAGCCAGCCGCCGAGGTTCTCGACCTCGCTCATGTCGGACCGGTCGAGGCGTATCCATGCTTCCTGCACGGCGTCCTCGGCCTCCGCGAGCGAGCCGAGCATCCGGTAGGACACCGCTCTCAGATGAGATCGGTGCTCTTCGAACTGCTCGGTCAAGCCGGAACGGTCGTCCACGGGTCACCTTCCTTCCGCACAGCGGATCCTCAAAATAGATCATGAAGAAATCGCCAGAGTGAAGGGGCAGTTGGGCCCGAGGCCGGGCACCGCCCCGCCGGGACCGGGCCGGGTGGGCGGCGCCGCCCGCCGCTGCTGGATAATGGCCCCGAACAGCAGAAGCACCGGAGACGCCGGGGACACGTGGTGGTCCGGCAGGAGAGGGAGCCCCCGATGGAAGCGCAGCACTTCGAGCGGATCACCGCCTTCATCGAGGCACGGCTCACCCCGCTGTTCGACGCCGAGACGGGCAGCGAGTACGGCTTCGGCATGGACGACACCTCCCGCGCGCTGCGCGCCCTGCGCAACTCCGTCCTGGAGGCGTCCGCCATCAAGGGCCTCATCGAGCAGCGCGCGACCGCCGAGCCGGCCACGCGCCGCGTCATCGACCAGTCGGTCGAGCACAACTGGGACGTGCTGCGCGGCATCGCCCGCCAGTGGGAGGACCACGCCGACTTCCGCCACGAGTTCAAGCACCACGCCTGGGAGCTCGACCACCACCACGCCGCCGCCGAGGCCTGAGCCCCGGCGGACTCACCGCGGCGGCGGTGTACGGACGGCGCGTTCGGCCCGTTCGGCCCGTGCGGCGATGACCGCGCGCAGGTGCGCCGCCGCGGCCGCCGCCTCCTGCGGCGACGGTGACAGCACACCGTTCTCGGTCATCAGGGCGTGGAACTGCTGCTGCTCGTACGGAACTCCGGGCGGCAGCGCCGCGATGTGCCAGTGGAGGTGGGAGTTCCCCTGCCGGCTGCCCAAGGAGTACAGGTAGGTCCGCTCGGACGGGTAGGCCTCCTCGACCGCGAGGGCGATCTCCCGCACCACGAGCATGATCCGGGTGTAGGCCTCCACGTCCAGATCGCGGACCGCGTGCTCGACGTGTGCCTTGGGCGCCACCAGGACCTTCCCCGGCACCGTGGGCCACCGGTCGAGGAAGGCCACGTGGTGCTCGTCCTCGAAGACCGTCTCGTGCGCGTACTCCGGGTCCCCGGCGAGGAACGCGCAGACGAAGCACGGCCCGCTGCGCGTCCGCTCGACGTACGACGCGAGGTCCATGGCCCCGCGCCCCACCGCCCCCGGTCCCGCTCCCGGTCCCGCTTCTGCTCCCGGTCCCGGGGCCGGCTCCGCGGACAAGGACTAGCCCGCCGTCTTGCGCGGGGTCGTCTGCTGGACCGCCCAGCCGTTGCCGTCCGGGTCCGAGAAGTAGACGAAGGAGCCCCACGGCAGGTCCTGGATCTCCGTCACCTCCACGCCCCGGCCGCGCAGGTCCTCGTACGCCTCCTCGATGTCGGTGACGACGACCTGCATGTTGTCCAGCGCCCCCGGGGTCATCCGGGTCAGCCCCTTGCCGATCGCGATCGAGCACGCCGACCCCGGCGGGGTCAGCTGCACGAAGCGGATGTCCTCGCTGACGGTGACGTCGTGGTCGGCGTTGAAGCCGAGCTTCTCGTAGAAGGCCTTGGCCCGGTCGACATCGGTGACGGGGACGGCGACCAGTTCGAGTTTGATGTCCATCACAGCATCATGCTCCCGGCACCGGTGCCGCGCCGCCCGAGGCCAGGTCGGCAGGCGTGTCCGCCGCCGCGAACTGCGTGCGGTACAGCTCCTCGTACCGGCCTCCCACCGCCAGCAGCTCGGTGTGCGTGCCCCGTTCCACGATCCGGCCGTCCTCGACCACGAGGATCAGGTCCGCCGCCTGTACGGTCGACAGCCGGTGCGCGATCACCACCGCGGTCCGGCCCGCCAGGGCCTCACCCAGGGCCTCCTGCACCGCCGCCTCCGAGGTGGAGTCCAGGTGTGCGGTGGCCTCGTCGAGGATCACCACCCGCTGCCGGGCCAGCAGCAGCCGCGCGATGGTCAGCCGCTGCCGCTCCCCGCCCGACAGCCGGTAGCCGCGCTCACCGACCACCGTGTCCAGTCCGTCCGGCAGCGAGGCGACGAGCCCGTCGAGGCGCGAGCGCCGCAGGGCCTCCCAGACCTCCTCCTCGGTGGCCTCCGGCCGGGCCAGCAACAGGTTGGCCCGTACCGACTCGTGGAACAGGTGCCCGTCCTGGGTGACCATGCCGAGCGTCTCGCGGATCGAGTCGGCCGTCAGGTCCCGTACGTCGATCCCGCCGAGGCGCACCGCGCCCGCGTCGGCGTCGTACAGCCGCGGCAGCAGCTGCGCGATCGTCGACTTGCCGGCGCCGGACGAGCCGACCAGGGCGATCATCTCGCCCGGCTCGGCGCGGAAGGACACCTCGTGCAGCACCTGCGTACCGCCCCGGGCATCGAGGGTGGCGACCTCCTCCAGGGAGGCGAGCGAGACCTTGTCGGCGGCGGGGTAGCCGAAGGAGACCCGGTCGAACTCCACGGTCACCGGCCCCTCCGGCACCCGGCGGGCGTCCGGCTTCTGCGCGATGAGCGGCTTCAGGTCGAGGATCTCGAAGACCCGCTCGAAGCTCACCATCGCGCTCATCACCTCGACTCGGGCTCCGGCGAGCGCGGTCAGCGGGGCGTACAGCCGGGTCAGGAGGAGGGCGAGGGCGACGACGGAGCCGGCGTCCAGGGAGCCGCGCAGCGCGTAGAACCCGCCGAGCCCGTAGACGAGCGCGAGGGCCAGCGCCGAGACCAGGGTGAGCGCCGTGATGAAGGCCGACTGCGCCATCGCCGTACGGATCCCGATGTCCCGCACCCGCGCCGCCCGGGCCGCGAACTCCGCGGACTCGTCGGCGGGCCGGCCGAACAGCTTCACCAGCGTGGCGCCGGGGGCGGAGAACCGCTCGGTCATCTGGGTGCCCATCGCGGCGTTCAGCGCGGAGGCCTCCCGCTGCATCGCCGCCATCCGCACCCCCATCCGGCGGGCCGGCAGCACGAACACCGGCAGCAGCACCAGCGCCAGCAGCGTGATCTGCCAGGAGATGCTCAGCATCACGGTGAGGGTCAGCAGCAGGGTCACGGTGTTGGCGACCACCCCCGACAGGGTGTTGCTGAAGGCCCGTTGGGCGCCGATCACATCGTTGTTCAGCCGGCTGACCAGGGCCCCCGTCCGGGTGCGGGTGAAGAACGCGACCGGCATCCGCTGCACGTGGTCGAAGACCGCCGTCCGCAGATCCAGGATCAGCCCCTCGCCGAGGGTGGAGGAGAGCCGGCGGGTCAGCAGTCCCAGCCCGGCCTCCGCGACCGCGATCAGCGCGATGAGCAGGGCGAGCCGGGTGACGGCCGCGCCGTCCCGGCCGTCGACGATGGCGGTGACGACCCGGCTGGAGAGCACCGGGGTGGCCACTGCGAGCAGCGCGGTCACCACGCTCAGCAGGAGGAAGAGGGTGAGCCCGCGCCGGTGCGGGCGGGCGAAGGCGGCGACGCGGCGCAGGCCGGCCCGGGAGAGCGGGCGACGGTCCTGCTGGGCGTTGATCGCGCTGTGGAGCGAGGTCCAGGCGGTGACTTCCATGTCCATGACCCGAACGCTAGGACCTCAACTTAACCTGAGGTCAAGCTTTCGGTGCCGTACCGCCCGCAGGGGTTCCAACTCCTTTCCGTACGAGGGATTTTCGCCTTCCCCGTCCGCTGTCGGTGCCCGGTGGCATCATCGGTTCATGACGCAGGGATCCGAGTCCGTACGCTTCGGCAAGCGAACCGCCGACACCGTCCTGCAACGCTTCGAGCAGTGGGCCCGCGACACTCCCGGGGCCCACGCCCTCATCTCCGGCCCCGAGAGCCTCACCTACGGGCAAGTGGACGAGCGGGCGGACCGGCTGGCGCACCGTCTGCTCGCCTCCGGCCTGCCGCCCGGCGGCCTCGTCGCCATCGGCACCGTCCGGCAGGCCGAACTGGTCGTCGGCCTCCTCGCCGCCCTCAAGGCCGGCGGGACGTACGTCGTCGTCGACGCCGAGACCCCCCTCACCGGGCAGCGCCAGCTCACCACGGCCGAGCCCTTCGTCCTGCTGACCCATCTCGCCCACCGGGCCGCCCTCGACAACGGCAGCGGCCTGAAGGTGATCCGGCTGGGCGCGGAGGCCGGCGGGATCGCCGGACAGCGGGAGGACCAGCCGGTAGACCGGCCGGCGGAACACGCCGAGGCACCGGCGCCCGCGCTGCCACCGGCCCCGGCGCCCGGCCGCGGCGCCGCCCTCCTGTTCACCGGGGCGGCCGAGCCTCGCGCCGTCCCCGTCAGCCACGGCCTGCTGCTCGCCGCCCACGACAGCTGGGCCGAGGTGGCCCGGCTCACCCCGGCGGACCGGCACCTGATCACGGCCGGCACGGACGTCACCGCCTTCGCCGCGGGCTGGACCCGGGCCCTGTGCTCGGGCGGCGCCCTCGTCCTGCCCCGGCGGTCCCCCTGGAAGCCCGAGGACATCCGTGCGGCGGTGGAGGACGAGCACGTCACCGTCCTGCACACCGACCCGGCCACCGCCCTCGACCTGCTGAGGGGGGAAGAGGGACCGGGCACCGCCTACCGTTCGCTGCGGCTGCTCGCCGTCTCGGGCGACCGGCTCTACCTCGACGACCAGGCGGCCCTCCAGGTCCTGCTCCGGCCCGGCGCGCGCGTGCTCAACGTCTACGGGCTCGCGGAGAGCGCGGGCACCGGCGCCTGGTTCGAACTGCCGCAGCTGCCCCGCCCGCTCGACGACCCGGAGGAGCTCTCGCTGCTCGGCACGCCCTTCCCGGGCTGTCGCGTCGAGGTCCGCGACGGGCAGATCCGCCTCACCCCGCCCGACGCCGGTGACGCGATACCCACCGGCGACCTGGGCCTGCTCCGCGAGGACGGACTGCTGGAGTTCGGCGGCCGGCTCGGGGACCGCGTCACCCTGCCCGGCGGGCGCTCCGTCGACCCCTACCCGATCGAGTCCGCGATCCGCAGCCACGAGGGCATCGGCTCGGTGATCGTGAACGCGGTCGACAGCGTGCGCGGCCCGCGCCGCCTCGTCGCCTACGTCGCCCCGCCCGTCGGCGGTTCCTCCTCCCGCCCTGCCGCCCTGCTGCCGGACATCGAGGAACTGCGGGCCCATCTGTCGGGCAAGGTACCCAGAGAGGAGACCCCGCGCACCGTGATCCGGCTGCGCGCCCTGCCCCTCAACCGGGCCGGCCGGGAGGACCGTGCCGCCCTGCCGCTGCCCGTCCTGCCCGCCGCCGTGGCGAAGAGGAGCGGCGGGAGCTCGTCGGGCAAGTACGGGGCCGCCACGGCGGGAGAACCGTTCCCGGCCTCCTGTGCGGTCGGCTGCGCGGGAGGCCTGGGCTTCGTCGCCTTTGTCCTCACGAACCTCTTCTGGTCGGGATCCACCGACCTCACCGGGGTGCCACAGCCCTGGGCGTTCCTCTTCACCGTCCTCTACCTGTTCGAGTGCGCCGCCTTCGGCGTCGGGGTGCTCTTCCTCTTCGGGGGCCGCGCCCGGATGCGGAGCCGGGGCCGAGGCCGTCGCATCACCGCGGCCGCCCACGTGGCGGTGGCCTACCTCCTGCTGGCCTGGTGGCCGCAGGACAACCTCTACCGACTGGCGGCCAAACAGGACTGGCCCCGGCAGGCCGCGCTCGTCTACACCTTCAACATCCCCCTGATGATCGCGGGAGCCATCGTCGCCGCCTACCTCGTCGCAAAACCGGCCGACCCCTTCGACTTCGACGAAGCCGACGCCTGAGACCCGGGGCCGGCCGCCGTCCACTGGCGGCAACGGTCAGGGTGTTCGCGGAGATCAGCCGATCGGAACACCCGTAGGAGTGGTGAGCCGCTCCTTCCCCGCCCGGGAGCCGACGCCCTCACGGCGTCGGCCCCCGGCGCCGGTTCGATGGTGCGGCGCGGTCGCCCGGCAGAGCGTACGACCTCTACATCTCCAAAACCTGGCCCGACCCCTTCACCTCGCCCGACGACGGATGGTGGGTAGGACGCTGTTGGGGATAGACCTCCGTCGACCGCCGCCCCAGCGGAGCCCGAGTCGCTGATCACAGCTACACGCGTCAGGCCTGCGTGAAACGTGTGATCGCGCGACGGGCTCTTAAAGGAGTCCGAGGAGCAGTTTTTCTGCAGTCATCGCAACGAGGACTATGGCGCTTGCCAACAAGCCGCGCGTTGCACGCTGGAGTTTGATCGTTCTCAAGTGGTGGATGTTTATGCAGCGCCATAACTCGAGAGTCGCGTCATTTGTTGCCTCATCGATGCTCTGGGCCCGGAGCTGGTCCTGAAAGTCCCCGAGGGAGCCAAGTTCGGCTACGGTATCGCTGTAGCTGAATGCGATTGGGGTGGGAGAGCTCTGCGGTCGGGATAGTGCCGGGATCCTTCGGGGCCCCGTGAGCACCCCCGTTACCTGTGCTATCGAGTATGCACTGACCGCCAAGGCGAGCAGTGCGGTTACTCCAATGACCGGAGATATTCGCGAGAGCGTCGATCCGGAAATGAATGCAGTGCCCGCTATCACAAGTGCGTTCGCACTCAGGAGAGCGCTGGCCCGATTTACGAGCCCCAATCGGAGCTGGTCCGACCGGCTGAGGTGCCATTGGGCAAGCTGGAGCCTGTCTTCAGCGCGCGTTGTATCGCTCACCGGGCATCGCCGACCCTTCAGGTGCTGAGCCCCACCAGGAGGCACCGTCAACGATCTGACGGTGCCCTTGAAGGTCGTCCCGTAACCACGGTGGATACCTCGGGTGTCGCCGCGGGACTGTCCTCAGACGGAGTTCGGTGTGCCGGCGCCCTGCCCAGCACGATCGCCGCCCCGGAGTGGACGCACATCGTCACACGGTGCCCTCGACCCGGTATCGAGGTGGTTCCCGGCCGGTCTGTCCGGCATCATCACGGCATGATCGGCAATCGGATCACCCATCGCACGGCGGACGGCGTCCGCGTACCCGGCACCTGGCGGCACGCGTTCATATGCAACGGCGGCTCCTACTTCCTCACAGACCTCTTCATTTACGCCGACGGTCTCGTCGACTGCTGGGAGCTGGTCACCCTCGACGAGTTCGAGCAGAAGCTCCGCTGCGGATGGGTGGCCACGAGCCTTCCGGATGGCGGGCGTGCCTCCGCGCATCACCTGGCCTCGTGGACGTTCGGTGAACCGCGCACCTGGCTGACGCCGGACCTGCTGCTCGCCGAAGTTCGCGACACCGTCGACGAGCTGAACGGCCGTCCCGATTCGACCGCCCGCTGCCTCGCCGCGGTGGACGTCTTCATGGCGGACCGTACGGAGGACAAGCGGGCCGCCGCCCGGGCTGCCTACCTGGCCGTCCCCGAGACCGTGCGGCACTACGCGCTCGGCGACATGGACCGCAAGGACCGCCCCCTCAAGGTGCTGGTGGCGGGGCCCGGCGGCCGAACCCCGGACGAGCCCGGGGAAACGGTCACGCAGGAGGAGTACGACGCAGCCGTCGCATACTTCGAGGACCGCGCACAGTGGCGCGCGAAGGCTCCTTCACGGGTGCCCGCCGACGGGCCGGCCGAGTCCTTCGCCCCCGCAGTCAAGATCTACCACTCGTATCCGCAGCGCGCGCTCGACGACCCGGGCAAGCAGGCCCTGCGCAACGACTACCCCGCCCCGATCACCATCGGCGACGTCACCTACCCGTCGGTGGCGCACGCCTACTGGGCCCGGTCCGTCGCCGAACCGGAGGCCCGTACCGCAGTGGTGGCGGCAGAGTCGGGCGCGAAGGCCCGTACGGTCGCGGCCGCGGTGCAGCGCCGCGAAGGCTGGGAGCAGGTTCGGACGGCGGTCATGGCCCGGCTGCTGCGAGCCAAGTACGAGCAGCACCCCGACCTCGCGGCGATCCTGCTCGCCACCGGTGACGCGACCCTGCTCTACGACGACGCCGACTCAGGTTTTTGGGGCGAGAAGGGGGGCCGGGGCCGCAACTGGACGGGCCGCCTCCTGGAACTCGTCCGTGCCGAACTGCTGGCCCCGCAGACTCTCGTCGACTGACGCGGACTACGCATCGAGAGGTGCTCGGCGGTGTACGAAGTCGCCGGCCGCCGGGGGCTGGACATCGACCACACGGTCCCGCTCGCCGAAGCCTCCAGCCGCCCCAGGAGGCCGTCCCCCGCCCCGGGGCCCTCAGGGCCGGCGTCCGGCCCAGGCCACCAGCCGGTCGATGGCCGGGGCCTCGGGGTCCACGGCCACCACCTCCGCGAAGGGGATCCGCCCGCCGCGGGTCTCGGCCGGCAGCGCGCGACGGACGACGCCGATCACACGCTCGATGAGGGCCGGGTCCCAGTCCGGGTCCTGTCCGGTCGCCCTGGCCAGGTCCCAGGTGTGCACCGTGAGTTCGTGGGTGTAGACGGCCGCGGCGGCCGCGCCCGGCAGGACGCCCATCGGCAGGCGCAGCTGCCGGCCGAGGATGCCCGGATCCGCCCACACCTCCGCGACCTCACGGGCACCCGGCACCCAGGCCGCCGCCCATGCGCCGTCGGCGATCTCGTCGGCAAAGGACGGGACGCTGAACGGGTCCTCGCCGCGCCCGATCACCGAGATCCGGCGCACGACGGCGACGAGGTGGCTCGACAGCCGCCGTACATCGAACTCCTCGCAGGGGGTCGGGGCGTCGTACTGCTCGGGCCGGACGGCGGCCAGCGTACGGCCCGCCAGTTCGACGGCCGCGGCGAGGTCGATCCGCGGATCGAAGGAGGAGGGGGCGTCGACGGTACGGATGGAGTCGGACGGGGTCTCGATGAGCTGCTCGGTCTTGTTCATGGGTTCATCCTGGAAGCAAAAGTGGCCACCTTCTGGCCAGTTTCCCGAAGAGAATGAAACGCGACGACGCGGCACCCACGAAGGAGGACGAACGGCACATGAGAGCCGACCGGCTGGTGGCGACCCTGCTCTTCCTCCAAGAACGCGGCCGCGTCACCGTCCCCGAAGTGGCCGCCGAACTGGAGGTGTCCGAGCGCACCGCGCGCCGAGATCTGGAGGCCTTGGCCGCGGCCGGCATCCCCGTCTACTCGCAGCGCGGCCGCGGCGGCGGCTGGTACCTCGTCGGCGGGGCCCGTACCAACCTCACCGGGCTGACCGCCGACGAGATCCGGGCGCTCTTCCTCGTCACCGGCCCCCTGTCGGCCACTCCCGAACTGCGCACCACGCTGCGCAAGCTGGTCCGGGCCCTGCCGCCGCCCCTGCGGGCGCAGGCCCAAGCCGCGACCCGCGCTGGGGTCGTCGACGCCACGGACTGGTCCCGCAATGCCGTCACCGCCGATGCCGCCCACCGCTCCGCGCTCCAGGGCGCCGTCGTGGACGGGATCCGCGTCCGCCTCGGGTACGCGGGCGTCGGTAAACCAGCAGGCGAACGCACCGTCGACCCCCTCGGGCTCGTGGCCAAGGCAGGCGTGGACTACCTGGTCGCCGGTACGGACAAGGGCCTGCGCACCTTCCGGCTCAGCCGGGTCACCTCCGTCGAGCCGACAGGTGAACCGGTGGCCCGGCCGCCCGACTTCGACCTCGCCGCGGCGTGGCGGACGCTGTCCGGAGCCTTCCAGGACGGCATGTACGCGGTGACCGCCCGGGCCCGCGTCCACCCCGACACGCTGGCCCTGCTGCAACGATTCCTCGGCGGCCGCGTGCGCGTCGGCGGTCCGCTGCCCGACGGCTGGATCGAGGTGTGGGTCGACGGCCCGGCCGCCAAGGCCCTGGCCGGGCATCTGGCCGGGCTGGGAGGGCGGGTCGAGGTACTGGAGCCGCCGGAGGTACGGCAGTGGCTGGCCCGGATCGGCGCCGAACTCACGGGGATGTACGCGGGGGAGGAACCGAACGCACCGCACGGCCAGTAGCCGATGGTGAACCGCTTTCGGGATGCCCATCGTGCCCGATCTGCAGCGGGTCCCGCCGCCCTCACCCCCCTAGGGGCGTGTTCGGCGGCCTCTGGCCGCTCGTGAAGACAGCCAGGTGGCCGGCCGTCCGAGGTTTGGTGACGGTCGCGTTGAGCGCCACGGCCGACGGAGGCTGTGCGCTTGCTGGCGGCATCCGCGCTGTGGAGGGCCGGTGCCGGTCGGAGGTTGCCGCCCTGTTCAGGATGTCGGTCAGGGCCGTACGGGCGACCGCGTACAGCGCGACCTGCTCAGGACCACGCCGCCGGGAAACGTCCGTGTCTCCACCAGGTTCAGGTTCACCCAGCTGTCCAGCGCGGTGAAGAACGGTGTGCCGCCACCCACCAGGACCGGATGGGTGACGATCTCGTACTCGTCGATCAGCCCGGCTCGCATCGCCGCCCCGGCGAGCGCTGCGCCACCGACCCTCATCGGCCCACCGTCCTCGGCCTTGAGCCGAGTGATCCAGTCGACCTTGCCGACCGTCGAGGAGAACACCACCTTCGGCGTGTCCCGCCAGTTCCGCGCGAACTCGATCTGCGCTGGGGTGGCACCCGGCTGCTGATCGCCGGTCGGCCCAGCTGAGGTCGTCGCCGGGCGCGGCGATATAGCCGTCCAGGGACAGGTCCATGCCATAGAGCAGTCTCCGCATGGCGCCGGCCTTCCGTCCGTCGGTCTCGGAAGACTAGATGGGCCTCGACTCCGAATCCTGGACACGCGTCTGCTGGGGTCGTCGACCACTCAGCAGGGCCTGCTGAACATCGCCCTGTTCGTCCCCCAAGGCAAGATCACCGAGTCCGAAGTGGCCCTGGAGAAGGACCGGCAGGTCAATGGGCGCGCGGTTCTGGATGGTCGCCTAGGTCCTGCCGGGGCCTGCCCCCTTTCCGGACGAGCGAGTGGCCGGTGTGTGTTTGGCCTCGGTAGTGTCCCGGGGCATGACTGTCGATCTTGAAGGTGGGTGGGGTTGTGATGGAGGTGCGTGCGTTCACCCTTGCGGACGCTGCTGTGATTCGGCCGTGGATATCCGGGCCGGCCGAGCTGTTGATGTGGGCCGGTCCCGGGTTCACCTGGCCGCTGGATGAACCGCAACTCGCCGCATACGCGGGGGAGCCTGGGCGCCGGACCTGGACGGGAGTCGGTCCGGACGGCCGGCTCGTGGGGCACGCGTCGCTGCGCTTGGACGCTGATGGCGTGGCTACCCGACTCGGGCGGGTGCTCGTCGCCCCGGACGTCCGGGGGCAGGGATACGGGGCCGCGTTGCTCACTCGCGTGCTGACGTTCGCCTTCGCCGAACTGGGCCTGGAACGAGTGGAGCTGGGGGTCTTCGCCCACAACGGCAGCGCGGTGCGGCTCTATGAACGCCTCGGGTTCCGCGTGGGCCAGGTCCTTCCCGACGTGGAACGAGTGGACGGGCAGTCCTGGACCGCGCTGCAGATGAGCTTGGCGAAGGCGGACTGGTCCCCAGGCGTCGGATGAACGGGCCGGAATGTGGGCTATCGGGGGGACCGGGCGGGGCGGGTGAAGGTGCTGAACTCCGTGCCGACCGCTCGGGCTTCGGCTCGGACCAGGGCCTCGGCCGCGTCCAGAGTCCGCCTGTCGTGCGCGGCCACCAGTACGCCCAGCCAGGGCGCCGGTTCGAACGCCCCCGTCGGGATGGCCGGGACGAAGACCGCTCCGAGCTCCGCGCAGCCCCGGGCCAGCGCCGTGCACAACTCGTCCAGCTGGGCCTCGGGCAGCCGCGCGCCGAGCTCCACCCGGTCGGCGATCCGTACGAGGTGCCCCGCGCCCCGCAGCGCGTCGAGCCGGGCCGCCACCATGAAGGCGATGGACGGTCCCGTCAGCCGCAGGTTCGTCTCGGTCGGCGCGAGCCGGCCGGCGCCGTCGGCGACGAAGTCCACGTCGAACCAGCCCCGGTAGCCGGACTCCGCCAGTTCCCGGCCCACCGCCGCCCCGAAGTCGGCGAGCGGTTTCTCCGCCCACGCGGGCACCACCGCCGGACCCACGGTGGCGCCCCCGTAGCAGCCGTCCGTCACGTCCATCACGGCCCCGCCGACCTCGTGCACCCGGCCCGCCCCGTCCACGAAGCCGTCGTACGTGAGATCCCGCGGACCCTCGCCCTCCGCCGGACCGGCCACGTACTCCTCCACCAGCAGCGGCCCGCGCGGCAGCCGGCGCAGTACGGCGCGGGCCCCGCCCGCGGCCCGCACCCGATCGGGGGTGACCACCGTGGTGCCCGAACCCCCGACACCGTGCTCCGATTTCAGAACAGTGCTCTCGCCCGCCCTGGTCCGGGCCGCCAGCAGCCGGGCCGCCGTCCACCGGCCGGCCGCCCGCCACTGCGCGGGAAGCACGATCCCGGGATGCCCGCCGTCCGCCAGGATCCGCCCGAACAGCGCGTGCGCCGCCGACTTCGACTCGTAGCGCAGCTCCCCGTCCCGCCACGGCCGGCCCGCGAGCCGCCCGAACGGCCGGGTCCGCCCCCACGGTACGAGGGGCAGTCCGGCTCCGGTCAGCAGCGCGGCCAGCGCCGGCCGGGCCCGTACGGCCTCGCACAGGCCGGGATGCCCTTCCGCCAGGCCGTCGTACACCTCCACCTCCGACCAGCCCAGCTGGCGGCAGACCAGCTCCGTCCAGCCCTTCGGGACGGGCCGGGGCAGGACCAGAGCGGCCGGATCCGGGCTGTAGAAGGCGGCCAGGCAGGCGTAGTGGTGCGCGGCCGACTGCCCGCGGTCGAGGGAGGCGTCGGCGAACTGCGCGTTGAACTCCGCCACGTTGCCCACGTGCACGGCCCGTTCGCCCCCGGTCCACGCCCGCGCCCAGTCGGCGAGCGCGACGGGAGCCGCCTCGAACCGCACCAGACCCGGGGCCGCCTGGGCCGCCGCGTCGGATCCACCCGATGCGTTCGCCGGGCCGGCCACCGCCACCGCCCCCATCGCCCGGTAGAACCCGGCCGCGTGCGGATCGGCGTCGATCACCAGCCTGCGCACCCCCAGCTCCACGGCCCGGCGCAGCACGTCCCGGTACAGCAGCCGCCCCACGCCCTGCCCGATCGCCGACGGTTCGACGAAGAGCAGCCCCAGCGCGGCCAACGGGGGAGCACCCTCCAGGGAGGCGACCCCGAGCACCGTCCCCCGCCGGTTCTCGGCCACGACGATCCTGCGGCTTGTCACCTCGCCGGAGCGGATCCGAAGTTCCGGCGCGCACGCGGCGAGGAAGCCGGCGTCGTACCCCCAGTGCGCCTTGGAGCGCATGACCAGCTCGGTCAGGGCCTCCGCCTCGGCCGCCCGTGCGGCTCTGACCTTTGCCATTTCCTGACCTCCCCATGGTCCGCCACAAGGCCGTGCGATAGATTCGGCCTCCCCACGGCACATACTTTCCCACCCACGCGGAGACAGGCTTCTCAATGAGCGACATCATCAACGGACTTGGCCGCACCAGCGCCTACGGCGCCCTCGGCCTGGTCCTGCTGATCCTCGGCATCGTCCTCGTGGACGTGCTGACGCCCGGGAAGCTTCCGAAGCAGATCTGGGAGGAGCGCAACCGCAACGCGGCCCTCTTCCTCAGCTCCGCGCTCCTCGGCATCGGCGGCATCGTCTTCACCTCGATCTGGACGACGTACGAGGACTTCGGCAAGGGCCTGGCGTCGACCGCGGCGTTCGGCGTGCTCGGCCTGCTGCTGATGGCGATCGCCTTCCTGGTGCTCGACCTGGTGACCCCGGGCAAGCTCGGCGCCATCGTCGTCGACCCGGAACCCCACCCGGCGGTCTGGGTCTCGTCCGCCTGCAACCTGGCCGTGGCCGCGATCGTCGCCGCCTCGATCGCTTGACGCGGAGCACCCGTACGTGACGAGAGCGCCGCTCCCCGAAAGGAGCGGCGCTCTCGTCGTACGTGGGTCATGCAAGACCCAGCGCGAACACCGCGAACCCCGCCGCCAGCAGCCCGGTCACGGTCCGGCGCAGCGCCCGGCCCCCGCGCACTCCCTCCGGCGGATGCTCGAACCGGCGCGCGTACCGGGCGATGCCGACCAGCAGCGCCGCGAACACCGGCATCCACGCCACCCGCGCCGCGATCCATCCCAGGCTGTCCGGAGCCGTCGTCAGCCCGGCCAGCCCGCCCCCACCCCCGCCCCCGCCCACGAACGAGCCGGGTACCGCCGCGGCCAGCATGGCCGTCTGGTGCCAGCACAGGATCGTCATCGCGCACAGGTTGATCACGACCACCGGAGCCCACAGGACCGGCCGGGCCAGCAGCTTCGCCAGCCGGTCGCGCAGCAGGATCGCCGCACCCGACTGGGCCGCGGCCAGGGCCAGTACCAGCAGCGACGGCGGATGCGAGTTGGTTCGCGCGGCACCCGGGACGCCGACCATCGACGCCGGATAGTGGAAGACCGCCAGCAGCGCCGCGAACAGCAGCGTCCCGCCGGCCAGCAGCAGCCAGGCCCCGCGCCGCCCGATCCGCCGCTCGCCCCACGAGACGCCCAGCTGGTACGCGAACAGCCAGCCCGGCAGGATGTTCACCAGGGACAGCCAGGACGGTACGGAATCGGCGAGCGGCCCGTAGCGCAGGAAGTCCACCACGGCCACCGAACCGAGCAGCGGGGCCGCGGCCCAGCCGCCGAGGCGGCCCGCCGCCCGCACGCAGTACGGGGTCAGCGCGGTGACCACCACGTACACCCCGACGAACCAGAGCGGCTGGATCACCAGCGTCGCCCCGGTGCGCAGCGAGGCCTCCGGCACCCCGGCCGCGTACAGCACCGGCGCGGCCAGCGCCCACACCGCGGTGACCCCGAGCACCGGCCGGCCCAGCCGGACGATCCTGCCCTTCAGCCACGCGCCCGCCGAACCGGGCCGGCGCCGGTAGGAGAGCGCCGAGGCGTAGCCGCCGACCAGGAAGAAGATGCCGAGCATCTGGAGGACCCAACTGGCCGGCGCCAGAGTGCCGAAGGCCGACAGCGGGCTGGCGTTGTGCAGGCCGCCGTCGGAGTCGAGGGTGAAGCCGCCGAGCAGCCAGTGGCCGGTCGGTACGGCGAGCAGCGCCAGGGCGCGGAGCCCGTCGACCGCCCGGTCGCGGTGGGCGGGGGTCTGCCGGTCGATCCGCTCGGCGGCCTTCCTCAGCGGGGCCAGTGCGGTCGCCTTCCTCAGCGGGGCCGGGGCGGCGGACGCGCTCATCGGGCCTCTCCCTTCGCGATCGCGGCGAAGGCCGCCAGGGACCGGGTGCCGGGCATGAAGTAGCCCGTGTGGCCCTGGACGTCGGCGGCGGGCACCCGGCGGGCGCCGAAGGCCGCGGAGGTGGGGTCGGCCCCGTGGCCGAGCCCGGCGAACCGGACGTTCGGGATGTCCGCGATCCAGTCGGAGGGCCCCCGGGCCGCCCAGACGCGGGCGCCGGTGCGCAGCCCGGCCGCGGTGTCGGCGCGCATCCCGGGCGAGCCGAATGCCACGATGTCGGAGGCGTCCGTGTGACGGGCCGCCAGCCCGCAGACCACCGAGCCGTAGCTGTGGCAGAACAGCACCGGGTCGGGGGCGCCGACCGCGTCGAGCCCGGCGGTGAACCGGGCCAGACGGGCCGCCCCGGCCGTGGCCAGCCGGCCGTCGGCCGCGTCCAGACCGACACCGACAGGGGTGGTGTAACCGGTCCACGCCACGACGGCCGTCGACTCCCCGGCCGCCTCGCGCAGCGCCCGGGCCATCCCGGCCGGCCCGGTGTTCGGCGTGCGCCGCGCGTCGTGCGTGGTGGCGTCGTTGTCCGACCCCGGCACGATCACCGAGACGTGCTCCGCGTGCTCCAGGTCCCCGAGCACCTCGGCGACCTGGCCCCGGCCGCGCGGGTCGAAGGCCAGGATCCGCCGGTCCGGCGCGGCGAGGGAGGCGTACCGGGCCTCACCCGTGGCGGCGATCGCGATCCGGTTGGCCTCGTACCGCAGGGGGAGCGGCGTCCCCTCCAGATTGCCGACCACCAGCGGGTGGTCACGCAGGAGTTCCCGGCGCGCCGCCTCGTCGAGCCCGGCGAAGAACCGGGCCACCTCGCGCGGTGCCGCGGTCGCCGGGTCGGGCAGCGCCCGGCCGGACGCCGTAGCGGCCCGCCAGCCGGCGGTGCCGGGCGGCGGCCCGGTGACCGCCTCCTGGCTCTCGCCCGAGGCCCATCCGGCGGTCCCCCCGACGACGGCCACCGCCAGTGCGGCCGTGACCAGCGTCCTTCCGAAGCGGCGCATGCCCCTTCTCCTCTCCTCGTGACGAGGAGGAAGGTAGGAAGGAGGTGTCGGCGCGTACGTCGGACCGTGGTGCCAAGTCGTATGTCATACCCCGGTAGGGGGTGGAGGAGAAGAAGGGAGGGCCGCGCTCAGGCGGAGTCGCCCGGCCGGACCAGTCCCGCCTCGTAGGCGAAGATCACGGCCTGCGCCCGGTCCCGCAGGTCGAGTTTGGCCAGCACCCGTCCGATGTGGGTCTTCACCGTCTGTTCCGCCAGCACCAGATGACCCGCGATCTCCTGGTTCGACAGTCCGCGCGCGATGAGTTCCAGTACCTCGGTCTCCCGCGGGGTGAGGCCGTTCAGCCGCAGCGCCGGGTCCTTGCGCGGAGCCGGCCGCTGCTGGACGAAGTCCGCGATGAGCCGCCGGGTCACCGAGGGTGCCAGGAGGGCCTCGCCCGAGGCGACGACGCGTACCGCCGCGATCAGATCGGCCGGCGGGGCGTCCTTCAGCAGGAAGCCCGAGGCGCCCGCGCGCAGCGCCTCGTACACGTAGTCGTCGATGTCGAAGGTGGTCAGCATGAGCACCTTCGGCCGGTGCACGACCCCGGGCGGGGGATCGAGGATCTCCCGGGCCGCCGTGAGCCCGTCCATCTCCGGCATCCGTACGTCCATCAGCACCACGTCGGGGTGCGTGGAGCGGGACACCTGCACGCCCTGCCGCCCGTCGGGCGCCTCGCCCACCACGTCGATGTCGGCCTGCGCCGACAGCAGCGCGGCGAACCCCGCCCGCACCATGGCCTGGTCGTCGACGATGATCACACGGATGGTCAACTTGCGTCCTCGGTCGGGTCGTTCAGGGGCAGGCGGGCGGCGACCCGGAAGCCGCCGTCGGGCAGCGGACCGGTGTCCAGCGTCCCGCCGGTCAACCGTACGCGTTCCCGCATCCCCACCAGACCGTGCCCCGTGCCCGAACTCTCCAGCTCCACCACGGCGTCCCGGGCCGGACCGTTGACCACGAGCACCAGCACGTCGGCCTCGTCGACGGTCACCGAGACCCGGGTGCGTGCGCCCGGCGCGTGCCGCACCACATTGGCCAGGGCCTCCTGCACGATCCGGTACGCCGACAGGTCGACCGCCGGCGGGGCCGCGCCGACCGCCCCCGCCGCCAGCGACAGCTCCACCGGCTGCCCGGCCCGTACGGTCGCCTCCACCAGCTGCTGCAGCCGGTCGATCCCCGGCTGCGGGGCCCGTTCACCCGCCGCGCCGCCGTTCGCCCCGTCACCGCGCAGTACGGTCAGCAGCCGCCGCATCTCGCCCAGCGACTCGCGGGCGGCGGCCGCGATCGCCGCGAACTCCTCCTGAACCGGCTCGGACATGCCCGGCAGCCGGTACGGCGCCGAATCCGCCTGGACGGTGATCACCGACATGTGGTGGGCCACCACGTCGTGCAACTCGCGGGCGATCCGCGCCCGTTCCTCCAGTAGGGTCCGCCGGGCCCGCTCCGCCTCGCTGATGCTCTCCTGCTCGGCGATCCGCTGCTGCGCGTCGCCCAGACCGCGCAGCGCACCCGTGAGCACCAGCATGACCCCGCTCAGCACGAACAGCAGGGCTGCGGAGTTCATCACGCCCGCCGGCGGGGAGAAGCCCAGCGCCGCACCGAGCGCGCCGGTCACCAGCCACACCCCGACCAGGGTCCGGATGGATTCGCGCAGCCCCAGACAGGCCATCAGCAGCAGGTAGCCGACGATGGTCATCGGCGGCCACGGCCACGAGTGCCCGGCCACCTTGTCGGCACCGATCAGCAGGACCGCGCCCGTGAAGTTCGCCGCCAGGACGATGCCCCAGGCGGGCAGCGGCCGGACCACCGCGAGCAGCAGCGGCACGGTCTGCGCCACCCCGAGCGCGCCCGCCCAGCCGCCGTCCAGCCCGTAGTCGTTGGTCAGCACGGTGATGGTCACCGGCAGCAGCGTCACCACGAAGATGCCGACGACGACGTACGGCAGCATCCGCTGCCAGCGCTTGGCGGCCTGCCCCAGCAGGGGCTGCTCCGGCCGGGCGGGCGTGCGCAGCAGCACGGCGAGCTGGCCCAGCGCGCCGGGCACGCGGGCACCGGGCATGCCGGTCGAGGGGGCGCGGGTGCGGTCGCGGTTCCGGCCGCCCCACCAGGTGCGGGATCTGTCGCTCATGATCGGACCAGCCTATGCCCGCCCGGACCCCGAACCGGGGGTAAGGGTAGGCTGCTGGCCGGGCGATCATGGGGGAAGAGAGCATGGGCGGGGCAGCCGCGCTGGAGAAGCTGGTGCCGGTGCTGCTGGCCTTCGGCGGCGGGGTGTTCCTCGCGCGCCGCAAGATCGTCCCGGCCGAGGCCTCCAAGGTCTTCTCCGACTACGCCTTCCTCTTCGCCGTCCCCTGCTACCTCTTCGGCAACATCTACGCCAGCGACCTCGCGGCCCTCTTCAACTGGCGGGCGATAGGCGGCTACGCAGGGTCGGCGGCCCTCGCGGTCGCGGCCGTCGCCGTGGCGGCGGTCGTCCACGGCATCCGGGAGCCCCGGGTCGTGGCCCTGCGCGTGATGGCCGGGGTCCAGGTCAACACGGCCTACTTCGCCGTCCCCGTCTTCATCACCGTGTTCGGGACGGCGGCCCCGATCTTCCCGATCCTGCTGTTCCAGGTCTGCGTGCTGTCCCTGGTCGTCATCGCCCTCATGGAACTGGGACGTCCGGGCCCGGCAGCCGGCGGCCCGGCCCGCCGCCTCGCCCGCGCCGTCGGTGCCTCGCTCGCCACCCCGGTGGTCCTCGCCTGCAACGCGGGGATCCTGCTCAACCTGCTCTCGGTGAAGGTACCGGGCGTGGTCCTGGACGGCGCCGCCTTCGTCGGCGACAGCGCCTCGCCCGTCGCCCTGTTCGCCCTCGGCCTCCACCTCGGCGGCCTCGGTCTGGACCTGCGGGGCACCACGCGCGAGGAGCTGGCCCTCGTGGGCTTCAAGTGCCTGGCGTTCCCGTTGCTGACCTGGGCGGTGTGCGGGGTGCTCTTCGGCGTCCGGGGCGAGTGGCTGGCGTACCTCGTCCTGATCGCGGCGATGCCGACCCCGCAGAACCTGTTCATCTTCGCCCAGCGCTACGACGTGGGCGTCGACCTCTCCGCGTCGCTGGTGATCAAGAGTTCGCTCGTGTCGCTCCTCCTTCTGCCCCTGTGGCTGCAGACTGTTGCCGCATGAACGCATCCTCTGCGTAGCGCAGCGCCGTCACGGAGATCAACGGCCGGGGCTATGAAGCGACCGTGAGCACGATCTTGCCTTGGATGTGCCCTTGGGCGGCGCGTTCGTGCGCGGCTCGGGCATCCGCGAGGGTGAACGTGCTGTCGATCGCGACGCGGACCGTGCCCGTGTCGAGCAGGCGTCCCAGTTCGGCAAGCTGCGTGGCGTCCGAGCGGACCTGGGTGCCCGTGACCGTGACGCCCAGTTTCGCGGTCTCCTCTTCGTCGAAGTCGCCGAAGAACACGGGAAACTGGGAGCCTCCGCGCTTGAGCGTGCGCAGGAAGCGCTTGCTGTGGGGGCCACCGACGGCGTCGAGAACGAGGTCGATGTCGTGCACGAGTTCCTCGGGACGGTTCTTGGTGTAGTCGATGAACTCGTCGGCGCCGAGTTCACGCAGGAACGCTTCATGCTTGCCCGAAGCCACCGCGATGACACGTGCCCCCTTCCACTTGGCCAGCTGGAGGGCGAAGTGCCCCACGCCGCCCGCAGCGCCGTTGATGAGCACCGTCTTGTCGGTGTCGAGTGGCACCGGGCGATGCTGCGCCGCCTGGAACGGTGAGGGGTGATCGTGTCCGAGCTCGATCAGGAACTGCCACGCGGTAAGCCCGGCCATCGGTGCCCCGGCAGCGTGCACGTGATCGATGTTGGCCGGCTTGAGAGCGAGGTCCGAAGCAGGCGCGGCTACGTACTCGGCGTAGGTGCTGCCGTCGAATCCGGGGAAACGAAGGAGGCCGAAGACTTCATCACCGACGGAGAAGCCGTCCACATCCGCGGCGACGGCCTCGACGACGCCTGACAGGTCCGTTCCCGGAATCACGGGCAAGCTGAACTTGGGTCGCACCTCGGGAGGCAGGTTGGACATCCCGTCCCGCAGGTACCAGTCCGGGGGGTTGACGCCGACAGCGTGCACACGGACGAGCACCTCACCCGGCCCCACCTCGGGGAAGGGCACCTCCTCGTATCGCAGGACTTCAGGGCCGCCGTGCTCATGGAGCCGGATCGCCCTCATCGTCTGTGCCGACATCGTTTCCTCCAGCCCGCGCTGCGGGATAGGCTTAGCGGATCAGCGATCCACATAAGTGGACCACTGATCCGAATATATGGACCACCGATCCGTTTAGTCAAGAGGGGCAGATGCGCGCCGACGCCAGGAAGAACCGCGACCAGCTGCTCGCAGCAGCGGGCACCGCCATCGCCGAGCAGGGCGTCGACGTGTCGATGCGCGACATCGCGCGGCGGGCCGATGTCGGACTCGCCACGCTGCTGCGGCACTTCCCGACGCGCGAGGCGCTGCTCGATGCCCTGCTGCGCACGAGCTTCGACGAGCTGACCGGCAAGGCCGACACCCTTGAGGCGTCCAGCTCGCCTGGCGACGCTCTCGCTTTGTGGCTGAGTGACTGCGTAGCGTGGACGACGGAGTACCGGGGCGCGGTCGCGCTGATGGCAGCCGCCCTCGAGGACACCGAGTCCGCACTCCATGCTTCGTGCGTCACTCTGCGTGCCGCCGGCGCGCGGCTCCTCACCCGCGCCCAGGACGCGGGCGTGGCGCGGACCGACATCGATGGTGCCGACTTGTTCGCGCTCGTGGCCGCGCTCGCCTGGCTCGGCGATCAACCCGCGCTCGCCCCACGCGCCGATCGCCTCTTCGGCGTTGTGGCAGGCGCGATCCTGACTGGCGCGGCGAGCGGCGATGTCGTGGGGGAGGGCCGCTCTCGCGCCCGTGGCTGACATCGTCGCGCATGCGGGCGGGTGAATCCGGCCGTCAGCTCTGGGGGCCCGCTGCTTCCAGCTTTTCGATGACGCGGACCGTGACTACCGCAAAGATGCCGTGCGGGATGATGTCCGAGACCCAGTCCGAGGCTGTCCAGGTCCGCGGATCCGAGATTCCCAAAAGGAAGATCGGCATATTTGTGACGGTCAGGGCAAAGAGGGACGCGACGGCATAGCGGGAAGTCTTCGTCGGAAGCCAGCCGGCAGCCTGCGCCAATGACAGCGCCACCCCCATGCCCATCCCCACGGTGTATCCGGTCAAGGGGCCGAGGCCCGCGATCCGGTTCTCCCGGACCTGATCGTCCCCGGGAATTCGAACATGAAGCTTCTCGGCAAGGCTGCGCACGGTGATCTCGGGCGTATCACTGATGGGTCGGCCTCGAAGTACGATATCGACATAACCCGCCATATTGAGTGCGGTCGTACCGGCGAGCCCCGCAGCAGCGCCGTAAAGAATCGGCCGTATAAAGCTGGTCATGGGCGGTCCTCTCGGTCCCCCTGCTGAGCAATGAATCTCGTGTGAGTGGGCGCTGCCGGCTCTGCGCGGCCGTCATCGTCCGGGCAGTCGCTCTCGGACCTCCTGGAGTAGCCACCCGTTTCCGTCCGGGTCGCTGAACGTCGCGTACGAGCCGTAGCTGGCGCCATTCGGAGCCGGGCCGTCCACCTGTTCCTGGGTGCCGCTGTCGTAGACGCGGTGGAAGATCTCGCTGACCTCGGCGCCCTGGCCGATCAGCTCGGCGCGGGCCTTTTCGAGGTCCTGGACGACGAGGTACGTTCCCTGGACCGAGCCTGCGGCCGCCGGGGTGAGTCCGCGGCCGATATGGATGGAGCATCCCGAGCCCGGGGGCGTCAGCTGCGCAATGCGGAATTCCGGACCCGTCTCGAAGTCCGCATCGACCCTCCAGCCCAAGCCCTGGTAGAAGCGCAGGGCGCGATCGACGTCGGTCACCGGTATCACTACGACCTCAAGATTCATATCCATAACGAGCTCCCATGCGATGGGGTTCATGGCCTCTGAGATCCTGCGACTGGCGGAATGACGTCGTCACCAGGGGATGCGCAGGTTGATGGCCGCGCCTGTCGGCGCCCGTTTCCGCGGCTCGCCGGACGCGCACGCGCGCCGGCGTCGTGCTCGCGGAACGTGATCTCCAGCCTACGCTCGCGGTCCGCGAACTGCTCGCCAACCAGCTTGATCACTCCGGTGGGAAACCCGTACGTGGCGTCGGCAGCTCTGCCCAGCTGGTCGCAGAGTCGCTGACCTCACAGGTCAGCATCCGCTCGTGGATCAGGCGGAGTCGTAGAGGAGGAGCGCCGTAGCGGACGGCATTGCCAACGAGCTCGCTGACGGTGAGCTGGACCGTGTACGCCGTCTCTTCGTCCACGCCCCAGACGTCGAGTTGACGACGGACCGCCAACCTGCCCGATGGAAGCATCCTGGCGCTGGGAACGCCTCTGCGATGTCGGCCGAGCACCTCGCGGCGGGGCCTCCTGCCGACGCTGTTCAGGAGCGGGCGCAGCGGGCCGGAGGATGCCAGGACCTCGTCCGCGAGTGCGGCCGTGCCCAGCGCCAGGATGCTTCCTTCGGGCAGGTTGGCGGTCGTCGCGGGGAACGGGGCGTCTCCCGTTTCGGCGAGCAGGGGACCGCGGGAGACGGACAGGCCGGCGGAGGTGCCGTCGGGGAGGATGGCGACCGGCTCCGGCAGGCCGGCCAGGGCGATGGTGGCCGTGAGTTCGACCGGATCGTAGACCGTGATGGTGCAGCCGACGGTGAGTGGCTGACCGTGGCGAGGGTCTTCGGGAGGTCTGGCGGCATAGGCGGTGGCAAGCCGGACCGTGGTGTCGCTCAGGCGGGCGAGCAGCTCATCGGGCTGCAGATCGAGGGCGGCAAGTGTGTGGATGGCCGTCCGCAACAGCCCCGTCGTGATGGCTGCAAGGATGCCGTGCCCTGTCACTTCGCCCACGATCAGCGCGGTCCGTGCGCCGGGCAGATCGATCACGTCGAACCAGGCTCCACCGCCTTCCGGGTCGGGAAGGTGAAGGTGAGAGATGTCCATGGTGTTCTGCGTGGCCGGGTGTTCGGGGAGCAGCCTGCGCTGGACGGTCAGCGCGACAACCCATTCGCGCATGTAGCGGCCGGCATTGTCGATGCAGAGCGCAGCATGCGCGCATATGGCGGACGCGATTTCGATGTCGTCCTCTTCGGAAGCGGTCTTGTGGCCGGTGGCGGTAGAAGCTGACCACGCCCAGTGCGCGACCGTGCAGCGCGAGCGGCGCGACGATCAGGGAGTGTGCACCGGACCGTTTGACGAAGTCGGCTCTGGCCGGGTCTGCGGTCAGCCACGCGCTGTCCTCCTCGATCTGGATGACGCGTGGACGGAGGTCGGTCAGAATGCCCGAGAAGGGGGTGCCCGCCGGCAGGGGCCGCACCTCTCCCACCGGGTGTGGCGAGATCGGGCCCTGGAAGGCCACCTGGCGCAGGGGAATGTCCTGGTCGGCAGAGACCAGCGGTGGTTGCTCTCCGCGGACGATGGCTTCGGCCACCTCCACGACGGCAGTGCCCGCAAAAGCGGGCACGGTGGCCTCTACGACATCTCGGCAGACGGTGTCCACCGAGAGGCTGCGTACGGAATCCAGAGCCGGGCTCTGTTGGCATGGCACCAGCGGCAGTGGTCGCCGGGCGCGAAGGAGCAGACCGCCGGGCCGTTCGTGTCGAATCGGCTCCGGATCCGTTGGCGTGCTGGACCACATCCGGATCCGGCGACGCGGTGTCGCTCGCCCCTCCACGGTGTCACGGATGGTTGGGCCTCGCATCCGAGGAACAGGCGTGGGCTCGGCCCGGGCGTTGGGACGGCACAGTGCCACGGGCGGGAGGGGGCCTGCCGGTCACGTGGCCCGGGACTCCGCCTGGTGGATGGCCCAGGCCGCGTTGACGAGGCCGATGTGGCTGAAGGCCTGGGGGAAGTTGCCGAGGAGTTCGCCTGTCGCCGGTTCGACTTCTTCGGCGAGCAGCCCCACGTCGTTCATGCAGCCCGCCACTCGTTCGAAGACGGTGCGGGCTCCTTCGGTGTCGCCTGCCAGTGCGAGGGCCTGGGCCAGCCAGCACGTGCACAGCAGGAAGGTTCCTTCGCCTCCGGCCAAGCCGTCGTCGGCCGAGAGGTAGCGGTAGACCATCCCGTCCGGCCCGGTGAGGCGGGTCCTGACCGCGTCGATGGTGGCTCGCATCCGGGGAGTGTCGGCGGCTTCGAACCCGGCGATCGCCATCATCAGGGCCGACGCGTCGAGGGTGTCCGAGCCGAAGGCCTGCGTGTACGCGCCCGCCGACTCGCTCCATCCGTCATGTTCGATGGCCGCGCGGATCTCGTCCCTGGCCTGCCGCCAGAGGGGGGTCCGTTCCTGTGCGCCCAACTCCTCGGCCAGGTCCAGGGCGCGGTCCAGGGCGACCCAGCACATGAGCTTGGAGTACAGGAAGTGCTGCGGTTCACTGCGGACCTCCCAGATGCCCTGGTCCTTCTCGCGCCAGCGGACTGCGGCCGTGTCGGCGAGTCCGGTGAGGAAGGCCCTGGTGTGTTCGTCGGCGTCGTGCAGGTGGTGACGCAACTTGTGGAAGGCGGCGAGCAGTTCGCCGTAGACATCGAGTTGGCGCTGGGCCCATGCGCTGTTGCCGGTCCGTACGGGGCGGCTGTCGCGCCAGCCGGGCAGGTGGGGCAGTTCGCGTTCGCTCAGGTCGCGTTCGCCGCGGATACCGAACATGATCTGGAGGTCGTGCTGGTGGTCCGGGTCGCCGGCGGCGGCCTGTGCCATCCAGCGGAAGAACTGCTCTGCCTCATGGGGGCAGGCGGCAACCCACAAGGCGTCCAGGGTGAATGAGGCGTCGCGCACCCAGGCGTAGCGGTAGTCCCAGTTGCGGACTCCTCCGATCTCCTCGGGCAGGGAGGTCGTCGGCGCGGCCACGATGGCACCGGTCGGCTGGAAGGTGAGCGACTGCAGGACGCGGCCACTGTGGGCGACGAGGTCCGCCCACGGTCCCTCGTACGCCTGGTGTTGCCCCGACCAGGCGCGCCAGGCGGCGACGGTGTCCTGCAGGTGGGTGCGGATCTCCTGCTGGGACCACAGGGTGGGGTCCCCGCCGGCAGGGACGTGCTGGAGGGCGAAGCCCGCGTACTGGCCCGCGTGCAGCTCAGGGGCGCATCGGGCCAGGTCCGTGATCTCCAGCGGATACGGGGAGCACAGTCCGAGGGTGTCGGGGCCGCCGTGACAGAGCAGCCCTCCGTCAACCGGCATCAGGCGGGGTCTGATCAGCCCGTATTCCGGTCGCGGGGCGAATTCCATCTCGAGCGTGACCTGGCCCTCGGTGCAGTGCGCCACTCGGAGGAGGAGGTGGGGTGCGTGCCGGCCCAGGTCGTGTCCTGTTTCGCTGCGTCCGGAGGCGAGGGCGTCGGTCACGGTGACCGTCCCGGTGGGCGTGCGGAACGTCGTCTCCAGGACCATCGTGCGCTCGAGGTAGCGCCTGCTCTGCGTGGCGGGGCCGGCCGGCCGGATGAGCCAGTGGCCGGCCTGCGGGCCGAGGATCCGGCCGAAGAGGGAGCGTGAGTCGAAGTGCGGCATGCACAGCCAGTCGACCGATCCATGGCGGCTGACGAGTGCCGCAGTGTGGCAGTCGGAGAGCAAGGCGTAGTCCGCGATGGGCCGGTCGTTCATCTCGGGCACCTCCGCGGTTGCGGGAGTCGTAGCGCCGTGGGACGAGGGCCCGGCCCCTGCGGGTGCGGCAGTACGCCTGCGTCACATCTTCCTACAGCCGGGATGTGCGCGCACATCCCGGCGCGTGCGACGGTTCAGCCGCGGTAGCCCTCGGTGTACGGGTGGGCGCCCGCCACGTGGGCCAGGTCGTAGTCGACCACGTCGACGTCGTAGAGGAGGGCCGCTCCCGTCGTCCGAAGGGCGACCTTGACGCCCTCAGCGGCCTTCGCGAACTGCCGGCCGGCGCGCTCAGCTGTGACGCAGCAACCTGTCGTTCCAGCGGGTCAATCGGCCCGCCGGTAAGAGCCGGTCCGCGGTCGAGCGAGTCCACCGCAGAAGCGATGACCTCCGTTGCCGTCGTCAGGCTCCCGGGCTGATCAGAGCGTGCGCCGTGGCCCGGCAGGTCAACGGCAGCCACCCGAAAGTCCTCCTGGAGCGCGGTGAGCCGTGGGCTCCATTGACCCGTGCTGAGCCGGGTCCCGTGTCCGCAGCCGTCATGAGTCCCCCAGGTCCGCGCTGTCTTCGAACCGACTCTACTGGCGGGCAGTCCCCGCCGCTCGGACGGGGAACGCTTGCCGGACCGGGTTGCGTCCGCGGCGCATCCGGTCGTACCTCGGGGCGGGACCGGCTCGTTGACCCGGCATGGAACTGCCGACCATCGCGGCGCCGGGCGTCGGGGAACGGGCCGACGCCGTGGCCGATGCCGCCTGCCACCTCTACGACACCATCGCGCCCTGGGGCATCGGAGCGCCCGGAGGGTGGAGCCGGACCGCGGCCGAGGACGCCGCCGAGGCGATCGAGACCACCGCCCACGCCCTCGCGTCCATCGACCCCGGCGCCGAGGTGGTCCTCGCGCCCGTCCACGCAGCCCTCGCCGACCTCCGCCGCCGGCTCGGCCTCGCCTCCGCCGAAGTGGCCGCCGGCGACGGGCTCCCGGCGGCCCCGCGTACGGTCGGGAACCCGCGCCGGACCCGCTGGGTGCGGGTGCTCACCGCACCTTCGCCCCGGCAACCGCCTTCTCGTACAACTTCCTGATGTCCGCGCCGAAGTAGGAGCTGTACGAGGTGTCGGCGGTGTCCCCGCCCGTCTTCCAGCCGCCGATGACCCCGACCACGTCGCCGGTCCCCGTCTGCCCGTTGTAGCGGAGCAGGAACGGGCCGCCGCTGGTCCCGCCGGGGTAGCCGGTGCAGTCGATGCGCAGGAACGATCCGGGGATCCGCGCGTCCTTGCTGGTGAACTTCGTCGTCCGGTTCACGCACAGGCGCGGACGGGCGGCGGAGGCCGGGTACCCGATCAGCGAGACCTTGGCGTGCGCGTAACCGGCGCCGGTGACCAGCCGGTTTCCGCCGACCACGTCCTGCACCGGGAAGCCGCGCGCGTCCGGGCCCACCTGGGCGAAGGCCACGTCGAGGGTGGCGGCGCGGTCGGGGCCCTGGGAGCGGTAGCGCGGGTCGATCCAGATCCGGGAGCGCCCGGCCGCGTCCCGCAGGACGGGGAACATGCCGTACGGCTGCGGCTTCGCCCGGGTGTACCGCGGTACGAAGGCCACCTGCTGGGTGTCCGAGCCGAGCAGGCAGTGCGCCGCGCTGAGCACGAGGTTGCGGCCGGGGGAGGCGACCACGCTCGCGGTGCAGAAGTAGGACCCGCCGTTCTTGACGAGGAACATCCGGCCGACGACCGGGATGCCGTCGAAGTTCTGCCCGATGCCGGGGTCGGTGGCCGGCACCCGGGGGACGACGGGACGGGCGGGGGCGGGAAGCAGGGACGGCTTGGGAGTCGGCTTGGGTGTCGGCTTCGGAGTCGGTTTCGGAACGGGCAGCAGTGTCGGGGTCGGGGTCGGAGTGGGCGTGGCCGTGGGAAGCGCGGGAAGGGCGGGGGTGGGAACGGGGACGAGGACGGACGGGGTCACGGAGGGCTCCGCCGTGTCCGGGGCCGGCGTTCCGGCAGGCGTCGGCTCCAGCGGCTCCAGCGGCGCGAGGGGTTCCAACGGCGGCTCGGGCGCCGGGGGTTCGGGAGGCTCCGGTGTCACGGGGGGCAGCGGGGCGGCGGCGGCCATCCGCTCGGCCGTCCAGAAGGACTCGGCCTCGTGGGCGGACCAGCGGCCCGCGCTCGCCGCGGCGCTGCTCCCGGCCTCGGCCACGGGCAGCGGACCTCCGGGCACCAGCAGGGCGGCCGCCAGCGCGACCACCATCACCATACGTCGCATTCCGGACACTCCCTAAACGGCGTGGGGGAAACGGAAGAGCCGGTCCGGGTCGTAGGCACGCCGGACCTCCTGCAGGCGGGCGAGGTTCGGGCCGTAGTAGGCCTCGCGCCAGCCGGTGAGCTTCGGGTCGGTGTAGTTCTGGTAGGCGCGGCCGCTCGCCCAGGGCCGCAGGTCCTGCCAGAGCCCGTCGAGCCAGGCCTCGTGCCGGGCCACCGCGGCGGCCGGCGCGGATTCGGGCCAGTGGACGAGGTACTGGGCGAGGAAGGCACTGCCGCGGTGCGCGAAGGCCGTGTCCGCGACCGCGACCCGGTTCAGCGCGCCGCCGCAGACTCCGTCGAACTGCACCACCGCCAGGCCGCCGCGGGGGACGCCGGCCTCGGACCCGTAGCGGCGTACCGCGTCCAGGACCGTGCCGATCGCCGCGTCGGGCAGCCCGGCGCCCGCCCAGAAGTCGGAGCGGGCGGCGTACGAGTGCCGCTCCAGCCGACCCTGCGGGTCCCGGCCGGGCAGGGTGCCGGGCAGCCGGCACTGCGCCGCGGTCAGGTCCAGACAGCCCGACATGGCCCGCAGGGTGTCCGCGTGACTGCGTACGACGGTCCAGTCGTCCCTCGGCGGTCCGCCGACCAGGTCCGACAGCCGGGTCAACTGCCGTTCCAGCTCCCCGCGTCCGTCGAGGCACACCACCCGGACCGCCGGCGGCGCCGGATCCCCGGAACGAGCGCCGGATCCAGCACCCGCACCGGCACCGGCTTCGACCGTGAACTCCACCTGGCTCCAGAACGGGTCCGGCAGCCCGGCCAGCCAGCGCTGCCAGCCGCGCAGCACGTCCGCGGAGTCGCGGCCGGGCCAGTGGAGTTCGGCGAAGGCGCAGTCCCGGGGGGCCGGGTGAGTCCGGAAGCGGAACTCGGTGACCACGCCGAAATTGCCGCCCCCGCCGCCGCGCAGGGCCCAGAAGAGGTCCGGATCGCGGTCGGCGCCGACCTCGCGCACGCGCCCGTCGGGGGTGACCACCCGGGCCCCCGTGAGCCGGTCCGCGGTGGCCCCGTACGCCCGCGAGGCCAGCCCCAGGCCGCCGCCGAGGGTGAGCCCGGCGATCCCGACGGAGGGGCACAGCCCGGTCGGGACGGCCAGGCCCCGCCCGGCGAGGGCGGAGTGCACGTCCCCGAGCCGGGCCCCCGCGCCGATCCGTACGCCGTCCCCCTCGACCGTCACTCCCGCCATGGCCCCGGTGTCGACGACCAGCGCCCCGGCGCGGGTCGACCAGCCGGCGTAGCCGTGCCCGCCGCCGCGCGGGACGACGGCCGCGCCGGAACGGCGGGCGAAGTCGAGGCAGACGGCCACGTCCGCGGCGTGCGCGGGGTAGGCCACCGCGGCGGGCGCGACGGCGTCGTAGCGGGGCTGGAACAGCCGGCGGGCCTCCGCGTACTCCCGGTCGCCCGGGAGCACCACCCGCCCGTCGATCCCGCGGGCCAGGGCCCCGTAGTCCGGGCCCCGGGCGGCCGCGCCGACGGTGGCGAGGACGGCCGCGGCGGCGCTGCCGAGGACTTGGCGGCGATGGAGGCTCATACCTCCTTCCTGCCACCGCCCGCCCCGATCGCGGTGAAGGCGGGCCCACACACACCGGGCAGCCCCCCGAACGGCTCATGGCCGAAACGGTTCGGCTTGTCGTATGGACGGACCGGTCCGATCGACGCCACCCGCCTAGGCTGCCCCCATGCCCCTCGTCGACCTCAGCGCGCACACCGGTGACTTCAACGCCGATCCGTACCCCTTCTACGCCGCGCTGCGCACCGCCGGCCCCGTCCACGAGGTGGTCGTGGGCGGCGAGCGGTCGTGGCTGGTCGTCGGCCACGAGGAGGCCCGGCAGGCCCTGAACCATCCGGCCCTGTCGAAGAACTGGTTCGGCACCGGGCTGTTCGGGGACGCACCGGTCCCGGCCGTCGCCACGAACATGCTGGACGCGGACCCGCCCCACCACACGCGGCTGCGCGGCCTGGTGGCACGGGAGTTCACGGCCCGCCGGATCGAGGCCCTGCGCCCCCGTGTCCGGCGGATCACCGGGGAACTGCTCGACGAGATGGCGGCCCGTCCCGACCGGCGCACCGACCTGATCCGGTCCTTCGCCGTACCGCTGCCGATGACCGTGATCTGCGAACTCCTCGGCGTGCCCGGCCTGGACCGGGCGCGGTTCCGCTACTGGTCGAACGAGATCGTCGCCCCGCTGGACGGGGTCGGCGCGGACGGCCGGGTCCTGGAGCAGATGACCGCGTACCTCTTCGAACTCGTCGGGGACAAGGCCGCGGACCCCGGCGACGACCTGCTCAGCGCCCTGATCCGGACCCGTGACGAGGACGGCGACCGGCTCTCCCCGGACGAGCTGATCGGGATGGCCTTCCTGCTGCTGGTCGCGGGCCACGAGACCACCGTGAACCTGATCGGCAACGGAGTACGGGCCCTGCTCGCGCACCCCGACCAGCTCGCCGCCCTGCGCGCCGACCCGGACGGCCTGATCGACGGAGCCGTGGAGGAGATGCTGCGCTACGACGGCCCGGTCCAGCACGCCACCCACCGCTTCGCCCGCACCGGCCTGGAGCTGGGCGGCATCCTGATCCCCGCCGGTTCCTCCGTGCTCGTCGCCCTCGCCGCGGCGGACCGCGACCCGGCCCGCTTCGCACAGCCCGGACCCGACGTGTTCGACATCCGCCGCCCCGGCCCCGGCCACCTCGCCTTCGGCCACGGCATCCACTTCTGCCTCGGTGCGCCGCTCGCCCGGATGGAGGGCCGCATCGCGATCCGCGCCCTGCTGGAGCGGTTCCCGGACCTGGCCGAGGATTCGGACGCGGGTCCGCGGGACTGGCTCCCCGGCGTGCTGATGCGGGGCGTGACCCGGCTGCCGCTGCGCTGGTGAAGCTGGTGAAGGAGAGGAGCCGCCGGTCAGCCGACGGCCCTCGGCAGGATCACCCCTTGCGCGCAAGCAGGAAGCCCTGCGGGGAGTTCTCGCGGGCGTCCGGACCGCGGACCAGACGGGCCACCTCGGTCAGCCCGGCCCCGGCCAGCAGGCCCGAGACGAGGTCGGGCGGCGTCCAGTACACGTCGAGCTCGACCGGATGCCCGTACGCGTGTTCCAGCCGGACCCTCTCGTCGCCCGCCTTGAAGGCGATCAGGACGTACCCGCCCGGCGCCAGCACCCGGGCGAACTCGTCGAACACCACGGGCAGTTCCGCGGGCGGGGTGTGCACGGTGGAGTACCAGGCCAGCACCCCGCCCAGTACCCCGTCGGCCATGTCCAGTGCGGTCATCGACCCCACCTCGAACCGCAGGCCCGGGTAGGTCCGGCGGGCCACCGCCACCATCGCCGGGGACAGGTCGACGCCGAAGGTCCGTACGCCGAGCCCGTCCAGATGAGCCGTCACCCGGCCCGGCCCGCAGCCCAGGTCGGCGACCGCCCGGCCACCGCGGCCCTCGTCCCGGCGCACACCGTCGCCGCGCACGTACTCGGCGAACGCCGCCAGCATGGCCCGGTCCAGTGGCCTCCGGGCCAGTTCCGTGCCGACCAGCCGGGCATAGTCGACGGCGACGGCGTCGTACGACGCTCTCACCGAGGTCAGGTCCGAGGTCTCCGTCATACCCCTGGACAGTAGCCGCCGGGATCCGTCCGGGGGACCCCCGGCTCTGGTGCTCCGGATCACCCTCCGGCCAGCGGATTGGGCAGTTCAGCCCACTGGTCCCCGGGAATGCCGGGGCTCAGCCGCATCAGGGTGAGCGCCTTGGTGGGCAGCGGCCCGGTCAGCAGGGCCTCGGTGTCGGCGGTCGCCGGCAGCGTGGCGACCTCGGCGAGGGCCTCGGCGAAGGCGCCGGCCGAGCCCGCCGTGGCGCCGAGCGCCCCCGCCAGCAGGGACCCGAACAACTTGCGCCGCAGCACGGTCACGTCGTCGGTGATCAGCCTGCCGGACAGGGGCGGCACCGGCAGGCCGTGCCGGACCAGCCGGGCCGGGCTGATCCGGATGTCGGCGAGGTCGCGGTAGACCAGCCGCAGCGGGGCCCCGGTGGGGGAGAGGACGACGAGGAGGTTCTGGCCGTGGGCCTCCAGGGCCACCCCCAGCTCCAGCACCCGCAGGCACACCGACAGCGCGAGACGGGCGAAGTCCGCCCGCCAGGCCGCCGAGCGCGCCGGCGGGAACGAGGCCAGGGCCGCCACCGGGAGCACCCGCTCACCGGCGGAGGCGTCCGCGTGCACCTCCGGCGGCTCCCGCAGCACGGCCGCCAGATCCGGGGTGTGCGCGGTCGCCGCGCCGAGGGTGCGGGTGATGTGCAGCCGGCCGTCGAGCCGCTCGGACAGGCCCTGGGCGAAGGCGGACACGGCCGCCGCCGTCTCCACGGAGTAGACGGAGATGTCCCGTACGGAGGAGGTCAGCCGGGCGCTCAGCGCGGTCTTCACGTGCGGGCCGCCGTCGGCGGGCGCCAGCGTGCGCAGGGCCATCAGCGGGTGCGCCGCGAATCCCGGCAGCGCCCGCTCGTGCCGCAGTACGTGGGCCGCCTGCCACGGATGCACCGGGACCAGGATCCGCCCCGGGTCCCGCAGCGGCTCCGGCCAGTCGCCGGTGACCAGGCACTTCTCAGTCGGTACGGCGACCAGGCCGAGCTCCACCACCGGGCGGTGCTCGGGGGCGTACGCCAGCTGCTCGGCCACCGAGAAGCCCGGCCGGGAACGGCAGTTCGGGTGGTACGGATGACCGTCGACGACCCGCTGCTCCCACTCCCACGTGGCCCCCGGGGCGCGATCCTCGCCGGCGGGCGGCTGTCCGGCCCGGGAGAGCGCCAGGGAGGCCGTACTGGCGTCGAGCTCGGCGGCGAACTCCTTCCCGTGCGCCACCCCCAGAGCCGTGACCAGGGCCGCGGCCTGCCCGTAGGCCTTGCCGTCGAGCAGCAGTTCGCTCACGTAGGGCTCGGTCGCGTACGGATCCGGCAGCGGGCCCTCCAGCCGGGCGCCGCCCTCCAGCAGGAGCGCCAGGCCGTCCGGCCCGCGCTCCCGGCCCACGACCCACGGCAGCGGCTCGAAGGCCAGCGCCCGCCACAGCCGGGTCAGCACGGCCGCCCGGGCGCCGCTCAGTGCGGCGTCGTACCCGGGGCCGAGCCAGGGCCGTACACCGGCCAGTTCGGCGGCGACGGCCTCTTCGGCCGGCGAGTGGGGAAAGTACATGCTGGGCTCCGACATCGGAATATCGCTTTACGGGATGATCAAGTAATCATTGCGGATACCGACGATCACGACCGGTGGTTACGCCAGGCGAACCTCCGGCGCACCGGATGGACCGAATGGAACCAGTGGACCTCAACGCCGCCGCCGACGCGTACGCCGCCACCCCGCTCCTCAACTGCCTGCTGCGGGAGACGGCCGATCCCGTCGAGCCTGCCGGGCCCTCCGGCCCCGCGGCAGAGTACGGCGCGGACACGGGCACGGGAGTGGAAGTCCACCGGCTGCGCGGCAGCGGCCGGCTGCTCCGGGTGCGCGGCGGGCGCCGGCCGGTCCGCCCCGAACTGCGGACGGCCGCGGGCTGGCACCCGCTCAGCCACACCGAACTGGTCAAACTCGTCTCCGACGAACTGGGCCGGTTCACCGGCGTTCCCAACGACGAGCTCCCCGTCGAGATCACCGACAGCCGTGACGCGCTCGCCGCACTGCTGGCCGCCCGCGCCGAGGCCGAGCCCCCGCAGGACCCGTACGTCCTCTCCGAGCAGTCCCTGGTGATGGGCCATCCGCACCACCCCGCCCCCAAGGCACGCGGCGGGGCCCCGGCCGGGAGCTGGCTGCCGTACGCGCCGGAGGCCCACGCCCGCTTCCCGCTGGTCTTCCTCGCGCTGCGCGAGGACCAGGCCGCCGAGGAGGGCGGCCCGGCCGCCTCCGCCGCGATCGACTCCCTGGCCGACGCCCTCGACGGGCCGCGCGCCCCGGCCGGCTACCGGCTGCTGCCCGCCCACCCCTGGCAGCTCGACCTGGTGGGCGACCGGCCCGCGGTGCGCGAGGCCTTCGCCGACGGGCGGCTGCTGCGGCTCGGGGAGAGCCGCCGGCCGGCCTGGCCCACCGCCTCGATCCGGACCCTGTACGTACCGGAACCGGCGGCCGACCTCTTCGTGAAGTTCAGCCTCGACGTCCGGATCACCAACGACGTGCGCCGGCTGTGGCGGCACGACCTGCTGAAACTGCGCCGCACCGACGCGGCCGTCGAGGCCGGTTTCGCCGCGCTGCGCCGGACCGGCTCGGCGGCGGCCTGGCTGGCCGACCGCGGCTACCGCACCGCCTCCTTCGCCTTCGAGGAGCTCGCCGTCCTGGTCCGCGACGGCCTGCACGCCCACACCGTGCCCGGGGCCACGCCGCTGCTGGCCGCCGCGCTCGCCGAGGGCTACGCCGGGAGCCCGCCGGCCGGGGCCACCGACCCGGCCCGCTGGTGGCGGGCGTACCTGCGCCAGGTGGTGCCACCCGTGCTGGAACTGTTCGCCCGCCACGGTGTCGTGCTGGAGGCCCACCTCCAGAACACCCTGGTCGCCGTCGACGCGGAGGGCATGCCCGTGCAGGCACTCTTCCGCGACGCGGAAGGGGTGAAGCTGCTGCCGGACCTGCCGCGCGCGGACGCCTGGCAGCGCCTGGTCTACTGCCTGGTCGTCAACAACCTGGCGGAGATCGCGGGAGCGCTGGCCGGACGGTATCCGGACATCTCGCCGCTCCTGTGGCCGGCCGTACGGGAGGAGTTGCGGCGCTACGACGCCACGCGCGGGCTCCCCGAGATCGTGGAGCTGCTGGCCGCCCCGGCCCTGCCCGCCAAGACCAACCTGCTGCTGCGCTGGACGCGGGCCGACGGCGCGGACGCCCGCTACCTGCCCCTGCCCAACCCGCTGCGGGAGTAGGAGGCGCCCTGCCGATCGGGCCGGGTGCGCACGGAACCGGCCAAGGTGGGCCGGGTTCCCGGATCTCCCCTCACCTAAAGGTATAGACCAATGCTACGTTGGTCGGGCAGACCGCGCAGTCCTTGACCACCCGTCAGAGGAGAAGCCATGCCCTCCCCTTCGCGGGGCGGCGGCCCGGCCGCCATGCCCAAGTACCAGCGGATCGCCGCAGCGCTGCGCCGCGATCTCGAGCGCGCCGCACGCACGCCCGGCGGCAGACTGCCCTCCGAGCGCAGCCTGGCCGCCCGCTACGAGGTCAACCGGCAGACCGTCCGGGCCGCCCTCCAGTACCTGCGCGAGGACGGCCTGGTCGTCACCGGCCGGCGCGGCACCCGGCCCGCCGTCACCGCCGTGGTGGTCCCCGCCGCTCCAGGGAACGGGCCCGGGGTCGAGCCGGCCGCCGCCCGGCCCGCCTCCGCCGTGCCCGCCCTCACCCTGAGCCGGCTCACCCTCGTCACCGTCCCGCCCTCGCTCGCCGGACTGCTCGGCATGGCGGGCGGGGACCGCACCCTGGTCCATCACCATCGCGAACGCGGCCCGGCCGGGGAGACCCTCCGTGACGCCGTCACGTACTTCAGCCCGGGCGTCGTCGCGCGCGACCCCGAGCTGGCCGGCTATCGCGGCCTGGGGGTGACGCTCCGCGACGACGACCTCGCCCCGGTGCGGCGCTGGCTCGACCGCGCCGCGGCGGGCGGCCGGGTCGCCGAGACCATCACCATGACCCGCACCACCCACCCGCGGGCCGCCTCCCCGGCCTGTGGCCTCACCGTGTGCCGCACCCTGCACGACACCTCCGGCCGGCTGCTGGCCGTCACCGACCTGGCTTTCCCCACGTGGGACCGGCTGACCTTCCACCGCGACCGCCGCGACCCCGCGGGGACCGGCTTCCGCGTTACCTAGGTCACACCCGGGGCCGCCGGGGCCGGGTCCACCCGCCGGACGTCCGGTGTGGGCTCCGACACGCCGCGGGCGGCGGAGCGCCGGGCCCGGCGCTCCGCCGGGCCGTCGGGCGCCCGCTCCAACTCCGTCCCGGTGGCCGCGCGTCGCCACCCGGCGCGCGGTGCGGCCCCGCGTGCCGCGGTTCCCGGATGTGCAAGTGACCTGAATCACGCTGGTGTTTGCGGTGGTGAATGCGGGGCATCGTGGACTGCTGGAGCGGAACCACGCCCTCCGGCCGTTCGTGCCGGCGGCGGGGCGCACGCGGGCAGATCCCGTCCCGCTCTACGGCCCACCGGTCCGCCGGCGCGCGCCGTACCCCGTACGACCCGTGAGGTTTATGTGTCCACGCTCCAAGCCGAGCATGTCTACAAGGTGTTCGGACGGCGACCCGACGACGCCGTCCGCGCGCTCGAAAGCGGCACCGACCGCAACGAGTTGCGCGCCGACGGGACCACGGCCGCGGTGATCGACGCCTCGTTCAGCGTCGAACCCGGCCAGATCTTCGTCGTCATGGGTCTGTCGGGATCCGGCAAGTCCACGCTGCTGCGCATGCTGAACGGACTGCTGGAGCCCACAGCGGGACGCATCCTCTTCGGCGGCCAGGACCTCACCGCGCTCAGCGCGGGCGAGCTGCGCCGCGTACGGTCCACGAAGATCTCCATGGTCTTCCAGCACTTCGCGCTCTTCCCGCACCGGAACGTCCTGGAGAACGCCGGCTACGGCCTGGAGGTGCAGGGCGTCCCCCGCGCCGAGCGCGACCGCCGCGCCGCCGAGGCCCTGGCCCTGTGCGGCCTGGAGGGCTGGGAGAAGTCCTGGCCCGACGAGCTCTCCGGCGGCATGCAGCAGCGGGTCGGCCTCGCCCGGGCCCTGGCCACCGACGCCGACCTGCTCCTCATGGACGAGTCCTTCAGCGCCCTGGACCCGCTGATCCGCCGTGACATGCAGGACCAGCTCCTGGAGCTCCAGCAGCGCTTCAAGAAGACCATCGTCTTCATCACCCACGACCTCAACGAGGCCATGCGCATCGGCGACGGCATCGCCGTCATGCGCGACGGCCGCATCGTCCAGCAGGGCACCGCCGAGGACATCCTCACCCGCCCCGCCGACGACTACGTCGCCTCCTTCATCCAGGACGTCGACCGTTCGCGGGTGCTCACGGCCGACGCCGTCATGGACGAGCCCGACGCGGACGCCGAAGCCTGCGGCTGCCCGACCGTCCACGGCGACACCCCGCTCGCCGACGTCTGCGCGGTCAGCGCCCGGGTCCCGCACGCGGTCGCCGTCACCGACGCGGAAGGCGCCGTCGTCGGCTCCGTGCCGCAGGACCGGCTCATCGCCTTCCTCGGCGACGAACAACGGCCCCCGATGGCCTGTGCGGAGGTGGCCGCCTGATGCCCCGCCTGCACCTCGGCGCCTGGGTCGACAGCGGTGTCGACTTCCTCCAGAGCCACCTGTCCTGGCTGTTCGACGCCATCAGCGCGCTCGTGACCGGCCTCTACGACGGCATCGACGCCGTCCTCTCCGCCCCCGCACCGCTGCTGTTCGCGGGCATCCTCGCGCTCGGCGCCTGGTGGCTGCGCGGGCTCCTCGCGGGCCTGCTGGCCTTCGCCGGCCTCGCGCTCATCGACTCCGTCGGCCTGTGGTCCGACGCGATGTCCACGCTCTCCCTCGTCCTCGTCGCGACCCTGGTCACCCTGGTCTTCGCGATCCCGCTCGGCATCTGGGCCTCCAGATCAGACCGGGTCAGCGCCGTCCTGCGGCCCGTCCTGGACTTCATGCAGACCATGCCCGCCATGGTCTACCTCATCCCCGGGATCATCTTCTTCGGGGTGGGCGTGGTGCCCGGCATCATCGCGACCATCATCTTCTCGCTGCCGCCGGGCGTACGGATGACCGAACTCGGCATCCGCCAGGTCGACGCGGAACTCGTCGAGGCCGCGGAGGCCTTCGGCACCACCCCGCGCGACACCCTCTTCCGCGTGCAGCTGCCCCTGGCCCTGCCGACGATCATGGCGGGCGTCAACCAGGTCATCATGCTCGGCCTGTCCATGGTCGTCATCGCCGGCATGGTCGGCGGCGGCGGACTCGGCGGCGCCGTGTACCGCGCCATCGGCAACGTCGACATCGGCCTCGGCTTCGAGGCGGGCATCTCCATCGTCATCCTGGCCATGTACCTGGACCGGATGACCGGCGCCCTCGGCCGCCAGGTCTCCCCGCTCGGCCGGCGCGCCCTCGCCAAGGCGAAGGCCGCGGCCACCGGCGCGGCCAAGGTGTGGAACCACCGCCCCCGGCCCGTCTACGCCCTCAGCGGCGTCGTCGTGCTCGCGCTCGTCGCGGGCGGCCTCAGCACCTTCGGCGGCTCCACCGCCGAGGACGGACCGGCAGGCGCGGCGAACATCGGCAAGGGCCGTACGGTCTCCGTCGGGTACATCCCCTGGGACGAGGGCATCGCCTCCACCTTCCTGTGGAAGGAGCTGCTGGAGCGGCGCGGCTTCAAGGTCGACGCCCGCCAGCTGGAGGCCGGAGCCCTCTACACCGGCCTGGCCGGCGGCCAGCTCGACTTCCAGACCGACTCCTGGCTGCCCGTCACGCACGCGCAGTACTGGGAGAAGTACGGGAACAAGCTCGAGGACCTCGGGTCCTGGTACGGCCCCACCTCGCTGGAGCTGTCCGTGCCCTCGTACATGAAGGACGTCCGCTCACTCGCCGATCTCAAGGGCAAGGCCGGCCAGTTCAAGGGCCGCATCATCGGCATCGAGCCGAGCGCCGGAGCCATGTCCATCCTCAAGGACAAGGTCCTGAAGGAGTACGGCCTCGAAGGCGAGTACCAGGTCGTCGACGGCTCCACGCCCGGCATGCTCGCCGAGCTCAAGCGGGCCTACGAGAAGAAGGAGCCCGTGGCGGTCGTGCTGTGGTCCCCGCACTGGGCGTACTCCACGTACGACCTGACCAAACTGGAGGACCCGAAGGTGGCCTGGGGCAAGGGCGACGGGATCCACACCCTGGCCCGCAAGGGCTTCGCCGCCGACGAGCCCGAGATGGCCCGCTGGCTGAGCTCGTTCAAGCTCAGCGAGGAGCAGCTGACCGGCCTGGAGGCGAAGATCCAGGAAACCGGGAAGGGCAAGGAGCAGGAGGCCGTGCGCGCCTGGCTCAAGGATCACCCCGAGGTCGACCAGCTCGCCTGACGGCGACAGACGACAGACGAAGGCGGAGAGCAGGATCCCGAGGGCCGTCGCGAAGCCGATCTGCTGGGTGGACGGGGCCGGGGTCACGGCCAGGCTGCCGAAGGACGCGGCCAGCACCAGCCCCGCCGTCGCGATGGCGGGGGCCGTGTGCCGCACGGCGCGGCCCACCGCCGCCCGCGCCGGACCCGGCCGCTCCATCTCCTCCCGGATCCGGTCGCTCATCAGGATGTTGTAGTCGGTGCCCAGCGCGACCACGAACAGGAACAGCACGAGCGGGAGGGTGAAGTCCACTCCGGGCCGGTCCAGGGCGTGCTGGAACACCAGGGTCGAGGCGCCGAGCGTCGCGGCGAACCCGAGGCCGACCGCGGCCAGCAGGATCACCGGTGCCAGCAGACTGCGCAGCAGCGCGAGCAGGATCAGCGCGATGAGCACGGCCGCCACCGGGAAGACCACCTTCAGGTCCTTGTCCACCGCGGTCGAGATGTCGGCGAAGAGCGCCGGCGTGCCGCCCACGTGCGCCTCGGTACCGGCGGGCGCGTGGGCCCGTACCGCGGCCCTGACCGGTCCGGTGACCAGATCGCGCGCCTCCTGGCGCTGCGGGTCGACCGTCAGGAACAGGTCGATGCGCGCCGCCCGCCGGTCCTCGCTCAGCACGGTCCCCGCGACCTGGCCCACGCCGCCGACCCCCGCGAGCGCCGTGGACAGCCCGCCCAGGCCCTCGGCGGTGAGCGTGCCGCCGTCGGAAGCCGTGACGAACACGCTGGTCGGGTCCGACACCCCGGCCGGCAGGGCGCGCGAGATCTCCGCGGCGGTGACGACCGCGGCCGTACGCTCCCCGCCCGCGCCCCCCTGCCCGTAGTCCATCCGCATCCCCACGACACCGGCGGCCAGTGTGCCAAGCAGCGCCACCGAGCCCAGGACCAGTACCAGCGGCCGCCGTGCCACCCGGTCGCCCAGCCGCGCGGCGGAACCGGCGCGGGGCGCGTGGCGCAGGGACCGCGAGGGCCAGAACATCCTGCGCCCGGTGACCGCCAGCAGGGCCGGCATCAGGGTCAGGCTGCCCAGCAGCATCACCAGGACGGACAGGGCGATGGCCGGCCCGAGCACCCGGAACTGGCCGAAGGAGGCGACCCCGAGCGTGGCGAACGCGGCGACGATGGTCAGCGCCGCGGAGGTGATGGCCGTACCCACGCGCCCGGCGACCTCGGCGGCTGCCTCGCGGCCGGACTGCCCGGGGTGTTCGCGCAGCTGCTCGCGGAAGCGGAAGAGAAGGAAGAGGAAGTAGTCGATGCCGATGCCCACCAGCACCACACTGATCAACCCCGGGGTGGAATCGGCCAGTCCGGTCCCGGTGAGCAGGGCCGCGCCGACCACGACGCCGGCCGCGGCGCCACCGATGACGGATACCGCGAGCAGCGGCAGCAGGGCCGCCAGGACGCTGCGGAAGACCAGGACGTGCAGCAGGACGATGACCCCGAGCATGAGCGCCCCGACCACCTTCGTCCTGGTCTTCTCGGCGTCCGCCGTGTCCACCCGGTCGGCGATCCCGCCGGTGAAGCCGGTGCGCAGTCCCTCCTCCGCGAACGCGTCGCGGGCGGAATCCCGGAAGGCGCGGTAGGTGTCCTGCACCCCGGGATCGGCGGGATTTCCGGTCAGTTCGACGGAGAGCAGGCGGAAGGAGCGGTCGGGCGCCGTCATGGCCGGGCTGACCCGGGGGATCTGCGAGTGGTCCTCGGCGAGGGGCATCGTGTCCTTGGTCCGGGGCATGGCGACCCGCTTCCGGGCCAGTTGCGCGGCCTGCGCGTCGATGCGCTGCTCGTCGGCGGCGCCGAGCGGCGCGTCGTCCGAGCGGGCCACCAGCAGGGTGAGGAGGTTGGCGTCCGGCTTCACGCCGAACCGCTCCTCCGCGATCTTCAGGGCCGCCGCCGAGTCGTAGTGCGCGGGCAGGAACCCGCCGTTGCCGGGCTGGATGGCGCGGAAGACGAACGCCTGGCCCGCGATGGTGGCTGCGATCCCCAGGACCGCCCACAGGGCGATGACCTTCCATGGACTTCGCGTCGAGAATCGGGTCAGGGCGCGGATCACTGGTCTCCTCCGGTCTGTGCGGTACGGCCGGGGTTCCCGGCCTGACTCCAGACCATCAGCGGGGAGCGGGGAAAACGTCGGGGCAGGGGAGGATCCGCACCGCGGGACCAGGGTCCGTACGGGGGTGCCGACCAGGACCGGAGTCCTGGTACGGGCTCACACCGGGGACCGGCGGCAGGAGTCGGGGACGGTGCCAGAATGGATCACCGGAGAGCACGGCCGCGGGCGGCCGACGGGGGAGGACCGGCAGCATGGGTGTGGGTGTGGGTGTGGGTGTGGGTGTGGGTACGGATGTGGGCGTGCGAGGCGAAGGGGGCGGCGGCGCCGAGGGCTCACCGTGGACCCGTAACGACGCACTGGTGGCGGTTGCGGCCGGCACCATCGACCTCGTCGGCTACTCCCTGGGCATGCAGACCGAGGGCCGGGTCCTGAGCGTGACCGCGGCCGTCTCCCTGATCGTCTCGGCGATGCCCCTGATCGCCCGGCGCGCGCGGCCGGTGACGGTGCTCGCCGCCGTACTGGCGCTGGGCGTGCTGGTGAACGTGAGCACCCCGCCGACCCCGCACTTCACCCTCACCCTGATGGTGGCCCTCTACACGGTGGCCCGGTTCAGCCGCCCGGCGGTGGCCGCGTCGGCGGCGGTCGTGGCGGTGCCGCTGATCTCCGTCGGCCAGGGCGGCTGGCCCCTGCCCTTCGGCTGGTCGGGTCTGCTCGCGAACGCGATCGGCACCTTCGGCGCCGTCGGCGTGGGCGCCGTGGTCAAGCACCGGCAGCGGGAGGCCGAAGCGCACCGGACCCTGCTCGCGGACCGGGCGGTGGCCGAGGAACGCCGTCGGATCGCCCGCGAACTGCACGACATCGTCGCCCACCACATCACCACCATGCAGTTGATGGCGGGCGGGGCCCGGGCCAACCTGGCGCACGACCCGGAGGTCGTCCGGGAGGCCCTCGTCACCCTGGAGGACTCCGGGCGGATGGCGCTGCGCGAGATGCGTCAACTCCTCGACGTCCTCAGGGCCGGGGAGGAGCCGGAGCACACCCCGCCGGCTCCCCAGCCCGGGGCCGGCGACCTCGACCGGATCGTCACCGAGTCCCGGCTGGCCGGCACGGAGACCGAGTTCACCGTGGACGGACCGGTCCGCCCGCTGCCGCCGACCGTCGGCCTCACCGTCTTCCGCATCGTGCAGGAGGCGCTGACCAACACCCGCAAGCACGCGGGGGAGGCGCGGGCCCACGTACGGCTGACCTACCGCCGGGACGAGGTGGCCGTGGAGGTGCGCGACGACGGGGCGGGAGCGCGGGCAGCGGCCTCCCGGCCCGCGGCGCGCCCCGGGTACGGTCTGATCGGTATGCACGAACGTGTCGCCCTGCAGGGCGGAACCCTGGAGGCCGCCCCACTCGGCGGCGGGGGCTTCCGGGTGGCGGCCCGCCTCCCGGCCCCGGCCCCGGCCGCGGTCGAGGTCGCGGGCTCCGGGTACGGCGAGAGAGAGGAACGGCAGCGATGATCCGCGTGCTCATAGCCGACGACCAGCCGCTGGTGCGGCGCGGCCTGGCCCTGATCCTGGGCCCCGACCCGGAGTTCGAGGTCGTGGGCGAGGCCGAGGACGGAGCGCGGGCCGTCGCCCTCGCCCACGAGCTGCTGCCCGACGTGGTCGTCATGGACATCCGGATGCCGGTCCTGGACGGGGTCCAGGCCACCGAGGAACTCGCGCGGACGCTCCCCTCCACCCGCGTTCTCGCCCTCAGCACCTTCGACATGGACGAGTACGTGGTCGCCGCCCTGCGCGCGGGCGCGTACGGCTTCCTGCCCAAGGACATCTCCCCGGAGGAGCTGATCGCCGCGGTCCGCATCGTCCACACCGGCGAGGCCGCCGTCGCGCCGCGGCTGCTGACCCGGCTCATCTCCGCCTACGTACGCACCCCCGTGCGGCCGCGGTCGTGGGCCGCCGAGACCCCGGCCGAACTCACCCCGCGCGAACTGGAGATCTGGCGTCTGCTGGCCGGCGGCCGGGGCAACGCCGAGATCGCCCTGGACCTGGACATCAGTGTCTCCACGGTCAAGAACCACATCACGGGCATCTTCGGCAAGTTGGGCGTCCGCGACCGTGCGCAAGCGGTGATCGCGGCCTACGAATCCGGCCTGGTCGAGGCCGGTTGCGCGAGCGGTTGATCACCAAGTGCCCGCAAGAGCACCGTAATTTTCCTGGTGACCACACCTCTGACCAGCCAAAACACTGGATGATTCGCCCGTGCGGAGAAGGGCACCTCCATGGCACAGTGCGATCAGCCCGACGACCGCACGCACGACCAGGGAGCCTCCATGCGCGATCCGCACGCCACGCCGCTCGCGGCCGCCCCCGACCGCGTGCCGGAGGCGGAGCCCGGCCCGCTGCCCCGCTGCCCCGTCTGCGACGGCGCACCCGAACGCATCTCCTGGCGCCAACGCCCCGGCCGGCCGGTGACCCTGGCCTTCGACCCCTGCGGCCACCACTGGTCGACCCCGGCCCCACCGGTCCTGGCCGTCACCCCACCCCCACCCCCGCGCCCCGCCCGCATCACCTGAGGGCACGTGCGGGCGGGCCGGTCAGCGGAGCGGGTCGGTCGCCAGCCGGGCGTGCGAGAGCGACCGGCAGGCCGCGGAGGCCACGCCCCGGCCGCGCGCCGCGGCCGTCGTCCAGTAGGACACCCACCCGGTGGCGTGCCGCCGGTCCACCGCACCGACCGAAACGTTGCCGAGTACGGTCCCGTCGCCCTCGACCACGGCGAAGGCAAAGGCGGAGCCCTCCGCCCAATGACCGCCGCGGTCGGCGATCCACGACTCGGCCGCCCGCACCGAGTCCACCGGCTCACTGCTGAGTATTCCTGCCGGGGCCCGGCCGTGGGTCGGCGCCCACCGGGGCCAGGGGTGGGCCAAACAGTCGGGGGCGATGGTTCCGGCGGGTGAACTCGGGCGCCGTGCGTCGAGCGGGCGGGGTGGGGCGGGCTGGTTCGGGGTCCGATGGGGCGGCGTGACGAAGTAGTCGGCCGACGGGAGCGGACATGAGGCATCGGGCGCGCTCCGCGCTGCTGGGACCTTCGGTACTGGCTCTGCTCGCCCTCGCCGGCATCGCCCCGGTCGCCTTCGGCGCCGAGGCGCGCGGCGAGGGGGCCGAGGCGTACGTCGTCGTCCTCAAGGACACGACGGGCGATCCCGCCGCCGCCTCGACCCGGCTCGCGCGGAGGTACGGGGCCGAGCCGACCGCGGTGTTCCGGCACGCGCTGAAGGGCTATGCCGCCCGGCTGACCGACGCGGAGGCGGCGGGCCTGCGGGCGGATCCCGACGTACGGTTCGTCAGCAGGCAGCGCACCTACCGGCTGAACCCGCCGGGCCGGCACACCCCGGTGAGCTGCCGGGTGTCCCTGGGCGCGGGGCAGTGCCTGCCCGAGTGGGCGGACCGGATCGAGGCCGACCGCTCCTCCGCCCGCTCCGGCGACGGCAGGGGAGAAGTACGGGGCGTCGGCGTCGCGGTCATCGACAGCGGTATCCAGGGAACACACCCGGACCTCAACGTCCGCGGGGGCGTGGACTGCCTCACCGGCAGCCCGCAGATCCCCGGCACCAGCCTGGTCGCCCCCGACCCGCACGGTACGGAGGCGGGCGGAGTCATCGGTGCCAAGGACAACGGGATCGGTGTGGTGGGCGTGGCACCGGGCGTGCCGTTGTGGGCGGTCAAGGCGTTCCCCGACGACCCGAACGAACTCGGCACCGACGAGGCCGCCCTGTGTGCCGTCGACTGGGTCACCTCCACCCGTACCGACGCCGATCCGGCCAACGACATCCACGTCGCGAACATGAGCTTCACCACCACGGAAGGTGTGGGACCGGACTTCGACGACGAGGCCTGCGGAACGCTCAACGCCGACCCGTTGCACCTGGCCGTCTGCAACGCCGTCCGGGCCGGGATCACCATGGTCGCCGCGGCCGGCAACGAAAGCCACGACCTGGCCCGGCACGGGCCCGCCGCCTACCAGGAGGTCCTCACCGCCACCGCGATGGTGGACTTCGACGGCAGGCCCGGAGCCGCGGGCAGGTCCGACTGCCAAGGCGTGGACTTCGGGCTCTTCGGGGACGAGGACGACCAGGCCGCCCTGGAGTTCAGCAACTTCGCCCGGTCCCGGCGCGACCTGGAGCACACCGTGGCGGCCCCCGGCGTGTGCGTCGTGACCACCAGCTCCGCCCCGGACGCCCCCTACACAGCAGTGGACGGCACCAGCTTCGCCTCACCGGTCGTCGCGGGGACCGCGGCCCTGTGCATCGCCCACGGCCCGTGCGGACGCTCCACCCCCGCCCGCAACCTCCGCACGATCGTCGACGACGCGGCCCTGCGCACCCGACGCCACCCCGGCTACGGCTTCGACGGTGACCCCAACCACCCCTTCCCGGGCCGCCACTACGGACCGCTCGTCCATGCCGGCCGCTACTGACACCCCCACCGGCCGCCGCCGTCAGACAGGAGCAGGCGTGACCCCTCCCCGGCGCTCGACCGTGCTGCCCGCCGCCGCACTCGCCCTCGCCCTGACGGTGGCCCTGGCGCCTCTGACCTCCGCCGCCCCGAGCGGGGCGGGCGCCGGCTCCGGCTCCGGCTCCGGAGAGCGGAGCGCCCGGTACATCGTCGTCCTCACGGACGGAGCCACCGACCCCGCCGCGCTCTCCGACCGGCAGACCCGCCGCTTCCGTACGGCACCCACCGCCCTGTTCCGGCACGCCCTCAAGGGATACGCAGCCGAGCTGACCGAGAGCCAGGCGGCCGCACTGCGCCGGGACCCGGCCGTCCGCTTCGTCGCGGCGGAACGCTCATACGGGCGCACCGATGCCGCGCCGGCCCGTACGGCCCCGCCTCGTACGGCTCCGCCCGGTGCCTCGGCACCCCGCGCCGCCGCACCCGGTGCCGCCGCCCTGTGCGGCGCCGTACCCGACCTCACCGTGCGGCAGTGCCTGCCGGAGTGGGCGGACCGTGTCGACGCCGAGAAGTCCTCCGCCCGCTCCGGAGACGGCCGCGGTCCGGCCACCGACGTGAACGTCGCGGTCCTCGACACCGGCATCACCGCCGGCCACCCCGACCTGAACGTCCGCGGCGGCGCCGACTGCCTCACCGGCACCCCGGTGCTCCCCGGCGCCAGCCTGGCGGACCCGCTGGGGATCGGGACCGCCCTGGCCGGTGTCATCGGCGCACGGGACAACGACAAGGGCACCGTCGGCGCGGCCCCCGGAACCCCCCTGTGGTCGGTGAAGGTCTTCCCCGAGGACGGCAGGAACGCCCTCGACAGCAGCGTGCTGTGCGCCCTCGACTGGCTCGCCTCGACCCGTACCGACGCCGATCCGGACAACGACATCGCGCTCGCCAACCTGAGCTTCGCCACCACGCGGTTCTTCCAGCAGGCGGACGACGGCCACTGCGGGACCGTCAACAACGACGCGCTCCACCTCGCCGTGTGCAACACGACCCGGGCGGGCGTGACGCTCGTGGCGAGCGGCGAAGGCCGCAACGTCGACATCGCCATGCAGGCGCCGGCCTCGTACGACGAAGTGCTCACCACCACCGCGATGTCCGACGTCGACGGCCGGCCGGGCGGGAAGTCCGCCCCCGAGTGCTTCGGCTTCGAGCTGGGCTCCTTCGGATACGTGGACGACCAGGCGACGCTCCGGTTCAGCGATTTCGCGCGCTCCGCCGCGGACCGGCGCCACACCGTCGCCGGTCCCGGAATCTGCATGGCGACCTGGCCCCGTCCGCAGCAGCCGCAGCCGACGGTCCTCTTCGGCGGCGGCCTCTCCGCCCCCGTCGTCACGGGGATCGCCGCGCTGTGCATCGACTCCGGCCGGTGCGCGGACGGCGCCCCGGCGCGCAATCTGCGCACCCTCGTGGACGACGCGGCCGCGCACGGCCGGCGCCACCCCGAGTACGGCTTCTACGGGGACCCGCTCCGGCCCATCAGGGGCCGCCACTACGGCCCCTTGGTGTCCGCGGCCCGCTACTGACCCAGGCCGTCGGTCGGATCACGGCTCGCCTCCCACAACCGTGCCGCGACGGACGTCGGCGGTTCCAGGGCGGGGCGGAGGGTGTGGACGACACGGCGACGGGGTCCCTTGCGGTCGAAGGAGGCTGCGGCTGCCCCCTCGGGCAGCTCGGCACCCACCGTTCCAGCGGCCACCGACACCTCCTATCGCCGTCCGTCAGTCCCGGTACACGAGGATGAACTCCCCGCAGGGGTGCGTGCCGTGGCGGTCCGCCGTCTCGTCGAGGGCCCCGCGCAGGGTGCGCAGGTGGTCCGCGGTGAGTTGGAGCGGCGGCTCGTCCGGCTGGTGCACCGTGCCGCGGGGGTAGTCCTCGCCCGTGGTGGTCATCTCGATGTGGCAGCCGAGGACATGGCGGACCGGCCGGGTGGCGCAGAAGTCCAGCAGCCGGTCGACGGTCGCCGAGTAGGCCGTCCGGTCCTCGATGTAGAGCCGCCCCGGATAGAGGGAGTCGCCGGTCAGCAGGAGGCCGGTGTGGCGGTCGTGGAAGACCAGGGCGGCCCGCTGGTGCCCGGGGCCGGGGATCAGGTCGAGGATCCGGCCGCCCAGGTCCAGCGCGCCGGTGCGGTGCGGCCAGTCGGTGAGGCCGAAGGCGGCCGTGACCTCGTCGAGTCCGGGTCCCACGACCGTGGTGAGCGGCCGGTCCGCGAACTGCGGGTCCGCCGCGACGTGGTCTCCGTGACCGTGGGTGTGGGCGACCAGCAGCGCGTACGAGGGCCGCGGATGGCGTTCCAGCCAGTCCGCCACGAGCCGGTCGACCGTTTCCCGCAAGGGGAAATGGGCCGGGTCGGCGGACGCGCCCGTGTCGAGGAGCAGCGCCCGGTCATTGCCGAAGAGGAGGAAGAGGAACGGGGCTTCGTAGTGCACGGACTTGTTCTGGCGCAGGATCACCGTGTGTTCGGAGTAGGCATGGACCTGGATCTCCGGGGCCGGGTCGTGCTTGGGGGAGGGCCAGCCCGCGTGCCAGACGACGTCGAGACTGCCTGCGACCGGGGCGTCCCGGAGAAAGTCGATCACGCGTCCAACGTACCCCCGTCGTCGGGTGTGGGGGAGCCGGTGATCGGACCAGCCCGCGCCAGCCCCCCGTCCGGCTCGCGCGCGCCGCCGAATCGCGGTTTCGTGGTGGCATAGGCGTGTGTACCGATGCGGTGGCATCAACCGCCGGACCGAGCCCTCGCCGTGACGGAGGAGGGCGCACCATGTCCGCATCAGGTCCCACAGCCCGCCGCCGGCGCCGGCGCCGCGCGGCAGTCCTCACCACGGCGCTGGCCTGCTCGGCGCTGCTCACCGGGCCCGGACCGGCCGCCGCGCACAGCGCGCCCCAGGCGCCCACACCCCCCTCGCCGTCACCCTCGGTGAGCGTCCCGAAACTCGACTGGAGTCCGTGCAAGCCCGGCAGCCCGTGGGACTGCGCCACGGCGAAGGTGCCGCTCGACCACGCCGCCCCCGCGGGCCGCACCATCGATCTCGCCGTCGTCCGCCGCCAGGCCACCGATCCCGGCCGGCGCATCGGCACCCTCTTCGTGAACCCCGGCGGTCCCGGGGGCCCCGGGACCGTGCAGGTGCCGCAGAACTACGACGCCTTCCCCAAGGAACTGCGGGAACGGTTCGACATCGTCAGCTGGGACCCGCGCGGGATCGGCAACAGCACCGCCGTGAACTGCTTCGACACCACCGAGGAGGCCAAGACCTGGGCGGCCCGCCCGCCCGGCGGCTTCCCGGTGGGCGCGCAGGAGCGGAAGGCGTGGATCGACGCGTACGAGGACCTCGGCCGGCTCTGCGAGAAGCGCGACCCGGACCTGCTGCGCCACGTGTCGACCGCCGACACCGCCCGGGACCTCGACCTGCTCCGCCGCTCGGTGGGCGAACCACAGCTGAACTACCTGGGCGTCTCCTACGGCACGATCCTCGGTGCCACCTACGCCAACCTCTTCCCCGGCAACGTCCGCGCCATGGTCCTCGACAGCAACATCGCTCCCCAGGCCTGGACCGACGGCAACCGGCAGGGCGAGCCCCGGACCACGACCTTCCTGCGCATGGGCTCGGACGTCACCGCCGCGGCCACCCTGGACCGGTTCCTCACCCTGTGCGGATCGGCGCCCGCGACCCGCTGCCCCTTCTCGGCGGGCAGCCCCGGGGCCACCCGTGCGAAGTTCGACCGGCTGATGCAGCAGCTGCGGGAGCGTCCGATCGGCCCGTGGACGTACGCCAAGACGGTCGCCGACACGGTCAACGGCCTCTACATCGTCGACCCCGGCTGGACGGCCCTCGCGGGCCGGCTCCAGGAGCTCTCGCAGGGCCGGGAGCCCAAGCCTCCGGTGTACCCGCCGCCGCCCCCCGTGGCCGAGCCGAACCCGTACCTGGGGGACGAGCAGGCGGCGGCCGTCTGGTGCGCCGACAGCCCGAACCCGCGCGACCCCGCCGCGTACCACGCCCTGGAGGAGGACAGCGCCCGGCGGGCCGGCGACGCGGGACGCTTCTGGACGTGGGCGGCGGAGGCCTGTTCCACCTGGCCGGCCAAGGCCGCCGCCGGGTACGACGGTCCGTGGAACAAGCCCACCGCCCATCCCGTCCTGGTGATCGGAACCCGGTACGACCCGTCCACGTCCTACCCGGACGCCCAGGCCATGGCCGATGAGCTCGGGAACGCCCGGCTGCTCACGAACGACGGGTACGGGCACACCGCGCTGTTCAACAACGGCAGCCGCTGCATCAGCGCGTACGAGAGCCGCTACTTCGTCGACGGGACGCTTCCGCCCCCCGGCACGGTCTGCCGCCCGGACCGGGTTCCCTTCTCCTGACGGGTTGGCGGGGCCGTTCCGTGCACTTGATGCTCGAAAGTGCGTGATACACGCCGACTTCGAGCACCATCTTTCATCAATGGGCAGTGGAGCGCTATCTTGTCGGGCGCATGCCAATGAGCTGTGTCCGCCTCGCGGACCGCACGAGGAGCTGCCCATGAGACTGCCGAGCATCCGCAGGAGCCAGCGCCGACACGACCAGCACGACGGGCCACGCCGATTAGGGGTCCGGGCGCGCCCGGACCGGCGCCGCCGCCGCACCCCGGGCGCCGCCCTGATCGCCGCCGCCCTCACCATCGCGGGCCTGGCCGCCGCGGGCCCCCTCGCCCCGCCCGCCTCCGCGGCCCCCGCCGGGGCCACGGCCACCGCGGGCGACGTCAGCGGCTTCACCCAGTCCGGGAACACCTTCACCGTCACGGCCTCCGGCGGGGCCAAGGCCCGCGTGGTCGTCGCCCGCGCCGACATCTTCCGCCTCTGGCTCTCGCCCGACGGCACCTTCACCAACGACCCGGCCGGCTCCGACCTCGCCACCACCACCGACTTCGGCTCCGTGGCCACGTCCTGGTCGGACGCCGGCGCGTACTACCGGATCACCACAGGAGCCCTCTCCATCCGGGTCAACAAGGCGCCCCTGCGGTTCTCCGTCTACCGCGCCGACAACACCACCCCCGTCTGGCAGGAGACCCAGCCCACCAGCTGGACCGGCAGCCGGACCACCCAGTACCTCGCCCGCGGCGCGGACGAGCAGTTCTACGGAACCGGCCTGCGCCTGGGCGAATGGGCGCTGCGCGACAAGACCGTCCCGATCGCCGTCGACAACAAGTGGCGCGAGAACGACAACGCCAGCCCCGCCCCCTTCTACATGTCCACCAACGGCTACGGCGTCATGCGCAACACCTGGGCCCCGGGCTCGTACGGTTTCCACGCGCCCACCACCCTCACCCACGACGAGAAGCGCTTCGACGCCTGGTACTTCACCGGCGACTCCCTCAAGTCCGTGCTCGACGCGTACACCGACGTCAGCGGAAAGCCGTTCATGGCTCCGCTCTGGGGCTTCGAGCTCGGCAACGCCGACTGCTTCAACGCCTCCAACCCCGACTACCAGGGCGATCACAACCGGCTGCGCCACCAGACCACCCCCGATGTCGTCGGCTACGCGAACGACGCCCGCGCCGCCGACATGCCCTCGGGCTGGTTCCTGCCCAACGACGGCTACGGCTGCGGCTACACCCAGCCCCTCAAGTCCACGGTGGACGCCCTCAAGGCCAAGGGATTCCAGACCGGCCTGTGGACCTCCACCGGCCTCGGCTCCATCGCCGACGAGGTGGGCACCGCCGGCAGCCGCGGGGTGAAGACCGACGTGGCGTGGATCGGCAGCGGCTACAAGTACGCCTTCGACGGCGTGCAGCAGGCCGTCGACGGCATCGAGAAGAACTCCGACGCCCGCCGCTACGTCTGGACCGTCGACGGCTGGGCGGGCACCCAGCGCAACGCCGTCGTCTGGACCGGCGACACCCACGGCACCTGGGACGACATGCGCTGGCACGTCCCCGCCATCACCGGAGCGGGCCTCTCCGGCCTCAACTACGCCGCCGGTGACGTCGACGGGATCTTCGGGGGCAGCCCCAAGACCTACACCCGCGACCTCCAGTGGAAGGCCTTCACCCCGGCCTTCATGACGATGTCGGGCTGGGCGCGACCAACCCGTCCGCCGGCTACCAGGACAAACAGCCCTGGCGCTTCGCCGAGCCCTACCTCTCCATCAACCGCAAGTACCTCCAGCTCAAGATGCGGCTGATGCCGTACCTCTACACGATGAGCCGTGTCGCCCACGAGAGCGGCGTACCCAGCACCCGCGCCATGGTCCTGGAGTACCCCGACGACCCGGTGGCCCGCGGCAACGCCACCAGCGGCCAGTTCATGGCCGGCGACTCCCTCCTCGTCGCGCCCGTCGTCTCCGACACCTCGGTCCGCGACAACATCTACCTCCCCGCCGGGACCTGGACGGACTACTGGACGGGGAAGACCTACGCGGGCCCGGGCCGCCTCAACGGCTACCGGGCACCGCTCGACACCCTCCCGCTCTTCGTCAAGGGCGGCGCCGTCGTGCCGATGTGGCCGCAGATGAACCACACGGGGGAGAAGCCCGTCTCCACCCTCACCTACGACATCCACCCGCGCGGCAACTCCTCCTTCAGCCTCTACGAGGACGACGGCCGCACCCGAGCCCACCAGTCCGGCGCCTACGCCCGCCAGCGGGTCGACGTCGCCGCCCCGACGGCCGGCTCCGGCACGGTCACCGTCAACGTCGGCGCCCCCATCGGGAGTTACACCGGCAAGCCGGCCTCCCGAGGCTACGAGCTCACCCTCCACGTGGCCTCCGCGCCGGCGGCCCTCACGGTGGACGGAGCCGCGGCGGTGCGCCTGCCCTCCAAGGCCGCCTACGACACCGCCGCATCGGGCTGGTTCTTCGACCCGGCGGACCGCTCCGGGGTGCTCTGGGTCAAGACGGGTTCCAAGGCGGGCGCCTTCAGCGCCTCGGCCACCGGCACCAGCCTTCCCGCGGCCGAGGCCCTGCCCTCCGCCACCCCCATCGACCGGTCGGCCTGGTCCCTGGCCCACGCCGACAGTCAGGAGACCGGCGCCGAGAACGGCGCCGCCGCAAACGCCTTCGACGGGAACCCGGCCACGCTGTGGCACTCCGCCTGGTCCGGCGCGAAGCCCGCCGCGCTGCCGCACGAGATCCAGATCGACCTCGGCGCCCGCTACGCGGTCGACGGCCTCGGCTACCTGCCCCGCCAGGACGGCGGCGTCAACGGCCGGATCGGCGGCTACGAGGTCTACGTCTCCGACACCACCGCCGACTGGGGGCCACCGGTCGCGAGCGGCACCTTCCCCGACACGGCGGCTGCCAAGACCGCCGCCCTCACCCCGAAGACCGGCCGCTACCTGCGCCTCAAGGCCCTCACCGAGGCCGGCGGGCGCGGCCCCTGGACCAGCGCCGCCGAGATCACCCTCACCGGCCGCCCGGCCCCGCCCCCGGCGGACGCCCCCCTCGGCAACGCGGCCTCCCAGCGCCGGCCCTCCACCCCCTGACCCCCGTCAGCCGCCGAGCACGGCCCGGCACTCCCGCCGGGCCGGCTCGCTCAGCAGCCCCCGGAACCGGCCGAACAACCGGAGGAGGTCGGCTCCCCACACCTCACGGAAGGCGGGATCGATGCGCGCCAGGTCGAGCTCGTTGGCCGCCGACAGCTCGGCGAAGTCCCTCCGCAGCTCCACGGCGGGGGAGTGGACACGCCCGGTGAACCGGTCCCGGAAGGCGGCCTCCTCATCGGCGAGCGACGGATACGACGCCGCCCGGTCGCAGGCGGCGTACAGGTACACGATCGCCTCGGCCTCCTCGCCGATGACCCCGGCGAGCTCGGCCCGCCGGGCGAGCGGCAGCAGGGCCGTGGGGAACCCGTCCGTACCGTAGAAGGCGTGGCACAGGCCCGCCCGTTGCAGCGCGGGCCGCGCACCCCAGGCCGCGAGCAGCTCCCGTACGCGCTCCAGGTGCGCGAGCAGGGTCCCGCCCGGGTGGGCGAGATCCTGCGCACCGAGCTCCCGCAACCACGCGACGGCGCGCTCCGACACGGGTACTCCCCTCGGGTCGTGGTGGTGGGTCGGCACCCGGCCACACCTTTCGCCGGGGGTCCGGACCCCGTGGCGAAGGCGGGGACGGGTTGCCGCCCGGGCCCTGCATCGATCTTGATCCAGCCGAAACCCCAAGTCAATCCTCCGATTTACTCCCCACACCCAAGGGATATCTTGGGTCTCGTGACCCTCGACGATCTTCGTGTGTTCGTGGCCGTGTGCCGTGCCGGCAGCCTCAGCGCCGTCGCCCGCGACCTCGGCTGTACCCAGTCGGCCGTCAGCCAGCACGTCCGCCGTCTGGAGAAGCAGACCGGCGCGAGCCTCCTGGAGCGCCATGCCCGCGGTGTCGTGCCCACCGAGGCGGGCCGCATCCTCCAGGCCGCCGCGGCGGACGGCATCGCCGGACTCGACGGAGCCTTGCGCCGGGTGGACGACCTCGTACGGGGCGGCGGCGGCTCGGTGCGCGTCACCACCGGCGCGACGACCGTGCGGCACTTCATGTCCGAGGCCGTCGTCACCTTCCGCCGCCTCCACCCCGGGGTGAGCCTGGAGTTCCAGACCGAGAACTCCAGCCGCAGCTGCTTCGACGCCCTGGCCGCCGACGACCTCGACCTCGCCTGGATCACCATCGGCAGACCGGTCCGCGGCATCGAACAGCGTCCGGTCATGGAACTGCCCTGGGTGCTCGCCGTCGGCGCCGACGACCCCCTCGCCGCCCGCCCGTGCATCGATCCCGCCGACCTCGCCGGCATCCGGCACATCCGGCTCCCGGAGAACTCCGCCTCCCGCGCCCACCTCGACGCCGCCTTCGCCGAGTCCGGCATCCACGTACGCTCCGACACGAGCGTGGCCGACTGGGACACCGCCCTGCTCCTCGCCGAACTGGGGCTGGGCCACGCCGTCGTGCCCGCGCTGCCCGGCTGGCAGGTCCCCGGCGCCGACGGCCCGCTGCGCCTCGTGCCCGTTCCCGCGCTGCCGCCGCTCGCGGTGGGCTGGGCGGTCCGCCGCTGGGCCGCCCTCGCCCCGCCGGCCCTCGTCTTCGCCGACGAGGTCGCCCGCAGCTGCCGGGCGCGCGCCGCCGGGCAGCGGTGACGCCCCGGTGCACCCGGCCGCCACGGGGGTTCGGCGGCTGACGAGGACGCGGGGCGCGGGGCGGAGGATGATGGAGTGGCCGGGGACGAAGGCCAGGCGTGATCCCGCGGCCCGGCGGAGGAGGTGCACGTGCCATGACGGAGCACGACGGCGGTCCGGCGGCGCGGAATCTGGAGGAGGGCAGGCTCCTCAAGGAGCTGGAGGCCATCCACCGCACGCGCCACGAGACCCTGCTGCACGGGTCCGACGACGCGCTGGTCACCCACACGAAGCGGATGAACGAGCTGGAGCACGAGTACGTACGCCGCCACCCGCAGCGGGCCCAGACTGCGGGCCGCACCCGCTCCGGGGCCCGTGCCCGCGGCGGCGAGTAGTCACCGCGGGCACGGGCCGTGCCCGGCGGCCGGCCAGGGGAGACATCCCCGGTGACCGGACCGCCGGAGCCCGGTCACCGGGCGGCGTAGGGGAGCAGGGCCATCTCGCGGGCGTTTTTGATCGCCGCGGCGAGCCGGCGCTGCTGCCGGGCGCCGACCCGGGTGACACGGCGGCTGCGGATCTTGCCGCGGTCGGATATGAACTTCCGCAGCAGGTCGGTGTCCTTGTAGTCGATGTACGTGATCTCGGCGGCGTCCAGCGGGTTGGGACGGGCCTTGACGGGCTTGCGGGGGTCGTGACGGCGGGCCATGCGGATTCCTTCGGCTGTGCGGGACGGGAGGGACGGGGCGGGAGGGGCGGGAGGGGTCAAGAGACGGGGTCGAGCAGTGCGCCGAACGCGGTCGGCAGGCGCTTCCACGCCTCCCGCCCGGCGGCGTACTCGGCGTCGGTCAGCAGGCACGATTCGAGCAGCCGCGCCAGCCCGTCACGATCGAGACCGGGCGAGGTGAAGACCAGGTACTGGCAGCAGTCGCCGTGCTCGGGGTGCCAGCCCAGGGCGGCGGCCGCCCGGCGCACGGGAGGCACCATCTCCCACGCGGCGTCCGGCAGCGAGGCCAGCCACGGACCGCCGTTCTCCACGCAGAGCGCGCCGCCCGCGGCGTCCCAGGCCAGCAGGGTGTCGGGACGGTCGGCGAGCCAGAAGCGGCCGCGGCTGCGGGCCGCCGCGCAGGCCAGGTCCTCCAAGGCCGCGTAGAGGCGCTCCGGGTGGAAGGGCCGGTGGCGGTGCCAGACGAAGGTGGCCACTCCGGCCTCGTCCGCCTCCTGCGGAAGCCGCGCACAGGCCGGGTGCTGGGCGGCGGCCGCCGCCTCGGTGTCGAATCCGGCGAAGGCGATCCGCGCCAGCTCACCGGTTCCGGTCTCCACCCGCCGAGCGGTCGGGTGGAGCTGGGCCAGCAGGGCGCGGTCCTCCGCGTCCGCGTCCGCCCCGTCGACGAGCGCCAGGACGGGCGCGTACTCCAGCTGCCGGGCCCAGGTGTCCCCGACCGTCCGCTGGTCGGTGGCAGCCGAGGCCAGCCCCGCCTCCGCCAGGTCGTCCCCGTTGGCGAGGTACGGCAGGACGAGGGCGGGGTCGACGGCGGTGATCACATTGGTCAGGTCCAGCGCCGCGCCACCGTGCGCGGCGACGACCTCGGCCATCGCGCGCGGCTCGACGGAGTCCCACAGCTCGACGACGGCGAGCCGGGTCAGCCCGTCCGCGGCCAGCCGCCGCAGCTCCGGGACGAGGTCCTCGCGCAGCGCGCAGCACGCGCAGTCGTTGACGAGCGGGGCCTCGCCCCGGGACAGCTCGCCCGAGGCGTCGCGGACCAGGCGCCGCACGGTGCCCTCGGCCGCCGTCGAGAGGTCGTGGTGCAGGGCGACACTGCCGGGGACGGTGGTGAGCAGCTCCCGTACCGCGCTCCGGCGGGCGTCCGAGTGGAGCCCGCCGACGATGACGACGGGCAGGGTCACGGCTTGCTCCCGTACCGGCGCTGGAAGCGCTCGACGCGGCCGGCGGTGTCCAGGACGCGGGCGGTGCCGGTGTAGAAGGGGTGGCTCTTCGAGGAGATCTCCACGTCGATGACGGGGTAGGTGTGGCCGTCCTCCCACTCGACCGTCTTGTCGCCGGTGGCGGTCGACCGGGTGAGGAAGGCGAAGTCGGCGGCCTTGTCGCGGAAGACGACGGGGCCGTAGGCGGGGTGGATTCCGGGCTTCACGGGGTTGCTCTCCTGAGGATCGGAGGGATCGGAGGAATCAGAGGGATCAGAGGGATCCGGGCGGGCGAGTGGGTCAGCGCTCTTCGCGGAAGTCGACGTGCCGGCGCACCACCGGGTCGAACTTGCGCAGCACCATGCGGTCGGGGTCGTTTCGCCGGTTCTTGCGGGTGACGTACGTGTAGCCGGTTCCGGCGGTGGAGCGGAGCTTGACGATCGGGCGTACTTCGTTGCGTGCCATGCGGCTAGTATATGGCAATGGTTTCCATTATCAATAAGGCCCTCGATGAAGGGCGCCACGTGCGGCTCGCTCTCAGGGCGAAGGCGATCAAGGCCGTCGACGTCATGGGCGTCGAGAGTGCGGCGGCGCGGATCGAGGCGTGCGGGGTGAGGATCTGATGGCGAAGAAGAGCAAGATCGCGCGGAACGAGAGCCGCAAGGCGGTCGTCGAGCGGTACGCCGCCCGGCGGGCGGAGCTGAAGGAGGTCCTCCGGCGGCCCTCCTCGACCGCGGCCGAACGTGCCGCCGCGCGCGCGGAGTTGCGGCGTCAGCCGCGCGACGCCAGCGCCACCCGGGTGCGCAACCGGGACAGCGTGGACGGGCGACCGCGCGGGCACCTGCGCAGGTTCGGCCTCTCCCGCGTCCGCATGCGCGAACAGGCGCACGCGGGATTCCTGCCGGGGGTCACCACGTCGTCCTGGTGACCCTGCGGGTCCAGGGCGTGTCCTGAGCGGTCGGGCGGGCGTTGGGTTCGGTGTGGTGCCGGGTGGGCCGACGGCGGGGGCGGGCGGCCGGGGCTGCTCCGGTCGTGTCATGTCGGCGCGGCAATCGGGTGGAGCGGCCGTCCCGCCCGTGCTCCGGGTCTTCGCGGGCCGGTTCCCGGGTGTGCAAAGCGTCCGTCACGACGGGCCTTCACCCGACAGGAGAAGACCACCATGGCTGTCCACGCCCTGAAGCGTCGCCTCGGCGCCCTCGGTACCGTCCTGGGCCTCGGCGTCACGCTGCCGCTCACCGTCGGAGTCACCCCTGCCTCCGCTGCGCCTCAGCTGAGCATCACCAAGAGCCACACGGGAGACTTCACCCGGGGCGGGCAGGGCGTCTACCGCATCACGGTGGTCAACTCCGGCGATCAGCCGACCCAGGCTCCGACGCGCATGACGGATGTCTTCCCGGCAGGCCTCACGAATCCGACCTTGGCGTTCGTCAACACCACCCTCGGCGTCAACTGCTATGGCACCTCCGACGGTGTCAACAGGTGGGACTGCGACACCCCCGTGCTGCCGCCCGGGGGTGGCTACACGGTGGACATCACCGTCGACGTCGCCACCGACGCCCCCTGCGCGGTGACCAACACGGTCACGGTGGTCGTCCTGGGCAGCGACGTTTCGGACGCGGCGAGCGACCCGACCAACATTCCCGGCCCCAACTGCAACGGCGGTGGCGGGGGTGGAGCCGGCGGCGGCTCGCTGCTCCCCGTCAACCTCAGCGGCCTGATCCCGATGTTCAACAACATCAGCACCAACAACAACATCAAGAGCCCCGGGGCGACGAACCGCACGTCCCAGGGCTTCGACGTGAACGGGTCCTGACCCGACCATCGCCGCCCGGCTGGGCGGGGCGGCACGCGGGTGGGCCTTCTTTGCCTCGAATGAGACAATCTTGTATCGTTCGAGGCGAAGGAGGCTCATCGTCATGGTGCACGAAGAAGAACTGCTCGACGGCGCCGCACGCGTCCTCGCCGGCGATCACAGCGCCTCGATGGTGCAGATTGCCGCCGGGATCGGGACCAGCCGCGCCACGCTCAGCCGCCGCTACGCGACCCGCGAGGCCTTGCTGAAGGCCGTCGCGGTCCGCGCGATCGAGGTGGTCGACGGGTGCCTGGCCCCGCTCGACCTGGCCGAGGACGCCGACGGGGCCGCCTTCGACGCCGCCCTGGAGGACCTGGTCCTCGCCCTGATGCCCGCCGCGCACCTCTACGGCTTCACCTCGCGCGACGCCACCGTGCTCGCGGACCCGGAGTTCCGCGCCGGCGTGGACCGGCAGGACCAGCGGGCCCTGGCCTTCCTCGCCCTCGGCCAGCGGCTGGGGCGGCTGCGCGCCGACCTGCCGCCGTACTGGATCTGGTACTCGCTCTGGGGCCTGCTCGACGCGGCCGCCGAGGGTGTACGCGACGGCCACCTCGCCCGCCGCCAGATCGGCCACCTGGTCCTGACCTCCTTCCTCAGCGGGACGCGGCCCGCCGCGCAGCCCCCTGCCGGCGACCCCGCACCCTGACCCGCGCGCCACCGTGCGCACACCGTGAACCACCCCGAACGGAACCCGATGCACACCCCCGCGCTGGACCCCCGCCGGTGGATCGTCCTGGCGATCCTCTCCGGCAGCCTCCTGCTCATCTCCATGGACACCACGATCCTCAACGTGGCCTTCCCCTCGCTCGTCGGCGACCTCCGGCCCGGCGCCGTGCAGCAGCTGTGGATCATCGACGTCTACGCGCTCGCCCTGTCCGGCCTGCTGGTCACCGCGGGCGCGCTCGGGGACCGCTGGGGGCGCAAGCGGCTGCTCATGGCGGGCTTCGGCATCTTCTCGCTGGCCTCGCTCATAGCCGTGTTCTCCACCGAGGCCTGGCACGTGATCGCCGCCCGCGCCCTGCTCGGCATCGGCGGCGCGGCCATCATGCCGTCCACCGTGTCGATCCTGCGCACCGTCTTCACCGACGCCAAGGAGCGCGCCTTCGCGCTCGCCGTCTGGGCGGCCGTCTTCGGTGGCGGCATGGCCTTCGGACCGGTGATCGGCGGGCTCCTCGTCCAGGACTACGGCTGGCACTCGGCCTTCCTCCTGAACCTCCCCGTCGCCGCCGTCATCGTCGCGGCCGGCCTGCGCTACCTGCCCGAATCGCGCTCCCCGCGCAGCGCCGGCCGCTGGGACCGGTGGGGCGTCGCCCAGTCGATCGTCGGCATGCTCGCCCTGGCCGGCGGCATCAAGCAGCTCGGCAAGAGTGGGATCGCCGACCCGCTGCCCTGGGCCCTGCTCCTCGTCGCCGCCGTCGCACTGACCGTCTTCGTACGCCGTCAGCTGACCCTGGACAACCCGCTGTTGCAGGTCCGGCTGTTCGCCAAGCCCGCCTTCAGCGTCGCGGCGACCGCGATCTTCCTGCCCATGGTGGGCATGGGCGCGATCCTGTTCCTGGTCACCCAGTGGTTCCAGTACGGCGAGGGCTACACCCCGCTCCAGGCCGGCGTGCGCCTCCTGCCCGCCCCGCTCGCGCTGATCGCCGCCTCTATGGTGGCCCCCTCGCTGATGCAGCGCTTCGCGATCCGCCACGTGCTCGGAGCCGGACTGGTCGTCCTGGCCGCCGGCATGGCCCTGCCTTGGACCCTCCAGCAGTTCACCGACCTGGACTACCCGGCCTTCGCGGCCGCCCTGACCGTCATGGGCGCCGGCGCCGGCATCGCGACGACCGTGGCCTCGGTGACCCTGGTCTCCGCCGCGCCCGCGGCCGAGGTCTCCAGCGCCGCGGCCATAGAGGAGACCTGCTACGAACTCGGCTCGGCCATGGGCGTCGCCGTCCTCGGCTCCACCGCTGCGGTGCTCTACCGGGGCAACCTGCCCGCCCTCGACCTGGACGGCCCCACCGCCGCCGCCGTACGGGACTCGGTCGGCGAGGCCGCGCACACCGCCGAGCGGCTGGGCGGCTCCGTCGGCCAGGCCCTGCTCGACACCGCCTCGCAGGCCTACACCCTGGCCATCACCCCGGCGTTCCTCCTCGCCGGCGGCCTCGCGGTCGTCGCGGCGGCCACCACCTGGTCGCTCATTCCGCGGGACCTGCGGCCCACCGAGAACCACTGAGCCGCGCCGGCCGGAACGCGGGCGCGGCGGGCGCCGGGCCCAGGGTGGTGGTGCCCGGCGCCGCCCGGTGGCCCAGGCCCGTGCGGTAGGCGTCCATCGCCGCCTCCACCCGGCCCGTACGCCGCATCAGGTCGCCCAGGAGGCGGCACAGATCGGCGAGATCCCCCGTCGCCCCGCTCCGCTCCAGCAGCGCCAGCGCCTGCACGTAGTGCTCCTCGGCGGCCTCGGTGGCACCGCGCTCCTCGGCCATCAGACCGAGGAGCCGGTGCGCGCCGCCCGCGTGGACGGCGCCGTGGCGGTCCCCCAGGTCCAGCAGCGCGGAGAGCAGCCCGGCGGCCTCCTCGTACCGGCCCAGCTGCCGCAGTACGTCGGCCAGTTCGACCTCCACCTGGGCCGTGTAGAGGCCCGCGCGCCGGGCCGACAGCATGTCCCGGGCGGTGCGCAGCTCCCGTTCCGCCGAGGCGAGCTCGCCGTTCTGGGCCTGTACGTAGCCGCGCATCCAGTGGCAGTGCGCCAGATCCGTCCGCAGCCGCAACTGCCCGTAGATCGCCTGGGCCTTGGCGAGGGAGGCGTCGGCGTCGGCCACCCGCCCCTCGGCGAGGAAGGTCCGGGCCACCTGCCGGTGCATCCCCGCCACCAGCGCCGGATCGTTGACCTGCGGGGCCAGGGCGAGCGCGAGCTCGGCGGCGTGGGCTGCGCGGGCATGGGCGCCCATGTCGATGTACGGCCCGATCACCGCCGCGTGGAGCAGCACCAGCGCGTCCGGATCGGCCAGCCCGCTCGCGCCCAGCTCGTCGATGGTGGATTCGAGGAGGTAGCAGGCGTAGCGCAGCTCGCCGGCGAGCAGATGGGCCACGGCGCGCCCGCGGATCGGCCGGGCGCGGCGGGGCAGCGGCTGGTCGGCCAGCAGACGCTCGGCGGCCTCGAAGTGGCCGATCGCGTCCGGTAGTTCACCCGCCTCCAGGGCGCATTCGCCGAGCCCGAGCCGGGCCTCCGCCTGCTCGGGGACGAGCCCGAGGTCCTCCGCCTCGGCGAGCAGGCGCCCGTAGCGTACGGCGGCCTCCGCTGCCTCGCCCGTGGCGAGCGTCTGCTGGGCGTCGGTGAGGGCGAGCCGCAGCTCGGTGGCCAGATGGGCGGGGCGGCCGGTGGTCAGCTCCTCGTACGAGGTGCCCAGGCGGGCCGCGAGGAAGCGCAGCGCGGTCTCGGAGGGGCGGACCTTGCCCGACTCCAGGGTGGAGACATAGGCCGAAGTGTAGGCCGGTTCCGCCAACTGTCGCTGGGTCAGGCCCAGTTCACCGCGCATGCGCTGAACCCTGCGACCGATCAGGGCCGGTTCGTCCATGAAGTCCCCCAGGTTGCTCGAAGTCCCCAGTATTCAGGGGGAGCAGGCATTGCGCACCACTCGCGCGCCACCTAGTTTAAGCAACCACTTCACCAGATTTACCAGAGTGCTTAACTTCCGTTCCCGGGGGAGGACTTCATGGTTCGAGTCAGACGTCCGGCCGTCCGCACGGCGCTGCGCGCGGCCGTCGCGATGGTCTGCGCGACCGCCGCACTGGTGGCCGCGGGGCCCGCGGACGCGGCCGACCCGCCGGCCGCCAAGAGCCGGGTGGAGGTGGAGATACCGGGTCCGGAGCAGGGCGGCGACGCCGGATCCGGCCACGCCCGGGTGCCGGCTGCGGGCGGCCCCGCGAAGAGCGCGGGACGGCTCTCACCGGCGCAGCGGGAGGCCGACGGCGCGGTCACCAAGCTGATCGACAACGGTTCCACCGCCGACCGCCTCGACGTCGTCGTCATCGGTGACGGCTACACCGCCGACGAGCTGGCTCGCTTCCACGCCGACGCCGAACAGAAGTGGGCCGAGGTGACGGCCGTCGAGCCCTACACCACGTACCGGAACCTCTTCAACGTCTGGACCGTCGACGCGGTCTCCCACGACTCCGGCGTCTCCGGCGACCCCGATTCCGCCACCGTCCGCGACACCGCCCTCGGCTCGTACTTCTGGTGCGAGGACATCGAGCGGCTGCTCTGCATCGACCAGCCCAAGGTCGACGCGTACGTGGCGAAGGCGCCCGCGGCCGACCTGGTCATCGTCCTCGCCAACAGCGCCAAGTACGGCGGGGCCGGCTACAACGAGCGCAGTGCCACCCTCGGCTACGAGGGGATCTCCACGGCCTCGGCGGGCCATCCGAAGTCCGGCCAGGTCGCCATCCACGAGACCGGCCACTCGCTGGGCAAGCTCGCCGACGAGTACTTCTACCCGGGCGTCCCGGACTACGAGAAGTACACCGGCCCCGAGCCCGCCGAATCCAACAGCACCGCCCTGACCGCCGACCGGATGGCCGCGCAGCGGGCCAAGTGGTACCGCTGGCTCGGCGAGGAGTCACCAGACGGCGGCCCGGTCGGCGCCTACGAGGGCGGCAACTACTACGTGACCGGGCTGTACCGGCCCACCGACAACTCCCTCATGCGGGTCCTCGGCAAACCCTTCAACCTGCCCGGCGTCGAGTCCATGATCGCCGGTTTCTACCAGCACGCGCGGATCGTCACCCCGCTCACCCCGACCGACCGCACCCTGCGGCTGCGCCACACGGCGAAGGCGTCCGTACCGAGGCTGTTCGGGGCGGACGGCAGGCAGCCGGTGGTCCGCTGGTACCTCGACGGCCGGGAGCTGAAGCGCTTCGAGGGCCGTACCGAGGTGCCGGTGGCGGAGCTGTGGCTGTTCGACCTCCGGACGCACCGCCTGTCGGTCACGGCCGAGGACCGTACGCCGTCGGTACGCGACCCGAAGACCATCCGTACCCTGCGGTCCACGGCCACCTGGACCGTCAGGCTCTGAGGGGCGCGCCGCACCCGTCCCCTCACACCCGGCGCCAGCAGGCCAGCGCCCAGGAGAACAGCCCGAACAGCACGAGCCCGGCGGCGACCAGCACGAGGAGCCACGGTCCCGCCGGGGTCTGGGCGAAGGCCCTGAGGGTGTCGTCGACGCCCTTCGCCTGCGAGGGGTCGTAGCTGACGGCCGCGTGGACGACGAAGGCCCCGGCCGCGGTGAAGAGCGCGCCGCGGGCCAGGCCGCCGGCGACCCCGAGGAACTCGACCGCCCTGCGGACGCCCTCGGGTACCCGGCCCATCTCCAGCTGCTTGCGGAACGAGCGCCGGGCCGCCTGTACGGCGATCACGATGCCGCCCACGGCGATGGCCGCCCCGGCCACCCCCACCCACCACGGGCCGCCCGGCACCTCCATCACCTTCGACGTCACGTCGCGCGACTGCTCGTCGCCGGACTGCCCGCCCCCGGATCCGGCCGCGAAGGACAGCACCGAGAAGGCGACGACCCCGTAGAACACGGTCCGGGCCGCCGACGCCAGTCGCTTCGAGGCTTTGTCGCCGTCGGGGCCGGCGGCGCCGAACACCGCCTCCGACAGCCGCCACAGCATCATGCACACGAGGCCGATTCCGACGGCCCACACCAGGACCCCACCGAGGGGCTTCTCCGCCAGCTCCTGCAGCGCGCCCGTGCGGTCCGCCTCCCGGCCGCCGTCGCCGAACGCCACGCGCACCGCGAGCACGCCGATGAGCACGTACAGCAGACCGCGCGCCACCAGCCCGCACCGCGCGACCACCTCGCGGCCCGTGCCGCCCCGGGACCCGGTCCGTGCGCCCTCACGTGCCACTTTGCCGACCATGAGACCAGCCCCCCTTCCGCTCGGTCCGGCGCGGCGGGCGGACGCGTACACGCCGGACCCGCGTGCCGGACGATTCCCCGTGCGGGTACCCGGGCGCCGTCCCTCCATGCGGTGCGGGGCCGGGCAGCATGGAGGGACGGCGACAGCGCACCGGCCGGTGGCCGCGCGACGGATCGCGGCGGCCACCGGCCGGGGTACGGGGGAGGAACGCGGGGCGTGGGCTCCAGGGCTACATGGGGTCCATGCCGCGGTCGTCCATCCGGCCCTCCTGCTCGCTCTGCTCCTGGAGACGACGGGCCTTCTCCTTCAGCCGACGGCGCTCTTCCGGGTCGGTCGAACGCTCGGCCGCGTCGTTCAGTTCCTGGGCCTTGGCGCGCATCTGCTGGGACCGGCCGCGGGATTCGCCTGAAACGCTCATGATCGCTCCTTGGATCAGTGGGGAGAGCGGGCGGATTCAGCGAACCAGCACTGTCGGGTGCCCGCATCTCGAAGCGTCACCGAACGTGATCCACAGCCCCCGGCTCCCGGCCGGCCGGGAGCCGGGCCGGTCGGTCAGTCCAGGTCCGTGTCCGCGCCGAGCAGGGTGGTGAGGGTGAACAGGGCCCCGTCCGGGTCCCGGAGCGTCACCCAGCGCTCCAGGGCGTTCGAGGTGATGTCCGAGACCGTGCGTCCGCCCAGCGCGACGGCCGCCTCGATCGCCGGCCGGAGCTTCGGCACCCGGAAGTGGACGTGCCAGCGGGGCCGGGTGTGCGGGGAGTAGGCGGCGAGCTCGACGGGGCCGCTGTTCAGGCGGGCCACGGGCTCACCGTTCTGCCGCAGGACGACCTGGTCCTCCTCGTAGGAGACCTCGCAGCAGCCGGGGCGTTCGGTGGCCCATTCGAGTACCGCGCCGTAGAAGATCGCCGCGTCGAGGGCGTTGCGGGTACGCAGTTCCAGCCAGGCCGGCAGCGGGCCCTTGCCCGCCCGCCAGTCCGCGGCCACGGTGCCCTCCCAGATCCCGAAGACGGCACCGTCGGGGTCGGCGACGAGCGCGGCCCGGCCGCCGGATGCGAAGGAGACCGGGCCGACGGCGATGGTGCCCGTGCGCTCCCTGATCCGGTCCACCGCCACATCGGCGTCGTCGACGGCGAAGTACGGGGTCCAGGCCACCGCGACCCCCAGGTCCCCGGCCAGCGCTCCGATGCCCGCCACCGGGACCCGGTCCAGGTACGCCACCGAAAAGGCCTCGCCGAGGCGGGCGGGCCGGAACCGCCAGCCGGCGACCGCGCCGTAGAAACGCTGGGCCGTCTCGAGGTCGCGGGTCATCAGGCTCACCCAGCACGGTGCCCCGAAGACCTCCCTCGTCGAAATCTCCACCGCTCGCTCCGTCCCTGATGGGGCCCCCGGTTCATTCTGGTCCTTTTCGTGCCGTTCCTCGCGGCCGGCGGCGGCGCACGCACACGGAAGGTGTCCGAGAATCACGCTCCGTGTCGATCCCGGCCGGTGGTATCCGGCGATAGCCTCGGTTCCGGACGCCACCCCGCAGCCCCGGAAGGCAGGTCTCCCATGGTCGGTTCCCAGGTTCCCGTCATCGATCTCGGGCCGTGGCGGTCCGGGGGGCCGCAGGACCGTGCCCGTACGGCCGCCCGCGTCGACGAGGCCCTGCGCGCGGCCGGTTTCCTGCTCGTGACCGGCCACGGCGTGGACCCCTCGCTGCCCGCCCGGATCAGGGAGGCGGCGCGCGCGTTCTTCCGGCTGCCGGCCGCCGTGAAGGAGCCGTACGCCGTCACCGTCGGCGGCCGGGGCTGGCTCGGCCCCGGGGCGGAGGCCAACAGCTACGCCGAGGGCACGGCCTCACCGCCCGACCTCAAGGAGTCCTGGTCCTTCGCGGCGGACGACCCCACCGGCGACCCGTCCGTCGACGCCGAGTGGTTCCGGCCCAACGCCTGGCCCGCCGAGGTGCCGACGCTACGGCCGCTGGTGACGGAGTACCTGGACCTGATGCGGACCCTCTCCGACGAACTGCTGGAACTGCTCGCGACCGCCCTCGGACTCGACGCGGACCACTTCACGCGCCACACCTCCCACCCCACCTGGGGGTTCAACCTCAACTGGTACCCCGGCACCGAGACCGTCGGCCCGCCGCTGCCCGGACAGTTCCGCATCGGGGCGCACACCGACTTCGGTACGGTCACGGTCCTCGACCGGCAGCTCGGCTCGGGCGGCCTCCAGATCCACACCGACGCCGACGGCTGGCAGGACGCCCCGTACGACCCGGCCGCACTCACCGTCAACATCGGCGACCTGATGGCCCGCTGGACGGGCGACCGCTGGCGCGCGGGCCGCCACCGCGTGCTGCCCCCGCCCGCCGACACCCCGGCCGAGGAACTGATCTCGCTCGTCTACTTCTACGAATGCGACGCGCACACCCGCGTGGAATCCCTTCCCGCCCCCGTCGGCCGGGTGGTGCACGACCCCGTCGACTCCCACGCGTACCTGCGCGGCAAGCTTGACGCGATCAGCGTCACCGAGGCGGGATGAGACCCGAGGACCACGCGATGTCAGTGCGCGTCGGTACGGTCGACACATGAGAGCTACTGGAACGTTCAGCGTCAAGGCGTTCGTCCCGACCGAGCTGAAGCCGGACCCCGCGGTGTCCACCGGGCTGCCCGTGGGTGTGGCGACGATGGAGAAGTCGTTCGAGGGCGAGGTCGCCGGCCGCTCGGCGACCTTGTTCACCGCCGCGTTCGACCAGACGACCGGCGTCGGCACCTATGTGGCCATGGAGTCCTTCGAGGGGTCACTGGGCGGCCGGGACGGAGCCTTCAACTTCGTGCACTCGGCGACCACGTCCGGCAGCGACCGCACCGCGGAGTTCTTCACCATCGTGCCCTCGAGCGGTACCGGCGAGCTGGCCGGAATCTCCGGTGGCGGAGGCATGGCGGTCGATCCCGACGGCACGCACCGGATCTGGTTCGACTACCGGCTCGGCTGAGTTCCCGGTCCCCCTCGGCGAAGACGCGGGGCGGGTGGGCCGGACGGGTGGACCGGCTCCGGCGGCGTTCGCGCGCCCCGGCGTCCGGCGGCGTTCGTGGAGTCTCATGGACTGCGGCCGGCCCGCCGCGTTCCCGTCCACCGCGCACCGGCCCGCCCCGGAGACCGGCGGGAGGAGACGAGGACCGGAATGAACGAACACGCACGCATCGACGTCCACCACCACGTGATCCCGCCCGACCGCAGCCGCGCGATCGGCGACCGCGCCGCCGCCCTCGGCTGGCCGGTACCCGCCTGGGACCGGCAGAGCGCGATCGCGATGATGGACCGCCGTTCGATCGCCACCGGCATCCTCTCGTACGCCGCTCCGCTCGGGGCTCCCGACGACGTGGAGGGCGCCCGGGCCACGGCACGGGACGTGAACGAGTTCACCGCGGAGCTGATGAAGGACCGGCCCGACAGGTTCGGCAACTTCGCCGTCCTCCCCCTGCCGGACGTGGACGGAGCACTCGCCGAAGCCGCCCACGCCCTGGACGAGTTGGACGCCGACGGCGTGATGGTCCTGTCCAACGCCCACGGGCGCTACCTCGGAGACCCGGAGTTCGAGCCGCTGTGGGCCGAACTGGACGCGCGTGAGGCGGTGGTCCTCGTCCATCCCACCGCGCCGCCCGGTGCGATGCTCCCGGGCCTGCCCAGCCCGCTGGTGGACTTCCCGTACGACACCGCCCGCACCGCGCTGCACCTGGCCGTCGCCGGAGTCCCGGGCAGGTACCCCCGGCTGAAGATGATCCTCCCGCACGCCGGCGGCTTCCTGCCGTACGCCGCCCACCGCTTCGCGGCCGCCGCGCGGCTGCGTCCCGGCAGGACCCCCGAGGACCTGCTGGCCGAGCTGCGGCGCTTCTACTTCGACACCGCGTTCTGCGCGGGCCCGGCCTCGCTGCCCTCGCTCCTCGCCTTCGCCGAGCCCGGACACGTCCTGTACGGCAGCGACTTCCCGATGGTGCCCGAGGAATGGTGCAGCGGCTTCGACGACGGGCTGGACGGATATCCGCACTGGGAGGACGGGCAGCTCCACTCGATCCACCGGGGCAACGCCGAGGCCCTCTTCCCCCGCCTCGCACGGGCCTGACCACCTCGGGACGCGCTGTCGGACGGGCCCTTTAGCATGAGCCACTCCTGATCATCCCCGGGGCGCGCAGTCGGTGACGCCGAGTCGGCCCCCGCCTGAGGAGCCGCACCATGCCGTCCAGCACCACCGCCCGGCCGCCGTACGTCGTCCCCTGCGAGGGGCCGGTCGGCTCCGGCGCGCGGTACGCCCTCGTCGGCGCCGACGGGCGGCTGGTGCGGGCGCCAGAGCTGAGCGCGGTCGGGGTGTTCCGCCCGGACGGCCGGGGCGGGTTCGTAGCCCCCGCCGCCGACCAGCAGGGCCGGTGCGGCTATCTCGACCACCGCGGTGCGTGGCTCGCCGATCCGGTGCTGACCTTCACCGAGGCGTTCGAGGACAACGGACTCTCCCGGTTCCAGGCGCAGGACGGCCGCTGGGGCTACGCCGGGACGGACGGCACACCCGTCATCCCGCCGACCCTGAAGGAGGCCGACGTCTTCCGTCACGGCCTGGCCGCCGCCCGCACCGAGGACGGGGCGGGCTACATCGATGCCACGGGCCGCTTCGTGATACCCCCGCAGTACGCCGCGGCGGGGTGCTTCGCGCCGAACGGGCTCGCCGGCGTGCGGATGGCCGACAGCGGGCGATGCGGCTACGTCGACCGCGCGGGCCGCACGGTCGTCGAGCCGCGGTTCGACGGGGCGAAGCCCTTCGGCCCCGGCGGTGCGGCGCCCGTACGGGTGGGCGACCGGTGGGGCCTGATCGACGAACAGGGGGAGTGGATCGTCGAGCCCTCCTTCCCGATGCTCAACGCGTTCGGCGCGAACGGCCTCGCGTACGTCCTCGGCGGACCCGTCGGCGACCGTTTCCGCGGCTTCCTGAACGCCCGCGGCGAGGTGGTGATCAAGGCGAGCGACCGGCTGTCCGAGACCTTCCGGTGCGGGCTGGTCCGCTTCGACAACGGCTACGCGCACGGCTACCTCGACGCCACCGGGGAGGAGGTCATCGAGCAGGAGTACGAGTGGGCGGAGGACTTCGACGACGCCGGGGCCGCGGTGGCCCACTACCTCGAACCCCTGGACGAGGACGCGTCCGAGGAGGCCCGGGCCGCCGCCGCGAACCGTCCCTCCGGTCGGGCGTGGGGCGTCCTGCGCTCGGACGGACGCTTCATACCCGTCGACCACCTGGAGCCCCTCACCAACGCCGAGGGCTGGGCTCTCGGATTCGGCCACGGGACCGGACTCGCGGCGTTCGTCACCCGAGACGGCGGTGTCGCCCACGTGGACCGCGACGGCCTGGACGTCTGCCGGGTCGAGGCGGCTGCGGACGGCGCCGCCCTGCGCCTGGTGGACCGGGCCGGGGCGGTCCTCTGGGAGACCGCCGCGGCCGAGGGCGGCTTCGCTCCCGTCGAGCCCGAACACTGCCGGGAGGCGCACTCGTACCTGGTCTACCCCGGTGCCCCGGACCGGGACGTCGCCGACCTCGCGGGCGAGCTGCTCGCCGCCGAGCCCCGCCCCTTCGAGCCCTGCTCGCTGATCTTCGACGACCGGGAGGACCCGTACGAGCCCGCCGAGCCCGAGGACGACCCGGACGCGGACGGCAGCTGGTTCGGCGCCATGAGCGTGGTCGCGGAGACCTTCCTCCACGCCGAGCACCAGCACGACTTCTCCTTCCTCCAGGACTGGGCGATCGAACGGTTCGGCGAGATCGAGGCCGACACGATCGGCCGGCTCACCGCCCGGTTCGGCGACCCGCTCCCCGGAGTCGAGCTGTGCCTGCGCTCGGGCGACGGCGAGTCGTCCACGGTGTGGCAGATCGGCGAGCGGCAACTCGTCCTGCAGTCCTACTTCCTGGTCGGCGACGGGGACGTGGAGATCCAGCTCTGGCTCGCCGCCCTCGCGCCGTCCGGCGAGGACGCCCAGCCTTAGCCGGATGTACCTTGCGTTGGGCGTTGGGGGAGACGAAGGATGAGGAGGGGCCATGCCTGATTGCGGCGCGGTACTGGGGGCCATCGGCCGGGGCGCTCTCGCGGTGGGCCGCGTCGTGTGGGAAGCGATGAACACCCCGACGGAGGCCGACGAGGACGACGCCCGCTCGGAGATATCCCGGCTGGCGACCTTCATCGACGACGAGGTGCCGGAGGACCTGCGCGGCCGGGCGTGGGGGCTCGTGGTCGACGAGCTGCGCCGGATCGACGCGGACATCGAGGCAATGGTGGAGCAGGCCAAGGCCGAGGAGGCCGAGGGCGAGGGCGACGACGCCGAGTGGAAGAAGTGACAGGTCACATTCACCCGCTGGTTCCTCGGTGAACACGGTGGAGGAGTTGCCGATACGCAGACATGATTCTGGTTGCTGCGAGGTGAATTTGAGCTGACGGAGACCGGATGACGGGTCGGGAATCTCATCGAGTCCCAGCCGTGGCGCGACTTCGCCGTGCCTGGCGGAGAATTCTCCTTCGCTCCGAATTGCTCGTAGGTGCCCATCTAATATGACTACTGATCGACCCAAATGGATGCCGGTTAGCCCGCAGGTGCCTGCAATTAGCGCAATCGAGTGAATGTTAGTGCTCCCCTGTGCGTACTGCGGCATAAAAGAACTTGTGGCTGATGATGCGCGCACGGAGTCCCAGGGAGATCATTCGCATGCGCCTGCGAGATGGTGGCGGTCGTCACGGCTCAGGAGAGGCGGCATTGGGAATGAGAGGCGAGAGCCGTGGGAAATCGCCATTGTTCTGAGTATTGGGTTGGCGACGATGATTGGTGCCATTCTCACATTCCTGTCACTCCAAGAAGAGAGCGCTGCTCTGGACGACGACAGGCAGGCCCAGTTGCAGACTACAGAAGTCGAGGCACGTTTGGTGACGGCCGATGCGCAGGTACGGCACGAGCTGGCCTTGGTTAGTCGATATCGCCAACTGAATGCAGAGGCAGACAGGCTGGAGGTGACGGCGGAAGAGGTTGACGCCCTGCAAATGCAAGATGAAGCCCGATTGATGAGAACAGTGGCAGACGCTTCGAACAGGGTGAGTCTGGCATTCGATTGGGAAAATCTAAAGGTTATTGGAAAGGGAGCCGAATATGACGAGAATCTCCGCCGAGAGTTGATCCTGCAGGCCACCGAATATTTGACTGTCCCGCGTGGCCAGCCAGCGCTGACAGCATCATCGGCTGACCGGCATCGGGCCAGAAGCGAGCGCTACGCACTGAGCGTCGTTGCGACGATCGGACTCGTCGTGCTGCTGACGGTGGCTCGGGTCAGTCCCGTGCGCTTGAGGCCGTGGGTAGCGTGCATCGGCGCTGCTGTCGGTGTCATGGTGATTCCATTGTTGGTTTTCACGCAATGGGGGAACTGATATGCCGAGCCATCGCGACCAGGATTTGAGTGAACTGGATGTCGAACCTGTTGATACGCGCTTCAAGAAATGGCTGGCTCTTGGCGTCGCACTCATTGCATTGTTTGGCAGTGTTCTCGGATACGCGGCAAGCCATGCAGGCACGCGTGAGGATGAGTCTGCGCGCGAGGCGCAGAAGAATGCCACCTTGACGATGTCCCAGCAAAGTGAGGCCTTGGCTGAGTATTACCATTATCTCGGTGGCTTCATCGCAGTGACGGCAGTCAAGCAGAGGAAAGAGATCGCCGAGGCTCGGGCAGGCCTGCTGGCCATGCCAGGAGAGGTCGATAATGTTGCCCACTGGGAAGAGGCATACACCCGGCTGAAGGACCTGTCTCCGGCGCGGCAGAAAGAGACGGGCCCGAAGACTTCCGTGTCTGCTTGGGCTGACGCCTCCGTAAAATCCACTCTCGCCGGACTTCGACAACAAGCGAGTCGTCAATTGGCTGCAGATTGGGGCAATAAGTCGACCGCCTATATTGGCGGGATCACATTGCTGGCCATCGCACTTGCCCTCTTGGGGCTATCGGCGACCATCACCCCTCGCGCCCGACCCCTCTTTTGCTGGCCAGCGGCAGCTATTGCACTCGTTACTCTCGTCGGTTTCGTGATCGTCCTGACGAGACCCGTCACGCACGCTTCTGAGGCGGCAATGAAGAATGTGGTGAGCGGAGACCGTTTTCTTGCCGCGGGTGACTACCAAAGAGCGGTCGACGCTTACACCTCCGCGATCCGGAGCGACGGCGAGTACGCCGCAGCGTACCAGAGGCGTGCTGGCGCACGCGCCTTGCTTGAATCCCCCGGTTCGCGATACGTAACCAATGTCATGAGCCGGAAGGTCCGTGAGGCTAATGTTGCGGACCTGAATCGGGCGATGGAATTCGGAGACAAGAGCTTCGTTAATCTTCTCAATCAAGGAGCAAACTATTTCCACCTGCAGGACTATGGAAAGGCCGAAGCTTTGTCGCGGCAGGCGATCTCGCTCAATGGGAATCTGCCCCTGCCTCAGGTGAACGTCGCTCTTGCACTCGCCGGACAGGGGGAGGCGGAGCGGGCCGAGAAGGAGCTCCGGCGTGCGACCGCACTCTTTGAGAAGCGCTCCCGTCCGGAGCGCATGGAACTCTATTCGTCTGTGAGGACGGTTCTGGAAACTCTCGGGCGTAAGCGTCGAAATTTGGTGAATCACTTGCAGGGCGTCCTCGTTGCATCGGAAGGAGGCTCAATGGTTCATGCTCGAACGCCCGCCGAGGATGCGGCCGTATCGCACGTTGATCTCGGAGTGCGCGGTTCGCTAATCCAGGTAAAGATGAAGTATCAAAGCATCCCCAAGAATGCCTTGGTTTCAAGAATCTTCTACTTTCGCAAGGATCGGCACAGCGACTGGCGTGAACGTCGAGACCTTGCCACTTTCGAACCGTTCCTGGGCTCCTCGGAAGGTACCTTCATCTGGAAGCCCGTTGAAATGCAGTGTCCTCCAGGGGGAGAGTATCGGGTCGACGTCTACGTCAACGCCCGACGATTGGCTTCTGATGAGGCGGTCAGTCGAGCAGAATTGGGAAATCTGGCCAGCCACTACGATCCAGTCGGGGCGTACACTCTGTGCCTGCCATCGGACTGGAGGCTTGCCACAAATAATGCGGGGCGCGTCGAAATCGTATCTCCGAACGGCGGACAGCAGCTCAAAATTCAGGTAGTGCCACTGCCTCTTCCGATTGAGAGGGGTGAGGATACTTCCACGGTTGTCCTCGCAAGGATGGCCCGAGAATTTCAAAGGGAAATCGTGCGAAGGGAGCCTCGAGTGAGGTCCAAAGTGGGAGGACGGGATGGCGCTCTTGTCGAATATGAAATGCGAGGTGGTAGAAAGGCTCAAGTGTGGGCCTCACTTCGAGAGGATGGGATGCTGCGCACCGTGGTGGTCGAGTATCGCGGCCAGGACGACCGGCTGATCGAAAAGCTTCTCGGGCGGATCGATTTCAGCCCTGGAGACAGCTCGTAACATGACCATGGTCAGTGCTTCTTGAGGCGTCGCCAGCAGATGAGTGCGCACACCAAGCACACGCAGCGCGTGGCGCAGCTCGATGCGGAGTTCCCGACGGACGGCGAGTCGTTCAGACGCGTCGGCACCAAAGTGCCGTTTGCGATCAGCTCAGACGGACGAGCCTGACTGGCTACAGCCGGTCCGGCAGGATCCGGCCCTCCGATAGCAGAATCCGGGGAAGGCTCCTGCTTGCCAAGTGCGGTGCCTAAGGGCTGTCCCGTAATCGATCTCCACGGGGTGGACGTGCCGTCGTCCCGGAGGCCAGGTCTGCTGGCTATCCGGCCTGGAGGAGGTTGCAC